>JBFWWU010000009.1:0-195195 GCA_050246015.1 Phycisphaerales bacterium
GTCACGGGTGGGTGGGGAAACTGGCGGCGACGGCACCGGAGGCGTGGGGGCATCGGGGGGGACCGGGGGCGCCGGCGGCGACGATCGCGAGCGGCGGATCGAACGCGGGGTCCCTTGTGGACTTCCGGAAGGAGTCGGTCGGAGACGGCCTGGCGCTCTTTGCGATCCTGGGGACGTTCGGGGTGGTGGTGGTGGTGGGGCTGCTGTCGGGGATCGTGCTGCTGATCGTGGGGGCGGTGCTGGTGGGGACGGGGACGCTGAAACGGTGGAGCACGCCTTGGCGGGATGAGTTTGCGGAGTTGAAGCCGGGGCTGCGGGGCGGGCGGGTGTGGCTGGAGACGTTCACGCTGTTTTCGCTGGGGTTTCTGGCGCTGGTGGGGCTGCGGTACGTGATTCCGTTTCGGAGGATGGGGGTGGACCCGCTGTGGTTCGGGCTGCTGTCGCAGTGGGTGCTGGTGCTGGTGCTGCTGTGGCCGGTGGCGCGGGGGGTGCCCTGGAGGATGACGCGGGCGCTGGTGGGGTGGCACCGGGGGCGCGGGGTGGCGCGTGAGGTGATGTTCGGCGTTGGGGCGTATCTGGCGTCGCTGCCGGTGTACGTGGTGGCGGTGCTGATCGTGGTGGTGCTGATGATGCTCTATGAGATGATCACGGGGCGCAAGGCGGTCCCGCCGTCGGCGGACCGGCTGGTGGACATGGCGTCGGGCGGGTTGCTCCAGACGATCATGGTGTTCCTGCTGGTGGTGGTCTGGGCGCCGGTGGTGGAGGAGTCGATCTTCCGGGGCAACCTGTACCGGCTGGTGCGGGGGAAGGCGGGGGCATTGGCGGCGGTGGTGATATCGGCGGGGGCGTTCGCGCTGATGCACCCGTACCTGATGGTGCAACTCGTGGCGATCTTCTCGCTTGGGGCGGTGTTCGCGCTGATGCGGGAGTCGCGCGGGTCGCTGATCCCGTCGATGACCGCGCACGCGCTGCACAACGGGACGGTGTTCACGCTGCTGACGCTGCTGATCCACTTCGGGTCGGATCGGTGATCAGTCTTCGTCGTGCCTGGGCTTGTAGGCGGCGATGACTTCCTGCTGGACGTGCGGGGGGGTGCGTTCGTCGTGGGAGTAGTCCATGGCGAAGGAGCCCTGGCCGGCGGTCATGGACTTGAGTTCGTTTGAGAAGTTCTGGACCTCGGAGAGGGGTGCCTGGGCCCTGATGTGGGCGGAATCGGCAGCGCCGACTTCGGTATCGACGACGCGGCCGCGTTTGCTGGAGAGGAGGCCGGTGAGGTCGCCCATGTATTTGCTGGGGACGGTGATGTCGAGGATGACGAAGGGCTCCATGAGGACGGGTCGCGCCTTGTTGACGGCGTCGATGAAGGCTTTTTTGCCGGCGGTGACGAAGGCGATTTCCTTGGAATCGACGTCGTGGTATTTGCCGTCGTAGAGGGCGACGCGGACGCCCTGCATGGGGTAGCCGGCGATGGCGCCGTCGGACATGACCATGCGGCAGCCCTTTTCGACGGCGGGCCAGTACTGGCGGGGGACGGTGCCGCCGACGACTTCGGAGACGAACTCGAAGCCGTCGGGGTGGTCGGGGGGGAGGGGCTCGACGCGGAGGTAGACCTCACCGAACTGACCGGCGCCGCCGGTCTGTTTTTTGTGACGATGGTGACCGTCGGCCTTGGCGGTGATGGTTTCCTTGTAGGCGACCTTGGGTCGGGAGGTGATGAGGTCGATGCCGAAGTTTTCCTTGAGGCGTTCGAGGACGACGCGGAGGTGGAGTTCGCCGAGGCCGTAGATGACGGTCTGCTTGGTGGCGGCGATGCGTTCGACCTTGAAGCAGGGGTCTTCGTCCATGAGTTTGGCGCAGGCGGTGGAGAACTTGGCTTCGTCGGCGTGGTTTTTGAGTTCGACGGCGAGGCCGAACATGGGCCTTGGGATGGGGAGTGGGTTGAGGTGGACGGAGTCGTGCTCGTGGGAGTCGTGGAGGACGCCGTTGAAGTGGAGTTCGTCGATTTTGGAGACGGCGCCCATGTCACCGGGGCCGAGGGAATCGACTTCGACCATGTCCTTGCCGCGGACGCGGTAGAGGTGGCCGATTTTGAGGGCTTTTTTGTGGTCGTTGAGGAAGAGTTCGGACTTCGCGCGGACGACGCCGGAGTGGACGCGGAAGTAGGCGAGTTTGCCGACGAAGGGGTCGGTGGTGACTTTGAAGACGTGAGCGATGACCTTACCGGCGGGGTCGGGTTTGGGGATGAAATCCTGTTCGTCGCCGGGCTCGCCGGAGGGGGAGATGGGAGTGAAGGCGAACTCGGGCGGCTGGACCTCGACGGGGCTGGGGCAGAGGTCGGCGAAGACGTGGAGGAGGTCTTCGGCGCCGACGCCGGTTTTGGCGGAGACGAAGCAGATGGGGACGAGGTGGGCTTCTTCGAGGCATTTTTCGAAGGCGGCGTGGAGATCGGCGGGGTCGAAGGCCTCGCCCTTTTCGAGGTAGGTCTCCATGAGTTTTTCTTCGACTTCGACGATCTGCTCGATGATGGCCTTGTGGGCGTCGCGGACGGAGGAGAAGTCGGTCTGGTCGCCGGCGGCGTCGGAGCCGTCGTGATCGAAGACGTTGATGACCTGGGAGCCGCCGGCGGCGGGGAGGTTGATGGGGAGGCACATGGCGCCGAAGGTGTCGCGGATGCGCTCGACGAGATCTTCGAGGTCGCCCTCGTGGTGATCGATCTTGTTGATGATGATGATGCGGGGGATTCTGCGTTCGGCGGCGACGGACATGAGGCGGCGGGTGGTGCTCTCGATGCCCCTGGCGGCGTCGATGACGACGGCGACGGTCTCGGCGGCGGGGAAGGAGGCGATGGCGTGGCCGACGAAGTCGGAGAGGCCGGGGGTATCGACGATGTTCACCATGTGGTTGTTGTGGAGGAGGTGAACGACGCCGGAGGTGAGGCTGTGCTTGTGGTGGATCTCTTCCTTGGTGTGGTCGCTGGTGGTGTTGCCTTCCTCGACGGTGCCCATTTTCTTGATGGCGCCGGCGGTAAAGAGCAGGCGTTCGGTGAGCGTGGTCTTCCCGCACCCCCCATGACCGGCGATGACGATGTTTCGGATGTCGGCGGGGGGATGGCTGGGCATGGATGCTCCTGCGGGTTGAGCGCGGCTCGCGCGGGGGCCGGGCGAATGATTGCGTGAACGGCACACCCCTCGCTCCCCCGGCGTGCACTGGGAGGGGGAAGGCGATGCCGACTTTGTACCAATATAGCACGGGTTCGCGGGGGTGTGAACCGGCCGGCGGGGGGGCCGATGATTCGCGAGGGACCAGTCCGGAGGACGGGCGCGCGGGTCAGGTGCGCATGGAAGAGATGCTGGCGACGGCGACGGGGGCGAGGACGACGACGGGGAGGAAGACGCCCAGGCCGGGCGGGATGCCGGGGAGGGCGGCGGACGCACCCAGGACGCCGCCCATGAGGGAACCGATGCCGACGGGGGCGCACTTGAGAGACTGCAGGACCATGTTTCTGGGTTCACGGGTGAGGAAGAAGGGCATGACGATGAGGAGGGTGAGGAAGTTGGAGATGATCATGGAGACGCGGCCGAACTTGATGCGGAGGAGTTTGTCGTGCAGGGCGTCGTCAAGGTTTTTGACGTGGAGGAGGCGAGAGAGTTCAGCCCAGGAGAGCGAGTGGCTGAAGTTGGCGTGCTGGCGGAGGGTGATGGCGGTGGGATCGAGCGGGGTATGGATGGGCCCGGCGGGGGGAGGCGGCGCGGCGTCAGCGGGATCGGCGGGGGACGCGTTGTAGTCGTGGGTGGAGGCGCCGGCGAGGAGCCAGGCGTGCTGATCGGGGTCCCAGGTGGCGGCGTCGGCGCGGATGCTGCGGCGCATCAAGCCGGAGTCGTCCATTTCCCAGATGATGAGGCCGGAGAGGGATTGAGAGGCGGGGTCGAATCGGCGGGCAAAGAAGCGGCGGCCCTGGCCGTCGTCGGTGAGGGGGATCTCAAAGCCCTTCATGTCGTGGTTGCCGGCGTCGCCGGCGTCGCGGACCAGGAGCGGGGCGATGCGGGGGATGGCGAGTTCCTGGACGGCGATCTGGAGCAGGGTCATTGCGGCGGCGACGAGGAGGATCGAGCGGGCGGCGCGGCGGAGGCTGACTCCGCCGGCCATGATCGCGACGAGTTCACGGTGGCGGACAAGTTGGGAGACGGTGAAGCCCATGGCGCCGACGAGCACCATTCCCAAGAGGAAGACGAAGAGTTGAAGGAGCCGGGGCCACCAGAGGTCGATGACGAGGTCGCCCGTGCGGACGACGCGACCGATCATGGAGAGCGTCTGGGAGCCGGGTGTTTTTCGCAGGACGGCGGTGTAGCGGTTGAGATTGAGGGCGACGTCGATGGTGACGACGAACGACCCGAGCAGCACGAGCAGCGACAGAACGTTGGTGAGGTACTGACGGGCGATGTAGCGATCGAGCGTGTTCATGACGGCCCCCTGTGCCCGGTCTGGTCGGCCGCTCGGCCCCGTCCGGGGCGGCTGAGAGGCTTCGATGTGCTGAGGCAACGATATCCGGCAGGATGGTGGCGACGTTGCTATCCTGCACCCCCTCCTTTCCCCCCTCCCCCCATCCCCCTTGGGCGGGAAGGAGGAGAATGTCAGGCGAATGAACGGGTGGACCTTTGGTGGCGGTTGGAGCGGGGGAGGGGTGGCAAGCGTGGGCAGACCGTGGAATTGACCGGACAAGCGTGATCGGATAGATTCTGCGGCCCGTGGGAGGGAGCCGCCCGCGAGATAGGCGGGCGTGGGGGATCCGTGGAGACGGGATGTTCGTACCGAATCCCACCCCCCCCTCCCGCCCCCCTCCCGTCCCCCTCCCGCAGGCTTGCGGCGTTTCCGTTTCAGAGATCACATGTACCGTCCGGTGTCGCGTTCGATCACTCCATTCACCCGCCAAAGAACCCGGTCCCAGCAAGACGACCGTTAGGAGCCTCCTGTGCGATTTGCAATGTTCCCGCTCTTCACCGCCCGTGTGCCATCCCGCGCTGCTTTCCGGTCTGGAGGACGAACGGCATCGATGCTGATGGCCGCGGGCCTCACGGCGGCGGTGGCGGGAGGGCTGGACGGGGTTGGGGTGTCGGTGGTGGCGCCGGCGTTTGGCCAGACGGGAGCGGACCAGCCCGAGAGGCAGGAGCGAGCGCGGCTGGTGGACATGCTGAACGATTGGATCCACTACTCGCGGATCAACCGGACGGACCTGGCGAACGACTTTGCCAAGGCGCTGATGGAGGCCGGGCTGTCGGATGAGCAGTTCGCGGCGCTGGTGGAGGACTGGGCCAAGCGGGAGCGGGACTTTGAGTCGGTGGTGATCAGTTCGCAGAAGAACAAGGACCTGGAAGAGAACGCGGGGAAGTTGTACGCGAAGTACACGGCAGGGAAACTGGCGGCGGCGCGGAACGCGGGGGAGATTTCCCGGAACATCGGTCTCTTGACCAAGTCGCTGCGGGAGCGGGATTACGGTCGTCAGCGGCTGCTGGCGGCGCGGGAATACGCGATGCCGCAGTTGCTGCAGGCGTTTCTGGATCAGACGGATCCGGTGCGGCAGTCGGAGGTGAGGCAGGTGCTGATTTCGCTGGGGCGGTTCGCGACGATCCCGCTGTGCACGGCGCTGGCCGGGCTCGATCCGTCGAGCCAGGAGACGATCGTGAGCGTGCTGGGGGATGCGACGGCGCAGTACTACACGGCGGTGCCGTACTTGGCGGAACTGCGTCTGGCGACGAAGTCGGAGGCGGTTCGAGGGGCGTGCGACCGGGCGATCGGGCGACTGGGCTCGGGAGCGTCGGCGAGCGACGAGGCGAGCGTGTCGGCGGCGTTCGTGGAACTGGCGAACGGGTATTACGCGGAGTCTCGGAGCCTGACGAGTTTTCCGGACGAGGAGTACCAGTTGCTGTGGGCGTTCAACCCGGGGGTCGGGCTGGTGCCGACGCCGGTGAAGACGGAAGTGTTCCACGAAGCGATGGCGATGCGGCTGTGTGAGAAGGCGCTGGGGCACGAGAAGTCGAACGGGAACGCGTTGTCGCTGTGGCTGGCGTCGAATTTTTCGCGGGAGATCGACACGCCGGGGGGGTATGAGAACCCGGTGTACCCGGCGTCGCGGCGGGACGCGACGTATTTCGCGGTGGCGGCGGGTGCGACGGCATCGGAGCAGGTGCTGGCGCGGGCGCTGGACACGAAGGACACGCCGCTGGCGCGGCGGGCGATCGCGGCGATCGAGCGGACGGCGGGAGATAGCGGGCTGTGGGGCGATGGGGGGTCGTCGAGCCGGCGGCCGCTGTTGGAGGCGCTGAGTTATCCGAATAGGCGGGTGCAGTACGAGGCGGCGCTGGCGCTGGGAGCCGCGCAGCCGCGGACGGGGTTTGAAGGATCGGACCGGGTGGTGCCGCTGCTGGCGTCGGCGATCCGGAACGCATCGGACCGGTTCGCGATCGTGATCGCGGACAACCCGGCGGACCAGGGGCCGATCAAGACGGCGCTGGAGGGGAAGGGGTTCACGGTGCTGTCGCCGGCGCGATCGTTCCGAGACATCGAGCAGGAACTGGCGGAGGCGCCGGGGATTGACCTGATCGTGGCGGTGCTCCCGAAGGAATCGACGGAGAGCCTGATCTCGGAGGCGCACGGGCGAGTGAACCTGTCGGCGACGCCGGTGCTGGCGCAGGTGGCGGCGCCGGGGTACTTCGAGTTGGACAAGAAGTATTCGGGCGATGCGCGTGTGAAGGTGGTGCGGGAGGGGCTGCGCCAGGACGAGGTGGCGACGGCGGCGGAGCAACTGCTGGAATCGGCGGTTGGGGAGAAGGTGTCGCCGGACGAGGCGTCGGACTACAACCGGCGTTCGCTGGCGGTGCTGCGAGACCTTGCGGTGTCGAACAACGACGTGCTGAAGGTGTCGGATGCATCGGGCCCGCTGATGAGCGCGCTGCAGGACAGCGACGGGCCGACGATGCTGGCGGTGGCGGAAGTGCTGTCGTACATCCCGAGTAAGAGCGTGCAGGTCGCGCTGATGGACGCGGCGATGGGGACGTTGGAGGAGGCGGAACTGGTGGGGCTGCTGGGCCGGGTGGCTGATTCGGCCAAGCGGTTCGGCAACCTGCTGGAGCCGCGGCAGGTGAGCGCGGTGGTGAAGATGGCGATGGGGGAAGGGAGCAACGCGAAGGCGACGGCGGCGGCGTCTCTGATGGGGGCGCTGAAACTGCCGAATGAGGATCTGATTCCACTGATCATCCAGAGCGACGCGAAGTAGGGAACGAGCGGGGGGGTGGAGATCCAGATTTTTTTCGCAGCGTGTCCAAGTGGGCACGCTGTGTTTTTGAACGGCGTGCCGGGCGTGTGCGAGGCTTTGGAGCCGTATAGTGCGGCCCGTTTTTGTGTTCACCTGGCCCTGGAGCCCGCTCATGTCGCTCATTGTCACCGGGACCGTCGGCATCGACACGATCTACGCGCCCACCGGACACGTCGAGGGTGTGCTGGGGGGTTCGTGCACGTACTTCGCGGCGGCGGCGTCGTTTTATGACAGGGTGAGGATGGTGGCGGTGGTGGGAGACGACTTTCCGCAGGAGCACTTCCTGACGCTGGCGAAGTTCCGGGGGATCGATACGTCGGGGCTGGAAGTCCGCGGGGGTTCCAAGACGTTTCGGTGGGGAGGGAAGTACCACGAGAACATGGACAAGCGGGACACGCTGTTCACGGAACTGGGCGTGCTGCTGGAGGCGCCGCCGGTGGTGCCGGAATCGTTCGCGGACTCGCAGTTCGTGTTCCTGGCCAATACGCATCCTGGGGTGCAGATGCAGTTGCTGTCGAACTTCGCCAAGCCGCGGCTGGTGGTGGCGGACACGATGGACCTGTGGATCAACACGGCGCGGGGGGAACTGGATCGACTGCTGTCGAGCATCGACGGGCTGGTGCTGAACTACGACGAGGCGGAACTGCTGACGGGGAAGCGGAACACGGTGGCGGCGGCGCGGCGGATTCTGCACATGGGCCCGCGGTTTGTGGTGGTGAAGAAAGGGGAGCACGGGTGCCTGTTCGTGCACCGAGACGGGATGGGGGCGCTGCCGGCGTACCCGGCGGAGACGGTGATCGACCCGACGGGAGCGGGCGATACGTTCGCGGGGGGGATGATGGGGTTCATCTCGTCGCACTGCGCGCGGCACCCCGGGGCGGATGCGAAATCGCTGGAGGTGATCCTGCGCGGGCTGGCGCACGGGACGGTGACGGCGTCGTTCAACATCGAGTCGTTCAGCCTGGATCGGCTGTCGCGGCTGACGACGGACGAACTGAAGTGGCGATTCGACGAGTTCGCGCGGATGATGCGGATCCAGTGACGCTACCGCGGGAGGCGCGATCCGAAGAGAAGACTCATGGTCCGGGGCTCGCGCCCGAAGACGTGGCGCGCGTAGGCGGCGAGGAACCGAGCGGCGCGGGCGGTGGAGGGGTCCGAGGGCGGAGCGGGGTCGTTGGGGGCTGGCCCGCGTTCAACAGTCTGGCTGATCGCGAGGAGTGCCGAGATGGTTTCGCGGCGGACGCGCCAGAGGGATGGGTGGTGGGCGTGCGAGGGGGGCTCAGGGTCGGCGCTCGCGGGGGGGCTGGTGAGGGCTCCGAGGCGGGGGTCGAAGAAGTGCCAGGCGGCCGGGGGGAGCGGGCGCCCGCTCGCGGCGTCGTGCAGGAGTTCGGGCTTGTAGCCGGTCTCGGCGAGCAGCGCCCACTGGAAGCGAGTGAGGATCGAGTCGCGGGCGGCGGGGTGCTCGAGTGAACGCAGGGCCAGGATCGCTTCGTCATAGAGGCGCGGGTGCGGGTCGTGATCGTGGACGGCGTGCTGGATGAGGTCGGCGACGTAGAGCCCGGCGTGGTGGGCGGCGAGCGACCGGCGCAGTGCGGGGAAGGTTTCCTGCAGGTCCCATTCGGTGATGAGCGCGAGTTCGGCGGAGGGCCTGGGGATGATGCCGATGAGGGCTCGGGTGAGGAGTTCGATGCCGCCGGAGTAGGGATGGGTGGCGCGCCTGGAACCCTTGGCCAGTCCCCTGACGAGCCCCGCGCGACGGCACAGCACCGAAACGGTCTGGCTGGTTTCGGAGAAATCCCACTGGCGGATGCAGAGGCCCTCATCGATGGTGGCGGGCATGGGCAAGCGTATCCGAGCGGTGTGGGCGCGAAGGTGGGCGCGTTGCTATGAGACGTGGCGAGGCTCGAATAACGACCGGGGGCCCGCAGCGATGTTCCGGCTCGCCCAGATTGACGTGGCTCGGGGCGCGATCGGGCGTGGGAATCGTGAAATATGCAAACCGCGTGGCATACTTCATCGCATTGATATGGAGGTCATCGCGGCGACGGTCACAGCCGGGATGATCGAGTTCTCTCGAGGCCGAACGGAGTTCGGCGAATGTTGCGTGCTGATCTGTGCAAATGCGAGGGTGCGTGCGGTGTTGCCGCGCCGATGTTCGTCGATTGCCTGACATGGACTATTTATGAACACTCTCTCAAGGCTGGGTTGCGTATCGGGGTTGCTGGCGGCCGCGTCGTCGGCGAGCGCGGGCATTTTGAATGTGACGGCGACGCAGGGGAACCTGAGCGCCAGCGCGACATTCGAGGCGCAGGGCCCGGACCTGGTGGTCACGCTGTCAAACATCGGCGGGGACGTGCTGGCGCCGGCGGATGTGCTGACGGCGCTGTTCTGGGACGTGAACGGCGTGTCGCTCAGCCTGACGAGCGTGAGCGCGGTGCTGGCAAGCGGTTCGAGCGTGGTGTTCGATCCGGATGGACAGCCGGCGGGCGGCGTCGTGGGCGGGGAATGGGCGTATGAGGGCGGGCTTTCGGGCGCGCCGCGCGGGTCGGCGTAAGGGATTTCCTCGTCGGGGTTCGGGCTGTTTGGCGACGCGAACTTTCCGGGCCCGAACCTGGAAGGTCCGGTGGCGGTGAACGGGATGCAGTACGGGTTGCTCTCGGCGTCGGACAACCTCGCGTCGGGCAATGCGCAGGTGACGGGCGGGAATGCGTTCATCCGGCACTCGGTGGTCTTCACGCTTACGGGGCTGCCGAGCGGGTTTGACCCCGAGGCTTCGATTCGGAACGTGAACTTCCAATACGGCACGTCGCTCGGGGAGCCGAACGTGCCGACGCCCGGGAGCGCGGCGCTGATGCTGAGCGGGATGATCATGGTGACGCGTCGGCGTCGGGCGCCGCGGGCGGGGTGACGGCATGAGTCCGCGCCGGGGGGCGGCCGGGTACGGTCGAACTCAGCGGCTCAGACGGGTTCGGCGGGTTCGATGTGGATGAGCACGTCGCGCACGCTGGCGTGCTGACGCCGGATCGCCGCGCGGACCTGTCCGGCGAGCGAATGCGAGACGCGAACGGAGAGATCGGGATCGACGTGCAGGTGCATGTCGACGAGATAGCCGCGGCCGCTTTTTCGGGCGTGGATCTTCTCGACGAGTCGAACGCCCGGGATATCAGCGGCGGTTTGTCGCACGGCGGCGGCGAGGGCAGGGGCGGCGGCGTCGAGGAGTTCGTGGAGCGCGGGGCGGACGAGGCGAGTGGCGGTGAGGGCGATGACGCCGCTGGCGGCGATGGCGGCGATCTCGTCGGCGAGGACGAGGCGGGGCGCGTCGAACCAGCGGGGCCCGAAGATGGCGACGCTGACACCGATAAGAGCGGCTGCGGAGGTGACGGCATCGCTGCGGTGGTGCCAGGCGTCGGCGCGGGCGGCGTCGGAATCACCGAGTTCGGCGCCGCGGAGGACGAGGCGGAAGAGGGCTTCCTTGACGAGGATGACGGCGACGAGGACCCAGAGGGTCCACGCTGCCGGGGCGCGGTGGGGGGTCAGCAGTTCCTCAAAGGAGTGAACGACGATGAACCCGGCGGCGAGGAGGAGCAGGCCGCCGACGATGAGGGCGGCGACGGCTTCGGCCTTGCCGTAGCCGTAGGGGTGGGCGGCGTCCGGGGGCTTGTCGGCGACTTGGAGGGCGCGCCAGACGACGATGGAGCCGATGGTGTCGGCGAAGGATTCGAGTGCGTCGGCGATAAGGGCGGTGGAATGGCCGATGAGGCCGGCGAGGAGTTTTCCGATGGCGAGCGCGACGCTGGCGAGGAGCCCGAGGATGGTGTTGCGTGCCAGGGCGGGGGCGGCGTACGGGCCCGGAGGGGGCGAGTTCATTCCGGGATCGGGGTGCATTGCGCGAGAGTAGACGCGAGAGTGAGGCAGGGGCGAAGCGGGGGTGGCGGCGCGAGGATGGAGGGGCGCCTACAGTGGGCCCAAGCCGAGGGATGTCGGCTGTTTCAGCGGGGGCCACGGCGGCCAGCGGGGGGCGGTGCGGCGGCGCCGGGCTGAAGTACAGACCGATAGCGGGCGACGATAGAGGATCGACCCGGCATTGGGCCGAGCCGCGGCTCGCGAGCGTGCGCCGAAGACTTGAACTCAGGAGTGATTTCGCCCTTGCAGACTTTCTCAACGCTGGGCCCGCCGACGCTTGCGTCGCATCTGCTGCGGGCGGTCGAAGAAGAGGGGTATACGAAGCCGACGCCGATCCAGGCGCAGTGCATCCCGCCCGGGATACTCGGGCGGGACGTCCTGGGGTGCGCGCAGACGGGGACCGGGAAGACGGCGGCGTTTGCTTTGCCGATCCTGCACCGGCTGGGGGAGATGCCGATCGACAAGTCGCGGCGAGGTCCGGCGATCCCGCGGGCGCTGATCCTGTCGCCGACGCGGGAACTGGCGTCGCAGATCGGGGAGAGTTTCGCGACGTACGGTCGGCATACCGGGCTGACGCACACGGTGATCTTCGGGGGCGTGAACCAGTTTCACCAGGTGCGGGCGCTGCACCGGGGCGTGGACATCCTGGTGGCGACGCCCGGGCGGCTGATCGACCTGATGGAGCAGCGGCTGGTGATCCTGACGGCGGTGTCGATCCTGGTGCTGGACGAGGCGGACCGGATGCTGGACATGGGGTTCATCCAGCCGATCCGGCGGATCGTGGCGGCGTTGCCGGGGCCGCCCGCGCCGCGGCAGACTCTGCTGTTCTCGGCGACGATGCCGAAGGAGATCACGCACCTGGCCGAAGCGCTGCTGAAGAACCCGGTGCGTGTGTCGGTGACTCCGGTTGCGTCGGCGGCGCCGCTGATCACGCAGCGGATGTATTCTGTGCCGCGGGCGAGGAAGGTGTCGCTGCTGCAGCACCTGCTGCGGGAGGCCGGGGTGAAGCGGGCGGTGGTGTTCACGCGGACCAAGCACGGGGCGGACAAGTTGTGCCGGAAGTTGTCGCATGCGGGGGTGGCGGCGCTGGCGATCCACGGGAACAAGAACCAGAACCAGCGGACGCGGGCGCTGGAGAGTTTCCGTGCCGGGGAGATCAAGGTGCTGGTCGCGACGGACGTGGCGGCGCGTGGACTGGATATCGACGACGTGACGCACGTGTTCAACTTCGAGTTGCCGGTGGAGCCGGAGGCGTATGTGCACCGGATCGGTCGGACGGGTCGAGCGGGCGCGACGGGGCTGGCGGTGTCGTTCTGCGATGAGGACGAGCGATCGCAACTGCGAGACATCGAGCGGCTGACGGGGAAGCGGTTTGAGATGGTGAGGCCGCCGGCGGATTTGGAGGAGATGGATCCGGGGGAACTGCACGTGACGACGGCGCGGCATGTATCGCGGTACGCGTACCCGAACCAGCCGCCGCGGCATCCTCGAAAGCCGGAGCACGTGCACCGGGCCGCGCCGGCGCCCGGGGGGAATGCGCCTGGGTCGGCGCGCGCGAAGCCGGCGGCGGTGGACGCGAGGGCGCGGGCGGAGCGGGAAAATCGGCGTGAGGGAGAGGGGCCTGCGAGAGGGCCATCGCGGCCGAGCGGGGCGGGCTCCGGGGGGCGGTCACACTCGCAGCCGGGGCAGGGTCATCCGGCGCGTTCGAAGGGGCCGCGGCCGGGGAGCGGTGTGGGATCAGGGGGCGCGCCGCGCGGGGTGGAGGAACGATCGGGATCAGGCCCGCGGCGTTCGAGGCGGCGCGGGGGGAAGCGATACTGAGATTGGCGGGCGCGAGGCGGGTGCGCGTCGTCAGTGGGCCGGATCCGCGGAAGCGATGGGGGAGGGCGGAACGTTGGGGGGCACGCCGAGGTAAGGAAGCGTGCGTTCGAGCACGCGGCGGACGACGGGGCCGGCGACCCAGGAGCCGTAATGCTGCTTGACGGCGATCTTCTTGGGGCCCGGGTCGTCGATGACGCAGACGACGACGAGGCGCGGGTTGTCGAGTGGGGCGCCGGCGATGAAACTTGAGTTGTACTGTCCGCGGAAGTACCCGTCGGAGCCGAAGGGGCGTTTGAGTCCCTTTGGTGGCTTTCCGACGGGGATCTCGGCGGTGCCGGATTTTCCGAACCAGTCATACTTGGGCGGGATGGGCTTGCCGTGCTCGTCCTTGAAGGCCTTGTCGTCGACTTTTTGGGCGACGCCGTGCATGGTGCGGCGAGTGAGTTCGGCGGAGGCGGGCTTGAGCGCGCGGCGGGAATCGGGTTGTGGTTCGCCGGGCGAGACGGCGGTGAAATGGACGGCGGGGACGGTGCCGGCGAGGTCGCCGGTGCGGGCGAAGGCGGAGAAGGCGCGGACCATCTGGATGGGGGTGACGGCGACTTCGTGGCCCATGGCGACGGAGGTCTGGGTGTACTTGGACCAATGTCGCATGGCGGTGACGATGCCTGAGGATTCGCCGGGGAGCCCGATGCGGGTCTTGGAGCCGAAGCCGAAGCGGAGAACGGCGGCGCGCAACTGTTCATGAGAGAGGCGGGCGGCGCCTTTGGCCATGCCGATGTTGGAGGAGTTGACGAGGACATCGGACCAGGTCTGGGAGTCCTTCTCGATGACGTCGTAGAGCATGCGTTTGCCGTAGATGTTCCACTTGCCGTGCTCGGTGTTGAAGATCTCGGCGGTGTGCGCGAGGCCGAGTTCGGTGATGGTGCTCCAGACGAAGGGCTTGAAGGTGGACCCGGGCTCGTAGACGTCTTCGACGCAGCGGTTTCGGCCGGCGGCGGGGTGGAGGTCGCGTCGCTGGTCGGGGATGATGGTGCGGTAGCGGAAGCCGGAGCGGAGGGGTGTGCGGTCGCTGGGCTGTGCCCAGGGGTATTCGACGAGGCCGGGGACATCGCGGATGATGTCGGCCATGGCGAGGATTTCGCCGGTGGCGGGGTCCATGACGACGAGGCGCCCGCCGGCGGAGTCGGCGTCCTCGATGCCGCGGAGGAGTTCCTCGACGGCGATCTGCTGGATTTCGAGGTCGATGGAGAGGCGGACGTCGTCGCCTCGGGTGGGGGCGACGTAGCCGCCGGGACCGAGCCAGAGGGGCTGGCTCTTGGCGTCGCGGACGTAGGTGATGGAGCCGTCGGCGGGCTGGACGTGCTTGTCGAGGAAGAGTTCGGCGCCGAGGAGGCCGTCGTGATCGATGCCGACGAGTCCGACGATGGAGGCGACGAGTTCGTCGTCGGTGGTTTCGCGGACGGAGCGGAGTTCGGTGTAGACGCCGGGGATGTGGAGGGCGTTGATCTGGGTGACGGTGTGGTCGTCGATGACGCCGCCGAGTGAGACGTAGCGAGCGAGGCCCTTGCACTCGCCGTCGTCGTCGCGCGGGGTGGCGGGGTCGGCGCGGAGGCGGTCGTTCTTGTCCAGTGCGGGGAGGAGTCGCTCAACGACCGTATCGAGGGGCAAGCCGAGGACGGCGGAGAGTTGAGCAAAGACGGGGCCGAGGTCCTTTGGGAGCCGGGCGGGATCAACGAAGACGCGGCGACCGAACCTGGTGACGGCGAGGGGTCGGCCGCGGCGGTCGAGGATGTCGCCGCGGACGCCTGGGATGTTGATGGTGCTGACGCGGGATTCGCGAGCGGCCTGGAGTTCGGGGCTGGGGGCGATCTGGAGCTGGACCACGCGGCCGAGCATGACCGTCAGGACAAGCCCGATGCACAGGAACACGACGCGTGAGGTGATGAGGATGCGGCGGTCCACGGGGAGTTCCAAGCAGGTATGCGGCACGCGAGGGGCGAGGGGTGGTCGGCGAGCGGTGGACGGTGTGCGAGCGTCATCCCCGCGCGTGGGGCCGGCGCGAGGGGCTACGGTCGGCGGGGGACGGCGGGCGTCTGGGGGGCGGGTTGGCCGGCGATGTCCATGTCGCCGGTGGAGGCGGATGGGGGTTCAGCGATGTGGACGAGCGGTCCGAGTTGATCGGACATCTGCTTGATGCGCTGGGGGGTGAGTTGGACGGCGATGTCGCCGCGGAGTTTCCAGAGGAGCCGATCGTGCTCGGCGATGCGGCGCTGGATGAGTGCGGAGTCGTGGATGGCTTGAAGGCGAAGTTGCCGGACGGCAAGCAGGCCGGCGGCGGTCAGTCCGAGACTCAGGATCGTGACGGCGACTTTGAGGAACATGGGGGCGTGGCGCGAACGATGGGGGAAGAGGGGATGAGCATCGCGAGCGGGGGTCAGTCCTTGGGGATCTTCAGAGCCATGCCTTCGCGGATCGAGTCCTCGTCGTCGAGGCCGGGGTTGAGGCTGAGGATTTCGTTCATTCTGCGGACGGAGCCGAGGAGGCGCTGGGAGATGGTGGAGAGATGGTCACCCTTACGAACGGTGTACGTGGTGTACTTGGCAGCGGGGGACTTGTCGGTCTTCCTGTTCTGCTCGGCGCGTTTGATGAGGTCGTCGAGGGAGCGGTCGTCGCTGCGTGCGACGCGAGTTTCTTTCTTGGGAGGGGTCGCGCCTTCGGGGAGGGCTTGTGCCTTGCCGAGGAGGACGTCCTTGGGGGGCAGGACGATGGTGGTCCCGGCGCGGAGCGAGTTATTGGAACCAACCTTGGACTTGTTGAAGGCGGCGAGTTCCTGCCAGAGGGTGCCGTCGCCGTACTCGCTCTTGGCGATGCGGTAGAGGGAGTCGTTCTCCTGGACCTTGTAGGGCTTGCTGGGCTTGTCGGCGAGCGGGAGGGTTCCGGCGATGGCCTGCTCGGAGGAGGCGGAGTTTTCCGAACGAGGGAACGGCGAAGGGCGCGACTCGTCGTCGCGGGGCGACGATCCGGGGCCGGGGGGTGGGGTGGCGTCGGGGCCGCCCATGCGGATCTGGTCCGGCGCGGCCGGGGGCTTGGTGTTAGCGGCGCCGTCGGCGCGGGTTCGATCGGGAGTCGGGCTGAGGGGTTCCTTCACGGCGACCGAACCGGTGTTTCCGATCGGCTGAGCGAGCCCGGCGCCGAAGTCTTTCGGGGTGCCGGCGGTGAGCGACCTGTCGAACTGAGCCTCGCGCGCCTGAGAGAAGTGATCGCTGATGAGGGCGGCCACCACGAGGACGACGGCGAAACCGAGAATGATGGCGACTTTGCTTTCGCGTGTCACGTTCGCATCCTTGCTGAGCGGAACAGCGTCCTACAGATCGTATATGTAGCCCAGACGATCGAAACGGCTCGATCGGCGGAGCGCCGGACATCGTATCCGAACTCGCCGAGAAATCTTTCGACTACTCGGGGGTGCTACTGGACCTTGCGTTAGCCGTCGCATCGCTTTCGGTTCCGATTCGGCAGGCGCGGAACTTGGCGGATCGAGAGCGGGGATTGGCGGCGATTTCGTCATCGCCCGCGGTCAGCGGCTTTCTGGTGAGTTCCTGGGCGAGACCTTCGTGGGACATTTTTGCAAACAGGCGTTTCACGGGTCGGTCTTCGAGGGAATGAAACGAGATGATTCCGATGCGAGCGCCACGGGCGAGCCATGAAGCGGCTAGAGAAGAACCCGGTGCACAAGGCGACTGGGCCGAGGTGATCCGGCGTGCCGCCGCGTAGACCGCGTCGAGGAGCGACCCGAGCCGGCCGAGTTCGTCATTCACAGCGATGCGGAGCGCTTGGAATGTGCGCGTGGCCGGATGGATCGCGCTCTTTGTTCGGACGGCGTGAGGAACCGCGTGGCGGACGATTTCCGCAAGCCTTCCAGTAGTCGTTATCGGCTGTGTTGTTCGCTCGCGAGTGATTTTTTCCGCGATGGAGTGAGCGGCGGGTTCTTCGCCGAACTCGCGGAGAACTGCGGCGATTTCCGTGGTGGAGAGGGTGTTGACAAGTTCAGCAGCCGTCAGTGGACTGGTTGGGTCCAGGCGCATGTCCAGGGGGCCGTCCTTGGAGAATGCGAAGCCGCGCGCGGCGGTGTCGATCTGGTTCGAACTGAAGCCCAGGTCCGCGAGGACGACGTCGGCTTGTACGCTCAGCGCGGCGAGGCGTCGAGGCGCCTCGTGAAAACTGGCGTGATGGGGGTGCACCGCGGGGCCGATTGGAGCGAGGCGAGAAGTAGCGGCGGCGAGGTTCGCGGGATCGAGATCGAAGAGGTGGATGGAACCAGTCGGACCGATGGCGTGTGCGAGCGCTTCGGCGTGGCCGCCCAATCCGGCGGTGCAATCGAGGACGGTGTCGCCGGATCGCGGAGAGAGGACGTCGAGCACTTCGCGGAGCAGGACGGGCGTGTGGGCAAGCGGAGTGGCGTCCGGGTCAGGCATCGCAGGAGGATACGGGTGGAACTCGCCGCTCAGGAAGAGGGAGGCGCGCGGTTGAAAAACGAGCATGAGGGCGGGCGAGAGTGGGCCCCGAGAATCGTTTGGGTATTATTTGGCATGTCATCGAATGAAGGGGAGTATCGAGACGCACTGCCGGGAGGAGCCGCGAAGGGTCGCGGCGCGGGGATCAACCCGGGGAATCGGTTTGAGAAGGTCCGGCTGCATGTGCTGGGAGAGCATCTGGACGA
Source organism: Phycisphaerales bacterium (assembly GCA_050246015.1). Classification (GTDB taxonomy): domain Bacteria; phylum Planctomycetota; class Phycisphaerae; order Phycisphaerales; family UBA1924; genus JTS-AC122. The sequence continues at coordinate 17,754 of JBFWWU010000009.1, forward strand.
GGTGATGGTGGAGCACGCGGACGGGGTGCGGGTCGCTACGCGGGTGTACGCGGACGGGACAAAGTCGGTGATCAACCAGGTGGATAGTCCGGACTTGCCGTTTTCATGGACGGTGAATCCGTACCGGGGGTGCGAGCATGGATGCATCTATTGCTACGCGAGGCCGGGGCACGAGTATCTGGGGCTGTCGTGCGGGCTGGACTTTGAGAGCAAGATCCTGGCGAAGTTCGATGCGCCGGCGCTGCTTCGGGGAGAACTGACGAACAGGAAGTGGGAGGGGGAGCCGATCGTGTTCTCCGGGGTGACGGACCCGTATCAGCCGATCGAGGGGAAGTTGCGGATCACGCGGGGTTGCCTGGAGGTGTGCGCGGACCTGATGCAGCCGGTGTCGCTGATCACGAAGAACCGTCTGATCACGCGAGACATAGATTTGTTCAAGGAACTCGCGCGGCATCGGGCGGTGGCGGCGGCGGTGAGCGTGACGACGCTTGACGCGGAACTGTCGCGGAAGATGGAGCCGCGGGCGAGCACGCCCCGGGACCGGCTGAGGGCGATCGAGGAGTTGACGGCGGCGGGGGTGCCGGTGGCGGTGATGACGGCGCCGATCGTTCCGGGGCTGAACGATACGGAGATTCCATCGCTGCTTGAGGAGGCGAAGAAGGCCGGGGCGGTGCAAGCGGGGTACATCGTGCTGAGGCTGCCGCACCAGATCAAGGACGTGTTTCTGGAGTGGGTGGCGCGAGAGTTCCCGGACCGGTCGTCGAAGGTGGAAAACGCGATCCGCGGGATGCGGTCGGGGGAGTTGTATCAGTCGAAGTTCGGGGAGCGGCACCGGGGGACGGGCCCGAGAGCCGACGCGATCCGCGACACGTTCAACGTGTTCGCGAAACGACACGGACTGGCGGGGCGGTGGCGGTCGCTGTCGAGCGCGGCGTTCCACGAGCGGCGCCGATCGATGGGCCAGATGACGCTGTTCTAGTGTTCGGGTGGAGAGAGAGATAGATTGGTCCGGTCGTGCCCGGTGCTCCGATAGAGATGCCGTGACGCGGCACATTGAGCAGGCGAGCGTGGCGCTTGGCGCGCTGGCGATTCTGACGCTGGCGTGGATCGTGGTCTCGTGGTATCGGCGGCGCGGGGGCGCTGGATGCCGGGGCCCGAAGCCGAGGCTGTGGCGGTTGGCGCTGCCGTGGACGTGGGTGCTGGAGAGAGGATGCGGGTACGACCTGAGCGGGTTGCGGGCGGACGCGGCGGGGGAGGTTCGATGCCCCGAGTGCGGCACGGCGTCGAAGCCGGGCCGGCGGCGGCGCGGTCGCGGGGCGTGGTGGGTGTTCGGCCGGCTGTGCATCCCGGCGGTGTTGTTGATGGCGTCAATCGGCGCCTGGCACGTGCGGTACATCCGGTCGTGCGCGTGGGCGAAGGGGATGCCCACGCCGGTCCTGATCGTGCTGGAGCGCCGGGTGCCCGGCCTGCTGACGGACGCGGTGCGTGGGGAACTGGAAGCGAGGCAGGAAACGGGGAAGATCGGGCGAAGGTGGGCGGGCTGGCTGCGGTCGTTGGCGATCAGGAGCCTGGGGGACGACGAGGTGGACTGGAACGCGCAGTGGGGATGCCGGGTGTTGTGGCATGACATAGTGGGGTCGGTGCCGGCGCTGGAAGCCGCGCTGGACGACCCGGACTGGCAGCGTCGGCAGGTCGCCGCGAGCATACTGCGGGACTGGGAGTATCACACGCGGTGTGGCTCGGGGAAGGAGAGCCTGGCGGGCGACATGGAGGCGTACGAGCCGGGCGGGGCGTTGTATCGCGTGTCGGTCGAGGGGTTGCGGGACGATTCGCTGCCGCGGGATGGGCGTCGAGAGCGGACTACGTGGATTGCCAACGCGAAGGAGTCGTTGTTCTTCCTGGTGCGGCATGCGGAAGGGGCGAAGCCTGAACTGCTTGAGGCGCTCACGTCGGACGACGAGCAGCAGCGGTTTCTGGCGGCGGCGGCGCTGGGGCTTGGGCGCACGGAGGGAGTGGCCGGGGACGTCGCGCCGATCCTGCTGTCGCACCTCAAGCGCAATCGGTGGCAGGGGGACGGGACGACGGCGGCGAGCGCGCTGTTCGGGCTGGGGCCTGAAGCGATCCGGTACATCGAGCCGCACCTGGGAGATCCGGATGAACAGTTGGCGGCGTCGGCGGAACTGCTGGTTCGGCGGCTGCGCGGCGAGCCACTGACGGATTCGGAGGCGAAACGGCTGAACGTGCTGACGGTGACGAGGATCGATCCGACGCAAGGCGGCAACCTGTGGGAAGCGCTGCGCTTGCCGTGACCGGATCGACGAGTGCGGGGAGGGGGGCGATCAGGGGATGGCGCGGGCGGCGTCGTCGAGGATGTCGTTGGCGGCGGCGGCGGTGGGGGCCTCGGCGATAAGGCGCATGATGGGTTCGGTGTTGCTGGCGCGAACGTGGAGCCAGGCATGGCGGGCGTGGAAGCCGACCCAGACGCCGTCCTGGCGATCGACGTGCACGTCCGGGGCGCCGGTGTACGTCCTGGCGAGCGTTTCGACGGCGCGCGTCGCGTCGTCCTTGCGGCGGAGTTCGACGCCGCGTTTGACGATGGAATAGGCGGGAATGTCGGCGACGAGTTGACTGATGGGTTTGCCGGAGCGGGCCATGAGCGAGATGACCAGGCCCATGGCGCTGAGGGAATCGCGGATGTAGGTCACGCGGGGCCAGATGACCCCGCCGTTGCCTTCGCCGCCGATGATGGACCCATGCTGCTTCATGGCGCTGACGACGTTGGCCTCGCCGACGGGGGTGCGGACGACGCGAGCGCCGTAGCGGGCGGCGACGTCCTCGATCATTCTGCTGGTGGAGAGGTTGACGCAGAGCACCTGTCCGCGGGTGGAGTCCGGGGAATGGTCGTGCAGGGCGCTCAGGAGAGATTGGGCCGCCAGGACGAGGGTGTACTCCTCGCCGATGTACTCGCCGCGTTCGTCGATGATGGCAAGGCGGTCGGCGTCGGGGTCCTGCGCGAAGCCGACGTGTGCGTGTTTTTCGCGGGTGAGGCGTGCGATGTCGGTGAGATTGTGCCGGGTGGGCTCTGGAGGGTGGGGGAAGAGGCCGCTGGTACCGGAGCCGATGTGGTGCTTGAGGCGGGCGCCGAGGAACGCCGCGCCGGCTTCGACGCCGGAGGCGTTGACGCTATCGAGGACGCAGGAGACGGCCATGGAGGCGCGGTCGTCATGAGCGCCGATGTGCTTGAGGGCTTCGCGGAGGACGAAGAGGTGGGTGTTGGTGGATTCGGAGGGGATGCCCAGGGGCTTGTCGCCGGAGGAGCCGGCGGCGTGAGCGGCGGCGCCGACGAGCGTGGGCCCGACCCAGAGGGGTTCAGAAGGATCGGCGCCGGGGTCTGAAGCGAGCCGAAAACGGGCGATGATCTGATCGGCGAGGTCCGTCCCCGGAGCGGAGGCGTCTGGGCGGGAGGAGTCGGGAGCGGCGGCGCGGATGACGGGCTTGATGCCGTTCCATTCCTGGGGGTTGTGGCTGGCGGTGATAATGAGTCCGGCGGCGGCGCGGCGGGCATCGACCATGACGCCGACGGTGGGTGTCATCGCGACGCCGATGCTGAGCACGTTGCACCCGGCGGCTTGCAAGCCGGCGGAGGCGGCGTCGAGGAGGCACTCGCCGCCGGCGCGTCCGTCGCGGGCGACGACGACGAGGGGCTTAGGCCCCGGGGCGTGGCCGGCGTCCGCGGCGGGATGGTGTCGCAGGTACGAGCCGAAGACGCCGGCGAAGCGGGCGGCGACTTCGGGAGTCATGGACTTGCCGAAGATTCCTCGGCAACCACTCACGCTCAACATCAGGGGCGCATCACCCGGCATTCTCGGCTCCGACATGCTCACCCGCCGGGCGATTATTCCCGCGCGGGGGGAGTTGAGTGAGTCGGCGCGGGGCCGTGGCTACGGCGACGGCGTGACGGGGTCGAGTTATCCGGTGGGAAGGGGGTGGGCGTATGCGCGGCATAAACTACCAGTGTCCAGCCGCCCCCGTAGTTCAGTTGGATAGAACAACGGATTTCTAATCCGTGGGTCGGAGGTTCGAGTCCTCCCGGGGGCGCTTGAAGCGTACGAGATGTGTGCCATGGGCATCAGTGCTAATTCGTTGGAGGTTTGGACTCCGACAATGAAGCCAAGACCTTTATTTCCGGGCTCTTGGGGCAGAGGTAAGCACGCGGATCAATGCTGAACGCACCGGGACCGACCAGTCCCTCGAACCCGGTTGCAGCCGTCCAAGATATGCGAGGATGACCGCGCACCAATGCTTCCTTGCCTCTGACGAGGCATTCGCGGACTTGATCGCTGAGTTCCTGGAACTTCGGGTGTCCTGAAAGCGCCACTTCGACGAACTCGGGGCCGAGGAAACACCGGGTCCCTTCGGCGGTGGCGGGATGCCCTGCGACCCGGGGAGTCTTGCGCATGGGGTGGAGCATGCTTCGAGCCACCATGTCGCCTTCAAAGTATGCGAGTCGCTGATCGTGAGTGGCACCGTCGTATGTGTAGATATCAAGACGGCTCTTCGAGTGGGCCTTATCGAGGCCCAGCGAGGTCGGAAGGCCCCAGAGAAACTCGAGCACACCGAGGAGTTCGGACATTTCTGGTCCGCCCGTGGGCAACTGATGGACCGATGCCGGATCGCAGACGTAGACCTCGACGCGCGCGCCGAGTGGATGCTGGAGGAGCTTTCTCAGGATGGGTTTGAGCCACTGTCCGGTCTGATTAACGAACGCGATTCGTCGGGGCAGCGGACCGCCGGACTTGCTCGGTGCGATGTGATCGGTCGTGAAGGCGCGCACGAGTGCTTTCTTGAAGTGCGAAGCGATCACATGTTCGCTGTAGAGGCGATCCGAGAGGATGCGTCCGGTGTAGCGTTGTCCGTGACGCCAGACGATGAGATCGTGCTCTTTGGCCTGCAAGTAGGCACGGAGCAATCGGAGGATCACGGCGCTGAGCCGTTTGGAGCCGGCAAGGGCCTTTCGCATCGTGCCGGCGTCGAGTCGTACGCCTAGCGCAAGCATGTCGGACCTGAGCGCTTCCAGACGATCATCAAGGCGCAGGCGGTGTTCGCGCAGCGAAGTTACCTCGGCTTTGGTGAGTTGGCCTTCTCGCTCAGGGTTTTGCTTGGGATTGGGCATGGAGATTCAATCCGCTCAGCCCCACGCTGAGTGCACCCACGTGTCGCTCTGCATCGGACCTTTAGAGTGTACAGCAAATTCATGGACTTCGCTGGTTTCGCGGATCGGCGCGATGGGCGTGAGAGTGAAGCAGGTTCGAATACACGAGGCAACCTGCGCGGTGCGGTCGGACGCATGGTGAACTGGCCGATCGTCTTGGCCAGCGGATCACGCCCGAAGCGTGTGCGAAGTTCAAGAGGAAGCACATCATGCCATCAGCCAAGATTCTACTTCGTGATGTCGGAGCCGTTCCGAGCCTGCGTCAGCGGGAGGAGTTGCCCAGCGCGGTTGGACTCGTGATCCGGGACGAACCCCGGTTGTTTGAGCGGGTGAATCGATGGGTCGCGGAGGCCGGGGGTTGGGCGGAAGCCACGACGGTCGAAGTGCTGCACAAAGGGCGGCGCGAAGCGACCGCGATGCTCGAACTGGCGCTTGATCCACAGCGAGGTACGCCGGCACGCGGGGTGCTGGCGCACGTCGAAGCGATGACGGGACTGATGGGCACGGTCGAGGACGCGTGGGACGAACACGACGGCCGCCCGGAGGCGCTGCGCCCGCTCGTCCCTTTCCGGAAATGGGAACATCTCTTCCTGGACGGCGAACTGCCTTTCACAGAGACGTCGGAGAACAACGGTGGGGAAGGAACTCACGACGCGCACACAAGAACCGGTCGGCAGTATCTGCAGACGAGTTTCACGTTGATCCCGCCGCCGATGCTGACCCAGGGGGTGGCGCGCCGGCGACAGGAAATCCAGACGCTCGCCGGCGCATCCATGCCGATCGCATCGATGTTCGATAGCGAGGAACTCGAGCGCGTGATCGGGCCGGGCGAGATGCTGATCGAGCGCCGGATCGCACTTGCCATCGGCGCGGTCTACGGCAGCAACATCGAATATTGCGCGGCGCAGTCAGTGCTTCAACCGTCCGGAGCAAAGCGCCGTGTCGTCGAGCTCGTCGCCTCGTTCACATCGAAGACCGCAAGAGAGGCGGCGCGCGGGCTGTTGTTCGGACTTGAGCAAGTCTACGAGCTGCGTCGCGGCATCGTCATGGAGTAAGGACTGCGAGATAGGCGGAAAGAGACAACGCGCCGGCGACGGATATGTGATGTCCGTCGCCGGCGTCTGCGTTGGCACGAAGCACGGCCAGGCGGTCAAGATCCATTGAAGAGCAGCACGATGTTGAAGACGACGCTGATGGCGAGGACGACGAGCATGGCGACGAAGAGTTTCGCGGAGACCATGCTCTCAGCGCCGGCGGATTGATCGGCGACGAGTTGGGCCGGTGCGGCGGCTTCGGCCTGGGCGAGCGTGGCGAGGTCGAGCCCGCCGATCTCCTTGTGGGCCATCGGGGGGTGCTTGCCTTCGAGCACGGCCTTCATGTCGGAGATCAGGTCCTTGCAGTTCTGGTAGCGGTCGCGCGGGTGTTTGGCCATCATCATCTCGATGACTTCTGAGATCCCGGCGGAGAGTTTCTGGTTGACGTGATCGGGGGCGATGAGGTCGGCCTTGAGGTGCTTGTGCATGACCGCCGACGGATTCTTCCCGTCGAACGGGACGTTGCCGGTGACCATGTGGTAGAGGGTGGCGCCGAGGGAGTAGATGTCGGCCGGGGGCCCGATATTGAGTTCGCCGCGGATCTGCTCGGGGGAGATGTAGTAGGGGGTGCCGAAGGCCTTTCCCTGTTCGGCCTCGGCGGCTTCCTTGTCGCTCATGGCGCGCGCCAGGCCCATGTCGGCGAGCTTGGCGACGCCGTCCTTGGTGAGCATGATGTTCTTGGGCTTCACGTCGCGGTGGATGAGCCCCTTGGCGTGGGCGTGCATCAGGGCCTCGGCGATCTGGACGATGATGTCGATGGCTTCCTGCTCGGCGTAGCGTTTGTGCTTGACGATGTCGTCGTAGACCGTGCGGCCGTCGACGTACTCCATGACAAAGAAGTGGTACTCGCCGGACTGGCCGACGTCGTAGGCCTGGACGATGTTGGGGTGGTTGAGTTGAGCGGCGGCGCGGCCCTCGGCGTAGAAGCGCTCGATGAACTGGGCGTTGGCGGAGAACTTCCGGGGGAGGACCTTGATCGCCACGAGGCGATCGAGGCTGAGTTGCTTGGCCTTGAAGACGGTCGCCATGGCGCCGGCGCCGAGTTTGCCGAGGATCTTGTACCCCGGGATCTGCTGGCCGGAGCGCTCGGCCTCGACGCGTTCGCGCAGGCGGGCGAGTTGTCGCTTGGTCAGGTAGTCGTTATCGACGAGCAGGTCGCCGAGGGATCGCTGGTTGCTCTCCTGGGCGAGTTGGCGGGCGAGTTCGATGCACTGCTGGACTTCTTCGGAAGTGGCCAGGCCGACATCGACGACCATTTTGCCGAGGATGGTGTCGACGTTGGTGCCGCCGCGGGATTTGGAAGGGCGCGTGGGGCGATCGTCGCGCGTGCCCGCGTCCGAGGCGGGGTCTTCGGTCCAGCCGGACGTGCGGGACCCGGCCGCGCTGGAGCGGCTGTCCATGGGAGACGTCTCGGTGAGGTCAGATTTGGAACTCGAAGCGTCGCTCATAAGAAAGTCGCGTGCTCGTGTGGCGGGTGCGGGCGAGCCTGCGAGAGTTATCGGCAATGTTTCGCCTCAACCCGAGCGAGCAGTGTACGAAGACGATTCGATTCCCGCCCGAACGAGTTGATGTCCGCGAGAGGCTGGCCGGGGAACGTACGGCACCGGCAACTTGCAGTCAATTCCCAAGTGTGATGCCTGTGTTAGACTGTACGGTCGAGGTTCGCCGCAAGTTCCTGAGGGCTGATCGACTCTCGCATGAATGGGCCAGAAGTCGATAGAAGCAGCAGACGGGAGGATACACCGCGATGGCATCGTTCCCCAATGAGGCGGGTCGGCAGGCCGGGCCGCTGCGCTCGCCGATGATGCTCGACGATCTACTCTCGGACCTGCTGTGGCCGAAACTGCTTCGCGCCCCGGTGCTGGCGCTGAGCCCGTCGCGGGTCATCCTGGCGGCGTTCAGCGTGCTGATCGGGGCACTGGTCATTTCGCTGGCGGGATCGCTGGAAGCGGCGCTTGGGTGGGGCCGGTCGGAGGAGTCCGTGGCGCGTCTGTCGCGGGTGACGGGGGTGCTGCTGAGCCTGCCGGACTGGGCGTCGCCGCGCGGTTTCGGGGCGGCGTGGGTGTCGGCGGCGCTGGAACTGCCGGGTGCGTCGGTGCGAGCGCATCCGCTGATCTCGACGGCCGGGGCGCTGGTGATGGTCGTGCTGTGGTGCATTGGGGGCGGGGCGATATCGCGGTCGGTGGTGTGCGAACTCGGCGGGGACGCGCGCTGCACGTGGACGCAGGCGCTGGGGATGTCGCTCTCCCGGGCGCCGTCTTCAATCAGCGCGATGCTCTTTCCGCTGGTGCTGGTCGCGCTGCTGGCGGTGCTGGGGGCGCTGGGCGGTCTGGTGCTGCTGCGGGCGCCGGGGCTGAACCTGCTGGGGAGCGTGCTGTACGGCGGGTTTGTGCTGGTGGGGTTCCTGGCCGTCACGGTGCTGGTGCTGTACGCGGTCGGGCACGTGATGCTCGTTCCGGCGGTGATGGCCGACGGGAGCGACGCGATCGATGCGATCCAGCGGGCGTACGCGTATGTGCTGGGGCGTCCGGCGCGCTACGCGGTGTACGCCGTGCTTGCGATCGTGCAGGGGCTGGTAGTCGTCGGGATCGCCGGGGCGCTGGTGTGGGGAGCCACGACGTTTACGACGCACACGACCGGGCGATTGGCGGGCGAGAGCGGGCGGACGGCGATCATGCAGGCGCAGGCGGCGGCCCAGGGAGGGGACCAGGCCGAGCGCCTGGTGCTGCACGACGCGGCGGTGCGGCAGGCGATCGCGGAAGCGCAACCGCTGCCGACGGAGCGTGACGCACGACCGTCGCGGCTGCGCACGTTCGCGTGGGGAGCGCGCGTCATCGAACTATGGATCCTCGTCCCGATGCTGCTGCTCTCGGGGTTTATCGTGAGTTACATCCACTCGGCGTCGTCGGTGGTGTACCTGCTGATGCGGCGATTGAGCGACGGGCAGGACATCGCGGAGATCTGGAAGCCGCGAGAGCCGGGGGAGGAGTCTGCGGGCGCGGACCGCACGGTATCCGAGGCGGTGGGCGATGCCGATTGAAGATGGCGGCACGGGCCGAATGGCATGGGAACGCGGGGGGCTGGTGGCGCTGGCCGGAGCGCTGGCTGAACTGGGGGTAAACTCCGTTGAGGTCCAGACGACCGGGGCGAAGGTCAGATGGCGTGCGAGAGAGACGGATCTTCCCGGAGAACTCGCCAAGCGGATGGGGCAACTGGAAGGCGATGCGCCGGGAACAGTGATCCGGGTCATGTTCGAGGTGGGCGGCGCCGAGGCGGAAATCGTGCTGATGCCGGGGCGGATGCGGTGGCAGGGGGGAACGGCGGAGTTCGATGCCGCGATGCGCGCGACGTGCGGTGGCGTTCCGGATCTCGGCGAGTGACGATCCGGGCGGGAGGCACCGGGAGACCGGTACGCAGACAAGATTCCGAGTGCCCTTGACGCGAGATGCAAATCACTCCGGCATCGACCGCGACTAGCATGTGCGGATGTCATCATCTACTCCAACGGACTCGCACAGCGTCGTGGAATCGAAGGAGTCGGGGCTGGCTCCGCTGAACGAGACGCCGGAAGACGCGCTGTCGGCGGAGCGGCTAGCCGGGCCGGTTGAAGCGATCCTGCTGAGCGCCGAGCGGGCGGTTCCGGGACTGCGGCTGGCGATCGCGCTGGGCTTGATTCCCGAGAGCATGGGTCAGGACGAAGGCGAGGGTGCAGGCACGGCCGCCGAGCCCCCGCCGGAGGGAGGAGAATCCGCGGTGGCGGGGGAAGCAGGCGGGCAGGCCGAAGGCGCCGCGGAGGCGGGCGAAGGGGCGAAGCCCCGGGCGAAGAAGCCCCGACGGAAACAACCTGAGGCGGCCGCGGCGCGCCGCGAGCGAGCGCTGCAGGGGATCCGCGGAGCGATCGAGTCGCTGAACTCGGCGTACGAGCAGACTGGACGGGCGTTCCGCATCGAGTTACTCGCGGGTGGGTACCGGGTGATGACGCTGCCGCGGTACTCTTGGGCAATCGCGGCGTACCAGGGGTCGCGCGCCAAGACGTCGCTCTCTCCTGCGGGGCTGGAGGCGCTGGCGATCATCGCGTACAAGCAGCCGATCACTCGGGCGAAGTTGGAGGCCATCCGCGGGGTGGCGTGCGGCGAGATCCTGCGGACGTTGCTGGACCGCAGGCTCATCACGATCACGGGCCGGGCGGAAGAACTGGGGCGTCCGCTGCTGTACGGGACGTCGAAGCGGTTCCTGGAACTGTTTGGGCTGTCAAGCCTGAAGGACTTGCCCAGCGCGGATGAACTGAGGAACAAAGGGTGAGGGCGGGCGCGAGCGGACGCCGAGTGCGTGAGAAGATGCACGACGAGCGTGGATGAGACCACCGCATTGTGCGGCATTTGCGAGACTTTTTGGCGCAACAGCGCAAACTGCGGGGGTGGAAGCCGAGCGAACTTGATTCTGCGCGAGGCTTTCCCTAAAACTTGGTCCAGATTGCGGGGTAGAGCAGCCTGGTAGCTCGTCGGGCTCATAACCCGGAGGTCACTGGTTCAAATCCAGTCCCCGCTATTGCCGGGCCGGTTGCGAAAGCGACCGGCCCTTTGGTTTTCAGGGAACGCCGCCGAGAGACCTCGGCGGCGTTTTCGCGTTTTGGCCCAGGTTCCGAAGGGATCGCGAGAGCCACCCACCGCGGGCCGGGTCTCTGCCGCGCGGCGTGTCCATAACCGGCTCCTGCCCACTCTGGCCTCACGGGCGCGATTTTGGCCCAAAGTCTCTCCACGTCTCTCGTCCCCGGGTGCCCGGGTTAACGGGGCTTCGCGCTCGCACGGGCGTGCGCGATGCTGGCTTCCATGCTTGCGATGCGTGCGCAGCAGTGTTCGGATCAGCCCCGCGAGTTCACGCCGCGGGCATGTCTCGCCTCCGCCGCATAGGGAACGCCTACCGAGGCGCACGACGCGCCACCACGCGGGAGCCCGCATGACGCGAAGCCAAGATCCCGAGACGATGACGCCTGCTGAACGCGACGCCGAGGTGGCGAGCATACTGGCCCGCGGGTTGGTGCGAGCGGTCCATGCGGCTCGTTCGCGTTCCACCCGGGACATCAGCGAGCCGGCGGAATCTCCGGCAGGTGGACTTGAACTCCCGCAGCATGCGGACCTCAGTGTCTCCGCGCGGCCCCGGGGTTAGGGCTCCGGGCCGATGCGATGAGGAGTCCACATGTCCGACGCGATACAGCGACAACTCGACGAGCTCCAGCGGATGAGCACGGGTGACCTCGTGGAGCGGTACGAGGAACTGCACGGGCACGCGTGCCGCACGCGGCACCGGGCGTACCTGATCCGCAAGATCGCGTGGCGCATCCAGGCCAACGCGGAGGGCGACCTGACCGAACGGGCGAGGCGTCGCGCGGCCGATCTGGCCGACGACGCGGAGATTCGCACGATGGCTCACGGATGTTGGTCACGCCTCCCCAGCCGGGCGAGATCCGCACGCGAATCAGGTCGCTTGACCCAAAGGACCGCCGTGACCCACGGCTGCCGCCCCCCGGCTCTGCGATCGTGCGCCAGTACAAGGGTCGCACCATCCGGGTATCGGTGCTTGCCGACGGTGAAGGATTCGAGTTCGAGGGCGAGCGGTACAGCACGCTCTCGGTGGTTGCCAAGAAGGTGACAGGTCAGCACATCAACGGGTACCGCTTCTTCGGACTGCGGGGTGGCCAATGAGCAAGCGCCCCCGGTCATCCAGCACTCCCGCCGACCGAACCCGAGGAACCGGAACCGCCGCGCCCGTGCGGTGCGCCATCTACACGCGCAAGAGCAGCGAGGAAGGGCTCGATCAGGAGTTCAACTCCCTCGACGCACAGAGGGAAGCCGGCGAGGCGTACATCGCCAGCCAGCGCAACGAGGGCTGGGTCTGTCTTCCCAACCGGTACGACGACGGCGGATTCTCCGGCGGCAGCATGGAGCGACCGTCGCTGGAACGCCTGCTCAAGGACATCGAGGCGGGCACGATTGACTGCGTCGTGGTCTACAAGGTTGATCTGCCAGTGGCCGTTGGCGAAGCTCTCCGCGGTGGAGCATCGCCCAATCCGGCCATTCTGCTTACACTGTCGCTTGAGGGTCGGCATTGGGCCGATCAGGACGCGAGGTGACGATGCGATCCTTGAGTCGAGAATCGGTTCGCGCGGGCGTCCGAGGGTTGATCGCCATGCTCCTCGTGGCAGGCATGGTCGCGATCGGCTCACGAAACCTTGCGCATTTCGATGCGGCGCTCGTCGGCTACACCTTCGCCACGCTCTTCGCGGTCTTTGGGATCATCTACCGTTACTCGATGTGGCTGCAGCGGCCGCCGACGGCTCTCTACTGGAAGCGAGGCTGGCAGGTACTCCTCTCACGCGAGCGTCTGGCGGGCAACCTGGCCGCCTGGCCGAAGCGCGTCATTGGGGTGTTCGCGCTCAACAACTTCATCTTCCGGCGAGGCAAGACGCGGTGGGCCGCCCACTGGCTCATCATGTGGGGCTGCCTGCTCGCGGCGGCCATTACCTTCCCGCTGGTGTTCGGCTGGATTCACTTCCAGACACCAGCGGATGACTTCGAGCGATACCGGGTCTACGTCTTTGGGTTCCCGACGTTCAGTTTCCGAATCGGGAGCCTGCTGGGCGGGATGATCTTCCACGGCTTGGTATGGGCGTCGTTCCTGGTCATCGCGGGCGTGATGATCGCGATGCGTCGCCGCATGCGCGACCACGGCGCCGAGGCGGTGCAGCAGTTCGGCGAGGACTTTCTGCCGCTCATCCTGCTCTTTGCCGTCAGCATTACGGGGCTGATGCTCACGGCGAGCTACACCTGGATGAAGGGGTATGCCTACGACTTCCTAGCCATCATCCATGCGGCGTGCGTTATCTTCACGCTCCTGTGGCTGCCGTTCGGCAAGTTCTTCCACATCTTCCAGCGTCCTGCACAGCTCGGCGTGACGTTCTACAAGGATGCGGGCCGAGCAGGGGAGCAGGCCATCTGCCGGAACTGCGGTGAGCCGTTCGCATCCAGAATGCACGTCGAAGATCTCATTCGGGTCGAACGCGAACTGGGGTACTCGTACGAAATGCCGGGTGACGCTGCGGGCCACTACCAGTTTGTGTGCCCCCGGTGTCGCCGATTGAGCATGGCACTCGCGCAGGGTCGACTGTGGCAGGCCGGCCGGGGGCGCGAAGTGACGGACCGCCCTGGCATCGTCGATGTCGCGGCGATGATGAACGAAGCGACAGGATCTGCGGCCGCGATTGAGTGAGCGTGACTGACTGGAAGCTTGAGCATGTCCAACCCTCCTCCCAACCTGTTGCCGATTCTGGACCGATTCGGACCGCACCTGAACCGGTCGAGTCCAACACGTCTGGCGACTGACACTGAACCCGACCGGCTTGTGAAGACGCACTGCTGCTTCTGCGGTCAGCAGTGCGGCATTCAGCTCAAGGTCAAGGACAACGTGGTGACGGGCTTCGAGCCGTGGTATGACTTCCCATTCAACCGAGGCATGTTGTGCCCCAAGGGCGTCAAGCGATATCTTCAGGGCGCACATCCGGATCGGCTGCTCACGGCGTTCAAGCGAGACCCCAATGCCGCCGAAGGTTTCAGCCAGATGGGCTATCAGGAAGCGATCGCCCGCGTCGCCTCTGAAATTGACCGCATCCAGAAGGCCTACGGCCATGCCGCGATGGGCGTGCTCAGCGGAGCGAGCCTGACCGTTGAAAAGGCCTACCTCATGGGCAAGTTCGCCCGGGTCTGCCTGAAGACGCCCTACATCGACTACAACGGCCGGTTGTGCATGGTGAGCGCCGGCGCAGGGAACAAGAAGGCGTTCGGCATCGACCGCGCCGCCAACCCGTGGAGCGATATTCCGAAGGCGGAGGTGGTCTGGATCAGCGGGGCGAATGTTGCCGAGTGCGCCCCCATCACCACCGAGTACGTCTGGCAGGCCCGCGAGAATGGCGCGAAGATCATCGTGGTCGATCCTCGCATCACGCCGCTGGCACGCACGTGCGACTTGTTCCTACCCGTCAAGCCCGGACGGGACATTGCACTCTTCAACGGCGTGCTGCACCTGATGATCGAGAAGGGGTGGATCGATCGGCCCTTCATCGAGAACTTCACTGTCGGCTTCGACAAGCTCGCCGAGCATGTCCGCGACTGGACGCCCGGGAATACCGCCGAAGTCACCGGCATTCCCGAGCGTCTGATCCGACAGGCGGCAGAGTGGTGGGGCACGGCCAAGTCCAGCTTCCTCATGCACGCCCGCGGCATCGAGCACCACTCCCACGGCGTGCAGAACGTGCTCGGGGCGATCAACATCGTGCTCGCCTCCGGCCGCATCGGGCGCGAGGGGTGCGGTTACGGCACCATCACCGGTCAGGCCAACGGTCAGGGCGGGCGCGAACACGGCCAAAAGTGCGACCAGCTCCCCGGCTGGCGCGACATCTCCAACCCCGAGCATCGCGCCCACATCGCCAAACTCTGGGGCATCGCCGAGCCCGACATGCCCGGCCCCGGCGTGGACTGCTACGAGATGTTCCGCAAGATCGACAAAGGCGAGATCAAGGGCCTGATCTCGCTCTGCTTCAACCCGGTCGTTTCGCTGCCTGACAACAACTTCATCGCCCGCGCCCTGGGTAAGCTCGAGTTCTACGTCGCCATCGACTTCTTCATGAACGAGACCGCGCGGCACGCGGACATCGTGCTTCCCGGCTCACTCCAGGAGGAGGATGAGGGCGTCGTGACGCAGATCGAGGGGAAGGTCATCAAGATCAACAAGGCGGTGGATTGCCCGGGCGATGCGCGCCAGGACTGGCGGATCGTCCAGGACATCGTCGCCGCGCTCGAGCGGCCCAGGGGCTTCACGTTCCAGGAGCCGCGCGAGATCTTCGACGAACTCCGCCGCACCAGCAAGGGCGGGGTGGCGGACTACTCGGGCATCACGTACGAAAAGATCGAGAAGCAGTACGGCGTCTGCTGGCCGTGCTATTCAGAAGATGCGAGCGGCAAGCCGATCGACCATCCCGGCACGCCGCGGCTGTTCGAGCCGGGCTCCTGGAACCCGGTCGCGAAGGGCGCTGGCCCGTTCTACTTCCCCGACGGCAAGGCTCATTTCAACGTGGCCCCGTACACGCCGCCGGCGGAGGACACCGACGCCGAGTATCCGCTCATGCTGACCACCGGGCGCGTCGTCAGCCAGTTCCTCTCCGGCACGCAGACGCGCCGCATCGGTCCCCTGGTGGACCAATACCCCGAGCCGCGGATCGAGATGCACCCGCGCTTGGCCGACTCGATGGGGATCGCCGACGGCGACTGGGTGACGGCCGAGTCCCGTCGCGGCGACTGCACGCTGCGGGCGATGGTGGTGACGACCATCCGGCCCGACACGATCTTCATCCCGTACCACTGGCCCGGCCGCAAGAGCGCGAACCAGCTCACGATCTCGGCGCAGGACCCGATTTCGAAGATCCCCGAGTACAAGGTGTGCGCCGCTCGCGTGAAGAAGGCGGAGAAGCCGCCGGAGTGGGCCGGAGAACTGGAGCCCCAGCAGGGTTAGGACGACGGAGGCGATATGAGTGTCCCCAGCCACCTCAACTTCTACATCGATCCGGCCCGCTGCATCGGGTGCCAGGCGTGCGTGCAGGCATGCACCGAGTGCGACACGCACAAGGGGGTCTCCATGATCCACCTGGAGACGGTGGACCGGGCCCGCTCGACGCAGACGATCCCCGTCGTGTGCATGCACTGCGACTCGCCGACCTGCGCCGAGGTCTGCCCCGCCGACGCCATCAAGCGCACGCCCGACGGCGTGGTGCAGTCGGCCCGCAAGCCGCGCTGCATCGCCTGCAACAACTGCGTGCTCGCCTGCCCCTTCGGGGTGCCCAAGATGAAGGTCGAGTTTGAACTCATGATGAAATGCGACATGTGCTACGACCGCTCGTCGATCGGGCTCAAGCCCATGTGCGCCAGCGTCTGCCCGAGCCAGGCGCTCTTCTTCGGCACACGCGAGGAGATCGAGGCGGCCCGCCCGAAATCGGCCCCGATCGACCGCTTCCAGTTCGGCAACCAGACTATCACCACCAAGGTCAAGATGATGGGGCCGCGGAGCGTGGCGGGCGAACGCCCCGAGCATCTGGATGTCACGGCCGCGCTGGACCCCAACCCTCCGGCTCGCTCAATCTCGCTCGGCGTGCTCAACGGATCGCGGTAGTCGGCGTTCGCTCTCGCTTGGAGGACAGCATGTCCCAGGACATTCCCAACCCCCCGACTCCCGCAGCCGCCCATCTCCGCGTGCTCACGCCCGATGGCCGTCCGCCGACGCAGCAGCCCCAGTGGCGGCGGGATTTCCCGATCGACACCGCGCAAGACAACTTCGTCGCCCGGCGCGACTTCACCAAGTTCATGGTGCTCATCAGCGCCTCCTTCGTCGCCGGCCAGGGGTGGATCGCCCTCAAGACGCTCCGCGGCAATCACGGCGAGACCGGCCCGCGCGCCATCGCCCGTGAGGATGAGCTGGCCGTCGGACAGGCCGCGCTCTTCTTCTTCCCTGGCGAGCACGATTCTTGCCTGCTGGTGCGCGCGGGCGAGGGCGAGTTCCTGGCCTACTCGAACAAGTGCTCGCACCTTTCCTGCCCGGTGACGCCGGATGTTCCTTCCGGCAAGCTGCTCTGCCCGTGCCACCACGGGTCGTTCGACCTTTCAACTGGACGGCCGCTCGCAGGGCCTCCGCGGCGGCCGCTGGCGAAGGTGTTGCTTGAGGTCCGGGATGGCACGGTCTACGCCACGGGCGTGGAGGAGCGCACGGTATGAACCAGCCACCCTCCTCCCCACGCGCTGCGCCCGGCGTGGCCCCCGCTCCGATCCCAGCGCCGCGCACGGGTACAGCTCGCAGCCGACTGACCGCAGAAACGCGCACAACGATTATCACGGGCATCCTGTGCATCGTGCTCATCATCACGCTGATGCAGCTCTGGCTCCTGACCGCGACGATGAACGCGTACCTCGGGGGCGACCACGCGGTGGCGTGGCCAGCGCTGGGGGCGAGCATCGTCTGCCTGCTGCTGAACCTGGGACTGCTCCGCTACCTCCACCTGCTGGAGAAGCCGCGATGAGCGGTGCGCCCGCCGCGGGCGAGGGGATAGGCGCTGCGCCCGGGCGCGGCCCGGGTGCGGCCAAGGGCGGGCCGATCGATCGCGCCGCCTCTGACCTGCACCCGGCTTACTTCGCGTTGGTCATGGCGACGGGGATCGTCTCGCTCGCCGCGTGGATCCAGGGGTATGCCGTTCTCGCCCGGGCGATGCTCTGGCTGAACATTGCGTTCTTTGGGGCTCTGTGGGTGCTCACGTTCCTGCGGCTGGCTCGTCACGCGGCGCGTGTGCGCGCGGACCTGGCCGATCACAACAAGAGCGTCGGGTTCTTCACGATGGTCCCCGCCGCGTGCGTGCTGGGGACGCAGACGCTCCTGATCGGAGGGTCCACCGCCGCGGCGTGGGGGCTGTGGGGCTTCGGGGCGGCCGTCTGGGCGGTGCTGACCTACGGCATCTTCACGATCCTGATCGTCAAGCCGAGCAAGCCCGCGCTGGCCGACGGGCTGAGCGGCGGGTGGCTCGTCTCGGTGGTCGCGACGCAGGCGGTCTCGGTGCTCGCGGCACAGCTCGCCGGGCACGTTGGTGGGGCGGATGGAGCGGAGGTCGGGGGAGGCCGGGGGCCCGCGGAGGGCATGTTGCTGGTCGCAATGGTGATGTGGCTCGGCGGAGCAATGCTCTACGTGTGGATCATCGCGCTGATCTTCTACCGCTACATGTTCTTCCCCTTCAAGCCCTCGGACCTCGCGCCGCCCTACTGGATCAACATGGGCGCGATGGCGATCTCGACTCTCGCGGGCGCCTCGCTGATCCTCGGGGGAGCGAAAAGCCCGCTTGTCGCCGGGCTGCTCCCGTTCGTCAAGGGCGCGACGCTCCTGTTCTGGGCGACGGCAACCTGGTGGATCCCGATGCTGCTCATCTTGGGCGTGTGGCGGCACATCATCAAGAAGTTTCCGCTGCGGTATGACCCGCTCTACTGGGGCGCGGTCTTCCCGCTGGGGATGTACTCGGTCGCAACGGCCCGCATGGACGCGGCGATGGACCTTCCACTGCTGGAGCACGTGCCCGGTGCGGCCTTTGTCATCGCGATGGGCGCGTGGTCGCTGGCGATCATCGGGCTGGTACACCGGGTCATTGCAGTGCGACCGCCCGCATCTCGCCCATGAGATTATTCAGTTTGAGGCCGGGTCGCGGTCATCGCCCCGAGGAAGGCTCGCGCCGGGCCCGCACTTCGGCGCCGACCCGAGAAAGGTCATCGCCCGAGAGCACTCGCCCGGCGAGTGGGAAGACCACCGATTCCTCGACGTGGATGTGCTCGCGGTACAACGGGCCGAGTGATTCGACAAGCCCTTCCAGTTCGGAGACCTGTTCGGCGGCAAGCTCGCCGTCGCGCAGCCAGGTTGTCAGGAGTTCATCCACGCGTGCGTGCATGGAATCGGCCCTGGCATGGTCGCCGTGCAGGCGGTCAAGATCGGCAATGGCTTCGCCGCGCTGCCCGGCGTTCCCATTGCCCGCCAGCACAGCACGCACACGCGGGAATAGCGAGACCTCTTCATCGGCCGTATGCCTTTGCGCGGCGTGCGCGAAATAGGCCTTCGCCTTGCGGAGGGCCTCGGCGTGCGGGGCATCCAGCCGTCGCCCCTTGACCTCCTGCGTCACGCGAACCAGCACGCCCAAGAAAGTCTCGATGCGGCGGTGGCAGTCAGTGAGCAGGCCCAGCGGCTCGTCGAAGTCGTGGTCGGCTCCGCGGCCGAGGATGCTCAGCGATGCACACATGCGGAATACTATGACCGGATGGCCCAGGACGACTCCATGCAAGCCCGTCCGCCGGGGACGCCGCCGCTGAAGCGTCGCCCGTCGCTCCAGCCGCTCTCGCGGGAGCACATGAACGGCCTGATCCAGGCGAGAGCGTTGCAGCGTGCTCCTGAGAGCGACGAGGCGGCCCGCCGTCGCATCGTGGCGGCGTTCGTGAAGGCGTGGCATGCGGAGATCCGGCCGCACTTCGACGATGAAGAGCGTCTGCTCCTCCCACTGGTCGATTCCGAGGGCCTCCGCGATCGCTTGCTGAATGAGCACACCACTCTGCGACGCCTGGCGGAGCGGTGCGTGCGTGACCCGATGGCCGCGGCGAACGACGCGGAACTCTTGCGAGACCTGGGGGTCCGGCTGCACGACCACATCCGGTGGGAAGAGCGAGAGTTCTTCGAAGCAGTACAGCGCGATCATCCCGATGCCTTGACCGACCTTTCGGCGGAGGCGGCCGCGATCGAGCATCTGCGACCTGGCTCAAGAGCGAGGCACAGCTTGTCCCAGGGGGGCACTAGAGACTGTTGTGGCGAGGTGAACGATGAGCGATGACCGTGCACGTGTGGCCCCATCAGAGCGCTTTGCGGTCGATCACTTGGTGTTTGATCTCGCGGCGGAGGTCGCGGCACTGGAGAGCGAAGCGCCCAAGCAGCACGGCCATCGGCAGAAGACGCTCTTCAAGAGTGCGGGCAGAACCGTTGCCCTCTTCGTGCTCGACGCTGGAGCCGGACTCGCCGAGCACGCCGCCAGCGGTGTCGTGACAGTCCAGGCGTTTGAGGGCGAACTTGATGTCATGGCCGGGACGACCGCGGCGGCCGGGGGTACAGACTACCACCTTCGTCCCGGAATGCTGCTGACGATGGCACCGGGTGTTCGACACGACGTGCGGGCCCAAACTCGCGCGGTATTCTTGCTGCAAGTGTCGATCGTGAGCGAACCCAACAGGGCGTCCGGAAGCGGATCGGGCGCGGCCGTGGAACAGTGACCTGGGTGCGGTCGGGTCGTCACGCCGCGACTCGCCTATCCAACAGTAGCAGCCACCCGAATGTCGTCGATCGTGTAGAAGCAGCGCTTGTCGGCGTCACGCGCGGCGCGTATCACCTTCGTTGCGTGCGCGCGGCGTACCTGGACGAAGAGCATGGTGATAGGACCGTCTCTGCCATCCCCGTGAAACCTCGTGACAACGTAACCCTTGGCCCGGAGGCTTTCCAGCAGTGCGTCCCCTTCTCGGGTGAACACTCGGACAACTTGCCTGCCGAAGGACGCCACCGTTGAAGCGTGACGCCAACGTAGTTGCCGGTCGCCGCGCCCACCGCGAACGCGAGGCCATAGGCTGACTCGGACCGGATGTGAGTGATGACTGTGGAAACCGCAAAGACCCAGATGGTCATCTCCATCAACCCAAAGAGCCACGCCAATGCCCGGTGGCCGCTTATGACGGCCACCGTTCGAATGGTCCCGAGCGAAACATCCCCAACGCGTGCGATGGCGATCATGACGCATCCGAGGATCATGTTCCACGCCGTATCTGTCAGTTGCATTCCTTGCTGATTGAGCGACGCACTACGGCGTCATCTCTGGCTGCACCATCGAGTCAGACGGTGAGGCACACGTTCTGTGGTTCAGATGTTCGAGAGTCTCCCGTCCGCCACTCTCGGAATCGCCGTCGAGCGCGAGTATCAATCCGCTCGACCGACTTTCCGATCGCCGATTCGAGCTTGCGAGCGGCCGCGTCGATGGCCGAATACAAGTCGCCTGAGCTGGCTCGGACCGCGATCGGAAGCCTTCCGTTGACTCGTGCCTCCATCACGCATTGCGTGTGGTCGCCGGTGTGTTTGGGGCCGTTAACATCCTCGAAGTGAACATCGACAGCGGTCATTCTGGTGCGGTATCGCCGAAGAATGCCGGAGAGCTTGCGACGCACCCAGGCATCGATCGCGCCACTGGACTCGAGATTCCCGGGCCTGATGTGAATCCGCACTTCTGACGCCTTCCGGGGCATGGTTGGCCTCCTAAGCCTCAAGCGACCGCCACCTACCGATCGAAGTGTCGCTCGCGTTCGGGTTGATACTCGATGCGCTCGACGGTCACGCGACGGGAAACGCGGCTGCCGGCACACTCAACGCTCTCGCCTTCACGGGCGCCGAGCAGCGCCGCTCCGAGCGGGGAGAACACGGAGAGGCCGCCTGCCGACGAGTCGGGGAACGCCAAGTCGTACGCTTCTCCTTCTTCCTCTCCGGGATAACGCACCAGCACGCGCGAGTTCATGGTGACTATGTCCGGCGGCATTCGAGGTGGAGCAACCCGTCTCGCACGCTCCAGAAGCGATCGCACCCGCAGCACAGGAGCGTCTATCGCGGAGGTCAGAAGCAAGGGCTCCAGCCGATCGCTGTCAAACGTACTGATGATGGGTCGAGTGGTCATTGCGCACCCTGTGCGTGCGGTGCACGCGAAGGAAGGACTAGGCACGGTCACTATGCAAACGGTCCCAGCAAGCTAGAGGTGCAGGTGGCCCGCTGCCTCGGGTTGATACAGCACGCTCAGAATGTCGCACGAGCGTTCCGCCCCGCCCGGCACGCGGAAGGAGACGTTCTGTCCAACGCGGCACCCCAGAATGGCGGCGCCGAGAGGCGCGAGCACCGAAATGCGGCCCTCCTCCGGATCCGCGTCTTCCGGGAACGCCAGCGACATGATCCACGTGCGGCGCCCGTCACGCAATCGGATGCGGGAGTTCATGGTCACGATGTCCGGCGGGATCTCGTCCGGGGCCACCACCACCGCCCTGTCCAGCTCCGCCTTGAGGAGCGTCAGATAGGGTCGGTCGCGGTCATCGCCTCTCATCGCGGGATGGGACGGAGCGATGAGGCTCCGGAGCCGTTGCATGTCCTGGCTGGTCACATGCATTGTGCGGTTGCTCACGATCTGCTCCTGTCGCATGGGTCGGTTGGGGTTGTGTGCTTCAGGACTCACGGGAAGATGCCGCGTTCGTCGTACACCTGCTCGATGCGACGCAACGCCACTGCGTACGCCGCCGTGCGCCAGTCCAGAGACTTCTCGGTCACCATCTCCTTCACCCGCCCGTATGCCCGCTCGAGGATGCTCTTCAGGCGCTGGTCCACCTCGGCGGCGTTCCACGCCGCGCCGCCGCGGTTCTGGAGCCACTCGAAGTACGAGACGATGACTCCGCCCGCATTGGCCAGCACGTCGGGTAGCACGTCGATTCGTCGCTCGCGCAGGACGGCATCGCCCTCGGGCGTGGTGGGGCCGTTGGCGCCCTCCGCGACCAGCCGCACATTGAGCTGTCGGGCGGTGCTTTCGGTGACCTGGTTCTCCAGCGCGGCGGGGATGAACACGTCCGCCTCGACTTGGAAGAACTCGTCGAGCGACACGGCCCGTGCGCCGGGAAACCCAGCGACGCCGCCGGTGGCCTTCACGTGCTCGGCGAGCACATCGGCGTCCAATCCCTCGGCGGTGTAGGCGCGGATCGCGCCTGTGACATCTTGTGCCGCGAGCAGCTTCGCACCCTTGTCCTTGAGAATGCGAGACGCCCACGACCCGACCTTGCCAAACCCTTGCACGGTGCACGTCAGGTCGGCGACCTTGCAGCGCTGGTCGGCTGCCCACATCTCGATGAGATCCACCACGCCCTGACCGGTAGCCTTCTCGCGCCCGAGGGACCCACCCGCGCTCACCGGCTTGCCGGTGACGACGGCCAGTGCGCGGTACCGCTCTTGCGGCGGGAGAGTCGCGGCGTACGTGTCGACGATCCACGCCATCGTTCGGGCGTCGGTGTTCACATCCGGCGCTGGCACGTCGTATCCCGGCCCGATATTCGCGCCGAGTGCATAGACAAAGCGGCGTGTCATCCGCTCGACTTCGCGACGGCTCAGTGTCGCCGGATCTACCTGCACACCGCCCTTGCCGCCTCCGAAGGGGATGTCCACCAAGGCGCACTTGATCGTCATCCACGCCGCCAAGGCGCGCACCTCGTCGAGGCTCACGTCCGGGTGGTAGCGGATGCCGCCCTTGAATGGCCCCAGCACATTGTTGTGCTGAACTCGGTAGCCCGAGAACATTTCGATGCGCCCGTCGTCCATCTTCACGGGGAAGTTCACCGCCACTTCACACGCCGGTGCGGCGAGGATCTTGCGGACCTCGGGGGCCACTCCAGCGGCCTCGGCGGCGAGGTCCATCTGCGCCCGGACGCGCTCGAAGAGCTTGGGGGGCTCCACGATGTGCTG
This sequence comes from Phycisphaerales bacterium, assembly GCA_050246015.1. Taxonomy (GTDB): domain Bacteria; phylum Planctomycetota; class Phycisphaerae; order Phycisphaerales; family UBA1924; genus JTS-AC122. Next base: position 41,196 of record JBFWWU010000009.1, read on the forward strand.
GGGCACCGGGGCGCTGGAAGCCGAAGTTGTGCAGCAGGGGCGGGAGGTGGGGGTCAGCGTGGTCATGGCGTGGGATCTCCGTATCGAAGGGTCTTTTGAGACTTGGCAATCCGCGTGCCAGTGCTCATGGGCCCGGCCCGCTGCGAGAAGTCCGAGCGATGCGGGAGAGGCGCGGGGTGAATCGCCCCGCCGGGGAGTTCTTCTCCGCGCACGGCGTACGCTTTACCGGTGTTAGGGCACGCGCGCAGGCGTTGCGAGGGCCTGACGGGAGGCGCTCGCTGCGCGGGCCGGGCGCTGCCGCGTGTACCCGCATGATCCGGCCTCTGCCACATCTCGCGGTCTTCGCGGCCGTGTACGTCACGGCAGCGGTCGTCTGCGCCGCGCAGGTCATGGACGCGACGCACGCGCTCACGCCGGTCTCCCTGCTCTTTACCTGGAGCACGGCCCTGCTCGCCTACCTGCTCGACCGCATCAAACTTCGCGACGCCTGGCTCGACCCGGCGGACGAGGCGGCCCACCCGGCCCGCTTCGCGTTCCTCTTCGCGCACCGGCACACCGCCCGCCTGCTCATGGCCGCCGCGGCGCTCGGATCTCTCATCTCCGGTTGGATGCTCCACCCCATCGCCACGGCGGGGACGGGCGCGACCATCGCGGGCGTGTTGATCTACGCGGGCCGTCCGCGCCCGCCGGGCGCGGCCCCACGCGTGAAGGACAGATTCATCCTGAAGAACCTCTTCGTGGGTACGGGGATCGCGGCCTTCGCGGTGGTGGTGGTGTGGCTCGCCGCGGCGAGAGGCCCCGGCTCGGTCCGCGAGGGTCTCTCCACGCTTATCCCGCTCCCTTTCACGCCGCTCCTGGTCACGCTCACGCTCGGGTACCTGACGCTCCGCGTCTACGCCGACGCGGTGCTCTGCGACATCGACGATGAACCCGCCGACCGCATCCACGACACGCGGACGCTCCCGACCCGCATCGGCGGCGAAGGCGCGTGGCGGGCGGCGATGTGGCTGCGACTCGTGCTGGCGGCCTCGCTCCTAATCTGGCCCGTTGGTCCCTTCGCCCCCCGCGCGGCGTGGGCGGGATTCTCCGCGCTTAGCACGATCTTGCTGCGCTGGTGGCGGCCGCCAAAGATCCGCGACCTGGTGGATGCCCGCTTCGGCGTGGAGGCCGCGTGCGTAGGGGTGGCCCTGCTGTTCACGCCGTGACCAAAGGCGCGATTCGCCGTGTTGCCCACCCCCCTCGCGTCGCCTCACCGGGCGCCCAGCGCCTCCTCGAGCTTCACCGCCATCGGGAAGAGGATGCTGTTCTCCTTGTGCACGTGCGTGTGCGTGTCGGTTTCCAGTTCGGCCAAGCCGTCGAGCATGGCGCGGTAGGTGTTGCACGCCTGCGCCGGGGGCACAAAGCCGCCCGTCAGTTCGCGCATCTTCTCCAGCGCCGCGCCCGAATCCTCGTGCTCGGCCATCATCATCCGCACCGGGTTCTGGATGCCCGTGCGGGAGACGGCCTGCCCCGAGGCCAAGGCGCGGATCCACGGGAAGAGGATCTTCTCCTCCTTCATCATGTGCTCCATCATCTCGGCGGCGAAGCCCGTGTAGACCTCGCGCAGCTCGACCAGCGAGGCGTCGCTCGGGCCGTGAACCGCGGCGACCTTGGTGGTGAGGGCCGCCAAGCGCGGCAGCTCGCGCTTGAGGTAGTCGTGGTGTGTGCGTTCAACGTGGTCGGCCAGCGCGGCGGCGCCTTTGGCCGCCCAGTCGGTCACCAGCTCGGGCCCGCGGGCGGCGTCCGACGCCTCCAGTTCCGCGAGCACGGACCCCGTCTGGAGCCCCTTGGCGGCGCACGCGGCCTCGAGCGTCCAGCCCCCGCCGCAGCAGTAGTCGATCCCCACCCGCTCAAAGACCCGCGCCCGGCTGGGCCGCTCGGTCACCATCTGGCCGATGGTCGTCTGTGCATTGGTCGGCATGGCGTCGCTCCGGTTCTCGGTCCGTCGGAGCCGCGGCGTGCGGCCCACAAACGAGCGTAGGCCGCATCAAGTCGATATCCATATCTGCAACTCTTCAAATGCTATCTCGTCCACGGGACCCGTGCTCCGCTACTTCGTCGGTGCATCGCGTACCTCGTCGCCGGCCGCCTTCAACTTTTCCCGCAGCGACTTGCGGTCGATGCCGAGGATCGACGCAGCCTTGGTCTTGTTCCCGCCGACGCGTTCCAAGACCGAGCGAATGTGGTCGAGTTCGACTTCTCGGAGCGAGCGGTTGTCTGCGGCGGGAGGGCGCGACGGATGCAGGATGGGGGCGACGTACCGCATGACCGTGGGCAAGTCCACGGTGTCGATCACGCCTGCGTCCGCGAAGATCACCAGCCGCTGCACGAGGTTCTGGAGCTCACGCACATTGCCCGGCCAGGAGTACCGACGCAGCGCCTCGACCGCGGCCTCAGTAACTCGAGGCTCGGGAGCTGAACCCTGCGCCGCCGCGACGGTCAGGAAGTGCCGAAGCAGGGGCACAACGTCCTCTTCACGCTCGCGCAGGGGCGGGATCTCGATCGGCAGCACGTGCAAACGGAAGAACAGGTCCTCACGGAACTTGCCGTCGCGGGCCAGCCCCTCGAGATCCTTGTTTGTCGCGGCGATAACACGCACGTCGACCGGGCGCGAGCCGTCGGACCCCACCGCCTGCACGGTGCGCTCCTGCAGCACGCGCAGCAACTTCGCCTGGGCGATCGGCGAGAGCTCGGCGATCTCGTCCAGAAAGAGTGTCCCGCCGTCTGCGGTGGCGAAGAAGCCCTGTCTGGCCGTTGTGGCGCCGGTGAACGAGCCCTTGACGTGGCCGAACAGTTCGCTCTCAATAAGCGAATCCGGGATTGCCGCGCAGTTGACGGCCAAGAAGGGGGCCGCGGCCCGTGGCCCGCGGTAATGAATCGCCCGCGCGACGAGTTCTTTGCCGGTGCCGCTCTCGCCCGTGATGAGGACGGGGACGCTGGCGCCCGCGGCCCTGGTTATGAGGCGATAGACGCGCTGCATCGCCGAGGAGGTTCCGATGAGCCCGTCCGGGGCCTCGACGGGCGCGGACGAATCGATCTCTCGTCGCATGCGCACCTTGTCGAGCGAACTCGCCACTGCGTGCCGCAGCTCTTCGTCGGAAAACGGCTTGGCGAGGTAGTCGTCCACGCCCTCCCGCATCGCGGATACCGCACCGCCGACGGTGGCGTAGCCGGTCACCATGATAACGCCGGTCCCGCGACAGTGGTCTCGCACGTGTCGGACCAGCTCCATCCCGTCGGCCCCGGGCATCCGCAAATCAGTGACAACCAGATCGAACGTCTCGCGCGACAGCTCGTCGAGCGCCGCCGCGACATTCGACGCCGCACGCACGTCGTGCCCCTCGGACTGCAGGTTCCGTTCCAGCACCTCACGCGTGCTGGCCGAGTCATCAACTACAAGAATACGGGCCGCGTTCTTCGCCACGTTCAGATTGCCTCCTCAGGAGCGGTCGATGGGGCGGAGGGGCAGTCTCACCCGGAACTCGCTTCCACGCCCGGGTTTCGACTCAACCTCAATGCTCCCGGCGTGGCCCGTGACAATCCCCTGGACCACCGCCAGTCCGAGCCCCGTCCCCTGGCCCACGTCTTTGGTCGTAAAGAATGGATCAAAGACGCGGCGCAGCACCTCGGGCTCCATCCCAGACCCCGTATCCGCCACGGCCAGGACGATTGCCTCGCGATCGACGTCCGTGCGAACGGTGATGACCCCTGCACCCGTAATCGCCTGCATGGCGTTGATGACCAGGTTCGTGACGACCTGCCGGACCTGCACGGGGTCCGCGTCGACCGTGGGGAGGTTGACCGCCAGCTCTCGAACAAAGCGGATGCCCCCGTTCTCGCATCCCGCTTCGAGCAGGAACATCGCCTCCTCGACGACCGCGTTGAGCGCCGTCGGCTGCTTGGAAGCGGGCGCCTGTCGCGCAAAGACGAGCAGCTTGCGGATGATCTCGCGTCCGTGCAGAGACGCTTGCACGATCCGGCCGAGATCGGAACGCACCTGCTCCGGGACGCCCGGCGCCTTGAGCGCGAGTTGGGCGAACCCGAGGACGTTGCCCAGCGGTTCGTTGAGTTCGTGTGCGACACCAGCCGCGAGTTGGCCGATCGTCGCAAGCCGGTCGGTGTGGCGGAGCTGGGCTTCCATGTGCGAACGCCTTTGCTCGGCTTCGACGCTCTCGACGAAGACACCGACCTGGCGTGCGACGGTGTCAAGCAACGATCGCTCCTCGGCCAAGAATGGCTCGACACCGGCGGCGGTGCGGCCCCCGCTCCAGCGGAGCGCGATGTGGCCCCTGTTGACCCCGGCAATGACGAGGGCGCTCGTGATCTGCGGATCGTCAGTGCCGTCCGCCCGGTCATGGCCAGGCGAGATAGCTTCCAGATCATCCAGTCGCAGCGACGCAACCGTCCGTTCCGGAAACCTGCACGCGCGAGGAAGCATCGCGACGATCCGCTGCAGACACTCGCGAAGCGAGCCGCGGTGTTCGACGAAGGCGGTGGCCACTTCGTAAAGACACGCCAGCTCCTTGACCCGTTCACGCAGGTCGCCCGCCGCGTCGCCCTCCCGGTTGGTGGGAGCCACGCCCGGATCAAGCGGTCTGGGGAGAGACGGGGGCAAGCTCGGAGGACTCCTTATGACGATTCCAGCAGTCTAGCAGAGCCTCGCTGACAGCGGTACGTCGGCACGCGGCGCGCTTTCCGCGAATGGCCGGTCGTCGCGACGCTCGAGGGGTCGCCCGCGCAGCGAGCACGACGCAGGAGCACGGGGTTGAGGTGGTCTACACCTCGAGCAACCGTGCCGACATGGAGGCGCCCATGCGCCGAGCCGCGACAATGAACGCTTCGCGGGTGGCCGAGCGCGCGGGTTCGATGGTCGCCGTCACCGTCGCCTCCCAGAGCGTCAGCCAGCGATCGAAGTGCGCGGCGGTCAGGTCGGGCAGCACCCGGTGGGCCTCGAATGGGCGACCGGCGTAGCGGCCGGTTCGACGCACCACCGTGGACCAAAAGTCGTACATCTTGGGCAGGTGCAACGACCAATCCCGGACGTGGCGCGCGAAGACCGGGCCGAGCAGATCGTCGCGGCGCACGGCCTGATAGAAGGAGTCGACCAACAGACGGATCTCTGCCTCGGATACGCCTTCGCCAGCAGCATCCTCGCCGCGGGGTTCCGTGAGCGGAAGGTGGCGACCCGACGCCGGATCCTTCGAACTCTCGGTGGGATCGACGGAGCGTGTCGTGACATGCTTCATGGGCGCCACATCCTCTCGGTCTTCAGACGCACACATGATGGCGCAAGCACCGGCATCGGACGCGATGCCAGTGCTCGCGCGCGGTACTGGCGATCACGCCTTCAGCGCGGAGAGGTCCGCGCCGTGGTTGATGTGGAACGCCTGGCCGCCGATGACCACGGCGGGAACAGACTTCACACCCGACCGCTCCGCCTCGGTCACTCGACTCTTCTGCTGACCAAGGTGAACGATCTCGACATCGTATCGCGAACGATCCAGTCCCTCCGCGACGGTGCGCTCCGCCGTGACACAGACGGGGCATCCCGCGTGATAGAACGTGGCCTTCGTACCCATAGTCATGCTCCTTTCGTTGATGAGGAAACTGCTTGGCGTGATCTGGATGCAGCGGATGTCGGCCGCGCACGCCCCGCGCCCGGTCCTTGACGATCCAACGGTTGTCCCTTGACAAAGACATCCCAGAGCCTCGGCCGCGACTCTTCTCCGATCGGCTCCATCTCACCGCAATCGACGCGCAAATCGGCATTGCCAATGGGAGCGTCGATGAAGAGACAGTGGTGTGGCTTGGCGCCACCGGGGTACTCGTTCGGCCGGAAGAAGCGGCACCCCACGCACATCCGCGAAGTTGGTATGAGTCCCCGGTCTTCCATGATGCGGACCATACCGATCAGGCCGCGCAGCAGCGTGGCCCGCTCTGCCTCAGGCATCGCCTCGACGGCGTCAACGATTGCTTTGGGCCACTCGGAAGCAACCGCAGCCTCACGCACGCCACGGGGCGTGAGTCGCAGTACGACGGCGCGTCCGTCGGCCGCGTCAGCTTCCTTGCAGAGCAGACCCTTCCCGACGAGCGCTCCCACCGCTTCGCTTGTCGTTCCCATTGTGACCGCCATCTGCTCAGAAACAGCCTTCACGCCTAGCGGTACTCGGCTGCCGGCGACGATCGCCAGAATCTGCGACTGGGTCGGAGTCAAGCCACGCCGCCCTGACGCTGCCCACTGCGCGTGTCGGAAGACGAGTGCGATCTTCGCAAACCCAGCGATCACGAGCTCCCCCGTGGTCGGGATGTCACCAGATGACGGTCGAGCGTGTCGCGGCACGCAGCATACTATGGAGTCCGAAGTATCTGGGTCAACCGGCGGGCGTGACGCGTCAGTTCCCGGATTTCAAGGCAATACGAAGGAGGAACCCATGACCGATCCGTTCGACTCGCAATCCCTCAAGGCCCAAACAGCGCAGCGGCGCGAGCTCACGGCCGAGGCGACGGCCGCGTTCCAGGCCTTCTCGGGGTCTGTCTTCGCTGCGGGCGCGCTTGACGCCAAGACCAAGCAGATCATCGCCGTCGCGGTGGCGCATGCGACGCAATGCCACCAGTGCATCCGCTCCCACACGAAGTCGGCGCTGCGCGCGGGCGCGACGCCGCGCGAGTTGATGGAGGCCGCGTGGGTCGCGGCGGAGATGCGTGCCGGGGGCGCATACGCTCACTCGAACATCATGCTCGCGACGATCAACCAGGAGCAGGGAGCGCGGGAGGGCAGGTCGTGAGCGGCACGCAGATCCCGACGCGGGGCGATGAACGGCCAAGCGTCCGGCTCAAGCGCGTGTACGCACCGGCGGCGGCATCGGACGGATTTCGCGTCCTGGTGGACCGTCTCTGGCCGCGCGGCCTGACGAAGCAAGAGGCCCGGGTGGATCGGTGGCTCAAGGCGGTCGCTCCATCCTCAGGCTTGCGGCGGTGGTACCACGCAGACCTCCTGCGTTGGGGGGAGTTCCGCAGGCGATACAAGCTCGAGCTCTCTCGCGCAGAAACCCCCAGCAACGCCGCTCTCAACGAACTCCGCGAGATCGTGCGTGCTCACTGCGAGCGCGGCGGCCAGGGTGTGACGCTGGTGTTCGGTGCGAAGGATGAAGAGCGGAACCATGCAATTGTCCTGCTCCAGGTGCTGCTGGGCAGCGCCCGTAGTGCTTAGCCTGTCGCCAAGCGACGAATGCACCGACTAAATCAGTGGGAATGCGGCCGATCGGCATGCTGCCCGAGAAATCATGCGGAATCTTGAGGTCTCCGATCGGTCTCCCGCCGCCAGGATTAACCGGAGACGCCCGGCATAACCCTGCCGGAGGACCGCATCCCGATGCGAAGTCTCTGGGGCTCTGAAAGGGGGTTCGTCAGATAACCCCACGCCCACTATTCGCATAACCCCCGGGTTACAAACCCGGGGGTTGTCGTTTCAAGGACAGTCCCGAGCTTCTGCTCGTGCGAACCAAGACTTCTCGCACCAGACCCCGCCAGTCAGGACCCATCTCTGCGGTGTTTTCGCGTCGGAGCCACGGATACGAGTCGTGATCGAACGAGGCCTCGACTCGGCCTCTTAAGCCGCGGAACTCGGCATCGGTCTGGCGCAAGATCAGTCGTAAGGTCTCTCTCGCCACGCAGCAGGCGGAGTGAGCGGTCAACTCCCGTGAAACGATGGCGAAACCGTTGCGCTCGAGCACACGGAGCAACGGCAGGCTGTGGCCCGCGGCCGTGGCAATCAAGGGCTGAACCTCTCGAAGGCCCTTCCGTTAAATCTGTGCACGCCGGCGCCCTGCGTGCAGACCCACAGAATCTCATTCGCATCCATGTACATCGAGTAGATCCACACAGGTGCTCCCTTTTCGTCCAACACGGGGTAGTGCGTCGTCGTCGTGCCGTTGTACCGGTACACACCGTCGCCGAGCGTGGCGAACCAGAGGTCGCCGCGCTTGTCGCGGTGTGCCGACACAAACGCGCCGATCGGGTCGTTCGACCCAAGCCCGGGCTCTGTCGTCATCACGAGCGCACCCACCGCCGGCGCGCCCGCCGGCGCGGGCGCGGCACCGGGCGTGCCCGGCCCGGCCTTCAAAGACACATCATGCCGCCTTCCCGTCGCGGTGAACCAGAACTTACCGTCCTTGTCCTCCACGACGCCGCGCACTCCAAAACTGTTGTTCCATGCGGGTCCCCATGCCAGCGTCGTGCCGTCGTACCGGCACACCCCGAGCAACGAGGTCCCGAACCACAGGTGCCCGCGGCTGTCCTTCATGATCGTGAACACGTCGTACGGCGAATATCTCGCGTTCGGAAACTTATCACGCGGGACCTCCGCGTAGTGCTCATCGCCGGCCTTCGTCGTCGGAAACGTCAAGAAATGCACGACGTTCCCGTCAAATCGGTACACACCGGGAACATTCGAGCCGCCGGAAAACCACAAGTCGTTTGCGTCGAGCCTCCACGTGGCGTCGGTATCAGTCTTCACGTCGACGGGCTGGAAGCGTGCGCCGTCAAACCTGCGAAACGCGTTCTCGCCGCTCACGACGACGAGATTCCCCGCCGGGTCCTGCTGCACGCCCGCGATGTGGTTGCCGGCCAGCCCGTCATCGGTGGTGTAGCGCACGATGCGTGTTCCGTTGTAGTGAAAGAGACCGTTCTCCCGCGACGCAAACCAGTACGACCCGTCCTTCCCCTGCACGACGCTCGCGATATGGCTGTCGAGTGCGAAGACGACCGAACCCGACGGTGGCGGGCCGGTCGGCGTGGGTGGCGAACAGCAACCGCCCGAGAACGCCACGACGGCTCCGCAGACGACCGCCAAGAGCTGCGATCGGTGCGTCGTGTCCGCCGACGAATCGAACTCGCGATTCCGCATCAGTGGTACTCCTGTCACCGCCCGGCCGTGCACCGACGAGGCAGACGCTGCATGAGCAGTGTTCGCCGCGGCGTCGATGGCGCTCGTCCGAAACGTCCGCCGATTGCTTCGGCGGCGATCCTGCACACTGCCGGCATGACCGTCATAGAGGTTAGGGCGCCACTCAAGAGCCTCGGCTGTAACTCATGCGGCGCACATGCGGCCAAGCCAGGCGCCCCAGGCGACCAGTTCGGCGTGAGCGTGTGCCCTTCGTCTCCCCCGCGCCATCTTGTGCTGAGCCGCGCCCACAACGGGTCACAGGCCAGTGGCAAGAGCCGCTCGGCCGCTGATTTGTCGCACGCAGCCGCGGCACTAATCAGGATGGTGGCGTCAGTGTGCTGCATGTCGCCTTCGGCCGCGGCGTTCATCAGAATCGTGGCGTCTTCCTGCTCCATGGGGATGAGTGGGATTGTACAGAAAGCCCAAACGCGGACCGGCCCCGCGGCACCCGACTGAACCTGCCGGACCGATGCACCTCACAGGTTACCCGCCAAACAGAGAGCCCTGCGTCCCCCTAGCAACTCGACGAATCTCCACCGGCATCTCGGGATAATCCCCGAACGAGCCCTGCCGGCGGCCCGCGGGAGGTGAAACCGGACGGGCGCTGCCCTCTTGCTCCATCAGCCGCAGCGCGTCCAGATAGTTGCACGCGGGGGTGTTGGCGAGGGCGAACTCCCCGATCGCCTGAACCGTCATCGTCTGACCCGCTAGCTCGGCGACCAGGTCCCGAGCCAACTCTGCGTCGCCGTATACGAACAACGAACTTCGCTCCGAAACAAATTTATCGGAGAACTCGAACCCGCCAGAGCGGTCCACTGACCACATGGCTCGCTTCATTTGCTCCAGACCCTCGAACTTGTTCGTACAGAAGAAGAGCCAGTAGATCACGCGGTGATCCGCATCGCGCATGGCAAATGGGTAGGCGAACTTCGCACCGCCCCGGCTGCGAAGGGCTTCCAAGTAGATTCGCCGAAAGAGGTTCTCCTTATCCTGTCCGCTGCGATCGACCACTTCTCGCCACTCGTCGCCGCCAAAAGCCTTAGTGATATGCGGCCGATCCGCCCGCTGCCCGGGAAATCATGCGGAATCTGGAGTTCTCCGGTCGGTCTCCGGCTGCCCGGATTAACCGGAGACACCCGGCATAACCCTGCCGGGAGGGCACATCCCGATGCGAAGTCTCTGGGGCTCTGAAAGGGGGTTCGTCAGATAACCCCACGCCCACTATTCGCATAACCCCCGGGTTGCAGAACTCGGGGGTTGTCGTTTCGGGGTCGGACGGCTGACCTTGCGGGACGCCGCTAAAACGGAGCTGGGGCACTGCCTCATGTCACTTCCTACTTGCGGGCGTCTGTCTTGGACTCGATGGAGATCGCTTCGCGGACGAGATCGTTGGCCTCTTTCTGCCGGCCTTGGGCGCCCAGCACGGCCGCCAACTCACGAAGACTCCAAGGATCGCCGCGCTGTCCGCGCGCGACCGCGATCGTGCGGCGGATCTCCAGTCCCTCTCGCATGAAGGCTTCCGCGTCGGTGAGCCGGCCCTGGGAGGCTCGGAGCTTGCCGAGGTCAAAGAGCGTCCAGGCTACTTCGTCCTCTTCGGGAACAAACTGCCGCTGGATATCGAGCGCGTCGGCTAGAGCACGTTCGGCTTCTTCGTAGCGCCCGGCCGCGGTGTACGCCGCACCGAGTTTGGAGAGCGCTCGTGCGACGACTCGGTGCCGATCTCCGTACGCCGCGCGACGGATCAGAAGCGCCTCCTGGCAGTTGGCAATGGCCTCGTCGAACTTGCCGGCGCTCAGCAGGCAGCTCGTCAGTTCTGAGAGAAGGACTCCGGCGACTTGGTTGCTCTTTGCGCCGTACACCCGGCGAGTGCGCTGGAGTTCATCGCGGTACAGAGGCTCGGCCTCGGCGTACCTCCCCTGCTGCAGATACAGGTTGCCGAGGTAGTTGATCGCTTCGATCGTGTCGGGATGATCCTCGCCCTGCACCTTTCGTCGAAGTTCGAGCGCCCGTACCCGGGGGGGCTCGGCCTCTTCGAAGCGGCCCATCGACGAGAGCGCCCAGCTCACCTTCTCCATGGACGAAATCGTGTCCGGGTCTTCCTCGCCAAACGCGTTCATGCGCCGCTCCAACGCCCGGCGAGCCGTCGCCTCGGCCTCGGCGTAGCGCCCCTGTTGGTGTAGCACAATCCCGAGGTTGTGCATCGCCAGGAGGGTCTGGCGGTGCGATGGACCGATAACACGTTCGCGGATCTCCAAGGCTGCGGCGTACTCACGCTCGGCGCTGTACGAGTCATGCAGCGAGGTCCAGTAGATGGTGCCCAATCTGAATCGCACGTCGGCCTCGATCACCGGATCGTCGCGGAACTGCCCCGCGTCAAGCCGCTTGCTCGCGGCCTCCAAGACCGATCGCACGCTCACCTCCCGACCGGTAGCCTGGTTCGGATCCAGTGCGGTGAACATGTTTCCCAGGAACTCGCTGAGGCGAGCGGCCCGTGCGGCCTTGAGCGCAGCGTCCTCGGCGTTGGTTTCCGCGGCCCGGCGCTGAACCTCTTCTCTCTGGAGCGCCCGCTCCGCCCGGATCAAGCCCGCGCCAAGGCCTACGAGGCCGACGATGAGTGACGCGCCGATGACGCACGCGAGAATGACGCCCATCCGATTGCGTCGCATGAACTTCCGCAACCGGTAGCGTCTCGACTGTGGCGCTGCGTGAATCGACCCGCCCCGAAGATGCCGCTGCACGTCCTCCGCCAACCCCCCCGCCGATTCGTACCGCCGCATCCGGTTCTTTTCGAGCGCCTTCATCACGATCCAGTCGAGTTCACCGCGGATGATGGTGCCGAGGCGGTGCGGTTCGGACTTTCGATGCGCGGCAACGGCCGCGAGCGTGTCAGCGGACTGGCTGATCCGGGTGCTGGGCTTGGGTGGCTCGACCTCGCGGATGATCCGCTGAATCTCGGCATAGGCCGCCGAGCGGAGATCCTTGCCACTGAACGGCGTCGTACCCGTCAGCAACTCGTAAAGCAGCACGCCCAGCGAGTACACGTCGCTGCGAGTGTCGATGTCCAGAGACCCCTCGGCCTGCTCCGGGCTCATGTACTCCGGGGTGCCGATCAGCGCGTGGTGTTCGGTGAAGAGCGTCTTCTCGGTCAACTTGCTCGAGGTCGCTTTGGCGATGCCGAAGTCGATGACTTTTGCGTGCGGCATTCCGTCCAGCGTGGTCACGAGGATGTTGCTGGGCTTGAGATCCCGGTGGATGATCCCCTTCGTGTGCGCGTGCTGAACGGCCGCGCAGACCTGGGCGAACAGTTCCAGTCGCTCGGTGATTGAGAGGCTGTTCTTGTCGCAATACTCGACGATCGGGTCGCCCTTCACCAGATCCATCACGAAGTACGGCCGCCCCGTCTCAGTCGCACCCGCGTCGAGCACCTTGGCAATGTTGGGGTGGTCCATCATCGCCAGCGCCTGCCGCTCGGCCTCGAAGCGAGCGATCACCTGGCGGGTGTCCATCCCCAACTTGATGATTTTCAGAGCGACCTTGCGGGAGACGGGCCGCTCCTGCTCGGCCAGGAACACCGAGCCGAAGCCGCCCTCGCCGATCAGTTGGAGTAACTTGTACGGCCCGATGCACGTGCCGGGCTGTTCGAGAGGACGCGCGACCGCGGTCGGTGCGGGGAGGCTCCCCGTCACGCCGAGCCCCTCGGCCGCGGTGGGCGCCGCCATGAAGCGGTCCGCACGCTCTTCGGCTCGGAGGAGCGCCTCCACTTCTTCGCGAAGGGCCTGATCGTCACTGCACTCCCGTGTGAGCAACGCAGCGCGGTCGGAGCGCGGAATCTCGGAAAGTTCCATGAATATCCGGCGAGCTTCTTGCTTGCTGTTTGAAGGCATGATGACGCCTCATGTGCTCTGGTCGAGATCACGGTAAAGCGCGACCCGGGCATAAGACCACACGCGAGCGGCACTCCGGGGAGACATCCCGAGAGCTTGGGCCGCCTGGTCGACGCTCAGACCGGCGTAGAACCGCAGCCTGACCATCGCCGCAGCCTCGGGGTCATCGATCTCAAGGCGTTTGACGGCGGCATCAACCTCCTCGATCTGCTCCGGATCCGCTGCGGCCAGGGCCGCAACGTTGTCAAGTCCCTCCAGCCGCGTCGTCCCGCCCCCTCGGCGCGCTCTCGAGCGGGCATGATCAAGCAGGATTCGGCGCATCGCTTCGGCCGCGGCGGCGTAGAAGTGGCCCCGGCTCGTCCATGCCACTTCGCGCGGCCCGACCAGTTTCAGATAGGCCTCGTGAACCAAGGCCGTGGCGGACAACGTGTGTCCGTTCCGTTCTCCCATCATGTCAACCTGGGCAGCTTTGCGGAGATGGTCGTAGACCAACGGGAGAAGCCGGTCGGCGGCAGCCTTATCGCCGTTCGCGGCTGCGTTCATGAGGAGCGTCGGGTCGTCGGGTTGCGGCGGTTCAGGAGACATCGCTGTATGATAATCCCGCACGGCGCCGCCGCAGGCACGCCAAGCCCCCGGCCAACGCCAAGAGCGAAGTTCCCGGCGAGGGCACATACGTCGCGGTGACGTGCAAGTCGTCGAACCACACCTGCGTGTCGAAGGGCAGCAGGTCCAACTGCGAGGAGAGTTCCAACCAGATCGAATCCGGCACCGAGGTGGAGAACGCCGGGAAGTTCTGATAGGCGATTTGTCCGTTCATCCATCCGGTCACCCGGCCTGTCTGGTAATCCATGACGTGGCGAAACTCGAACGGCGTGCCGGCCGGGACAGGCAGTGAGTGCGGCAGGTCGTATCCGAAAATCAGTTGGCCGTCGTCGTTGGTGGCTCTCGCGTCCGTGACAAGGTCGACATCGCCGCGGTACAAGCCAACACCTCCGATGCTCAGATGGCTCGATTGAGGCGTGGGATCGTCGATGGCACATAGACCGGTGATCTCGATGAAGCGCAGGGGGTTACCGTTCAGGCTCGGCGCGATTGGTGCGCTCCGGCCGAGTCCGGCGTAGTTGTTGAATGATCCGATCTCGACATCCTGCCCGCGGAGCAGGATGCTCTGCGAACCGCCCAGAGGGTTGACGCTCGTCACTCGACCGAAGTTCGGGTCCTCACCCTGGTACAGGAACCATCCGTTCTGGCCCGCAATGGTGCCGAGCGTGTACCCCTCGCCGGGCTCGAACCCGCTCTGGAAAACCGTCACGGTCTGACCATGCGCCGCCATGGCGGCACACGCGACGATTGAACTGACGCAGATCCATTTCATGAGAATCCTCCATTCTGAGAAGTGGTTGACATCCGGGAGGCGGCCTGGCCGCCGGTGCGAGCGAGATCTAGATGCGTCCCTGCAGCACAGCTGCGCCGCCGCCGCGCGGCCACAAGCGCGCCGAGGCCCAGCACGGCAACCGCGGAGGGCCCGGGAACCGGCCGCATCCAGAGCAAGGCCTCGGTGCGCTCGGTGATCAGGTTGAAGCCGTACCCCGTGGTCGCGGTCCATTGCGCGGATGCAGTTTGAGGCGCGGCCGAGATGGTCAGAAATGCCGTCATCACTGCGAAGAGGGGAATCGGCTTCGCCGCGGACAACTGAAGTCGCCTGGACATGGTCTGTTCCTGGGTCTGAGCTTGTGCTCGGGACTCGACGTGTTCAAGCCGGGGGACATCCGTCGACGGTCTGCGTTCGTGGCGGCACCCGGGGTCCATGCTCTTCAAGCGTCAGATGGCCTGACGGGCTGCCACGATTTGCGCGGGCAACCTTCGAGCGTCGCATATGCGCACCGACTGCCACGAATCTGCTCACCTGCCAGTTGCCCAGGGAATCTTGGGGGTCGTCGTTCGAGTCTCTGGTGGGTACATCGCCAACCTGCTTGCCAGAGACGTGCGCAGGACCCCGCCGGAGGACCCCATTCGCCCATCCTGTCTCTGGGGCGCTGGGAAGCAAGTCGTCAGACCACCCCAGACCCTCTATTCGCATAACCCCCGGGTTGCAGAACTCGGGGGTTGTCGTTTTGGTCTCTCCCGGTCGCCCTACGGGTCTCAGACGCTCTTGCCGATGACCAACAGCGCGCCCATCAAGGCCTGAGCGAGCGAGAACGCCGACTGGATGCCGAGCAAGACGCCGATCGCCATCCGCGACCGGAGTCGGCGACGGAGCCACAGGTCGGGCACCACTGCCGCCGCCAGCCACACGAGCATGAGCATCGAGATGAGCACCTCTTCGGGGACGGGACCGAGCAGCGCGAGGATCATGAGGAGGAACAAGGTGATGCCGCCGAAGAAACCGAACGACTCGGACGCCCGATTGAACTCGGATTGCAAGGCCAGGATGCCGAGCAGCGGCCATGGCACCATGACGGCGTGCGAAGCCAGGCACAGCATCAGCATGCGCAACGGTGTGCCGATCTTTAATGGTGCACGCCGGCGGCTGGGCTCGACGACGCCGGGGCGCGTGGGCGGCGCGACTGAGGGGATCACCGGCCGCCGATCAGCACGGTCTGGGCCGTTCATGTGTCACCTCGCTGCTGGAGCGGCTTACGTTTCTCGTCCAGTCGCCGTCGCGGGATTCTTGGCATCGAGTGCCGTTCCAGTTCGCACGTGCGACGAGGCGCGGTTCGTCACCGTGCCAACCTCGCGTTGATAGTGTGTTCGGCGCTCCGAGCAGCGCCGATGCAGAGAGCCCGGCCATATTACACAAGCTTTGAGGTCACGAGACCGGATGCTCGCGTGGACCTCCGCAGGGCTGGTCCGCGTCATCCACGTCCTGCTCAACCTGCCCGGGCGGTGGCACACCGACCAATCGCACCGACGGCGCTCCCAATCGTGCCCGCTTGGTTGACGGGACCCGGGGTTGACCATTGCGACTGTGACTGACAACGAGCCGATGAAGAGCGGCGCGAGATCGGTGCTAGCCCTTCGGCGCGGTCGGGGGCCGCTGCTCGAGCACGATCGGCACCGCGACGCGCCTCACCCACTCCGCGGGCTTGCGTCCCCACCACAGCATCGCGGCGGGATCCAGCGACGGCGCCAGCCCGACCGGTTCATCCAGTTCGACCAGTTCCACGTGCGTCTGGGGCTGGCGGCCCAGCGCCGCGACGATCGCCGACAGTCGGGCCTGCGTGGATTCGAACTCCACCACGTAGAGCGGCTTGACAGGATCGGGGGCTGATGCCGCGCTGGGCGCCGTCACATTCGGAGAAGCCGCGGGCGGGCGATCGCGCTCGTCGGCCACGGCGTGCTCCCCCGGCGCGGGCGTGGTTGGAAGCGCCGCGGGTGGCGAGAGCGGAATCCTGGACGCCAGCGCCGTCGCGAGACCAGATGATTCATCCAGCGGCTTCCAACGGATTTCCTTCGGAGACCGCGACGCGACGCCGCGAACATCTTCCACCGCCCCAAACCTCGACGACGCGACGCGGATCGCCAGTCGCCCCTGGCCCGCCAGTTCCACCGCGCGAGCGATGCTCATCGAGGGCTTCGCCGGCGCGTCGGGCGCGGCCGCGTCGGTCACCGGTTCCTCGCGCGGCTCGGTGCTGGCCAGCACGCGCTCCGGCGGTTGGCCGTCGTCGCTCGTGTCGTGTCGCGCATCCGGACTCGTCGCGGCGTGGTGACTCGCGATCGCGGGTACGTCCGGATCCGTCGATTCACTGATGCCATCGGTCACCGAGGCGATGCGGCGGTGATCACTGGTCGGCGGAAGCAGGGCGCTGCGAACAAGCAGGCTCACCGTGACGCCCGCGAGCACCAGCGCCGCGGCGATCGCGTATCGCCGCGGGCCGCGCGACTCTACCAGGCGGTGCCACACGCTCGGCCGACGGACCACCACCGACGACGTCGGAATCGGAAGCCGTCCCGGCTCGGATCTCGCCAGGCTCGCGATCACCTCTCGCTCGAGGCGCGATTCGATCCCGTCCAGCAGCCCCGGCGGCGTCACGGCGGAACTCGCCCAGGCCCGTAGCAGATCGCGGTCCGACCGCATGTCACGAAGAAGCCGCCCGAGCGACGGATCGGCCTCGATGGCCGCCCGGACTGCCTTGGCGTTGGCCGCGAAGTGCACCTCCCCCTCGGCAATCGCCAGCAGGTCGGCGGGATCGAGATGGGCGGGGACGCGATTCATCGGTCGTACACGTCAGCGGAGGGGTCGCGATCAGCGGAGCGAGGTGCGCGGGGTCGATCGGGTTCGTCGGTCGTCGAGCGGGGGCGGGACTCAGCGGCTTCCACCGCTTCCCGCAGCGCCAGACGGGCTCGGAACAGGCGGCTCTTCACGGTTCCCACCGCCAAGTCCATTGCCTGCGCGATCTGTTCGTAGTCAAGATCCTGAATGTCCCGAAGCACCAGTACCGCGCGCTGATCCGCCGGAAGTGCACTGAAGGCGGCGGCCACGAGCCGACGCCGCTCCTGAAGTTTGACGCTCTCGGCTGGCAATAGTTCCCGAGTCTGCTCCCGCCAGTCCGATGGCTTGTCGGCCCCTCCCGGTCCGGAAAAACCGCTTCCGACCGGATCAGCGGCCGCTTGATCGATCTTTGTTCGGTCGGCGACTCCCGTCGAGCGGGTCTCGGTTTCACGCTGACCTGTATGGTCCGGGCGACCAGGCACCGATCGCTTTTCGCTCGCCCGGTTGGGCAACCCGGGCCCGGGGGCGGCGCCGGACTCCATGACGGATTCCAAACTCGCGTGACGCCGGTGTCTCTGTCCCCGCAGGTACGAGAGGCAGGTATTCATCGCGATCCGGATCATCCACGTGCTGAGTTTGCTCCGCCCGTCGTAACTCGAAAGACCTTGAATGATCTTGACAAAGGTGTCCTGGGTCAGGTCCGCCGCGGCTTCACGATCGCCCACCATTCGTAGGCAGACCGCGTACAACCGATGCTGGTAGTTCGAGAGCAACTGCGTCCACGCGCGCGAGTTCGAGACCCCGTCGCGCTGGATCGCGCGGACGAGTTCCAACTCGGCCACCTCGTCGGCGTCAGGCACATGGGATGGACCGGGTTCGGATGACACGAGCGTTCTTGATCGTAGTGCGCGCCCGGTGCGCTCCACGCGCGCCGCTTCCGCCGCCCGCGGGCCTCCCGGCACCCTCTCAAATAACAACGCACCCCCGCGGATTCGCAGGGGTGCGGGGAAGTGTTCCTGTTCCCTCCGCTCTTGCTCGATATCGGATACGCCTGGGAGCGGAGGGCGTGAGAAGCAATGTTGTCAACCGATCCATACGTCTATCGGCCGCGGGGGTTCGAGCCATTGAAGAATTTGCCCGCGTGCGTCTGGTTCGGGTTTCGCGCCCGAGTGTGTGCCTCCGCGCGGCGTTCCCGCTCCTTGGACTATCATCGCGCATGAAGGTCGCGCTCGTGCCGCTCAATCCGACCGTCGGCGACATCGCGGGCAATGAAGCGGAAGCCCGCGGCGCGATCAGGCAGGCGCACGACGGCGGCCGTGCCGGCACCGACGGTGAGCCCGATCTGTTCATCCTTCCCGAACTGGCCATCAGCGGGTATCCGCCCAAGGACTTGCTGCATCAGGCGGGGTTCCTGCGCGCGTGCGAAGCGGCGGCGGACCGGCTGGGGCGCGAGGTCACGGGCGAGTCGGCGGGCACCCTGGTTATCGGAGTTCCCCTGTCGTGCGAGCCGGCGCCGGGACGCCGCGGCGGGATCAGCAACTCGCTCCTGGCGTATCAGGGCGGCGCCCGCCTGGCCCGATACGACAAGCGCCTGCTGCCCACCTACGACGTGTTCGATGAAGATCGCTACTTCGTCGCGGGCGATCAGCCGGCGGTCATTCCCGTCGCCGGTGTTCGCGTTGGGCTGTCGATCTGTGAGGACCTCTGGCGCGGGGAAGACGTGGGCTTTGCCTCGCGCTACGCCGATCGCACCGACCCCGTGCAGGCCCTGGTCGATGCCGGGGCCGAGTTGATCGTCAATCCTTCGGCGAGCCCCTTTGTGCTTGGGAAGGGACACCGGCATCACGATCTGCTTCGGATGCACGCTCTGCGCCATCGCGTCCCGATACTGGCGGTGAACCAGTTGGGAGGCAACGACGAACTCGTCTTCGACGGGCACGCCGTCGCGATCGGGGCGACAGGTCAGGTCATCGGCGCGACCGCCGGCTTCGATGCCGCTCCGCTTGTTGTGACGGTCCCCGGTGCCCCGGTGCTGGCGCGCGATCCATACCTGCAGACCCCGGACGATGAGATGCTGTACCGCGTCCTGGTTCTCGGGGTGCGCGACTACATGCGAAAGACGGGGTTCTCCTCCGCCGTGCTCGGTCTGTCGGGCGGGATCGACTCGGCCGTCACGGCCGTCATCGCGGCCGCGGCGATCGGACCGGCCAACGTGCTCGGCGTCGCGCTGCCCAGCCGGTATTCGTCGCAGGGCTCCAAGGACGACGCCGGGGTCCTGGCGCACAACCTGGGCATCCGTTATGACGTCATCTCGATCGAATCCGCCTTTGCCAGCATGCTCGACACGCTCCGCGACGCCTTCACTGGGACCGCGCCCGGCGTCGCCGAAGAGAACCTGCAATCCCGCCTGCGCGGCACGATCCTCATGGCGCTCTCCAACAAGTTCGGCCACCTCCTGCTCACCACGGGGAACAAGAGCGAACTCGCCGTCGGATACTGCACGCTCTACGGCGACATGAACGGCGGGCTCGCGGTGCTCAGCGACGTCACCAAGCACTGGGTGTACCGGCTGGCGCACTGGATCAATGCCAACCCCGCGAGGCTCGGCATCGACGCCACCGGCCGCTTGACCGGGCCGATCCCCGAGTCCTCGATCACCAAGCCGCCGTCGGCTGAACTGAGGCCGAACCAGACCGATCAGGATTCGCTCCCGCCGTACCCCGTGCTCGATCAGATCATCGAGCGCTACGTCGAGCGGCGCCAGGGCGCCCAGACGATCGCGACGGAAGCCGACATCGACGCGGCGACGGTGCGGAAGATGATCCGGCTCATCGACCTGAGCGAGTACAAGCGCAAGCAGGCGGCGATCGGGCTCAAGGTGACGAGCGTCGCGTTCGGCAGCGGACGCCGGTTCCCTATTGCCCAGCGGTGGAGGGGCTGATGCCGTACGCCACCGAGTTCCACGACCCCGCCGGGTCGTCTGGAGTCCTGCTGCAAGTCAAGGCGGTCCCCGGGTCGAAGCGGGATCAGATCGCCGGGGTGCTCGGCGAGAGGCTGAAGGTGCGAGTCGCGGCCCCGCCGGAAGGGGGCAAGGCCAACGCCGCCATCTGCCGGCTGCTGGCGCAGGAGTTCGGGGTGCGCACCAATGAGGTGCAGGTCATTCGGGGGCACGGCTCGGCGGAGAAGACGATCCGCGTGGTGGGGATCGGGTTGGCGGATGCGACGCGGTGGTGATCACGGTTCCGCGGCGATGTACGCGATGAACGACTCGCACGCCTGGCCTCGCGCTGACGGACGGAACACCCCGTTCCCCTGACCGTTCTTGTCGGTGCCTTCCCAATACACCGTCGATCGCGAAAAGCCCGCGTCGGTCAGCGCGTCGCATACCTCCGGCGCCGACCACAAGCGCCAGTCGTAGGTGAAGGCGCGCTTCTTTTCCGATCCGTCGGCGAAGCGGAAATGGATGTGGCACATGATCTCGCCGGAGATGGGCCGATACCGCGCGTGGTCCCACACGTACGTGAACGCCGGCGAGCCGTACCCGCCCCCCGGTCGCGCCGGGATCTTGCGCGGCTCCTGGATCTCCCGCATCGAGTCCGACCCGCCGAAGATATCGAGGAAGAAGACGCCGTCGCGTTTGAGCGACCTCCGCACGGCGGTGAAGTATTGCAGCAGGACCGATCGCTGCTTGAAGCACCAGTACGAGAAGTTCATGGCGAGGACGATATCGAAGCCGCCCTCGGCGCCGGCGCGGGCCCTAAGCACATCTTCCATCCTGAGTTCCAGCCGGGTCCGCTGCGCATCGGTCAGTTTCGAGAGGTTGTGGCGGATGCCCCATTCCAGCGTCGGGGCGTGCAGATCCAGGCCGACCGCGTGGTTGGTCCGGCGCCGCCGGACCCACTCGCACGAGGTGTTGGCCGTCCCGCAGAAATCCTCGCGCAGCCACGCGGCCTTTCTCCCGCGTAACTTGGTGAATGTGCGATCGACGAAATCAATCTCGGCGACGACGTTCTGGACCGCCCGCTGGTACAGGTCGTGCTTGTCGGCCAGGTCGGCGTTGCTGCCGCGATTCCTCGCGTGTGGCTGGGAGCGAGAGGTTCTGGATCTGCTCATGGGTCCAAGCGTACCCATCGAATCGACCCATCTTCAGGAGCGGCCGACGATTGGAATATTTTGTCGGCATCGGGATTCTTCGCTTGGTCTGGCCGCCACATTCAGGTAATCTGGACCGATGCGGAATCAACCGGATCCCGCGAAGACAAGAGGAGCGCCAAAATGAATCGATGTGTGTGCATGCTGGCGGCGGTGGGGCTGGCGGTGTCATCGGTGCAGCTCGCAGCGGCGAATCCGCTCAAGATCACCGTGCCCATTGCAGCGGTGGTGCCCGGAGCGCCGGCGATCAATCAAACGAACACGTCGCAGTCGCCCTACTGCGACTTCACCTTCGAGCTCGGCGCCGGCTGTGGAGTCAATATCAGTTCCATCGCCGTCGGAGGCGGGCACGGCGACTGGGACGCCGATGACGACCGCAGCGCCGCGATCGATCAGGACAACGAGAACGGGAATGACATCGACGCCGACCAGCAGAGCAACATCGCGCGCGTGCAGGCCAACGATGGCACGTTCGGAGGGGACGAAAACGCGCCGGAGGACGTGCCGGGCGATTACATCGACCCGGGCGGGGCATTCACCCTCACCGTGAACTTCTCGGGCACGACCACCGGCTCGTGCAACCTGTGCATCTGGCCGACGGGACATGATGCGTGCCAGGTTGTCGGGTTGGAAACTCCGGGCGGGATCCAGGACGGCCAGAACACCATCGCGCCCGACAACGCCGGCATGTTCGCACGCCAGGGCTTCATTGTCGGTGAAGTGAACAACACCGGCCAGCCCGTCATCGCCCTTCGGCTCCGAAGGCCCGACGGCTTGACATTCGGGCTCATCGCGCAAGTCGACGTCAACACGGGCGCGATCCAATCTTCCGTCCCCGGTGGCGGGTCCGAGGCAGTGCTCCCGCTGGCGGCGCCGGTGCAGCCGGGCCAGGTGATCTCGTTCCGCGGCGACCTGCAGGGGCTGTCGGCCGGCGCGCAGAGTGTCGTCGTCATCGAGCCCATCGTGCGGCCGGCACCCGTTACCGGCATCTTTTGCAACGACCCTTCCCGCGGCAACAGCATCGTCCCCACCGTCGGGAGCACCTTCGCGCTGGGGTCGACTACCTCGACGGCCTTTGACCGTCCCTTCCTCAGCCCCGACGGCGCCCGCTGGATCATCGGCTGCGTCCAGGAAGCCGGAACCGACGACAAGGAGATCGTCGTGATCGGTGGCGGCCAAGGCGGCGCGGGCGCCGCGACGGTCGCCGTCGAGGACTCCCCCACGTCGTTTGACGCGGCTCGCACGTACACCCTCATCGACTCTCAGATGGGTATCAACAACGCCGGGCAGTACGTCTTCACCTCCGACCTTGACGTCACGACGACCGACGACGAAGTGCTGGTGCTGTTCGACGGCGTGTCGCAGCAGCCCGTCGTGCGCGAAGGCATGGCCTCTCCGATCAGTGGACAGAACTTCGGCGCCACCATCGACTCGGCTCACATCCTCGGCAACGGCTTGCCGCGCTATCGCGCCGCGATGACGCCGACCACCGCGAAGTTCATCCTCGGGCAAGGGACGACTACCGCCCTGGGCGAAACCGACGTCACCATCCCCACCGGGCAACTCGTGCCGCCGGATCAGACCGTTGACCTCTTCGCCACCAACCGCTTCGTCTCGTCTTCCGACGGCTCGCACTCCATCTGGTTCGGCGACCTCAACGGCCCGACCACCACGGACGATATTATGGTCGTCGATGGCGCGGTCGTCGCGCAGGTGAGCGTGGAACTCCCCGGCGGCGCGTTCCCCGGCACCCCCGTCGCCTCCTTCGCCACCGACACCGGTCAGCAGCAGATGTCCCCGAGCGGTCAGCACTGGGCATTCCGCGCCACGATGAACGACGGCTCCGGCGTGACCGCCACCGACGTCGTCGTGCACAACGGCGCCGTTGTTGCCGCGATCGATCGTCCGCTCTTCACTGGTTCCTCCGAAAACTGGGACGACGCGAACTTCGCGCTGGGCTACTTCCTTAACGTTGTCAACAACAGCGGCGACATGGTCGTCGGCGGGCTCAGCAACAACGGCGACGCCAACACCGACGCCGTCATCGTGTACCTCCCCGCCTCCGGCGGCGGTACCGTCCTCGCCCGTGAAGGCGACCCCGTCGATCTCGACGCCAACGGCCTCTTCGACGACAACGCCTTCATCGACATCTTCGGCAACGACGACGGCGTCCTCAGCGACGATGGGTATTACTACTTCGTCGCGTCCATCCAGGACCCCAACGGCATCTCCATCGGCAACGCCTTCCTCTATGTCCGGGTACCCGGCACGCCCAACCCCTGCCCGTGCGACTGGAACGCCATGGGCGGCGTCAACTCGCAGGATTTCTTCGACTTCATCGCCGACTTTTTCAGCGGCAACGCCGACTTCAACGGCGACAATGCCACCAACTCACAGGACTTCTTCGACTTCCTCGCGTGCTTCTTCGCCCCGCCGATGGGCTGCTGATCCCCTGTGTGAGCCGCGTTCAATCCAACGGCAAAGGCAGGGCACGCCGATCTCGGCGTGCCCTGTTTCAATGTGCTCAGTCGGTCCCGGTGTCCGGCCTATTTCGCGCGCCCCGTCCGCGACGGCCGCCCGCACGATCCGGCTCGCCCGATCGACCCCCGGCCGGCTTGCTCCCGCTCTTGCGACGGTGTGGGAAAATCGCGGTGCTGCCGCCGGTCGCCGTGACATCACGGACCGGACCGCGCTGGATGCGATCAAACGCGCTCGAGGCGTTCTTTTGGCTGAACTCGCACCCGATGAAGTCCCGTCCCAGCGCGTGCGCCACGACGCCCGTCGTGCCGCTCCCAAGGAATGGGTCCATCACCAGCCCCCCGGGGTTCGTGCAGGCGCGGATCACCCGCGCGAGGTACATCTCGGGGAGTTGGTTGTCGTGATACCCGCGGCGCTCCTTGCTGTTCCCCTGGACACGCCCCCAGAATTTTCCGTACCACACGTCCATCGGCACCCGAAGCCCCGCCGGCATCCCGTCGCTCTTGGATTCCGTGCGCGGATCCTCGTAGATCGCCCGTCGATCCGAGAGTTCCAGCACCTCGGTCGGGTTCCAGGTGTAGTTCCCCCCCGGCTTCACGAAATACAAGGCGTGCACCTTGCTGTTGATGAACCGCACGGTCGTGTTCTGCCCGAACCGGTAATGCCAGATGCACCAGTTGACCATCGCCAGGCGGCCGGCGCCGCTGGTGAGGTATCGCCCCGAGGGGTCACGCCGGTACTTCAGGTGCATGACGATCTCCGCCGCCCAGTCGTCGGGGATGTTCACCCACAGCGCCCCGCCGGGTCGCAGCGCGTCGACGCACAGGTCCAGCCAGCGATATGTAAACTCCAGGTAGTCCCCGTGGGACATCTGGTCGTCCCACTCGTCATACGCCCTCGCCCAGTTGAACGGCGGATCGGCGAAGACCAGATCGACCGATTCCTTGGCGCACTCCGGTATCCGCGGGATGATCTCGCGGCAGTCACCGACATACACGCGGGCCCGGGCCGTGTTGATCGGGTGCGTCGTCTGGTGATGCGGCGCCGGGGCCTGGGTTGCTCCGCCGTCGTGCCCCGCCCGGTCCGCCCCTGGCTGAGCCCGCTGGGCCACACCCGACGATCGCGACGAGTTGCCACTCGCGGATGGGGCCTTCGATTTCGGGCGGGCCGCGGGGAGTGGGTGTGTCTTTCCGCCTCGCGAGCGCGGCGCTCCATGGCTGGTACGCTTCGACTGACCATTTGCGGCGGCGACTGGCATGCGACGATTCTACCGGCACCATCCCGTCGGCGAGAATCTACCCATCCGAGACACGAGCGAGCACGCGGTCTTCGCGAGCGCGGTGGTCTCCTGAACACCCGGTGTCGCCGCCGCGTATACTTGGGCGTTCAGCGTGAACAGGCGGCCGCTGGCGTTGCAAGACGAGCAGAGGAAAGTCCGAGCACGACAGGACACGGCGGTGGGTAACGCCCACCCGTCCGCAGCAGCCCCGCAAGGGTCTCTTTCGCGGACGCGGGACAGTGCCACAGAGAACGAACCGCCGATGGCCCGGCGAACAGCCGGGCTCAGGCAAGGGTGAAAAGGTGCGGTAAGAGCGCACCGCTCGGCCGGCGACGGCCGAGGCACGGAAAACCCCGCCGCGTGCAAGGTCACGCAGTCTCCTGCCCCTCCGCAAGGGTGGGCACCAGCCGGTCCGGCTGGCCGGAGACGGGTAGACCGCTGGCCCGCTTCCGAACGGAAGCAACGGGCCGACCGCACGAGCGATCGTGCGGCGAGAGAAATGGCCGCCACGGCCGACAGGCCCGCTGCTCAGGGTTCCCCAGCCCCCGTCAATCGCCAGGGAACACGCGGCATCGGGAACCAGCGGCCGGACGGAACTCGGCTTACACGTTCACGCTGGTAGAGACGCGGGCCCCGGTGAAAGCCGGGGCCCGCGGCCGTTCGTGATTGAGTTCCCGCGATGGACCGGCGTGAGGGCGTGACACACTGCGCCGATCGTTGCCGTTCATCCGCTCAGCCGTCCCACGACGTACACCGAGAACGAGTCGCCCGCCTCCGCGGGGTCCTCGATCGGGGAGACGTACATGTTGCCCTCATCATCAATCGCCTCGGCGAATCGCGGGTACACCTCCGTCTTCGCGAACCCTGCATCGAGCATCGCCTCGCGCAGTTCGGGGACCGACCACAGCCGCCAGTCATACACAAATGCGTCCCGAATCGAGTACGGCTTCCGGGCGGAGCCGCGCGATCGGCGCGCCCTCTTGGCGGGCTCGGCGGGCGTCACCCGGAAGTGCATCGCGTTGACCACCCGGCCCGTGAGCGGATCCGCATGCCGCTGCTCCCACTCGTACACGACCCGCTCCCCACTTGGGCCTTTCTTGCGTTCGGTGATCACCCCCGTGTAGTACGCGTCTGACCCGCCGTAGATGTCGCAGACGAACACCCCGCGCCCGGTCGCCCGGCTCGACCGCAGCCGCGAGCGCGCGTGCTTCAGGTACGCGACCAGGTCCCGGCGCGAGTGGATCTCGCAGATCGAGAAGTTCAGGTCGGCGATGAGGTCTACGTTGTTCGTCGCGCGTCGCACGTCATCGCGGACGACGGTGATCCCCCTGGCGCCTGTCAAGCGGGCGAGCGGTTCGGGATCGCGATCAACCGCGACGCCCCGGGCGCCCGGGAACAACCGCACCCACTCCTTCGCGATCGCGCCGCCGCCTGAAAAATCTTCGCCCAGGATGCGGGGGCGGCCGCCGTGCAGCGCGCGAAGAAACCGGGCATCCCGCGCGGGCGCCTGGGCGCAGAGTTCGTAGAGGTCGTACTTGTCGAGCATGCCCAGAACGTATGCCGCCCGCATCGACGCGCGCTTACGACGGGATGGCCCGCACCGTGAGCATCGAGCACGGGGCGTAGCGCAGCACGCGCTCGGCCGTGCTCCCCAGGACGTGCGCAAACCCGGTGCGCCCGCGCGTGCCCATGACGAGCAAATCCGCCTTCTCGCGGGTGACGAACTCGATCAGGCCGCGCCCGTCGCTCCCGTGCTCCACCAGGTGGAACCTGGGCTTGAGGTACGTCGCCACCGCCCCGAGTTCGGTCACGATCCCTTCCAGGCGTCCCATCAGCGCCGTGCTGTACTTCTCCTGGAACTCCGGGGACGCCTCGGGCGCGGAGGTGAAATAGTGCAGGCGGCGCCACGGCGGCGCGAAGACGTGCACGACGTGCAGCACCGCGTCGTCCTGGGCCGCGATCCGAAACGCCGTTTCCAGCGCCCGGATCGACGTGGGAGAAAAATCCACGCCCACCACGATGTTCTTGAACGCGCCCGGGTGCGTGTCGTCCGTCAAGAGCACCCGGCACTCCGCGGACCGCACGCACGCCTTGGCCAGTTCGCCGATCCCGCTGCCCGGGCGATGCCCCGTCTCCTGACACTGGCTCCCGGTCCCGTGGATCCCCATGACCAGCAGGTCCACCTTGAGGTCGTCTACCGCCTTGAGAATCGACTGCGCTTCGTTGCCGATGACGACATCGAGTTCCACACCGGCCTTGGCGGCCTCGACGGGCGCGAGTTTCTCCCAGGCCCGCCGCGCATCGCTCAGCAGCCCCTGCTGGATGTCATTCTGAAACTCTGAGAGCGCCTCCTGCAGGTCGATGACCACCAGCGTATCAATCACGTGGATCGCGCGCACACTCGAGCGGTTCCACTGCGACAGCCGGACCGCCTGCCGCAGCGCCGACGCTGAGCACGGCGTGAAGTCAACACCAACCAGGATCGATTCAAGTTTGTCCATTGGGCGCTCTCCGGGTACGAACCGCGTGGAGCGATCATACGCCCCGGCTCGCGTGCGCCGAGGCGCCGAGCATCCCGGCGTCATCGGGACCGATCACCAATGAAATCGCCCGCGCCGTGCGAGGCACGGCGCGGGCGAAAATAGAGCTCAGGTCATCTCAGGACCGATCAGCAGCCGAAGCCGCCCGGATCGAAGAAGCAGGTGATGAAGTCGAAGAAGTCCTGGCTGTTGACGGTGCCGTCGGAGTTGTAGTCCGCCGTGCGGCCCGCGGGGCATCCGCCCCCGAAGAAGCAGGACAGGAAGTCGAAGAAGTCCTGGCTGTTGACGAAGGCGTCGCCGTTGAAGTTGCACGGGCAGGCGTTGACGCAGCCCACGGTGACGTTGGCGGTGCCGTTGGCGACGTTGGAGAAGTTGGAGAGGCGGATGAGGTAGGGGCGTCCGACCATGGCGTTGAAGGTGATGCGGGACTGGAGGCCGCACGAATCGTCGTTGCAGGCCTGCTGACGGACGGTCGTGACCGGGCAGGCCAGGCCGTTGTACGCGCTGAGCACGGTGTCGAAACTCGTGCCCGCGCCGCAGGTGTCAACCGTGACCGTGCCGTTGCAGGTCGCGGTGTACGCCATCCACACGTCGGCGAACGGAATCAGGCACCCGATGTTGGCTCCTGATTGGGTCGCGCCGTTGATGTTGACGGTCGTGCTGCCGTTGGTGATGACGAGGGGATTCTCGCACTCGTCGTTGTCCGGGCCGATGCGGAAGGCGCCCATGCCCTGCGACCCGCCGAAGCCGTGCACGCGGATGATGTAACTGGTCCCGTTCGTGGCGGGGAGCGTGAGCCGGGTCTGGAGGCCGCAGAAGTCGTCATTGCAGACGATCGGGGTGGTGGCGGCGCAGTTGGTGTAGACGCCGATGACCGAGTCAATGGTCGTGAGGTCGCACGTCGAGATGTTGAGCATCGACGTCACGGGGGAGGTAAAGGTGTAGAAGACCGACGCGTTGCCGGAGCCGCAGCCGTTGGCGCCTTCGCCCGCGGAGCAGCGGTTGTCGAAGTTGTTGACGCCCAGGCTAGCGACGGCGGCGTTCGCGCACAGGTCGTTGGCGGGCCCGTTGGCGGCGAGGTTGAACTGCCCCGTCCCGAACGCGCCCCCGAAGCCGTGCAAGCGGATGAAGTAGTCTTCACCCGCCGTCGCGTTCCACGAGATCGTGGTCTGCAGGCCGCAGGAATCGTCGACGCAGATGATGGGGGTCGTGGAAGAGCACTCGTCGTAGATGCCAAAGACCGTGTCGAGCGTCGTGAGGCTGCAGGTGGTGAGCGTGTAGTTACACGACGTAGACGGCGTGAACGCGTACCAGACGGACGCGGCGCCGCTGCCGCAGCCCATGGCGCCTTCGGAGCAGGCGTTCACGTTGGTGAAACTGCGCGTGCCGGTGGAGATGACCGTCGCGCCGGCGCACACGTCGTTCGCCGGGGTGGGGCAGGCCAGGGCCGAGACGCTGATCGAGATATTGCCCGTGGTCGCCGGGTTGTACGAGCCGACCTGGATGAAGTAGTCCGATCCCGCCGCCGCCGCGAAGTCAACGGACGCGTCCAGGCCGGCGCACCCCGGCCCGTTGTCGTCGTTGCACGCGATGGACTGGTTCGGGCCCGTCGGGCAGGAGTTGAAGATGGCCACCTTGGTGTCGATGGCCGACCCGCAGGTGGAGACGCGGATGTTGCCGGTGCACGGCGCGACGACGCGGTACCACAGGTCGTTGAAGATGGCCGACGACGAGGCCGCGGTGCAGTCCGTCACCTCGACGAACCCGTCAGCGTCCGCGCCGACGTTGCTGGCCGCGACGGTCCCGCTGCACTCGCTGATGGTGATCGCCCCGCCGCAGGCGTCGTTGGTGGGCACCGGCGGGCAGTCCTGCGACAGCAGATCAAAGTCGATGATCCCGCTGCCGTTGGCGCCGCTGAACCCGCCGACGCGGATCCGGTACAGCGTGTTCCGCGTCACCGCGAACGTCACGAGCGAACGCCGGGCCGGGCTCGAAACCGTGCACCCCGCGTCGTCGTCATTGCACGTCACCTGCGTCAGGCTGCTGCACGAGCCGGTGTACACCGCGAGCACGGTGTCAAAGCCGGGCTCCTCGTTCGCGTTGTTGCATGTGTCGATGCTCATCATCCCGTCGCACGGCGCCAGGAAGGTGTACCAGATGTCATCGCCGATCGACCCGCAAGCCGTCGGCACCGGCGCCGGGTCCGTCGTGGCGCCGATGTTGCTGAACCCGAACCGCCCAGTGCTGATCGGTACGCCGTCGATGCATTCATCATTCCGAGGCGGACCGCCCGTCCCGGAAGTGGTGAGGCATCCCAGCCCGTTGCGGTACGTCACGATCTGGGTCTGATTGTTGTTGGGGGAGAACGTGAACCGGTTGATCGACGTGATCGACGGGTTCATCGTCGAGGCGGGATTCGAGCACGTGCAGTGCGTCGCGTCCCAGAGGTGCCCGAGTTCGTGCGCGGACAGGTCCGCCGCGCTCATGAAGTTCCCGTTGAAGTCCGACTGCACATAGCAGTTCGACGCCCCGTTCCCCGCCGAGCAGATCGATCCGATCGCGTTCGCGCGGCCGATGACGCTCCCGTCGATGTCGCGTCCGGTGAACAGTTGGATCACGTCGCGCGTGCCAGCCATCCCGTTCCACGCGGTCTGGATCTGAGCGTTGAGCGTCGCCGGGTCCGTCGTCGTGTAGGGGTCCGCGCTCGTCGTGCGGATCACCGACTGGCTGATGACGTGCGTGATGTTCACGTCCCGCTCGTACTGCACGTTCATGGTGTTGATCACCGCGCTGATGCGCTGCGAGACCCATGTCGTTCCGCCGTAGTCCTGGAAGTACTCCCAGTCCGCGTCGGTCGCGAGCTGCGCGGTGTAGAGCGTGGCGCCGCGGGGCGCCGCGCCGCCGTCGTCCTCGCCCGGTTTGGGCGGCGGGCGGTCCGGCATGATCGTGTTCCCGCAGCGGTTGTCGCCCTGCATCAGGTTGTCCAGCGTGTAGATGATGTGCGTGGCGTCGTCGGCGCCGTCGATCCGCCCGCCGATGTGCTCGATCCAGTACTCGCGCCCGTCCGGGATGGTCACGCGGGCGAAGATGCCCCCCTTGACCAGCCCGCCGGCCACCATCGAGCCCGGCAGTTCCAGCACCGTCCCTCGCCACGTGCTCTCCGGGCCCGGATCGACCTGGTAGAACAGCCCGTCATCGCGCTGCTCCCAGCACGTGTAGGCCGGGTCCCGCAACGAATACGGCTGCAGGTCCAGCGTGACCAGTTGGCCGGCCAGCGGCACGACCACCTGCTGCGCCGCGCCCGGCACATCAGCGACGTTCAACTTCACCACCGCCGCTCCGCGGATGTGCATCCGCTGCTGAATCTTGGATTCGAGCGACAGCACATTGTTCTGGGCGAGGGCCCCCGCGTGGGACGCGAGGATCGCGCCGCCGATCGCCGCCGCGCTACACAGCGCGCGCACCGATCGCGTCGTGGACACAAATCGTTTCATGAAACACCTCCTGCTTGGTTATGGGAAGCCACAAGTCGTTCAAGCGTACTACAAAATCGCCATTTGTAAATAGCGTTGTATCAAGATCGTCACAATGCCTGTCTCGACGCGCGCGTCGGCGACGCCGTCTGTCTTGACAAACAAACAGCACGGCTCCGCACATCGATTGCGAAAGCGCACCGGCGCCTACTCAGTTTTTCTCGAACGCGCGTCGTGGCGTACCCGCAGTGCGATAATCGACCCCGCGCCGGCTAGCACCCTTCAAATAGTACCACCAGAAAGTCAAAGAAGTCCTGGCTGTTCGTCTCCCCCGAATGATTGAAATCCGCTTCGTTCAGGAAAAATGCGGTAAGAAAGTCGAAGAAATCCTGCGAGTTCACCTGCCCGTTGGCGTTCCAATCCGCCAGACACTGGCACTCGTCCGGCACGCCGTCGTTGTTGATATCCCGCTCCCCCGCCCGGATGTCGCACTCGTCCGGTACCCCGTTGGAGTTGCAATCCAGACTGAATCCGGAGGTCAGGTCGCAGGAGTCCGGCAGGCCGTTCATGTTGCAGTCAGTTCCGTCGCCCGGCATGAAATCGAACCCCGTCGGCATGAAGAGCGCCGAGTCCACCCCTTGCAAATACGCGCGCACAAAGTTCCCGTTGCGGATATCGAACTGGTACACGCGAGCGTTGGTCAGGTGCAGCGGCTCCCCATCGCCCCCGCCGCCGTCGCGGTGGGTGTCGGATCGGGAGACGTACACATCTCCGTCCGGGCCCAGCCGGATACACCATGGATTCTCGAATGTCAGGCGCGTCGCCGTCCCCACGCGCGACCATTGACGGATGAACGCGCCCGTCCGCCCGTCGTACTCCAGCACCGCCGCCGTGTCCCACGAGCACACCAGCAGGTTCCCATCCGGCTTGAACACGAGCCCGTACGGCTCCACCAAGCCGCCGTTCGCCGCCGGATCCACGAACAGCCGCACGAACGCGCCTGTCTGGCCGTCATACTCCCGCACTGAGTTCTCCGATACCGACGTCACAAACAGATTGCCGTTGGGCCCGTACGTCAGTCCGAACGGATTCGCCGGCGCGTCCGGCCCATCCACAAACACCCCGACCAGCGCCCCCGTGCTCGCGTCATACTCCCGCACATTCCCGTCCATCCGGTCGGCGACCAGCAGCCGGTTGGGATTGCCCCGGCGCAGGATCATCTGGGCCGGCATCGCGGGCGCGCCCACTCCTTCGATCAGCACCCTCATCAGGTTCCCCGCCGGGTCATATTCGCGGATCTTCGCGTCCATCGCGCTGGACACCAGGACCCTGCGGTCCGGCGTGATGATCAGGTCCTGCACGTCCGACAGCACTCCCCCCGCGAACGCGTTCATCTGCACCCCGGTCTCCCGGTAGTACTCGCGCACCGCGGCTCCCATCGACGCGCTGCCGATGTAGCAGTTCCACGCGTGATCGAGTTGCACCAGGTCGGTCACGCCGTCGGCGTCGCAATCCTCCGTCGCGTCGAGCATCACGTTCCGGTTGATGTCCAGCGACATGTCCTGCTGGATCTGGTTGTAGTCGCTGGTCCCGTTCCCGTCGCGGTCCGCCTCGCACGAGTCCGGCACGCGGTTGCGGTTCAGGTCCGTCATCGGGTCCATGTTCGTCTCGAACGCGTCCGGCACGCCGTTGCCGTTGCAGTCCGGCTCGCAGGGGTCCGGCACGCCGTTCATGTTCACGTCCATCACCAGCCCGGTGGCGATCTCCAGCGGATCCAGGATCCCGTTGGCGTTGCAGTCCTCGCACTCGTCCGGCACGCCGTTCCCGTTCACGTCCGCGCTGGACCCCATCGAGATATCCATCGAATCCGATCGGTCGTTGGCGTTGCAGTCATCCGCGACGCACATGCGCGAGAAGATGTGGCCGCGCATCGCCTGCGCCGTTACTTCGTGGAACCACAGGTCGTGGTTCGCGTCCCCGCCGGAATACGTCTGCCCGCAGTACGACATGATGGACCCGCGCTGGGGCTGCGAGGTCTCGTCGTGGCAGTTGTCGAGCATGTAGTCCTGGGTGTGCAGCGTCCCGCAGTTGTGACCCAGTTCGTGCGCGGTGATCTCGATGTCGCGGATGGTCCACGAGGCGTGCCGGGGGTCGCCGAAGAACCCCAGCGTGTACCCCGACCAGGAATACGCGTTACTACCGCACAGCGCGGCCACGTACGCCACACCGCCCGCCGACAGGTTCCGCCGGCCGGTCAGGAACTGCGCCGTATCCCGGACCACCGCCTGCATGTTCATGTTCCAGAACGACCGGAACGCCCCCAGCGGATCGTCCGGCGTGTTGAACAGGTCCATCGGGTTGTCCCAGAGCCTGACGAACGAGAGCACGACGCGCGTGTTCACGTCGCGGATGTAGATGTCGCTCACCTGCGCATAGAGGAGCACGACGTACTCCATCGCGTCCGGCGCGTTTCCAAAGAGTTCGAACAGTTCGTAGTCGGTCTCGACCGCGAGTTGGAGTTGCTGCAACCCGCGGATGTTCGCCGCGCCCCGAGGCGAGCCCGTCGGCGCATCGTCCTCATCCGCGGGGCCCGCGTCGTTCTTGCCGGTCGAGGCGCGCTCGGCCTCCGCCCTCGCGCTGCTTCCCTCGCGTTCGGGAATACGCAGGACGCTCGGATCCACCACGAGTTCCCCGAATCGGCCCGCCGATACCCCGCACATCGGCACGCCCGGCATCGAGCGCCCGTCGTCCGTCGCGGGGAAGACGACGCTCTGCCCTCGCGCGATCGGCGCCGCCGCCGTCGAGCGTGGCGACACGAGGTACCTCGGACGCCCGGGCCCCAGATCGATCCGCGCCGTCACGCCGCTCGGCGTCACGCCGATAAACACGTGCGACCCCGCATACCCGGCCACCTCCCCGCGCAGCAGCGTGAACGCATCCGCGTCGAACTCCAGCGTCGTGTCCGCGAGCAGCGTCCCGTCCGGTGCGAGGTTGCCGATCACGAACCGCGTCTGGCCCGTCGTCACACGGAACGGGCGCACACGGAAATCGAGCGCGTCCGCCTCTCCGGCCGCGGCCAAAACCGGAAACCCGGAAATCAGGATCGTCGCGTCCGGCCCGCCGGCCTCGGCGGCACGCACGGCGCGCCGCAATGCCCCCGCATCCGCCGACACCACCGGCATCCCCGACACCACCGTGTCACGCCGGAACAGCCGACCCGCCGACTCGCTGGGCTGTGCCGCGACCGCTCCGCAACCCGCCCACACGGCTCCGATAACCATCAGCAGCCGCGCGATACCACTCTTGTGCATACGTCCTCCTCGCTGGCGCGCCGTCCCGCTGCCTGCAACAGAGCCGGCGACGGCCGCACCGTCCAAGATACCCCGCATCGAGTCCGTTGTCGAGAAGAACACCCTCATCCCGGCGCTGAATCTCCCGGACTCCCGTGCCGCGCGCCGGACGATCTACCTCGCCGGGCTGCTCGGAGACCTTGTTTCCGTGCCATGCCACGGGTTCCACGACCTCAGCACCGGCGCCCGCGCGCACCCGGCGGGCGCGCTCGACTCTTTCAGAGGGATAGTGCCCCCAGGGGAGATCGCATGCCCAGCAGCACCGCCGCGCCCGCGCGTTCGAAGATCCATCCGATCATCATCGTTCCGGGCATCACCGCGACCGGGTTGACCGATTGGTATCCGCTCGCGCCGCGCGACATCTGGTCGCCCGCGCGTCTGGCCTTCGCGGACTATGAGCCGGTGATGCTCCATCCCGTGGCTCCCGCCCGTGCCGCGGACGCACCCCTCGCGCCGCGATACGAAGCCGTCGAGCCCTCGCTGGTGCGCCCCTCGCGCCCCTTCGGCATCGTCTACGACGACCTCGTCGCCGAACTCCGGCACGACCTCTCGTGCGACGAGGTGCCCCTCCAGCCCGTGTATGTCTTCGCCTACGACTGGCGGCAGGACAACTTCGTCACCATCCGCCGGCTGGCCGACTTCATCGACGAAGTCATCGACCGCACACGCCTGATGCCGCACGATCCCGCGTTCGTCATTGATCAGGTCTGCGACGACGTTGACCTGATCGGGCATTCGATGGGGGGCTCGATCATCGCCGCGTGCCTCGCCTCGGGCCTGGTCGGCTTCGAGGATCGATGCAAGGTCCGCCGCGTGGTCACGCTCGGCGCGCCCTTCCGCGGGGCGCCGGCGGCGATGACCAAACTGGCGACCGGCCTGGGGTCACTCACCGGCCGGTCTGCGCGGCAGCGCGAGCGCGCCGCCGCCCGCGTCACTCCCTCGGTCTATCAACTCCTGCCCACCTACCCCGGCGGGATCGTCCGGCCGCGCCGGCATGTCCGCTCCCGCGCCTCCGGATCGTCGCTGGCCGGCGGCGCGGACTTGGGCGCCGGCACCCCGGACGCGTCGCCCGGCTCCGCCGATATTCTCGGCGCGGCCGACCCGGAGGACGTGTCCCTGGCCGACGTCTTCGCCGGCCAGCCGTCGATCCTGGAATCCCTCGCCGTGTTCCTGCGCCAGCACGCGCCGAGCGTCGGTTCGCTCGATGATCCGCTCCGGGCGGCCCGGGCAGCCGAAGCGATGCTTCAAGATTTCATCAAGAGCGCCCAGCGGTTCTCGCGCCTGGTGAACACGGTCCATCCCGGCATGCTCCGTCGGTCGTCGAAGCTCGACGCGTCCGGCCCGCTCGACGAGGTCCTCGATTCGTCCGGGGATTGGCTCGTCATCGCCGGCGCCGCCGAACGGACGCACATCCGCTGCGAACTCCTCCCGGGCGAGGACGGGCGCGACGAGTTCGACACCGCCGGCGGCTTCTCAAGCGACACCTGGGATCCCGAGTCCTGGGACACCGGCGACGACACCGTTCCGCTGCGCAGCGCCGCCGCCCCCTGGGAGGACGCGTGGCGCGACACCATTGTCCTTCGCCGCTCCGATTTCGAAACCCTGGGCGAACTCGGCGACCGACTGCTCTGTTCCCAACTTGGCCTGCACGCCATGCTGCCCCGCCTGGACGTGGCGCAGCGCTGGATCGTCAACTTCCTGCGTCCGCGGTGGGCCGCCGGCTTGACGTCCGGGTATCGCCAGCACGGGAAGGTCTGGGCTCGCCCGAGTCCGTCCTTCTGGACGGCCCCCGAAGGTCAGCAGGCGCGCCGTGAAATCGAGCGTGCACCCTCCCGACGAACCCAAATCGTGCGGGAGGCGCTCCAACGGGAGTTGTCGGGCAAGATTCCCGGCATACGGTTGAGCCCCGTTGGTGATGCCTGAACGGCGGTCCGACTTGTCTTGGGCGTGACGTGGGACGGTGCTATGGGACGAACATGCCACAAATCCGCGCCCCGCTACCGGATAACTGTTCAAGTTCAGCCACGGGCAGCACCTTCGGGCGTACGGTGGTGTAGAGTTTCCGACTTCGTAACGATCCGTGTGACGGGATGATACGAACAATCAACAAATAGCCTGATCGGGGATTGCCCTCGTCGTTCCCCGCGAGGATCTTGGTTCAGTGGAAGCGCTCAAGCCGGGAGATGTGATTGAAGGTGGATACCGCGTCATGGCCGAACTCGGCCGTGGTGCCGCGTCCATCATCTATCTGGTTCAGGAGACCAAGACCAAGCACGTCTGGGCGCTCAAGCACGTCGCGAAGGAGTCCGACAAGGACCAGCGCTTCCTCGATCAGGCGCAGAGCGAATACGAGGTCGCCAGCAAACTCAACCACCCCGTCGTGCGCAAGATCTACAAGGTGCTGCGGAAGAAGCAGAACCTGCTGAGCGTGTCGGACCTCTGGCTGGTGATGGAGGTCGTGGACGGGGCGAGCCTCGAGCGTGAACCCCCGACGACGTTCGAGTCCGCCGCGCATATCTTCGAGCAGGTCGCGCGCGGGATGGCGTACATGCACTCGCAGGGGTATGTCCATGCCGACATGAAGCCCAACAACATCATCGTTGACGACGAGGGGACGTGCAAGATCATCGACCTGGGCCAGTCGTGCAAGGTTGGAACAGTCAAGGAGCGCATCCAGGGGACGCCGGACTACATCGCGCCGGAGCAGGTGCACCGCCGGGCCATCACGGAGCGGACGGACATCTACAACCTCGGGGCGACGATGTACTGGGCGCTGACGCGGCAGTTCGTGCCGACGGCCCTGACGGCGGCCAAGAGCGATTCGCTGGTCAACTCCAAGGATGATCGTCTGCTGGAGCGTCCGAAGCGCCCGCAGGAGCTCAATCCGCGCGTCCCCGATCTGTTTGACCGGCTGATCATGGACTGCGTGGAGATCGACCCAACCAAGCGGCCGCGGACGATGCTCGACGTGGCCGACAAGCTCAACTTCATCTACGCCAAGTTGCTGGCCGAACAGGAACTGCGGCGCAGCGGGATGCTGCCGAAGTTTGGGGAGTTGCCCAAGGACCCGGGGCCGGCTCCTAAGGCCGCCAGCGGCCCCAAGGCGATCGAGGCGGGCGAAGCCGCCACTCCGCATGGGGATAGCGTGGACCTGGGCGCCGAAGACCTCGGCGACCTGCCGGACGCCGACGATTTCCACGACGACAACGACGACCTGGACGAGGACTTGCCCGGGAACAATGGCAAGCGCCGTGCGTGAGCGCCGTCCCGCGATACGACGGGCTTGATCTCCGCCGCGCTGATGAGGTGGTGCGCGTGCTGCGGCTTGGCGCCCAAGCCAATCTATCCGCGCCTTGCCGACGCGGGTCGGTCGATGTGGTGGAGCGGGGCGACGGCACAAGCCGGCGCCTGATCGCCACGGGCGACCTGCACGACAACCCCGTGCACCTGTCGCGGCTCGTGGCCGCCGCTGAGTTGTATTCCGGCTCGCCCCGGCATCTCACCCTGCACGAAGTGATCCACGGGGGCCGACTGGTCAACGACATGGACTTCTCGTACCGGGCGCTGGTCCGGGTCGCCGCGCTCAAGGCGGCGCACCCGGCGCACGTCCATACGCTGCTGGCGAACCATGAACTGTCGCAGATCGTGGGGGCGGGGAT
The DNA here is from genome assembly GCA_050246015.1 of Phycisphaerales bacterium. Lineage (GTDB taxonomy): Bacteria > Planctomycetota > Phycisphaerae > Phycisphaerales > UBA1924 > JTS-AC122. The sequence continues at coordinate 79,207 of JBFWWU010000009.1, forward strand.
CGTGAAGGACGGCGTCAACGTCGTCAGCGCATTCAACGACGCGGTCGAGTTCACGTTCGGCGATGACGCGGGGGCGGTGCAGGCGGCGATCGGCGCGTTCATCCGGTCGATGCCGCTGGCGCTGGTGTGCGCCGGCGCCCCGCGCGGGGACCGCGCCCCGGTGCCCGCGGCGGGCGGGCTGCTGTGCGCGCACAGCCTGCCGGCGCCGGAGTTGATGGACCGCTTCGACGATGCTGTTCTCGGACGCGAGTTGACCGAGGACGACTACGCGCCCCGGCGCGGGTCGGCGCACCTCATGGTCTGGGGACGGGGTCACACCCCCCAGCAACTCGAGCGGCTGTCGCAAACCTGGGGCGTGTCGCTGTTCGTGCTCGGCCACGAGAAGGCGGACGACGGCGTGCTCGCCGTGCCCCCCAGCGCGATCGTGCTCAACAGCGACCATGAACGGGGAAAGTGGCTCCAGATCGATGTGGACTCACCGCCCACGCTGAGCGACGCGCTCGGTCTGGCCGTCCCGATTACGTAAGCCTCTCGGTTGATTCAAGTGAGAGGGCTCCAGCGGTCGTGTGGAGCGTTCGAAGCATGCCCGGCGGGAGTCGAACCTGCAACCTCTGCCTTCGGAGGGCAGCGCTCTATCCAGTTGAGCTACGGGCACACGCGGTCCTGCATGTCGCGCGTTGATGCTACGTTCGTGGATACGCGAATGCAACCGGGGGGAGCGCGCAGGAAAGGCGCCCGCGGGCGGCTCGCAGAAACCGCGTCCCGGGCGCCTTTGAGTGTTGCGCTGGTCGCGCTCGGCTACACGCCGGGCGATAGCACGCCCAGCAGCCAGAGCACCAGGAGGATGATCAGCAGGGTTCCCAAGATGCCGCTGGGGAAGTAACCCCATCTCCGGCTGTAGGGGTACGCGGGGAGCGACCCGATGAGCATGAGCAGGAGCACGATGAGCAAGATGGTCCAGAGCATGTCACGTCCTTTCATGCATGGGCGACGCGGGGGAAATGAGCGGGGCTCCTGGGCGGTTAGTCGGCGACGGACCGCCGACTGAGCGCCGCGAGAACGATTCCCCCGACGATCGAGCCGGCCCCCAGCACGAGCATCCAGACGGCACGATCCGTCGGATTTCCTGTAAAGAACCGCGAGACGTCCGACGCCAACGAATCCGACGCGTTGATCCCGAGCACAAGCAGCACCACGCCCACGACGAACAAGACGGCTCCCATGATGAGTTTCATGACGGTCCCTTTCGTTGCACGCCGGCGGTCTGACGCACGTCCGTACCGGTGGAATGCGTCCGGCCCCGGGCGCACACGCTGAAAGGCGGATGAATTTCCTTTCAGCCAGGCGCGTACATTCACCCGCTTCGCGCCGAACCACCCCAGCCGATCAGCCACCCTCTTGGACACTTCCTTCCGCTCACGCCCCGCGCTGCACGCTCCCACCCCGCTCTGGGTCTGCATCGTGTTCTCGTTTGTCAACAGCATCGGGACCGGGCTGGTGACCAACGGGATCTACTTCCTGACGCAGTCGCGGCAGGGGTACCGGTTCTCCGCGGTCGAGAATCTGTGGCTTGCCGTCGCGATCGGCGTCACGTACATCGGCGGCGCCAAGCTCGCCGGGCCGGTGCAGCGGGCGCTCCGGCGGGCCTTCCCGCGCCTGAGTTCACGCGGCTTCCTCGCGCTGCTCATGCTGTTCATGGGGATTCTCTGCGTCATCCCGCCGATCCTGCGCGCCGCGGGCGTCCCCGAACGCAGCCCCCTGGGGCTGATCGGGCTCGGAGTGCTGGCGCTGGGGTACAGCCCCGCCAGCGGCATGCTCTGGCCGACCGTCGAAAGTTACGTCAGCGGCGGCCGCCGGGGTCACACGCTGCGGCGGGCCATTGGCCTCTGGAACGTCGTCTGGTCCGCCGCCATTCCTCTGGCGTATTTCGGCATGAGCGGCATCATCGAGCACGAACCCGTGGTGGCGTTCGTGGCGCTGGGCGCCGTGCATCTCGCCGCGATCGCGCTGCTGCGGTGGTTCCACGCCGAGCCCGCGCCGCATCCCCCGGATGGACACGAGCCGCACCCGGTCGTGTATGTCCAGTTGCTCGCGGTGCTCCGGTTCATGCTCCCGCTGGCCTATGTCATGACCAGCGCCCTGGGGCCGATGCTCCCGGACGTCCTGCTCCGCCTTGGGGTGAGCGAGCAGTGGCGGCCGATCATCGGCACCGCCTGGCTCGTGCCGCGGGTCGTCACGTTCTGGGTGCTCCAGGCCTGGCACGGCTGGCACGGGCGATGGACGACGCCGCTGGTCGGAGGGGCGCTGCTCATCGGTGGGTTCGCCGGCACCATGCTGGCCCCGTGGTCCCCACGCGCCGATACCGCGGTCGCCGTGATTGTCGGATGCCTGATCATGTTCGGCACGGGCATGGCGACGCTGTACAAAGCCGCGATCTATTACGCGATGGAAGTGGGGCACTCCGGAGTTGACGCGGGGGGCACGCACGAAGCGCTCATCGGCGTGGGGTACACCGTCGGGCCGCTCTGTGCCCTGGGAGGATTCGGTCTGGTGCGGCTGGAAGTGGTTCCCAATGAGTTTCGCGACGTGTCGTCGCTGGTGATCATCGGCGTGCTGGTCGCCGGCACGCTCCTGGCCGCGGCCAACTCCGCGTGGCGCGCCAAGAGGTCACCCGGGAGAACATGAATGCCAAAATCCCCAGATTTTACATGGAAGGTTATTCGGTGTTGAATCTGGGTATTTTTCGGGTGATCTTGATTAAATTCGGCTGAAAATGCGCGTCGTTTTGTTGCCGGACACCCCCATCGGGTGTACAACTTCGTTCGTTCGCGGTCCCTGTTGATCGCTCTATCTCATTTTCGTTTTTGTGACCAAGGGGCCGTGCTGTCGCTGTGCGTCGGCACCGGCTGGACCGGCCCCGGCTTCATCTCGAGGAAATCTCTCATGCGTTCAACTTCAGTTCTTCTCGCCGCCGGACTTGGGCTGGGACTTGCTTCTTCGGCGCTCGCGGGTCAGATCCGGATGGAAAACCCCGGGAGCAACTGGCGCGACGGGTCCGGCTGGACCGGCGGCGCGTTCCGCGCGGCAGTGATCTCAGGCGATAACGGCCTGACCGGTGGTCCCGGCGGGTCGTCTTCGTCATTCCTCACCTTCTGCCTGGAACGGAGCGAAAACTTCTCGTTCGGCAGCACGTACAACACGATTATCTCTGACCGAGCTCAGGATGGCGGGAGCGGTGGCGATCCGATCTCCGACGTCACCAAGGCCATCTATGCCGAGTTCCGGCTTGCCGGGAATAACGCCTTTGGCATCTCGGGACTGAACTTCAACGGGGGCGGGGATGTGTCGACCTACACCCGCGCCATCCAGAACGCCATCTGGTTTGAAGAGCAGGAACTCTCGTCGCTACCGTCCGGCTTTGCGACGACGATCTGGAACTGGGGCGTGGCGAACGCGGGCGCCCGGGGCGGCGCGGCCGACGTCCGCGTGCTCCAGCTCTGGAACCTCGACGGGTCGCGTGCGCAGGACCAGCTCACGATGCTGCCGCCCGGCTTGGTACCGCTTCCCACGGCGGGAGCCGCGGGGATGGCGATGCTGGGCGTGATCGCGACGCGTCGTCGCCGCGGCGCGGCGCTCTAAGACCCCGCACACACTGACCGCTGACGCACCGGATCAATGGGAACGACCCTCGCGAGAGAGCGAGGGTTGTTTTCATAGGGCGCCGCGTGCGTGTCACAAGGCCCGAATCACTGCTTCAAGCGGGGGACGAGTTCGGCGAAGGTCAGACGGTCGGCCTGGCGCCCGTCGGCGGCGAGGTCCACGAGCGTCGCGAGGCCGAGGTCCTGTGCCGACTCGAGAATGACGGCGAATCGCGCTCCGCGCCCGGCGGCATGATCGGCATGAAGCCGCAGCAGCCGATCGGAGATATCGGAATCGTCCATTGGGTGGGCCCGCGCGTGAAGCCCGGCGCGTCGGAGCGTCGCGAGGACCGGCGAGATCCCGGGCTCGGCGGAATCATCGCGGGGCATGACGACGACGTGGGGCCTGGCGCCGTGCTGTTCAGCCAGCGCGGCATCCGACGGGAGCAGCCCGCGCTCGCCGAGCATGAGTCCGAGCGCCACGTCGCTCATGGCGAACCCCGCCGCCGGGGTCGCGGGTCCGCCGAGTTGCTCGACCAGCGCGTCGAACCGCCCGCCGCCGGCGATGGTCTGCTCCTTTCCGGCGGCGTCGTGCACCTCGAAGACCATCCCCGTGTAGTAGGCCGCTCCCCTGACGATCCCGAGGTTGAGGACGCACCAGTCGCTGACTCCAGCCGCCTTGAGTTGGGCGAAGAGCGCCTTGAAATAGGCAGGCCCGCGGCCGCTGGCGTCTTCGGAGAGCATCACCTGGGTGGTCGGCGCCTCGAAGGGGGTAGACATCGCCATCAGGCGAATGAGATCGACGGCTTTCCCCGCGGGCATCCCCAGGCGCACGGCCTCGTGCGTGAAATCGTCGTTGGAGATCCGCCCCGCGCGGTCCAGGAGGTAGAACCAGGCCGGCAAGTCATCCGGCGCCACCCCGCGCCCGCGGAGCATCGTCTGCACCGCGCCGCGATGACTGATGCGCACCTTGACGTGCTGGGGCGTGAGCCCCAGGTCGCTCAGCGCGGCGACCGCGGCGGCGATCACCTCGGCATCCGCCCGCGGCGTCTCGTCGCCGAACACGCAGCAGGCGTGCTGATGAAACTCGCACCGCCTCCCCCGCACCGGCCGGCGCCCACGAAAGCAATCGCCGCTGGCGAACCACCGGGCCGGCCCCGGCGCCCGAGCGGCCCACTTCGCATACATGCGGGCCAGCGTCGGCAGCAACTCGCGCCGGAGCACGACCGCCTGCCCTTCCAGCGGTCCCTGAGCATCGTCGCGCAGGCGAAGCAGATCGCTTGAGGCCGCGTCGCCCGATCGCTCGATCAGCGCCTCGGGTTCGAGCACCGCGCCGCGCACTTCGTCGAACCCATGCCGGAGCGCCGCTCGGCGGCACGCCAGGCGGATGTGCTCGGATCGCAACAGTTCGGCGGGGAACCGATCAAGCGCGCCGGCGATCGATTCTGGAAGGGCGTCTTCGGGCATGCGAGGAGAGTAGGGGCGTGCGCCGGCGCATCATCCGTTCGCGGCGGGCGGCGATCAGAACGAGAACGCCGCGCTGATCCCGATGAAGGGCGCGGGATCGGTGTTCGTCTCGGACACCTCGTCGCCGGAGCGGTCGTCGAAGCGGAACTCCTGCCACACGACCACGCCGCCGAAGACCGAGATCCGCACGGCGTGGCTGGGCCGGAAGTCGAGCGAAATGGAGATCGGGACGCGTGTGTCGCGGAAGACGCCGTCGGGCAGTGGCCCGTCATCGCGCAGGCGGAACTCGCGCAGTTCCCACCCGCCCGCGAGGGAGACGGCCAGCGTCTCCGAGAGTTTGGCCGACAGGCGCACGCGCGTTCCCTCGGTCTTGAGTGACACGCGGTCGGTGATCTGCCAGTCCACCCCGAGGACGGGGATGACCAGCGCATCATCCTCCAGGCGGCTCTTAGCGCCCAGGCCGGCGGAGACGGCGAAGCGCTCGCTCACCTGGTAGCGCACGCCACCGTACCCGCCGAACGTCGCGGCGTCGCCCACGTCCACATCGGGCTCGCCAGCGAACTCCGCGAGTCCGCCCAGGAACCAAGACCACTCCGGATTGATCCGGGACGAAAAGCGGAGGCCCAGGTCGGTGCTCAGCACGAGTTCGACGGGATCGGTGGAACCGGGGACGAGCCCGCCGGCGTTGTCGAAGAGGTACCAGGAGGCTTCTTCATCGATGTCGAATGTCAGCGTGGAGCGGTCACCGATCGGGATGCCGACACCGACGCCGAAGCCTGCGCGCGCGATGCGGACGTCGCCGGGCGAGTCGTCGATGTCGGCGGCGAAGGTGTAGGACCCGGCGCCTCGGACCTCGAAGGTCCACGCGCGTGGCGCCGGGTCGGCGGGCGCGTCGGCCGTCGGGGGCGCCGCGCCCGTCGCTTCGGGCTGCAGGGCCAGCGGCTGGATCGACAGGGCGGGGTCCACGGCGGCGCGTTCATCCGCGCCCATCGCCGCGGGGCCAAGAGCCAAAGCGGCACACCCCAGCAGCGTGCCGCCGCACAGCGTCAGAGTTGGTTGGTTCATTCTCGCATCCATGATCAAGATTGCCGAAGCGCGAATTGCCTGGCGACGCGCGGGCCCAAAGGGTCTTGCCCGCCGCGGCCGGACCGAGTATAACAATCCCATCGCGCCGGCACCTGTCGGGGTCGGCACGGCGTCATATGGAGTCCACCATGCGATCCACACTGGTTCTGCCGATCGTGTCACTGGCCGGCTTGGCACTTGTCGGCTGCTCGACGTCGCCGGAAGCGGTGCGGAGCGATGTCGCCCCCGCGACCGAAGCGCAGCGCGCCGCGCTGCTCGACCGCGTCGCGTCGCTCAAGGGCACGTGGAAGGCGGCCTCGCCCGAGGGCGAAGGCACCATCACGTACTCGGTCTCTTCGGGCGGGTCCAGCGTGCGCGAGGTGATGTTCCCCGGCGAGCCGCACGAGATGACCAATATGTACCACATGGACGGGGGCACGCTGGTGATGACCCACTACTGCGCCATCGGCAACCAGCCCCGGCTCCGCGCCACGGCCCAGCCGGGGAACACCATCGACCTGCGCTTCGACAGCGTCACGAACCATCACGCGGGCTCGCACATGATGTCGGGCCTCAAGATCGTCTTCGTCGATGAGAACCACATCAAGGAGGTCTGGTCGTCGATGCAGGACGGGCGGCTTGTCGAGGGCCCGGTCATCGAACTCACGCGAGCGAACTGAGGCGTGCCCGGCCAGTCATGACGCTCCGGCCCCACGGGCCTCGCCGGCCCGGGTTTCGCGGCGGCGCGGGAATTCACGATCCGATCCACCGGATACGGCGTATGGATGGGTAGGAAACTGCCGATAACTCACCCATGCCCGGAGCCGTTTCAACTGATCTTTCGCCCGAACTGCTCTCGCACATGAAGGCCATCAAGGCCAAGGCGATGGAGTACGGGCTCACGTTCTACGAAGTCGTCTTCGAGGTGCTGTCGTTCGACACGATGAACCAGATCGCGTCCTACGGCGGGTTCCCGACGCGCTACCCGCACTGGCGCTGGGGCATGGAATACGAGAACCTCTCGAAGCGGGACGCCTACGGGCTGGGCCGCATCTACGAGATGGTGATCAACAACGATCCGTGCTACGCGTATTTGCAGGAGTCCAACTCGGTGACGGACCAGAAGTTGGTGATGGCCCATGTGTACGGGCACGCCGACTTCTTCAGGAACAACTTCTGGTTCGGCAAGACGGACCGGAAGATGATGGACCAGATGGCGAACCACGCGACGCGTGTGCGCCGGCACATCGAGCGTCAGGGGCAGGAAGCCGTCGAGAAGTTCCTTGACGCGTGCCTGTCGATCGAGCACCTGATCGATCCGCACTCGGCGTATATGTCTCGCGAGCCGTCCGGGCGGGCGTCGTCGCAGGATCAAGAAACCGCGCCGGAACGGGGGCGGACGTTCGAAGGCCAAGGGGCATTCACGCCCGACAAGCTCCCGGCCAAGGACTACATGGACCGCTTCATCAATCCTCCGAAGGAACTGGAGCGGCAGCGGAAGGAGCACGAGAAGAAAAGGGCCGCGGAGCGGGGCCGAATCCCGAGGGAGCCGACGCGCGACATCCTGTTGTTCCTTCTTCGCTACGCGCCGCTGGAGGAGTGGCAGCAGGACATCCTGTCGATCGTGCGCGACGAGGCGTACTACTTCGCGCCGCAGGCGATGACCAAGGTCATGAACGAGGGGTGGGCCGTCTACTGGCACTCGAAGTTGATGACGCAGCACTTCGTCGAAGCGCCGGAGATCATCCACTACGCGGATCAACACTCGGGCGTGCTGTCCATGCAGCCCGGCGGGTTCAACCCGTACAAGATCGGGTACGAGATGTTCCGCGACATCGAGCGCCGCTGGAACACGGGGCAGCACGGCGCGACGTGGGAGCGACTGGACACGCTGGGCGCCAAGGACGCCTTCGACGACAGGAGCATGAAGGGGCGCGAGAAGATCTTCGAGATCCGGCGCATCTACAACGACGTGAACTTCATCGATGAGTTCCTGACGCCCGAACTGGTTGATCGGCTCAACATGTACCAGTACCGGCGGGACCCCCAGACGGGTGAACTGAAGGTCGTCTCACGCGATTTCAACCGCATCAAGCAGACGCTGTTGTACCGCATCACCAACATGGGCCAGCCGTTCATCTACGCGGTTGACGGCAACTACCTCAACCGGGGAGAACTGTACCTGGCGCACCAGTTCAGCGGGCTGGAGGTCGAGATCGCCAAGGCGCGCGAGGTGCTGGTCAACCTTCGGCACATCTGGGGTCGGCCGGTGCACCTGCAGACCCGCGTCGAGGACGACATGTTCCTGCTGTCGTGCGATGAAGGGGACAAGGTGCGCAAGGAGAAGATCTCGGCGGACATGCCCAAGCCGGCGCACTTGATCGGCTGACCGCCGCCGACGGGTACCGGCGGCGATTCGCGTCGGCGGTGCAACCGGCGACGCCGGGTGTCGAATAATCTCGCATGCCTGCCGCGGGCCACCGATCTTCGGCGCCTCAGACACCGACCGCGTCGGCGGGGGTCAGCCGCGAGTTCACGAACAAACTCATCCGCGTGATGTACGAGCGCCGGGCGCGGTGCCCCGACTGCCGGTACTCCCTGGACGGCCTGATCGGGCATCGGTGCCCGGAGTGCGGGCGTCATGTCGAGGAACTCCTCCGGGTCGCGGACACGATGCCGCGGCGCTGGGCCATGATGCGCCGCCGGATGCTGGGCCGCCGGGCCCGCGCGGCGCTGTCGGTGGTGGCGCTGGTTGTGATCGCGGCGGCCGCGGGCTACACGATCGTCTGGCTTCGCTGACCCCCCGCGTTCGCGTGCGTTACTTCCATACAAACGGGCTTCGGTCAGCCTGGCTGACGAGGAACTCGGCCTGGGGCGCTTCGGCGCCAAGCCGCTCGGCCAGCGCGGGCAGGTACCCGCGCTCGGTGTTGGTGTGTCCGGCCAGGATCACGGACATCCCGGCGTCGAGCAAGGGGAGGACCTCGTGGTGCTTCATCTCGCCCGTGACGAACACGTCGCATCCATCGGCCAGCGCCAGCGGCGCGACCTCGCTCCCCGCGCCCGGGCTCACGCCCACGCGCTGCACGGGCCGATCGCTCGCGGGCGCGAGTTTCACCGTCGGGATCCCCAGGTGCGTCTTGAGCCGATCGGCGAGTTTTTCCAGCGTCACCGCCTGATCGAGCACGAGCCGGCGCCCGACGCCCGCGCCTCGCTCGGGCCGCCCCAGGAGCGGGTAGACATCGACGGCCGGCTCCTCGTACGGGTGGAACTGCTTGATCACCGCCATCGCCAGCGCCAGCGCGCGCTGCGAGCACACCATCTCCAGCCGAACTTCCTGCACGCGTTCGAGTTTCCCGGTCTCTCCGACGGCGGGCGCGGCCCCGGGCCTTGCAAAGAACGTCCCCGCGCCGGGCATCGCAAAGGAGCACACCTCGTACTTGCCGATCAGCCCGGCCCCGGCCGTCCCCAGCGCCGCTCGAAGGTCGTCCACCTTTTCCGCGGGCAGGAAGGTGACGATCTTGACCTCCTGGGTCATGGGGCGGTCCACCCGCGGGCGCAGCGCGCGCCGGTCCGCCTTCACGATCCCCTTGCGGTCCAGCAGCCCGTCGGCGAGCCAGTCGGTCATCCCTCCCGGCGCCGAGTCCAGCGCGGTGTGCGGGGAATACACCGCCATGCGGCTCTCGATCACGCGCAGCAGCACGCGCTCCTTGGCCGTTGCGCCGCTGAGCCGCTTGATCGGCCGAAAGATCGGCGGGTGATACGCGATGATCGCGCCGACGCGCCGTTTCACCGCTTCGTCCACGACCGCTTCATTCAGGTCGATCGTCAGGAGCGCGGGCCCGGACAGCTCCTGCTCCGCGCGCCCGATCAGGAGCCCCACGTTGTCCCAATCCTCCGCGAATCGCGTCGGCGCGATCCGTTCCATCGCCTCGATCAGGTCCTGCACGCGCATGGGTTTGCCTCTTGGTTCCGCTGGCACATCGTACGGACCGGTTCGCCCGGCGTCGTCTGGTGTCCCGCAACATCGCTCAACGTCACTCGTGATCCCATCCCACCTCCGACACGTCCCCCAGGACCTTTCCGTCGTCGTCTAGCAGCACGCAGCCCGACCCTTCGACCACGCGCCCGATGCGCGTCAGCGCGGTGCCCGTGTGCGGGCAGGCGGCAGGGATCCTCTGGCTGGCGCTTCCGGCCGCCACCACGAAGCACAGTTCATAGTCCTCGCCGTCGCCCAGCGCCGCGTCCCAGGAGTGCACTCCCTCGTGCACCGGCAGCCTGGGCCCGAAGAGTTCGATCCGCGCGCCGGATGCCGCCGCGATCCGTCCGGCATCGCGCCCCAACCCATCGGAAAGGTCGATCATCGCGCGGAGCGACTCGCCGAGCGATTCGGCGAGCCACCACCCCTCCCGCACGCGCGGCTCGAAGGTCATGTGCCGGCCCGATTCCAGCGACCCGCCAAGCCGGCCCGTCACCCACACCTCGTCCCCCGCCCGCGCCCCGCTGCGCAGCACCGGCCCGCGCGTGGCGTGCGGCGTCCCCGCGACCGTGCAGGTCAGCACCATCCGCGGACCCCGATCCACGTCCTTGCCGTCCACCACGATCCGCTCGGTGCCGGGTGGCCCGCCGCTGCCCAGCGAGGCGATGTCGCCCCCCACGAGGGGGCACCCGAAGTGCTCGGCCCACTTGGCGATCGAATCGAAGAGTCTGCTCGCGTGCTCGCCGGACACGTCAGCCGCCAGCGCCGCGGTCGCGAGCGCCCACGTGGGCGAGCCCGCCATCGCGGCGATGTCGCTCACGCTTCGGGCCACGATCTTGCGAGCGATGCGATCGATGGGCGTCCCGGCCCGGAAGTGCCGTCCCTCGATTAGCTGATCCACGGTGATCAGTTGCAGGTCGCCGCTCGCCGATCGCAGCACCGCGCAGTCATCACCGGGTCCCACGACGATGTGGATGGACCGCGCGGCGAGCCCGGCGGACCGCGAGTAGATGTGCCGCAGCAGGTCGGATTCCTTCACGTTACACGGTATTCCCGCGCGCACTGGTGCGATGGCCGGGCTCATGGCCGCGTCCCGGCATCACCCGCGGGGTGGGATCCCCGTGCCCCTGCACCAGTCGCGCCGCTCGCCGCCACACACCGTGAACGTGCCTCTTCACGACCTGCCCGTGCAGTTCGAGCACCGCCTGCTGCACGGCACGCATGCACAGCGCCCGTCTGGGCGGCGTCCCGCACCCCAGCGGCTCGATATACAGCCTGGCCAGCATCCCTTCGAGCGCCCGCGTTCGCCCGCCCACGATCCGGCGGATCGCCACGGTGTCGATCACGGATATTCCCACCTGTTCCGCGGGGGGAACCTCGCGGCCCGCGCGCATTCCGCGCCCGCGCCGCGGCAGCCCCGTGACAATCAAGTTCGATGGCTTGCCATCCCGGTTGTAGCGCCCGGCGCGAACCAGGCCGGCGACGTGTTGCCCGCAGGCTTTCGCCACCGCGTGCTCCTCACGAGCCGACCATCCCGCCTCCTTCTCGCCGGACCGGCTCCCTCCCGTGGCGAGGCTAGCGACCTCCAGCACGGTGGGCCCGCTCAATCGCTGCAAGATAAGCAGTTCGCACACGCGCCCTTGTACGCGCGCACGAGCCAGCGCCAGCGGCGCGGCCGACTGAAATCCGTGCGTGCGAAGCCACTCGGCCCCGCGCCACTGCCGGATACCGCGAGAGGCTCCGGCCGCGCGCTTGAGAGTTTCGAGTGCGCCCGTCGCGGCGCGCACCTTGATGACAAGGCCCGCGCGAAGATCCGGGAGCGAATCGAGCCCGCTGGGCGTGCGAACGGCAAGGATGCTGGATTCCGCGTCGTGCTTGAGAGTCTGGGCGTCCCGCGCCCAGTGGCCCGACTCGAGCCACCGGGCCCAGTCGAATCCCGGCGCGACGCCGCGATCGCACCGCGAAATCACAACCCGCGAGGTCCGCATGCCAGCACCATAGGTGTCCGCCCGCCGCCCCTGCTCGCTGACTGTGCCCGCCGGGGCCCCCGAGCCGCATAACTCTTGACCTGACGCTATAGGTCCTGAGGGATCTTTCCCAGAGCGATCAGCCCGCCGGTTTGAACCGGTGGAATCCGCCCCGGGCACGCTCCCTGCCCGCCCTTGTCCGATGAATCAACCGTGTCGGATACGCGCGGTCCTCGCGGCGACCGGGCACGGCGCGCGGCGGCTCAGCGTCCGCAAACTCATCATGAACCTGCTCAAGGACCTCAACTTGCTCGAAGATGCCTTCATCGGCGTGCGCATCGAGGACGGCGCCGCGGTCGCCACCGTGCTCTGCTCCAGCGTCCGCGAACGTCAATCGTCCATCCTGCGCCAGACGCTTGATCACCTCGCCAACTCCAACGGCGGTCGCGTGCTGCTGGACCTGTGCGGCGTCACGAACCTCTCCGCCGCGTGCATCTCGAACATCCTGAGTGTCCAGCACGCCTGCGATGCGATGGGGGGCAAGTTTGTCGTCTTCGGACTCGTCGGGGAACTGGCCGATTCACTCCGCCAGACCGGCGTGCTCAAGCAGATCAACCTCGCCGACGACGAGGCGCAAGCGCGCCGAGTGCTCTCGGGCAAGCCGTCCCGCCACGGCCTGCTGGGACTCTTCCGGCGCGATGCGGCGTAGGCGTGGGGCTGACCCACGGTGCCCATGTCGATGCGTCACCCGGGCGCCCGTACCATGCCCGCAAGGCCCACGATCACATGGGAGCACGCCATGAGGGAATATCCAGCGCCCGAGATCGTCACTCGTGATGAATGGGAGCGAGCCCGCGCGGAACTGCTGGCGCGCGAGAAGGCGCACACGCGAGCGGGGGACGAACTCGCCGCCGCGCGCCGGCGACTGCCCATGACGCGCGTTGAGCCGGTCAGTGTCGTTGGTCCGAGCGGCCCCGTCTCATTGGGCGAGGTGTTCGACGGTCGGCCCATGCTGCTCGTGTACCACTTCATGTGGAAACACGGCGCGCCCCATCACAAGCAGTGCGAGGGGTGCACGCACAGTCAGGTGGCGATGAACGCCGCTGTGTGCGCGTACCTCGCCGAGCGCGGCGTCAACTACGCCGTCTTTTGCCGTGGCCCGCTGAACGAGATCCTCTCGTACCGCGACTTCATGGGGTGGACGGCGCCGTGGTATTCAACCGCCGACGCCGGCGACGCGATGTCAACCCGCGACGGGGGAGACCTGCGCTGCTACCGGCGGGTTGGTGAACAGGTCTATCTGACGTACGAGACGAAATGGCGCGGGATCGAAGCCATGCTCCCCACCCTGCAGTTGCTCGACCTCACCCCGTACGGCCGGCAGGAGACGTGGGAGGATTCGCCCGCCGGGTGCCCGCAGGACCGCCCGGGGTCCTGGTGGCGCCGCGACGGCCGGCCTATCGCGCAGTGGACCCGCACCGCCGCGCCGGTTGAGTAGACCGGGCGCCCGCGCCGGGCCCGCCTCAGTCCCGACGAACGGCCGGCTTGCTCATGATCAGGCTCTGGTAGTTTGTCCCGGGCCACTGCACCGGTTCCACGAGGGCGTACCCCTTGTGCCGGTACATCGCGACCAGTTCCGTCGCGGGCTCCGGGGTCGAGAGCGCGATGTGCCCCGCGCCCGTCTCCACCGCGCGCGACTCTGCCTGCGCGATCAGCATCCCGCCCAGCCCGCGCCCCTGGAGCCACGGTTCCACCGCGAGTTGCGAGAAACTGGCCACGTCCGCCCTGTCAAACCACGGCGTCCCCGACGTGTGCGCCGGGTCCTTGAACACGATCGTTCCCACCACTTTCCGGGGATCGTCCCGCAGCACGGCGAGATAGCACTCCCCGCCGCGAATCCGCTTGGCCGTGAGCGCCTCGTCCTGATACGCCGCCACGACGCGCATCCCCCGATCCGCGTGGCGCTTGTACGCGCGGTGCAGCAACTCCGTCAGGTCGGAAATCGAGTCACGACCGTCCATGAGCCGCACGCTGAACTTCCGAGTCGTTTCCGGCGAGGCGGGCATGTGAGTTCCAGACGACGTGTTCGCGGGCCCATTTACCCGCGTCGGCGGCAACCCGATCTCCAGAGCGCGGACCTTCATCAACTTGCCCGTCATCGTTGGTCCCCTCGGTTGCGTTGACAATCCCCCGGGGTTCGTCTGGCTGGAGCGCTGGTTCCCGGTCATCGCGCCACCGGGCCGGTGCGCTGCCATCGTCCCCTACCTATCGACGCCTTGTCCGCCCACGGGGCACAGAAAAGCGATGAGCCGCGACCCGCTCACCCCAACATCCACCAGATTTTTCGATTCTTTTGCACTCCCCGTCCCCTCAGAGTGGATCATTCACCTTTTCCTGGACGAATGTGATACTGCCGATTACGTATGAATGGGCGGAGCGAGGCGGGGCTTTCGCTTGGGGGCAGGTAACGCGGGGTTCTCCCAGCGTACCATGTGGTTCGGTGCGGGCAGGAGGTATTTTCATGAAGCGATCAGAATCGGTTTGTCACTCGACCCAGCACGCGGCTCGCGGCTTAAGGCGGGCGTTCTCGCTCATCGAGCTCATGATCGTGCTGGTGGTGCTGATCACGCTGATCGCGATCTTCACGCCGGTCCTGCGCGGCGCGCGAAACGCGTCGCGTCGCGTCGCGACCCTGCAACTGATCAACAACATCCAGGCCGCCTCGTCCGCGTTTGAACTTGATTCGCGGCGCCTCCCCGGCGCGTTCACCCCCTCGCAGATGGGCGCGGCGTCCAATGCGACGCGCGGGTTCTCGAACATGCAGAACATCCTGGCCGAGCTCAGCGGCGGGATCGTCGCCAGCGGGACGCCCAGCGCCCGGCGCATCGCGGTCGGCCCCGCCGCCACCGGCACGATCCTTCTCGATCTGGACCTGATCAACGCCCCCGTCGAGACCAAGGGCGTTGTCAAGAACGTCTACTACACCATCGACAAGAAGTACTGGGTTTCCCACGCCGGCGCCGGGCAGAAGGCCCCCGGGACGCTCGCCGAGCACGTGACCCTTCCGGACGTCGTCGATTCCTTCTCGAACCCGCTGCTGGTCTGGGTCGAAGACACCGACGCGGCGCCGGGCGATCCATTCGCCTCCATCGCATCCAGCACCCGCGCGAAGTTCTACTGGAACGGCAACGCCGTTTTTCTCCGCGCCACCTCGCTCGGGGGCGGGGCCAAGGACCAGACGGACTCGTTTGAAGGCAGCCTGCTCGCCACGGCGGCCCAGATGGAAGTCCAGTCGTCGATGCACGGGCTGCTGGGCAACCCGGCGTTCCCCGCCGCCCAGGCGACGCCCAACTCCCAAGTCTTCCCCGCCGCCGCACGCGGCAAGTTCGTCTTCCACTCCGCCGGCGCCGACGGCATCTACCTCGGTCGTCGTGATCGCGGCGGACTGATCGCCGCCGCTCCGAGTTCCAGCAACCCCTTCCACCTGCGCGACGTCGTCGATTACAGCGGACGCCTGGATCCGATGGACAACTTCGACGACATCATCACCTCCGGCGGCAACTAAGCCTGTCCCGCGGGCCGCGGCGACTGGTACAACCCGCGCTCTCGCACATACTTCAGCACGCCCGGGTCCACCAGATCCGACAGCGTGCTGTTTTCTTGGGCCCCGCACCAATCCGCCCCGCCCTCCGCGCCCCCCGCGGCGGCCAACGTCTCCCGCACATCCGTCGCCCGATCGGTTCGCAGCGGAACAGGCACCACCCGGCCGCGCCAGGCGTGAATCTCGGCATCGCTCCAGGCCCCGCTCTCCCGCAGAGCGCCCTCGAGCGCGTCCACGGTCTGGCCGTCGCCGGGGCGGAGCATGACGATCGGCTCGGCGAGGCTGATCAGCCTTCGGCAGTCCTTCCAGCGGTGAAACTCCTTTGCCTGATCGGCGCCGATGAGCAGCCGAATGATCGGCTCCACTTCGTTGCGCCCGGCCTGGGTTTCCCGCATGAGCCGGTTGAGCCGTTCGATGGTCTCGATCGTGTAGGAGGGTTTGACGGGAACCGGTGCACCGTGATCAGGCGGGCCGAACACGGCCGTGCCCCCGCCGGCGGCGTGCGCGCGGTCGATCTCGTCGGTCCACACGCACGCTCGCGCGACGCCCCGCGTCGCGATCCGCAGCATCTCGGCGCGGTCCGCGTCGGGCGCGATCGAACCCGCCTGCTTGAACGGGGAGCGAGCCGCGGGAACGTACACCAACTGCCCGCGCCCCTCGCACCCCAGCCGCTCCTCCAATCGTTCCCGGGCCAGTACCGGCAACTCCACATGCGCGCGGTGCGGCGGGTCAAAGGACCCTCCGAACACCAGGATCAGCGGCGCTCTGAGGACCTCGTCGCACATCGGCGTGATCGGGGAGCCGGCGCCCGGCGCGCCGGGGTCCACCGTCGGCTGCCACGTCAGCGCCACGTGCGACACGCGCTGGGCGACCAGTCGCATCGCCGCGCGACTGCGCCGACCGAGTCGCCACGCCGCCGCGATCAGCGCCGGCCGCCGAAACATGTCCTTCAGCACGCGCCCCGCTCGCGTGCGGCCCTGCGGGTCCACCCAGCCGGTGACGACATCCGGAAGCACCTCGTGCCGTCGATCGCTCGCCGCCCTGATCACGAGCCACGGTATTCGGAACCGCTCGCACGTGCGCGCGAACTCGTGCGACTCGGTATCCACGAGCACGGCGCCGGAGCGCTCGCGCCACGCCGCCTTTTCCTCCGGCGTCCACGCGGGTGCATCAAGCCCCAGCACCACGGCTCCGGCATCGGCGAGTTCGATCGACGGTGATCGCCAGCGCTGGGCGTCGGCATCGACGACCTCGCCGACCACGGCCGCGCCCCGCACGGTCGCCAGTTCGCCCGCGACACCCGCGAGGATCGCCAGCACGTTTCTCATGGATCTGGTCTGCGCGATGGCGCCGCTGACGACCTCGTGTTCGACGGCCTCGCGGATGCGGGTCCTCCCCGGCCCGGTCTGAACCACGCTCAGGCGCGGATCTGGCCCGCCGCCGAGCTGCATCGCGTCCAGGCCGCGCCGCACGGCGGCACGCTCAAATCCCAGCGGACAAAATACCACTACGGTGCCTCGTGGATCACCCGTCACACCACACCATAGGGCGACCCGCCAACTCCAGGCCTGTCGATGCCTGCCGACCCCTCCGTTCAGCCCCCGAACCGGCGAGGATCCGGTGGTCCGGCACCTGTGCTTGACCCCTCGCGGCTGATCGCTATCCTTTCGCTCGTTTCATACTTCGGAAATCTTGCCGCCGGGATCCTGCCCGTCGGCCCGCCCCGCCCGGTAGGCGGCGAACCACCGCGTTGATGGGCGCTCACGCTGCAACCGCACCGTGCACGCCGAATGGAGCCTCGCCATGATGCGCCGACAAACCTACCTCGCTACACCGCAGACGGTTCCGACCAAGACCTGGCGCCTCGTCGATGCGACTGACCAGCCGCTGGGACGCCTGGCGGTGGATATCGCCACGGTGCTCATGGGCAAGCACCGACCGGAATACACCCCGCACGTCGATTGCGGGGACTTCGTCATCGTCACGAACGCGACCAAGGTCGGCCTGGGCGGGAACAAGGCCGAAACCCGCATGAAGTTGCGGTATTCCCGCTACCCCGGGGGACTCAAGGCCGAGTCGTACGGCTCGCTGCGCGATCGCAAGCCCGAGAAGCTCGTCGAGGACGCCGTCAAGCGCATGCTACCCAAGAGCCGCCTGGGCCGGCACATGCTCTCCAAACTCAAGGTTTACCCGGGCGCGGAGCACCCGCACGCGTCTCAGCAGCCGATCCCGATGTAATCACTCCCGTCGTCTGGTGTCCCCGCCGCGCTCGTCCCGATCCCCATCCCGCCGATCTTCCCGTTCACACGGACCACACCCATGACCGATCCCAACACGAATCTGAACAACCCCGCGTTCGCCGGCCTCTCGGCGTCCGCCACGGCTCCGACCGCCGCCCCCATCACCCGCCCCCTTCGCAAGCAGGGTGAACTCAAGAGCGGCTGGTACTGGGGCACGGGCCGGCGCAAGACCGCCGTGGCCCGCGTCCGAGTGCGCCCCGCCTCGGGCGAGGGAAAGGTCCAGGTCCAGGTCGGCGACCAGAAGTTCAAGTCGATCGAGCAGTATTTCGCCGAAGAGCGCGACCGCAACGACTGCTACGCGCCTCTCAAAGTGACCAATACCCTGGGCAAGATGGACGTCGTCATCCGCCTCTCCGGGGGCGGGTTCATGGGCCAGGCCGGCGCCGTGCTTCTGGGCGTCTCCCGCGCCCTGCGCGAATACGACCCCACGCTCGAACAGGCCCTGCGTGATAATGGCATGCTCACGCGAGATTCGCGCGACGTCGAACGCAAGAAGTACGGCCAGGCCGGCGCCCGCCGACGCTTCCAGTTCTCCAAGCGCTGATCCCCGTCCTTCAGATCGCTCGCATTCGAACCCAGGAACTCCGGTTGCTGGGTTTTTTTCTGGGCGTCGGACGAGCGGTTTGCGGCGCGTGCCGGGCTGGTCGGCGTCTGGCCAGAAAAAAACGCCCGGGAGGAGACTCCCGGGCGCTGGTGTTCTCTGCGTCGTACCGCGCGTGACGCGTTATCGCGCCCCTTCGATCCCGATGACGATCGTCACGTCGTCTCCGAGCATCCCCGGGTACTTGGTGATCCCGAAGTCGTTGCGGTTGATGGTGAGCGTCGCCTCAAACCCCGCGCTCTCCTTTTTGTTCTGCGGGTTCATCCCGGTCTTGAAGTTGGTGATCTTCACGGTCACCGGCTTGGTCGTGCCCGTGATGGTCAGGTCGCCGGCGACGTCGAATCCGTTGGCGGATTTCGTCACCGACTTGCTCTTGAAGGTGATCTCGGCGAACTGCTTCACGTTGAAGAAGTCGGCCGAGCGCAGGTGCTTGTCGCGCCCGTCGTTGTTGGTGTCCACGCTCTCGGTCTGCACGGTGAACTGCATCGACCCGGGCTCGGGCTTGGCGGGGTCCATCGCGAAGGTCCCGCTGAGTTCGTTGAATCGCCCGAGGAAGGTGCCGACCCCGTGACCGATCTTGAAGTACAGGCCGGAGTGGACCTTATCGACAACGTATTCGCCGTCCGTCTGGCGGGTTGTCGCCGCGGGAGCGGGCGCGGGGGAAGGGCGCGGGCCCGCCGCGATCCCGTAGGCCACCCCGAATGCCAGAACGCCGGTCGCGATGTACGGTGCAATCTTCAAGCGTTGTCCTTTCTCAATCAGACGATATGGAGTGTTGACCCGCCGGCGCTCGCCGGCGTCGGCTTCGTTGCCGGAAGAGTACCAATCCGGCGGGCCCGGCGTCCGCCCGGGCCGGCGTAGGTATACTGTCCAGAAGCCCCGAAGTTCGCGCGCTGCATATTGATCTTCGTCAATATGGTAGTTCGTCGCGCCGCCCGATGGTGATACATATTGGCTGTACCCGGCCGCTCAAGGAGCCCGTCATGAACCGCTGCGTCCATTCCGCCTCTGTACTCGCCGTCGCCGTTTTCGGGTCCGGCTGCGCCGCGCAGTCTCCCGACCCGGCGGCACAGCCCGCGACCAAGGTCGTCCAGCCGGCAGGGGCCGCGCCCGCTTCGCAACCGGAAAAGAAGAGGCTCTACGACGAATCCGCCGACGCCAAGCAGCAGATTGCCCGGGCGCTCAAGGCCGCGAAAAAGAACAACCGCCGCGTCCTGATCCAGTGGGGGGGCAACTGGTGCGGGTGGTGCATCAAACTGCACGAACTCTGCACCAGGAACGCCGACATCAAGAGCACGCTCCAGTACGAGTATGACGTCGTGCATATCGACACCGGCGGCCGCGACGACAAGAACATGGCGCTGGCCAAGTCCTACGGCGCGGATATCACCGGCTTCCCGTACCTGACCATCCTCGATGCCGACGGCAAGCCCGTCGTGAACCAGGGTACCGAGCCGCTTGAACTCAAGGCCGAACCGGGCAAGGAGCCGGTGATGGGCCACGACCCCAGGCTTGTCCTGGACTTTCTCAAGAAGCACCAGGCGCCGTACCAGAACGCCAGCGAAGTGCTCGACGCGGGCATGAAGCAGGCCGCCCAGGAGGGGAAGATTGTGTTCCTGCACTTCGGAGCGCCCTGGTGCGGGTGGTGCCATCGGCTGGAAGACTGGATGGATCGCCCCGAGGTCGCATCGATCATGTCGAAGCACTTTGTCGACGTGAAGATCGACACGGATCGCAACGTCGGCGGCAAGGATGCCCTCGCCACGTATGCCGGGACCGATAAGGTCGGCATCCCGTGGTTCGTCTTGCTTTCCGCCGATGGCAAGCCCATCGCCGATGCGTACGCCTCCGATGCCCAGGGCAAGAAATCAAACGTCGGCTTCCCCGCCGCCCCGGAGGAAATCGCACACTTCGAGGCGATGCTCAAGAAGACGGGCAAACTCACGGCCTCGGAGATCAGTTCGCTGATCGAGTCGCTCCGCGGCGACAAGCCCAAGGACGGCGCCGGGCATTAGTCCCTGGGTGTGACCATCAGTTATTCTGAGCCGAACCGCGCAAGCGGTCGGTGGGAGCGTTCGGCGGCGCGATCGAATGATGGCGTGGGCCATGAGTTCGCGCACGCCCCCCCGCCGGCTCGCGCCGGGCGGCTCAGATGAGACAGCACGGTCACCCCTTAGTCCACGTCTCGGTGTCGGGGCCGCGTGTTTCCTTGTTCCATGTCGCACGGCCGGGTGCGCTCGGACGTGGGCTTACGCGCGCGAGAGTGCGTCAAGATCGAGGGGGCGGGTGAACATCGCCAGCCCTCCATCGCGATCGCGTGGCCAGGATTCGCGTGGACGATCCCAATACAACTCGACCCCGTTGCCGTCGGGGTCCTTCAGGTACAGCGCCTCACTGACGCCGTGATCCGCGGCGCCGTCGAGCCGAATGTCCGCGGCCTGAATGCGACGCAGCGCCTCGCCCAGCGCCGCCCGCGTGGGATAGAGAATCGCGAGGTGGAAGAGCCCGGTCGCGCCGCGCGGCGGCGCCTGGCCGCCCTTGCTCTCCCATGTATTGAGCCCGATGTGATGGTGGTACCCGCCGGCGGAGAGAAACACCGCGTCCGCCCCGTACCGCTGCGTGATCTCAAACCCGAGCACCCCCTGATAGAACGCCAGGGCGCGATCGATGTCCGCCACCTTCAGATGCACGTGGCCGATGCGCACCGCGGGATTGACCGCTGCCCGTTCCATGGCGTGCCCGACTCCTCAGGGGACGACGGCTGCCGGCCGCGGCGTTTCGACTCGCCCGCTCCGATCGTAGGGCTGATCGGCGGGAGCCTGATAAGGGATCCCCCGAACGCACCGCGGCAGGCCTCGCTCCAGATCCGGTACACTCCCCTTTTCAGGCACCCCGCCGCCGGGCGCCCCGACTCGCATCTGTCGTCAGTCCGTAGGTAGGAGTTGCTCCATGCCCGACCGTGCAGAGTCCATCGTTGACCAGGCCCGCGCGCTCGCGCCGGATCGGCGGCAGGCGTATCTCCGGGATGTGTGCGGCGATGACCTCGTGCTGCGCGCCAAGGTTGACGCGATGCTCGCCGACGATGTCAAAACGGTCGAGTCCCGGCGGGACATTGATTCCGACGCCACGGTGCCCCAGACCGAGCGGATTACGGCCGCCACGCCGCACGGCCAGATCGAGCATCCCGGGCAGCAGATCCGGTGCTACAGGCTGCTGGACCGGCTCGGGGAGGGCGGCTTCGGCACGGTCTGGGCGGCGGAGCAGAAAGAGCCCGTCAAGCGGCGGGTCGCCCTGAAGATCATCAAGTTGGGCATGGACACGAAGCAGGTGATCGCGCGATTCGAGCAGGAGCGTCAGGCCCTGGCGATGATGGATCACCCGAACATCGCGGGGGTGCTGGATGCGGGCGCGACGGAGACCGGCCGCCCGTTCTTCGTGATGGAACTGGTGAAGGGCGACCCGATCGATGAGTACTGCGACAAGAACCATCTGAGCATCGAGGACCGTCTGGAACTCTTCGCGCAGGTCTGCAACGCCGTGCAGCACGCGCACACCAAGGGCATCATCCACCGCGACATCAAGCCCAGCAATGTCCTTGTTTCGACGCAGGACGGCAAGCCGCACACCAAGGTGATCGATTTCGGGATCGCCAAGGCCACGGCGAGCAAACTCACGGAGAAAACGCTCTTCACCGAGCACCGGCAGTTGATCGGGACGCCCGAGTACATGAGCCCGGAGCAGGCCGAAGGATCGCTGGACGTCGATACACGCACGGATGTGTACAGCCTGGGCGTGCTCCTGTACGAACTGCTGACCGGCACGACGCCCTTCAGCAGCCAGGAACTCCGCTCCGCGGCCTACGCCGAGATCCAGCGGATCATCCGCGAGGTCGAGCCGCCCAAACCCTCCACGCGGATCGGCAACAACACCGGCACCATCGCCAGCGTCGCCGCGCGACGCCACACCGAGCCCAGGCGCCTGGGCACGATCGTCCGGGGCGAACTGGACTGGATCGTGATGAAGGCCCTGGAGAAGGACCGTCAGCGTCGCTACGAAACGGCCAACGGGCTGGGGCTTGACATCCGACGGTACCTCTCGGGAGAGGCGGTGCTCGCCGCGCCCCCGAGCACGTCGTACCGGTTCAAAAAGTTCATCCGGCGTAACAAGGGCCCCGTCGCGGCGGGGGGGCTGGTCGCGGCGGCGCTGGTGCTGGGGCTGATCGGGACGAGCGTGGGGCTGGTGAGGGCCGAGCAGGCCCGGGCGGGTGAAGCGGCGCAGCGCCTGCTGGCGGACGAGGCTCGGTCACAGGCTGTGGCCCAGGAGATCAAGGCCAAAGAGCAGGAGGCCGAAGCCGTCAAGCAGGCGGCGGCGGCCAAAGCGCAGGAAGCCGAGGCGAAGCAGCAGGCCCAGATCGCCAGGGCTGTCGTGAAGTTCCAGACCGAGATGCTGGCGGCGGTGGATCCGAACCAGTTGCCCCGGGATCCGGTCACCAAGGAACCGATCAGGGACGCCGTGACCGTGCTGCAGGTGATGCGGGCGGCGGTAAAGGTCCTGGATGAGGGCGGGAACGCGCTCAAGGAGCAGCCCCTGGTGGAAGCGGACGTGCGTGCGACGATCGGCATCACGCTGCTGGAACTGGCTCGCTACGACGAGGCGGAGCCGAACCTGCGCAAGTCGCTGGCGATTTGGCGCGCCAACCTCCCCGCCGAGCACCCGACCATCGCCAGGAGCCTGAACACCCTCGCGATGCTCCTGATGGCCCAGAGCAAGCCCGCCGAGGCCGAGCCGCTGTACCGCGAAGCGCTGGCGATCTACCGCGCGGCTCGTCCCGCCGGGGACCCGGATATCGCAACGAACCTGAGCAACCTTGCGGGGCTACTGCACGCGCAGAACAAGCCCGCCGAGGCCGAGCCGCTGTACCGCGACGCGCTGGCGATCTGGCGTGCGGCCCTCCCCGCCGGGCGCTCGGGCTACGCCGCCACCCTGTCTGGCCTCGGGCTGCTCCTGCAGGACCAGAACAAACTCGCCGAGGCCGAATCGCTCTTGCGAGAATCGCTCGACATCCGCCGCGCAACCCTTCCCGCCGGGCATTCGGATATCGCGAAGGACCTGAGCAACCTCGCGGGGATCCTGGATAACCAGAACAAGTTCGCGGAGGCCGAACCGCTCTACCGCGAAGCGCTGGCGATCTGGCGCGCGGCCCTTCCCGCGGGGCACCCGGACATCGCCACCGGCCTGAACAACCTCGCGGCGCACCTGGTGTCCCAGAACAAGTTCGCGGAGGCCGAACCGCTCTACCGCGAAGCGCTGGCGATCTGGCGCGCGGCTCTTCCCGCGGGGCACCGGGACATCGCCCTCAGCCTGGACAACCTCGCCAAACTCCTGCAGGTACAGAACAAACTCGCCGAGGCCGAATCACTCCAGCGCGAAGCGCTGGCGATGCGTCGCGCGGCCCTCCCCGCGGGGCACCCGGACATCGCGCTGGGCCTGAACAACCTCGCGATGCTCCTGAGGGTCCAGAACAAGTTCGCCGAAGCCGAACCGCTCCTGCGTGAATCGCTGGCGATCCGCCGCGCGACCCTCCCCGCCGGACACCCGGATATCGCGATGGGTCTGAACAACCTCGCGATGCTCCTGCACGACCAGAACCATCTCACCGAGGCGGAGCCGCTCTTCCGTGAAGCGCTCGAGATCGTGCGGGCGGCCCTCCCCGCCGGACACCCGGACATCGCACTGGGGTTGAACAACCTGGCGATGCTGCTGGAGGCGCAGAACAGGTTCGCCGAGGCCGAGCCGCTGCTACGCGAAGCGCTGGAGATCCGGCGTGCGGCGTTCCCCGCGGGTCACCCGGACACCGCCACGTGCCTGACGAACCTCGCGCAAGTGCTCGAGGCTCAGAACAAACTCGCCGAGGCCGAGCCGCTCCTCCGCGAATCACTGGAGATCCGACGCGCCGTCTACCCCGCTGGGCATCCAACGGTCATCGTCAGCAGCCAGAGCCTCGGGGTGCTGCTCTGGAAACAGGGAAAACTCGACCAGTCGATACCGGTCTTTGAGGAATCACTCGAATCGGCCGCGACAGCACTTGGCCGGCGAAACCCGCACACGATCGCGGCCATGGTAAATCTGGGGGTCAACTACAAGGACGCCGGCCGGATCGCCGAGGCCGTTGCGCTGCTTGAAGAGGCGTACACGGCCTCCAAACGCGATCCCTCGACCGCCTCGGTCGGCCGGCTACTGCTCGATGCCTACGCCAAGGCGGCCGACCCGGCCAAGCCCGAGAGCATCGTCAGGCTCACGACGCTGGTGCGAGAACTCCTCGCCGACGCGGCCGCAACGTTGCCTGAGGAAAGCCCGGAACTGGCCGGACAACTCGCCGGCTTCAGCCAGACACTGCTCACGCTCAATGCGTGGGACGAGGCCGAGCCGCTGGTCCGCGAGTGCCTGGCGATCCGTGAGAAGACGCAGCCCGACGCCTGGACGACGTTCAATACCAAATCGATGCTTGGGGGCGTGCTCTTGGGCCAGAGTAAACTCGCCGAGGCCGAGCCGTTGCTGCTGGCCGGGTACCAAGGACTGAAGGACCGTGAAGCGACCATTCCCCCGCTGGGGAAGGCGCGCATCCCCGAGGCCCTGGAACGCCTTGTGAAGTTGTATGAAATCAAGGGCAATGAGCCGGAGGCCGCGGCGTGGCGGCGCCGGCTCGAAGCGGCGAAAGCGGCGCAGGGCACGCCGGAACCCAAGCGTGGCGGATGATGTCGCCGCCGTGCGACGACTACGTGCCGCCGGGACGATCTCTCAGCCCCGGCGATCGATCCCCGTGGTCGCGCTGGGCGGGCTGAAGAGGTCCAGCACCTGCGTCGCTTCCAGCGCCACCGCCGAGTGCGGCACGTTCGCGGGGATCAGCAGCACCTCTCCCGGACCGAGGATCACTTCGCGGCGTGCCGGCGAATCGACCTCGCCGATACCGAAGCGCACACGGCCGGAGACGACGCACGAGATCTGCTCGTTTTCATGGGCGTGCGTGGGCACGCTGCACCCGGCGTCGATGTGCACATTGGAGATCATCATCCGCTCGCCGATGATGCGCTGCCGGCGCAGCATCGGCATCGGCGAATCATGCGGCAGGTCCGACCAGCGAAAGACCGTCGCGTCGTGAACAGACATCGTGCGGTTCCTGATTTCCCCGCCCTGACCGTATGGCGGTCGATGGCATGAACGGCGCCCCGCGGCCGCGCGGGAGCCTCGGTCCGCGTCCGGCGCCGACCAGAAGCGTCAGGAAGGGCACTTCTCACCACGCGCCGTGATCACCGCCCCGGTGGAACGGCCAAAAGAAAGCCGCCCCGGTCCAACGACCGGGGCGGCATGTTCAGATCACGGAGACGATGGCGTTACGGGCAGCCGGCGGGCGGAGCGAAGAAGCAGGCGAGGAAGTCGAAGAAGTCCTGGCTGGTGGTGGCGCCGTCGTTGTTGATGTCGGCGTTGCCGCCGAAGAAGGACGCGAGGAAATCGAAGAAGTCCTGCGAGCCGATCGCGCCATCGTGGTTCCAGTCGCAGGGGCAGACCTGGCACGCGAGCGTCAGGTTGCCGGTGCCGGTGGCGCCGTTGAACCCGCCGATGCGGATGGCGAAGTTCTGCCCGTTGAGAACCGGGATGGTGACACGGGACTGAAGGCCGCAGGCGTCGTCGTTGCACGCCCGCAGCGTCGAGTCGTTGATCGAGGCGCAGGTTCCGTCGTACTGGTAGATGGCCAGGACGCTGTCGTAGTTGGTGCCGTTGCAGGTGTCCACGACGAGGGTGCCGTTGCACTGGCTGGGGTAGTTGAACCAGACGTCATTGAGCGGCTGGGCCGGGCACGAGGCGTGGTTGGGCCCGTCCGTGGTCGCGCCGACGGTGGTGTAGGGGGTCATGCCCAGAGAGACGCCGGCGCGGTTCTGGCAGAGGTCGTTGAAGGGACCCGGGGGCGGGCACGCGGGCCCGTTGATGGCCAGGACGCCGGTGCCGCTGTTGCCCCCGAAGGCGCCGACGCGGATGAGGTAGGTGGTGTTCGCGGTGGCGTTGAGGGTGACGGAGGAGCGCAGGCCGCCCGTGCCGCAGGAGTCGTCGTTGCAGACCAGCGCGGTGCCGGTCCCGGTGGGGCAGGTGTTGGGATAGACGGCGATCTTGGTGTCGTAGGTCGAGTTGCAGGTATCGATGGTGATCGCGCCGGTGACGCAGGACGTCCAGCGATACCAGACATCGTTATCGACCTGGTTGCTGCCGAAGAAGTTGCAGATGGCTTCGGTGGGGCCGTCGGTGGTCGCGCCCACGGTGGTGAAGTTGGTGTTGCCGTACCCGGTGATGGTGGTGGCGCTGGCGCAGTTATCGTTGGGGGGTCCGGATGGGCCGCAGGAGGGACCGGAGAGGGTGAGGGTGCCCGTGCCGGTCGCGCCCTGGTATCCACCGACGCGGATGCGGTAGGTGGTGCCGGAGGTCGCTGTCCAGGTGATGCTGGAAGACAGGCCGCCGGAGCCACACCCGGCGGCATCGTCATTGCAGGCGACCTGGGTCAGCGAGGCGCACGCGCCCGTGTAGACGGCCATGACGGAATCGAAACTGCCGCCGGTGCAGGTATTGACCGTGTGGCTTCCCGATGTGCAGGCGGTGTAGGTGAACCAGATATCGTTGGCGATCTGGTTGCCGGTGCCGCAGGTGGTCGGCGTGGGGCCGTCGGTCGTGGCGCCGACGGTGGAGAACGCGGTGGCGCCGTATGCCGAGAGGGCGATGGGCGACCCGCAGGAGTCGCCGCTGGGCCCGCAACTCGGGCCGGTGACGTTCAGGTTGCCCGAGCCCGTGGCGTTGTTGGTGAACCCGCCGACGCGGACGACGTAGGTGGTTCCCGCGGCGGCGGCGAACGTCACCGAGGACTGCAGCGAGTTGGTGCCGCAGACGTTGTTGTCGTCGTTGCAGACGATGGCGGTGTTGTTCGCCGCGGGGCAGGATGGGTAGACCGCGATCTTGGTGTCAAACGAGGCGCCGCAGGTCGTGATCGTGACGTTGCCGGCGCACGGGGTGGAATAGGTGTACCAGATGTCGTCGAAGATGGCGGTGCCGCTGCCGCAGCCAGTCTGGGTCTGGGGATCGTCGGTGGCGCTGCTGGTATCGAAGGCGGTGACGCCGTTGGAGAGTGAAACGGCATTGGCGCAGAGGTCATTGACCGGGGCCGGGGGCGGGCCGCCGCCGGGAACGACGGCGGCGCCGATCGCGGTGGTGGGGGTCCCGGGGCGGAAGAGGGTGATGGTGCCCGCGCCGCTTCCCGGGGCCATGTTGGCGTCGAAGCGGAAGTTGTAGATGGTGTCCCAGCGCAGCGCGTTGGCCGACGTATCGACGCCGGCGCTGTAGGCCACCGTGCTCCACGTGATGGCGCCGCCGCTGACCGCGGAGGTCCAGTCGGTGCCGGCGGAGTTGGGCTCGCCGGAGTGGTACGGCACGTCGCGGAAACCGATGTTGGTGACGGTGGTGCCGGCGGGGATGGGGATGCTGAAGGCGCGGGCCGAGCGGTGGGAGTTGAGATTCTGGACCGCGTATTCGAAGTGCCACATGCCCCCGCCGAGCGCGGTCGCCTTGGAGGCGATGATGAACCGACCGTCGCCGGCGACGTCAACGCTCGTGAGGGTGACGCTGGAGTCCTGATCCTTCCACGCCTGGATGCCCGGGCGCTCGCGCTGCGTGCTGCCGATGAGGGTCAGGTTCCGCGACGCGTTGAAGGTGCACTGGCGATAGGACTCGTTGTTGTTATCGTTATTGGCCGCGGCGTCCTGCGGCTGGACGTACATGCTGGAGACGAAATACAGCGCCCCGGCGTTCTGGGCGGGATCGACCTCGACATCCAGGGCTTGGAGCCGCTTGAAAATCGCGTTGCCCGTGGTGCCGTCGCCGGTGAAGGGAACGGGGAATGCGCCGGTGGTCGCGTTGACCTCGAACTTGGGGCCAAGGCCGCTCTGGTCTCCGTTCAGGCTTGACGAGTACGGGTCGGAGCACAGGACGCCCAGGGCGCCGCATCCCAGGGGGCTGGGCTGGCAACCGGAACTGCAGACGGTGCCTTGCAGGGCGCAGAAGCCGTGCTTGAGCCAGGCCTGGCCGAGTTGCTCGAAACGGCCGTTGGCGAGTCGATACAGGTTCTGCGAGATGACCGGGTGCTGCGGCGTGTTAGGGTTCCAGATGAGTTCCTGGTCGCCGATGTTGCAGGATGTGGTCCCGATTGAATAGGCTCGAACCGAGCCGACGAGCCCGAAGTTCTGGGTGCCGACGAGGTCGCCGACGATGACGTCCGGCCCCGGGCG
This sequence comes from Phycisphaerales bacterium, assembly GCA_050246015.1. Classification (GTDB taxonomy): domain Bacteria; phylum Planctomycetota; class Phycisphaerae; order Phycisphaerales; family UBA1924; genus JTS-AC122. The sequence continues at coordinate 108,144 of JBFWWU010000009.1, forward strand.
CGCGTGGGCGGCTCCGGTAGCGACAAGCATCGCACCACAACATGCCCACCCCAGGCCTTTTCTAAACTGCATGAAATTCCTCCTCAAGTGATGAGAACGACATCCCCGTCGGCGATCATGGCCGCGCGTTTTCCACATCCCGGCAGGGTGCTGGTAAACCGCAATTCTCCCTACAAACCGAGTTTAGTGTACCTTGCGGATGTTGCAGCCGCAATCCCAACAACAGGTGATTGAGGCGGATTTTGGAAACTTGGAGAATCCCAGGCGATTGGAGCGTCGGGTCTGATCGCGGGATGGATTCATCTCCGAATTTCTGCGACATCGGATCAGAAATGCGGTAACAGGCGAATAACAACCCGGCATTTCACGTTTCGCTCCATGTGTGTAGACAGGCGACTCGCCAAAAACCGAGTTGTCGTGTATTTTCTGATCCGTGGCTTGGCTTGACGCCGTTGCTTGCCGCGTCGGACGCACGTCGGCAAACTCGCGGAGTTGGGCGAAACGGTGAAACAGGGGGACTGGGAGGGGAATGCTGCTAGGGAGGGTCGGCTGCGGTCATCCGGATGGCCGAGTGCTGTGTGCGTGAGGAGGAGTCGGCCCATGGCTGATCGAGTGGTATTTGGACGTAGAACTGGAGCCAAGGGACTGTTGTACGCGGCGGCGTGCGCTGTGCTCGTGGCGGCGAGCGGTGTGTCGGCGCGGCAAACAGCGACCCCGCCGACGGCGCCGGTGAAGGCCGAGTCGCCGCGGTACGCCGGGCACAAGTTCGTGCGCATCGACATGCGGACGGCGAGCGACGCGAGGGTGATCGCGTCGCTGAAACTCGAGCCGATCAACTGCCGCGCGCCGCGGCAGGGACCGACGGACTACCTGGTCACGCCCGAGCAGTTTGACGTGATCAAGGCGTCGGGCCTGGCGCAGACGGTGCTGGTGGATGATGTGCAGGCGCTGATCGACGCGGAATGGGCGCATATCCAGGCGTCCAACCAGCAGCGCGGGCTGAACTGGTTCGCGGATTACAAGAACCTGGACGAGATCAGCGAGTACATGACGGAACTGGCGAACATGCGTCCGGAACTGGCGAGCCGAATCACGCTCGGGCAGTCGCTGCAGAACCGGGATATTTTCGGGCTGCGCATCACGAGCGGCGTGGGGGGGCCGAACAAGCCGGGCATCCTGATTCATGGATTGCAGCACGCGCGCGAGTGGGTGACTGGGATGACGGCGGTGTACGCGGCGGACCGGCTGGTCCGGACGTACGACAGCGACCCCGCGATTCGTTCGCTGCTGGACACGTACGAGTTCTATGTGGTGCCGTGCATGAACCCGGACGGGTACGCGTACACCTGGACGCCGAACAACCGTTTGTGGCGCAAGAACCGGCGGGACAACGGCGACGGAACGTTCGGGATTGATCTGAACCGAAACTGGGGATACCAGTGGGGGCCGCTGCCGCAAGGCGGGTCGAGCGGTGCGACGAACAGCGAGACGTACCGGGGGCCGTCGGCGTTCTCGGAGCCGGAGACGGTCGTGATGTCGTCGTTCATCACGGCGCATCCGGCCATGCTGATGCACGTTGACGTGCACAGTTACTCGCAACTCGTGCTGTCGGCGTGGGGGTACACGGACCTGCTTCCGCTGGACGCGAGCATGTTCGCGGTCGTTGACCGCGGGATCACGGACACGATCCTGGCGACGCACGGGCAGGTGTACGTCGGGGGTCCGACGTTCACGACGATCTACCCCGCCAACGGGACATCGAGCGACTGGTCGTATGGCGCGCGCAACGTGGTCGGCTGGGGGATCGAATGCCGGGATACCGGGCAGACGGGATTCCTGCTCCCGGCGGCGCAGATCCTTCCCAACGCGGAAGAAGTGTGGGCGGGGATCGCCTGGTCGGCGGGTTGGCTGCGCGACCACGCGCTGTATTTCGGATTCCCCGGGGGCACTCCGGGTTCGGTCCCGCCGGATGTGGCGCAGTCGGTGCAGGTGGAGTTTGGCCGCGCGGGGAGATTGCCGCTGACCGGCTCGCTTCGGCTGTTTGCTCGCGTGGGAGACTCGGGCCCGTTTTCCCAGAGCACGCCGGGCGGAATCGGCGGCAACCTGTTTGACGCCATGCTCCCGGGGGCCCCGTGCGGGTCGAGCGTGCAGATCTATCTGCAAGGGCAGACGGACGATGGGCAACTCGTGTCGTATCCTCCCGAAGGGCCGCTGGGGCCGATTGTGATCCCGGTGGCGAACACGGCGGCGGTGTTCGCGGACGACGCGGAGACCGACCGTGGGTGGACGCTCGGGGCTGCCGGAGATACGGCGACGAGCGGCCAATGGACGCGCGGCAACCCCATCGGGACGGCGGCGCAGCCCGAGGACGACCACACGCCGGGCGCGGGGATGAACTGCTTCTTCACGGGGCAGGGGACGGCCGGCGGCGGGGTGGGGCAGGCGGACGTGGACGGCGGGCTCACCACGCTCATCTCACCGGAAATCGACCTGGCGGGGCGGACGAGCCCGCGGGTGAGTTATTGGCGGTGGTACTCGAACACGCAGGGAGCCGCGCCGAACGCGGACACGTTCCGGATCGATATTTCAAACGACGACGGCGGGACGTGGACGAACCTGGAGACGGTGGGACCGTCGGGGCCCGAGGCCGGCGGGGGCTGGTTCTTCCGGGAGTTTGACGTGTCGAGCGTGATCACGCCGACGTCGAGCGTGCGCGTGCGATTTGTGGCCGAGGACGCGGGGGCGGGCTCGGTCGTGGAGGCGGCGGTGGACGACTTCGCGGTGACGGCGACGGCGGACTGCCCGACGGGCTGTCCGGCGGATGTCAACGGCGACATGATGGTGAACAGCCAGGATTTCTTCGACTTCCTCGGCGCGTTCTTTGCCGACGACGCTGATTTCAATCACGATGGGATGACCAACAGCCAGGATTTCTTTGATTTCATCACGGCCTTTTTCACGCCCTGCTGATGACGCCGGGTGATGGTGAGCGCCCACGCCGTGTCGTGCGCGGGAGCGTGTGTTGTGGATCGACGGACCATCTTCGCAAGAGGAGCAATCATGAGAGCACGTACGAGGTGGATGGCGATGGGGGCGGGGCTGATCGTGGCGCTGGCGGGCGCCGCGGCGAGCGCGACGGACGCGCGCAACGACCGGGCCGCGGACAGCGCCGCCAGCGCGCTGTTCCTTCAGGAAAACCCGCAGGCCGGGCTGTACCGCGAAACGTCGGGTCGGATATCGAGCGTGTACGGGGCGGCGTTCGCGTCGGGCCCGACCTCGGTGGACGCGGCGCAGTGGTTCGTGACCCGGCACTCGGAACTCTTCGGCGTGCCGGCGGGCGATCTCCGGCAGGTCAACCTTCTGACCGACCAGCAGCCCACGCTCCAACTCATGTTCGACCCGGCGACCGGGACGTACAAGCACACGCTCGTGTACTTCTCGCAGTACAAGGACGGCGTGCCGGTGTACCGCGCGGACCTGCGGGTGCTGGTGCGCAACGAGCCGGGCAACCCGGTGGTGCTGGCCAAGTCGGCGCTGAAGCACCTGGGCGACTTTGCCGTTCCGGCAGACTACCAGGCCAAACTCATCACGCAGGCGCAGGTGCACGACGCGGTGCGCGGTCGAGCGCCGGGGATGGCGAACTTCTCGAACCCGGAACTGTTCGTGTGGGCCGGGGTTGACGAGATGCAGGTGGCGCCGGCGCTGGCGCTCATCCTGACGGCGGACAATGGGCAGGACGGGACGGCGACGATGGACCGCCGGCTGTTCGTCGTCGATGCCCTGAGCGCCAAGGTGCTGTACACCGAGAGCCTCATCCATAACGTGGACGTGGTGGGTTCGGTTCGCGGGATGGCGACGACCGGGGTTGGAGCGGACATCTGCGGGGCCGAGGTGTCCACGGCGTTGCCGTACGCCCAGGTCAGCATCGGCGCCACGCAGGCGTATGCGGATGCCGCCGGCAACTTCACGATCCCCAACGGCGGGAGCGGGCCGGTGACCGTGAACTCCGACATGATCGGGCGGTACTTCCACGTGTTCAACACCGGCGGCGCGACCGAACTGCTGTCGCAGTCCGTGACCCCGCCGGGGCCGGCGAACTTCGTGCACAACGCGGCGAACACCGACGAGCGCGTCCGTGCCCAGGTCAACGCGTACATCCACGCGAACGTGGTGCGTGATTTCACGCTGCAGTTCAACCCGTCGTACCCGGTGATCTCTACGCAGACCGACTTCACGGTGAACGTAAACCTCGGCTCGACGTGCAACGCGTTCTACGACGGCCCGTCGATCAACTTCTACCTCGCTGGGGGCGGGTGCGCCAACACCGCGTTCAGTGTCGTCGTGCATCACGAGTACGGGCACCACCTCGTAGCGTCCGCCGGCAGCGGACAGGGCGCGTACGGCGAAGGGTTCGGCGACGTGATGGGCGTGCTCATCACCGACACGTCGCAGCTCGCCATCGGGTTCCAGAACAACTGCTCGAACGGCATCCGCGACGCGAACAACTCGTGCCAATACCAGACAACGGGCTGTTCGTCGTGCGGCTCGGAAGTGCACGCGTGCGGGCAACTCATCTCGGGGTGCGTCTGGAGCACCCGCAACTACCTGTTCGCGTCGGATCCGATCAACTACCGCAACATCCTGGCGGATATCGCGGTGAACTCGATGCCGCTGCACTCCGGCTCCAGCATTACCCCGTCGATCACGATCGATTTCCTGACGCTGGACGACAACGACGCGAACATCGGCAACGGCACGCCGCACTACACGCAGATCAATCAGGGCTTCACGGACCACAACATGCCGGGCCCGGCGCTGTCGCTCATCGACTTTGAGTATCCCAGCGGGCGGCCCGCGCTGCTGAGCCCGGCGGGCGGGGTCGCGTTCCACGTCAACGTTGTGCCGGTCTCCGGCGCGCCCGTCGCGGGCACCGGGATGCTGCACTACAGCACCGGCGCCGGGTTTACGGCGGTGCCGCTGGTGCAGACGTCGGCGAACTCCTACGACGCGGTGTTCCCGGCGATCCCGTGCGGAACCGCGGTGTCGTACTACGTCTCGGCACAGGCTGTCGGGGGTTCGACCGCGACGAGCCCGCCGAATGCTCCGACCCAGTCCTTCTCGAGCACCAGCGCGACGAGTTCGTCCGTAGCATTCTCCGACGATGTCGAGACCAACCAGGGCTGGCAACTCGGTGTCGCGGGCGATTCGGCCAGCACCGGCATCTGGGTGCGCGGGGACCCGATCGGGACCGGCGCTCAGCCCGAGGATGACCACACCCCGGCGCCGGGCGTCAACTGCTTCTTCACCGGCCAGGGCACGTCCGGGGGCGGCGTGGGCCAGAACGACATCGACGGCGGCACGACGACGCTGGTGTCGCCGACCTTCGACCTTTCCGGCGCCACGGGTTCTCGTGTGGCGTATTGGCGCTGGTACTCGAACGTCGGGGGCGCCGCGCCCAACGCGGACACGTTCGTGATCGATATCTCCAACAACAACGGCGCTTCATGGACGAATGTCGAGGTCGTGGGCCCTGCCGGCCCGGAGACGGAAGGCGGCTGGTACTTCCATGAGTTCGTGGTCGATTCGTTCGTGGCGCCGACGGCGCAGATGCGGCTCCGGTTCGTGGCGAGCGACCTGGGTTCGGGCTCGGTGGTGGAGGCGGCGGTGGATGACTTCGTTGTGACGACGTTCGGATGCACGCCGCCGCCGGCGTGCCCCGCCGACTACAACAACGACGGGTCGGTCACGAGCCAGGACTTCTTCGACTTCCTGAGCGCCTTCTTCTCGGGGAGCGCCGACTTCAACCATGACGGGACGACCAACTCGCAGGACTTCTTCGACTTCATCGGCGCGTTCTTCACGCCGTGCTGATTGGTTGATCGCGGTGTGAATATCCGACGTCTTCTTCGCGGCCCGCCGGTCTTTGTCAGGATCGGCGGGCCTTTGTTTTTTGGGCGTGGGACGGGTGTACGCGCGGATGTTTGACAGGCGCGCCGGATCCTGTACACTGATCGGCGGAGGCGTGCACCTCATGCGCCGCGGACACCGACCCTCAGGCTTTACACTCATCGAGTTGCTCGTCGTGATCGCGGTGATCGCGATCCTGGTGGCGTTGATCCTGCCGGCGGTGGGGAAGGCGCGCGAGACCGGCCGCACGGTGATCTGCACGTCCAACGTGAAGCAGGTGATGCTGGCGTTCACGAGTTACGCGACGGACTACAAGCAGATGCCGGGCACGTACTGGCAGGGGCCGATCAACCTCGACTGGTCTGGGCGGAACAACCAGTCGTACACGTCGAACCCGGCGGCGTATTCGCATCCGTTCCAGGCGTCGGTGCTGTACGACTACGTCTCCGGGGCCGAGCAGGTGCTGGCGTGTCCGACGGCCAAGCGGCAGGCCAACACCTACTACGACTACACCGCGATCATCCGCCTTGGGGGGGCGCGCCTCGGGCTGGAGTGGCGGATGACGTACCCAGTGAACCCGGCCAATCTGTCGCAGGGCGTGAAGCAGTTCCCGGGCGTGCCGCTCCTCATCGAGGAGAACCACCTGTTCTTCAACGCGCAGTACGACGACGGGTCGTTCGCGAATCTGGATCAGTTTTCAACGCGTCACGGCTCGCGCGAGTTCGGGTCCGAGGCCGGGGGCCGCGGCGGGGGGTGCAACGTCGGATACCTCGACGGCTCGGCGGGCCTGTTCAAGTCGCCCATCGGTCCCAACGACCGCCTTCAGGAGCCCGGAGACCTGACCGCGAACCACCTCCGGTTGGTCAAGGCGCGCGGGACCAACTTCACGGTGGGCTCGTCGTCGGCCGCGGAGTATGGCTGGGTCAATCGGGCACGGTAGATGGTCGTTCCGACCGGGCCGAGCCAGGAGGGCTGGACGCGCTACTCGCCCTCGAAGCCGTAGGTCACCTGCATCGTCGCGGGGCGTTCCGCGGGCGGCGGTCGTCCGCACCCGTCGCTCAGGCCGTCCGCGGCGAGCATGTCGGCCAGTGACGAGGCACGCAGAGCCGATTCGACGGTCGCCAGCGCGTTGTCCAGACTGCGGTGCAGGGCGCACAAGCGAGTGTGGTTCGGGTTGCCGATCGGGCAGCGGCTGATTCTCTGGATGGGGTCCACGGCGTTGACGACATCGAGGATGGAGATTCGCGAGGGTTCGCGGGCAAGGCGAAACCCGCCCCGCGGGCCGCGCGCCGACGAGATCAGGTCCGCGCGGACCAGGTCTCGCAGCACTTTGGACAGGTAGCCGCTGGGGACGCTTGTTGACGCGGCGATCGCCTCGCTGGTGAGTGGCGTGGCGGGGTTCGCCGTCAGGTGCATCATGGCGCGCAGGGCGTATTCGACAGTCTGGGAAAACATGCAGGCCTCCGGGAACGACGGCATATCGGCGCGGTCAGGGTTCCCCGCCGGGTGTGGCCTCCTGGGTGTCAGCGGCCGCGGCGCCGGCGCGGCCGCGCGTCATGGCGAGGCGTCGCGCCGGCGCCGCATTCCAGTCCACGATGTCTCCGCCGAACGTTTGCCGCAGGCTTTCGGCGTCCTGGCGCGACGCGACCGCCACGATGCCAAACCCCATCGGGGTCTTGAGCCTGGCGGGATCGGCGAACAGGATGAACGACGAACCGGCGTCGATCCACCGGCGGTCGCCGTGGTCGTGCACAAAGGCCCCGACGACGCGAGTGGACTCCGGCGGGTCGTGCAGGTAATCGAGCATGCAGCCGATGTCATCGAAGATGGCGTACTCGCGCGAGCCGGATACATCGATCAGGAGAGCCGACGAGCAGCGGTCCTCGCTCACGAGCATGCCGCAGTCGGCGCACTCGTCGCGTCCGAGGCGGATCTCTGGCGGACCGGCAATGGGGGCGCGTGAACATCCAACCAGGAAGATCGCCAGGGCCGGCACGGCCAGGGCGGCGGCGGGGTGCGTTCTCATAGCGGCGACCTCCGGGCAAACACCATCGAGGCGAGCGCCAGCGGGCCGACGATCCACGCACCCAGGCAGGCGGCGAACAGGGCGTGCAGGCGCGACCCGTACTCGTCCATCGCGTACAGACCGGCGGGCCCGAGGACATCGAGGGAAGCGTCGGCGGCGTGGAGCGCCCACATCTTGAAGACCTGTAGTGGGTTGAGCAGGCTCAGCGCAAAGAGATCCCCAATGGGGAGCCTGAGCGCCACGGCTCCGGCCATCAGCCCAAGGTCCGTGACGAACACCAGGGTGAGCCAGATGAAGATCGCCGTTCCGATCGCGACGGATGCTTTGCGCGCCAGCACGGAGACGAGCATGCCCAGGCTGAGCATCCCGAGGGAGAGGAGAAAGGAAAGCCCGGCGAGCCAAAGGATCGAGGCGGGGCTGGTGGCGACGCCCTTGAGCGCCAGCACCGCCGCGCAGGCGCCCAGTCCAAGGCTCAGGCAGGCCAGCAGCGCCAGGGCCAGACCCAGGAACTTGCCCAGGACGAGTTCGAAGCGGCGGACGGGCTGCGCGAGCATGTATGAGAGCATGCCGCGCTCGCGGTCGGAGGCGATGGACCCGGCGCCGGCGGAGAGCGCCATGAGCGGGACGACGAGGAGGACGAGGTTGGTCAGTCCCGCGGAGGTGCGAGCGAAGCCCGACAGGCCCGCGCCGCCGGCGCTGACCGCCGAGACGTACGAGATTCCCAGCCCAAGGGCCGCGAACGCGATGGTGTAGAGGATGAACCAGCGGCTGGTGACCGCGTCGCGCAGTTCACGCCAGGCGATCGTCAGCACACTCGCGGCCATCCCCGGCGGGCTGGCCGATCGGCAAGGCGCGGGAGAGAAACCCGAGGACGTCGGCACGGCGCTGGGGCTCATGGTGATGTTCATGCGTGCACCTCCGGGCGGAGCGGGGAATCGGCCTGCGGCCGGGTGGTGAGGATGACGTCAAAGTCGTCCACGGTGATCCTGGCATCGGAGAGCAGCCGCAGCGGGACGGCCTTGTGGTCGCTGGGCACGGGGACGAGCAGGCCGACGCCGTTGAGTTGCGGCGCGAACCCGCTGTCGCGAAGCACCGAGATGGCCCGCTCGCGGACTCCGGCGCTCATCGCGATGTGCAGGATGGAGCCGGCGCCGAACTGGGCGATGAAGCGCGACGCCGGGTGCTCGCCGACGATTCGTCCCTTGTCCAGGACGACCACGCGCTGGGCAAGGGTCGTGACTTCTTCCACGCGGTGCGAGGCAAACAGCATGGTGCGGCCGGCCCCGGAGAGGCCCGAGAGCATGGAGACGAACTCCTCTCGCCCGCAGGCGTCGAGGCTGGCCGTCACCTCGTCGAGCAGGAGCACGGGCGGATCGCCCAGCATCGCGATGGCTAGCGCGAGGCGCTGCTTCATTCCGCCGGAGAGTTCACGGATTCGCTTGGTGTGTTGGCCGCCGAGCCCGACCCGGGCGAGTCGGTCGTCGATCGACGTCACGCGAAGTCCCTTGAGCCGGGCGAAGAAGTTCATCGCGGCATCAACGCGGAAGTCGTCGTAGAACCCGAGTTCCTGGGGCACGTAGCCGATGAGCATGCGCGCCCTTTTGCCCTGACGCCCCGCGTCGTGTCCGCCCACGGTGATGTGCCCGTGAAACCGGAGCAGCCCGAGGACGCAGCGGATGAGGGTGGTTTTCCCGGCTCCGTTGACGCCCCAGAGGGCGACGCTGTCGCCGGCGGCGATGTTGAGCGATACATCGTCAACCGCGCGAGCGCGGCCGAAGGTCCGGGTGACCGAGTCAATGCGGATCATGCGTCACCTCCATGGCGGACGGGCGGCGCGCCGCGGATCGCGCCACGACCGAGCGTGACGATCCCGGCGCCGAGTGCAAGCAGCCCGGCGGCGACCGCGCCCAGCCGCGCGGCGGAGCCGCGGGGCGCGGCGCCGGATGCCTCCACGGCGACGGGGCGCATCAGGGGCACCTCGTCGGTGAACTTGGGCTCGGGCCGGACCGCGGGCAGGGCGCGCCCGACAAACTCGATCGCCTGCTGCGCCGGGCTGAACAGGAACAGGCGGGTGCGCGGCTCCTTGTCCATGATGTTGTCAAAGAGCGTCTGCGATTCATGCACGAAGTCGCCGATGCCGTCGGCGTCCTGGTCGTACCCCGTGTAGTCGCTCCAGAAGTTGCCGCGTTCGCCCTTCCAGAACTGGTTGGCGCTCAGGTCGCCGCGCCCGGCGACGCTGACCTGGTCGATGTTGTCGATGAAGTTGTTGTCGTAGATCTCGTTGTTCCGCGCGGAGGGAAGGAAGATGAACCCGGCGTCGTTGTAGGCGATGGTGTTCCGGGTGAACACGCCGGGCATGGCGCGGGTGAATGGTGAGCCGTCGATGTAGATACCCGCGCGGTTGCCGGTGATCAGGTTGTCGCGGACGCAGAACTGGTCGGCCTCCTTGAGCCCGATCCCGTAGCCGCTGGGGCCTCGGTTGCGGATGAATCGATTGCCGACGATCTGGATGCCCTTGCTGTACATGAGGTAGAGGCCGACGGAGTTGCCGGTGAGGTCGTTGCCCTCGATGCGCACGTCGTCGCTGTACATGAGGTGGAGCCCGTACCGGCAGTCGCGGGCGGTGTTGCGCCGGACGGTGACGCCGGTGGAGTACCAGAGGATCGCGTCTCGTCCGTCGTGGAAGACGTTGTCCTCGATGATGGCCCGGTCGGAGCGCCAGAGCCGGAGTCCGTCGCCGCGGCGGGCGATGTCGAGGTTCTTCCCGCCGATGCGGTTGGCACGCACGGCGCTGTCCGGGGCTTCGCGCAGGTCGATGCCGAAGAGAACGTCGATGAGGATGTTGTCCTCGATGGTGGCGCGGGGAGCCAGGACTCGAACGGCGGCGTTCTCGTTGTCCAGGTCGATGCCGGTGTTGCGGACGGTGAAGCCGCGGAAGGTCACCCCGGGAGCGGTGATCTCGATGATGTCGCCGCCGTTGTCGCCGTCGATGATCGGGCGGCCGATACCGATGAGCGTGACGGGCTTGTCGAGGCGGAGCCGCTCGTGATAGACGCCCGGGCCGATCTCGATGGTCGCGCCGGGCTGAGCGGCGGCAAGCCGGCGCGAGATCTCGCCCGCGTGATCCGCGGGGCGCGCCGCCCGGGTCGATGCCGCCAGCGCGGCGGCCGGGATGAGGGCGAGCAGGATGTGAAGGCGACGGTTCACGGGCAGTCTCGGGGTACGGTGTGCGGTTACGCGGTCGCGGGCACGGCTTTGGCGGCACGGGCCTGATCGTTCAGGGGCTTGTACGCCCGGCGGTGAAAGGCGAACCCGATCACGGTAAAGGCGGCGCACCCGACGGCGAGCCAGTACCCCGTACCGAGTTCCGCGTAGGTCTTGAACTGACCGATGCCCCCTTCGCCGATGACGGTCGGGACGAACGGTTTGACCGACGACGACAGCGGGGCCTCGGGGTTCAGTCCGAGCCCGAAGGTCCTCATCCAGTAATACAGATCGAGCAGGAAGACGATCGGGAAGCCGATCGCCGGGAGCGCCAGCAGCACGGCCCACTTGCTGTGGATGAACGCGGCGCCCTCGACGAGCAGGAACATCGCGATGATGGCCCAGATCGAGGCGGCCCGCTCGAACGCACCGGCCTCGCCCAGGGGCCGCATCCCGATGTAGTGGTTCAGCCCGTCAATTTCCTTTACGTCGCCCCCGAGGTGGTTGACATGCGCCGTGAGGAACAGGCCCTTGGGATACTGCGGCGCGTCGAGTTCCATGTGCCAGTACGGCAGGAAGATCGACACGAGCAGGAGCACGCGGGCGATCATGAACAGGAACGTGGGGGTGAGGTACCGGAACTTCCGCGCCCGCAGTTCGTCGGCCGGGACGCGCGGGCCGATGATGTATTCCAGGAATCGTGCCATGAGCGATGACCTCGCGAAAGAACGTGGGGAACGAGCCAGTTGCGAAGATCCGCTCGGCGCTCTCGCGCCGCGCGGACCGTGCGGAGGGACTACTTCTTGGCGACCTCGGTCGCCTCGGCGGGAGCGGCCTGCGCGAGCCCCTTGGGCTTCACGTGCAGGTATCCCATCATCTCCAGGTGCAGCGCCGAGCAGAACTCGGTGCAGTAGTACGGATACGTGCCCGGGCGGTCGGCCTTGAACGTGAACTCGGCGAACTCGCCCGGCTCAAGCGAGAGGTTGATGTTGTACGCGCCGATGCAGAACCCGTGCGTGGCGTCCTGCGTCGTCTCGGCGGCCGTGATGCGCCACGTCACGGTGTCGCCCTCGTTCACCTCGACGTGTTCGGGCGTGAAGTGGCTGCGGACCGCCGTCATGGTGACGAGCACGCTGGTCCCCTGGCGCTTCACGCCTTCGGTCCCGGGCTTGGGCGCGTTCGGATCCAGCGACTGCGTGTGCGGGTTCCACCCGACTTCCGGGTAGGTCGCCCACGACTGGAGTTTGTCGGCCTTGATCATCTGGCAGTAGTGCGGCTCGCCCACGCCGATCGGCAGGTCGTAGATCACCGGCATCGTCGTTCCGCCCTCACTGATGTCCAGCAACTGGAAGTTCTGCGGCAGCAGCGGGCCCGTCGTCAGGAACCGGTCCACCGACCACTTGCTCATCGAGATCAGGTAGTTCCCGTCCGGGCTCACCGTGTCGCCCTCGGCGGCGCAGAGGTGCCCGATGTTGTACTGCACGGGCGTCTTTTGCACGAGTTTCCACGGCTGCTCGCTGTGCAGTTTCGCGTACTCGCCACCCAGCGACCAGCGCGCCACCGCCGAATCCAGGAACAGCGACGTGTACGCGTATCCCTTGTTGTCGAACTGCGTGTGCAGCGGGCCGAGCCCGACTTCCACCTGCGCCTCCATCACCGCGTCGAAGTCCAGCACCGGGACGCCGTACTCGTCGCTCCCGCTGTATTTCTTGTCCGCGATGGCCTTCTTGATCTTGTCGATGGAATAGATCGTGACATGCGGGTCGAGTTTGCCGGCGACGACCATGTACTGCCCGTTGGGCGTCACGTCCACGCCGTGCGGGCTCTTGGGTTCGGGCGCGAAATACAGGATTCCCTCGGCGATGCTCGTGTCGAGCATGATCACGGGGAAGTTGTTGATCATCCTGGCCTTGCCCGCCTTGAACGCCGCTTCCGCCTTCTTCCAGTCCACGATGTGCAGGTAGTCCATGTCGCGCTTCGACGCGCCAGCCTCGAACGGCGGGTTGCCCTTCTCGATCCCGCCCGTGGCCATCTCCGTGTTGAACGAGTTCACGAAGAAATACCCGTCGCTCACGAGCTTGCCGGCGTCGGAGAGGTCCTGCCAGTACGGCGGGAGTTCCAGCGCGAACGATGCGCTCTCGTCGATCCGACCCTTCACACGGTCGAACTTCCACATCGTCACCATCCCGCGGTACGACTTCTTGTACTCTTCCGGCGGGGCGTACCCGTAGCCGAGCACGGTCGCGTATTGACCGCCCTCGATGATGTAGTCGGTGTTGGGGGTGACGAACGCCGCGCCGTGGTCGCTGATCGTCAGCGGGTTCTTAACGATCTGCTTGGTCTCCCAGTCGCGCAGGTCGATGACGCCGATGCGGGCATTGGCCTTGTCTCCGATGAACAGGAACTGCCCGTCGTAATCGCCCTTGGTTTCGGAGAGGGCGGGATGGTGGGTGTCGCCCCACAGCACCGGCCGGCCGTTGATCTTGAGCATCTCGGTGACGTGGTCCTGATCACCGGCGAAGCCGTACCCCTGCCAGGACTCGGGCGTGAAGACCGAGATCGACCGCAGCAGTCGCATGCTGGGCACGCCGATCGCGAACACCTGCCCGCTCTGGCCGCCCGAGGAGAACAGCACATAGTCGTCGTGCCGCCCGCTGGGCATGTAGGTCTTGCCGGCGGCGATCAGGTCGTCCACGTTGAGCCTGCGGTCGTTGGCGATCTTCGTGAGTTGCGCGACCTGCGCCGGCGTGAGTTCGACGGGCTTTGCCTCTTCCGTTCGGCGGCGCCGGCGTGACTCCTGCGCCGACGCGGTGGCGACGCACAGGTCGCTCACGACGACCCCGGCCATCACCCACAGCACCATCGCCGCGCTGACTCCGACTCGCTGCTTGGTCTTCATCGTTGTTCTCCAGAAAGAGGGCGACGAGTGGATCCGCTCAGGGTCTCGTTCGCCGTGTGTTCATCACGTTCCCGCCCGCACGTTCAACCGGGATCTATTTGGCCGGCGCCGCCTGCGACGCCACTCGCGCCGACGCCGGCTGCAGCGTGCGCAGGTACGAAATGATGTCGAGCAGGTCGTCGTCCGACAGGGCCGGGTTGCCGCCCTTGGGCGGCATCTGGATCCCGGTGGTGTTCTTTGGATCAGTCGGGCTTCGGCCGACCTTGACGAACGCGAGCATCCCGTCGTCATCGAGGCTCTGCACGAACGCGTTGTTGATGAGGGACTTGCCGTTCTTGGGCATCCCCACGCCCCCCTTGCCGTGACACGCCACGCACGTCGTGTGGAAGAGTTTGTTTCCGCTGGCGATGTACTCGGCGAGTTCGGCGTCCCCTCCGGCGGCCGCCAGGGCCGCTGCCTTGTCCGTCTCGGTCACGGCGGGGGGCGCCGGCGGGACGAACGCCGCGAGTTCCGGCATCCGCCGCGGGTCCTGCAGGCCGCGCAGGTACGCGACGACGTTCAGGAGATCAGTCTCGGTCAGGTCGTCTCGACCACCCTTGGGTGGCATCGGCATCGGCAGCGCGTCAAGCCGGCCCGCCAGGAGGAAGTCCTTCATCGCGCCGTCATCGCGAGCCGCCACGAAATCGCTTTCGACCAGGTTGCGCCCCATCCGGGGCATGCCCCGTCCGTCTTGCCCGTGACACGTCGCGCATGTGACCGCGAAGATGTCGCGCCCGTGCGACGCGGCCTCGCTCGAAACGACGGGCGCCGCCGGTTCGGCGACCAGCCGCTCGTATGCTTGCGAGGCCCAGAGGATCGCCTGCCGGGCGTCGGCGTCGCGGCGCCAATCCGCATACATCATCCATCCCCAGCCCCCGACGAACGGCGACATCAGCACCAGCGACCACACCAGGCTTGACGCCACCCGCTTGAGGCTCGCGCCCAAGTACTGGCTTCCCGGCATGCCCGCCTCGGCGGATCGAATCGAAGTGTCGCATTCCATGACTGAACCTCCGAACATGGATAACTGGAGTTGTATATAGTTTTATCGTCATTAGGACGCGGGTCAAGTGGGAAATACAGGATTTTGCGATCCTTTTTTCATACAAATACAAACAAATACCAATAAATGAGGGGGCTACGGGATGCCGCTCGGTTTTTGGCAGTCCCACATGGAAGGGAATGGCGATTGTGCTCGGTGTTACTGGGACTGACTCGCCGGAGCGGACGCGCGGTCGGAGATTCCCGAGGTCTTCAGCCGCCGCTTCCCGAACTGCTGCCGCAGCCAGTTGGCGGTGCTGAGCACGCCCTGGCGCGAGAGGATCCAGCGCTGCACGCGGCGCTTTCCGGGAAAGTCGGCCAGCATGACGCCTATGAGCACCACCAGGAAGCCGGGGCCGGGCAGGATGAGCATGGCGCCGCCCGCGACGACCAGAAGCCAGCCGGCGACATTTCGGACGATCTTGAACGCGGCGGAGTGCTTCGAGCCGTTCCGCGAACGGCGCGGTCCCGCCTGGCGCTGGAGGTAATCGGCCGGCAGGCGCACGATGACGATCGCGACGGTCAGCGTGCCGAAGAGAAGCACGATGCCGGACGCGATGGCGGTCCACAGCAATCCTTGGGCATGAGATTGAATCCAGGACAGCATGGCGCGGAGTCGCGAGGGGCCGACCACTGTTTGATGACGCGCGGGTGTGATCGTTGAATGACCCGAACATGAATGCCGGGTCATGGTGTAACCGTTGATACAACATGTATCAAGACGGGGTGGCGGCGAGGTCTGGGGGACGCGGCGTGGGGGCCCGGTTCAGGACGCGCCCGTCGATCGCGGGGGTCTGGTCAGCCGGTTCATGACCTGTGAGGCCATGTCCTTGGCGGTCGCAATTTCTTCGACCGTGACCTGGTCCGCGCCGACTTCCTGGGCCTGGATCGCGCGGCTGAGGAACGACGTGCGCGCGGCGATGTACACGCTCGGGGCCACGGCGCGGATCGCCCGGCAGGCGCGAACCGTGGCATCATCGTCGGGGATCGTGAGCACGACCGCCTCGGCGTCGTGGATCCCGGCGGATTCCAGCACCTCGGGGTTCGCGACGTCGCCGAACACGATCGAGCGTCCGAGTTGGCGCTGCCGGCGGACGGTATCCGGGTTCAGTTCGATCACGATGTACGGGATCTTGGATGCGGCAAAGTGTTCGGCGAGGTTCCGGCCGACGACGCCGAACCCGGCGATGATGACGTGACGGCGCGGCAGGTCGGGCACCGCGGGAGCGTCATCGCCTTGGGGTCGAGACCTGTCGGCGGCGAGGGGGGCCGCGACGAGCGGGCGTGGGCCGCCCGAGGGGTTTCGGAGGGCGCCGATGGTCGGGACTCGCGCGAGGCGCTCCTTGGATCTTCGCGCCCAGGCGACGACGCCGGGGGTGATGATGAGCGAGACGACGACCAGGGCGACCAGGACGCCGCTCTGTTCACGGGTCAGCAGTCCGACGTCGGCGGTGGAGTCAAGGATGACGAGGCTGAACTCGCCGGCCTGGCAGAGGAAGAAGCCGACGAGGAACGCGTTGGGTGCGGTGACGCCGGTGAGCCAGGTGCCCAGGCCGTTGGTGAGGGCCTTGCAGAGCAGCAGCGGGGGGAGCGCGAGGGTGACGATCCACCAATCGGCGGCCAGTGTCGAGAGGTCGAGTTTGAGGCCGACGGCGGTGAAGAACACAGCCATGAAGAGGTCTCGCATCGGCGCGAGTTGGCCGGTGAGTTGGTGTCGAAACTCGGTGCCCGCGAGCAGGAAACCCGCGAGGAACGCGCCCAGTTCGGGGCTGAAGCCCAAGTAACCGGCGGCGGCGGCCGCGGCGAGCGCGATCGCCGCCGACAGCACCAGCAGGGTTTCCGCCGAGACGTCCTTGGCCGCCTCGCGCAGCAGCCGAGGCATCAGGAGCCGACCGATCACGATCATCAGCGCGATCCCCGCGACACCCTTGGCGGCCCCGATGACCAGGTTAAGCGGCTTGGAAAACGCCTCGTGCCCGCTCGGCTCCACGATCATGTCGGACTGCGGGTGCGCGCCCGCCCAGGCGGCCAGCAGCGGCAACACCGCGAGCACGACCAGCGAGATCAGGTCTTGGGAGATGACGACCGCCACGCACACGCGCCCGTGGGCGAGCTGCGTCTCGCGCCGTTGCTGCAGCAGGCGGAGCACGACCGCGGTCGACGACATCGCCAGCGCCATGGCTGAAGCGAGCGCCGCGGGGGGCGACAGGCCCAGCACGAGACACATCGGCCAGATCAGCAGCACCGAGCCAGCGGTGGAGCCCACCCCCAGCGCCGCGATCCGGGCCGCTTCGAGCTTTAGCCCGCTGATCTGCAGGTGCAGCCCGACCGTGAACATGAGGAGCAGGATCGCGACCTGAGAGACGGCCTCGATGTTGTCCACGTTGGCGACGAGACGGGCCGCGTCTGGTCCGATAATGGTCCCGGTGATGATGTAGGCCGGGATCGCGGCGAGCCGAAGCCGGCTGAGCCCGATCGCGACGATCGCGGCCGCCGCGAGGATCGCCAGCAGGTCAATGACCATCGGACTGGCGGAATCCGCCGCGAGCGTGAATGAAGGATCGATCACGAGCCGATCGTAACGGGCAGGCGCTCCAGCGTCCTTTGCGCCGGTCAGGCGTCTTGTCGTGGAAATGGGTCGGCGGCTACAGCCCGGCGCGAGCGCGGTCCGATACGGAGCGCATGCCAGCCGACCTTGCCGGGGTGATGTATATGGAGGTGCCGATCATCGTCGTGCTCGCCGAGCGGATGATGCACGTTCACGACATCGTGGCGCTGGTTCCCGGAGCCGTCATTGAACTTCCCAAGAGCGCGGATGATGAACTGGCGTTGTTGGTGAATAACAAGCAGGTGGGTGCTGGAACGGCGGTGAAGGTGGGGGAGAACTTCGGCATCCGGATCACCTACATCGGGGACCTGCGCGAACGGATCAGCGCGATGGGTGCTCGAAGCGACGAGGCGGTCGATTCGGAGCCGGAGTCACCAGCCGAGCAGATGGTGGCGGGGTGAGTACGCGACGCGCAATCAGTGCGCGAACGACCCGGCGATGAGGACGGGACGCGCGCGGGAAGAAGCCTTTGGAGATGGGACTCAGGCGACTCCCCGATTCGCACGATGAAAAGCATGGCACTTTTCCGCGCGAGAACACCATTTGGGCGTCAACTACTCGATACAAGGCACTGCGCTGCACCGCTGGAAGGCGATCGCTGCGCTGATGCTCGGCGCCGGGGCCGTGGCGGCGATCGCGTCGGTCGCGTCGGGCCCCCTGACCAGTTCGTGGTCGCCCGTGGCCGCGTCGGGTCTGGCGGCGTTTCTTGCCGGGGCCGTCTCGCTGCTGTCGATGTGCCCGCGCCGGATGACCGACCGGGAGCGTACATGGACGGACGGCAATCGAGGCATGCTGATCGCGACGGCCGGATCGCTGCTGATCGGGCTGGCGATCACGTGCCTGCTGGCGCGGATGGCCACGACGAAGATTGATGACGATGCCGCGCGAGAGTTCGATCGATTGTCGGACCAGATCGCGTTCGAAACCGAGCAACGGGTCGAGCGCGTTGTCTGCGGGCTGCAAGGGGAACGTGCGTTTTTCGGCGCCAGTGAGCACGTGGGACGGCGCGAGTTTCAGAGTTTCGTGGGCGCGTTCAATCTGCGAGAGGACTTTCCGGGCGTGATCGGGTTCGGGCTGATCGAACGGGTGAGGCGAGCCGATCTTGAGGACTGGGTGAACGCGCAGCGGGCGGACGAGGCACCGGAGTTTGACGTGTTTCCGGTGGGCGAGCGGGACGAGTTGTACGTGATCACGCGGCTCGAGCCGATGGGCCGGAATCGGGCCGCCTGGGGGTTTGACGTATCCAGCGACCCGGTGCGGCGCGAGGCGGTCGAACTCGCCATTCAGACCGGGTCGCCGACGCTGACGGGGCGGGTGGTGCTGAAGCAGGACGATGCGCAGCGCGCCGGGTTCCTGATCCTGCTTCCGATATTCGAGAAGGGAGCCGAGGTGCGCACACCGGAGCAGCGCCGGGCCGCGCTGCGCGGGATCGCCTTTGCGCCGATCGTGCTCGATGAAGTGCTACGAGGGGTTCGCGATGTGTTCAGTGGAAAGGTGACGCTGACGATCGAGGACATCTCAGCGCCGGCGAGCGACGAGCCGCTGCTGGTCGTTGGAACCGGCTCGGAAGTAGACAGCCGGACGCAGGCGAAGAACCCTTTGTTCACGGGCACGCGATCGGTGAGGATCGGCGGGCGGTTCTGGCGGCTGGACGTCCGATCGCACCCGGCCTTCGAGGATGCGATCGACCGGTCGGCGCCGCCGATCATCGCGTTTGCGGGCATCGCGCTGAGTTGTCTCTTCGCGGGCGCGATCTGGCTACTGTGGTATCGGCGGGCGCACGCGCTGGAACTCACGCGGCTCATGACGGTGGACCTCACGGTCGCCAAGGAGCACGCCGAGCGCATGACGAACAAGTTGCGGGAGCAGTCCGGGAGCATCGAGGTCGAGCGAGAGCGGCTCGAACTGGCGCTGTCGGGGAGCGGGCTGGGTTCGTGGGACTGGAACCCGCAGACGGGAGAAGCCAAGTTCGACGAGCGGTGGGCGAGCATCGTGGGCGAAACGTCGGTGAGCGCCCATATCTCGGAGCGGCTGAGCCGGGTGCACCCCGACGACGTGGCGCTGACGCAGACCGCGCTGCAGCAGCACTTCGCGGGCGAGCGCTCGGTGTACCAGTGCGAGCACCGGTTGAGGCACCGCGACGGGACGTGGCGATGGGTGATCGACCGTGGCGTCGTGGTGTCCAGGGACGCCGACGGCAGGCCGACGCGAGTCGTGGGCACGCAGGAAGACATCACCAGCCGCAAGCAGGCGGAGCAGGCGGTGGCGAGAGAGCGTTCCCGGCTGGCGACGTTCATCGAGCACGCGCCCGCCGCCGTCGCGATGTTTGATCGCGACATGCGCTACATCGCCGTGAGCGATCGATGGATCTCGGAGTTCAAACTTGGCACGTCCGAGGTGCTGGGACTCAGCCACTACGACGTGTTCCCGGAAATCCCGGAGCGGTGGAAGCAAACGCACGCGCGGTGCCTGGCGGGCGCGGTGGAGCGGAACGAGGACGATGCGTGGCGCCCGGCGGGCTGGCACTTCGATCAGCACCTGCGCTGGGAAGTCCGGCCGTGGTACGAGCCGGACGGGAGCGTCGGCGGACTCGTGATGTTCACGCAGGACATCACCGATCAGGTCCGGATCCTGCGGGAACTGGAGCGGCGCGGCCGGCAACTGGCCGAGAGCGAGAAGCGGTTCCGGCAACTGGTGGAAGGGACCGAGGTGATCGTGTGGGAATACGACGCGGAGCGTGAGGTGTTCACGTACGTCTCGCCGCAGGCGTCCCGGCTGGGGTACCCGCTCGAGGAGTGGATGGAGCCGAACTTCTGGGAGCGCAAACTGCACCCGGACGATCGAGAAGTGGCGACTTCCTATTGCCGGACCGAGACGCTGGCCAAGCGGGCGCACCGGTTTCAATACCGGATGCTGGCGGCGGACGGTCGCATCGTGTGGATCGACGACTTCGCGAACGTGGAATCGACGCAGCGCGGCACGCCGCTGCTGCGCGGGGCGCTGGTGGACATCACGGAGCGCAAGAACGTCGAGCAGGCGATGCTCGAAGCGCGGATGGCGGCGGACGCGGCCAATCGCGCCAAGAGCGAGTTCCTGGCCAACATGAGCCACGAGATCCGCACCCCGCTGACCGCCATCCTCGGGTACGCGGACCTGCTGCGGGATGATCCGGAGGTGTCGGCGACTCCGGCGCGGCGCGAGCAGGCCGTGGACACGATCCGCCAGGCGGGGCATCACCTGCTCAGCATCATCAACGACATTCTGGACATCTCGAAGATCGAAGCGGGACGGATGACGGTGGAGGACGTGGAGACGCCTATTACGCGGGTGCTCTCGGAGGTCGAGCGGCTGATGCAGACGCGGGCCCGCGAAAAGGGGATCACGCTGGAGGTGGTGTTCGACACGCCGATCCCGAGCGTGATCTACAGCGACCCGACGCGCCTGCGCCAGATCCTGATGAACCTGGCGGGCAACGCGGTCAAGTTCACCGCGCGGGGCAGCGTCTCGGTGCGTGCCGCGTGCACGCAGGATTCGGACTCGAATCGGCGGCTCATCGTCGACGTCGAAGACACGGGCCCGGGACTGTCGCCCGAGCAGGCAGGCCGGCTGTTCCGACCGTTCATGCAGGCGGACACGACGGTCACGCGCCAGCACGGGGGGAGCGGGCTCGGGCTGACGATCAGCCGGCGGCTGGCACGACTGATGCACGGGGATGTGACGCTGGTGTCGAGCACGCCCGGGAAGGGAACGTGCTTCCGCCTCGAGTTGCCGCTGCGTGAGGGCCACGGCGCCCAGGCGGTGTCGTCGCTGGAGCCCGCGACGGTTGAACAAACCCGGTCGATCGGCGCGGGCCGGTTGTCGGGGCGCGTCTTGCTGGCGGAAGACGGGGCCGACAACCAGCGGTTGATCACGTTCCACCTGAAAAAGGCGGGAGCGTCGGTCGAGGTCGCCGAGAACGGGCTGGTCGCGCTGCGCATGTTTGAGCAGGCGGAGTCCGGCGGCACGCCGTACGACCTCTTGATCTCGGACATGCAGATGCCCGAGATGGACGGGTACACCCTGGCGCAGACACTCCGGGAGCGCGGGAGTCGGATTCCGATCATCGCGCTCACGGCGCACGCGATGGCGGAGGATCGTCACAAGTGCCTGCAGGCGGGGTGCGATGCCTACGCCACCAAGCCGATCGACAAATCGACGCTGATCGATCTGTGCTCGGCGTGGATGAACCGGGGCGCGGCGCCCGAGGAGCGCGTCGCGGCGTAGCGAGGCGCGGGCTTGTCAGGATGTCCTGCTAGTGTCCGCGGCGCTGCTCGCCGAGAACGAACTCGGACGGGGTGGACTTGATGGTGCCGTCCTCCATCTCTTCGATGCGATCGGCGTAGCCGAAGATGCGGTTGTCGTGCGTCACGACGACGACGCAGCGGCGCTGGCCGTGCTCGTCGGCCGCCCGGCTGGCGGCATGAATCAGATCCATGACGGCGTGGCCGGTGTGAGCATCGAGGTTCGCCGTGGGCTCGTCGCAGACGAGCAGTCGCGGCCGACCGACCAGCGCGCGGGCGATGGCCACGCGCTGCTGCATCCCGCCGCTCATCTGCGATGGAAACGCGCGGACGCGGTCGCCGAGCCCGACCTGTCCGAGAGACGCGGCGGCGCGCTGGTGCGCCTCCGATCGGCGGATACCGCGAACCAGCAGCGCGGTGGCGACGTTGTCGAGCGCCGTGAGAGTGGGGATGAGGTTGAACTGCTGGAAGACGAACCCGACGGTCTCGCTTCGCCGCCGGGTCTTCTGGGCGGAGGAGAGCGAGCCCCAATCGACGCCGAAGAGTTCGGCGACTCCGTCGTCGGCGTCGAGCACACCGGAGATGACGGAGATCAGGGTGGTCTTGCCGCACCCGCTGGGACCGACGAGCATGACGAGTTGGCCTTCTGGGACGTTCATATCGACGCCGCACAGGGCGCGGACGGCCGCCGCGCCTTTGCCGAAGGTCTTGGTCACGCCACGAAGGTTGATCGCCGTGCCGTTCTCGCTCATGAGCGGGAAAACGTAGTGCGCTGCTCGTGCGCGGACCCTCGCCGCGCGAGAATTCCGCGTGACCAGAAAGCCGCGCGGGGCCCGGCCCGTGCGCGACACCGGCGGGCGCGGGACCTAGACTTTGAGGCTGCCGCCGTAGCACAATGGTAGTGCACCGTATTTGTAATGCGGTGGTTGTCGGTTCAACTCCGACCGGCGGCTTTGGGAAGGGCGTGCGGCGAGTTTACGTCGCGGGGGGCTTGGTCCAGAAAGCCAGCAGTTCGTCGCTGCGGCAGTCCCACACCAGTTCATCAGGCTTGAGCACGGCGCGCCACCAAGCGGCGTCTTGGACGGTGCGGTGCAGGTTGACGCCGAGGTGGTCCGCGCTCGATGACCCCCGCGTCGCGATCGTCAGGCATAACAGCCCCCGCGGACGCAGCAGGCGGCGCAGTTCCGCGAGCAACACATGGATGTCCGACACTTCCAGGTGTTCCAGCACATCGAAGCACGTCACAAGCCCGAAGAGTGCGTCCGCGAATGGGATGCGACCCGATTCGATCAGCGCGACTCGGTGTGGGGCGCCGAGGCGTTCGCGGGCGCGCGCGACGGCGGTCTCGCTTACGTCGGCTCCGTAGGACTCCAGGCCCAGGTGACGTTCCATCGCTTGAACGGCAAACCCGACGCCGCAGCCCACGTCCAGTGCCGGCCCCGACGTTCCACGCAGGCGATCAAACGCTCGAAAGAGTGCCCGATAGCCGGGCGACGTGGTGGCGTCGTTGTACCCCGGGTGGCGGGCGATGACGCGGTCGTAGATCTCGCGGTACGGGACGGGGGCGGACGCGGTCGGAGCACTGGACATTGAACGACTTTCGTCCCTTTGGGATGGGTGCATGCACTTTCGCGGATCGCGCCGTGGCACGGACGCGCGTGCAGCAATTGCGCCCGCCACGTGACCCCGCGGAACTTGACCGCCGATCACGAAACGGCCGACGATCTCTGCGGGAGTGCCCATGCCCCAGCGTTCGATGCGATTCCTGGTCTTTGCAAGCCCCAAGAGCGGCACCACGTGGTTGCAGCGCTTGCTCTCGGCGCACCCGATGGTGCATTGCGGGGAGACGCGGCTGTTCGGGCGGCACATCGACCCGTCGCGCCCGAGCGGACTGGGAATCACGCTCGAATCCTACGTCGAGAACTTGCAGCGCCACTTCCACGCGCCGCGGCCCGCCGTGCCCGGCGGCGGATCGTTCCAGCACGAACTGATGTGCGATCTGGCCGACCAGATCGCCCGCACCACGCTCCGCGTCTCAGGCAAGTCGATCTACGGCGAGAAACTGACACCGTATCTCGGCACGGCGTCGCACGCGCTGCGCCAAGCGTCGCGGTACTCGCCAAGGACACGGCTGATCTTCCTAGTGCGAGACGGGCGAGACGTGGTGGTATCAGGGGCGGCCCAGTGGAACAACCTGACCCGGGCGACGACGGCCGCCGCGCCGGCCGCCGCGGGGGTCGATGAGCGGTACGTCGAGATGTTCACGCAGCACTGGATCGAGGCGGCGTGCGCCTACAGCGAGGTCGGGGACGAGTTCGATCACACGCTGCTCGTCAGGTACGAGGACATGCTCGCCGACCCGGAGGCGCAGGCGGCCCGCCTGTTGCAGTTCATCGGGGCGGATGCATCGGGCCAACTCGTGAGCGAGTGCGTGGCCGCCGCGTCGTTCGAGCGGCTGAGCGGCGGCCGACAGCGGGGGGACGAGGACGCCAGCAGTTTCTTCCGCAAGGGGACGGCCGGTGATTGGCGCGCCAAGTTGTCGCGCGAACAAGCGGCGCGATTCGAGCGAGTCGCGGGGCGCTGGCTTCGGGCCTATGGCTACGCGACGACGGGAGAGGTCAGGACGGAGCCCAAGCCGGCCCAGGCGACCTCGCCGCCGGCTTTGAACGCTGGGTAAACCGGCGGGCTACTCCGCCCGCCTCAACCATTCCTCTTCATGCTGCCGGAGTTTGTCCTGGGCTTGATCGCGTTCCCAGAGCAGATCGCGGCACCGCGCCGCGTCGCAGTAGACGTCTTCCTTGGTCAGCAGGTCGTCGATCTGTTTGACGCGAGCCTCGAGCGCCGCGATTTCCTGTTCCAACCGGTCGCTTGACATCCACGACAGGGCGCTCTTTTCGGTGAGGTGCTTGGCGCCGGGCGATGTCGGCGACCCGTTGCGGGCGCCGGTGGCCGTCGGCTTTGCACTCGCCGCCGTCTTTTTCCTGGCCTCGTCCGCCTCGCGGCGCCGGAGCGCCTCGGCTTCGGCGGCCTTCCGCGCCGCCGCCCGTTCGATCTGCTTGCGGTGCCAGTCGGTGTAGTTCCCGTGGAAGACCTCGGCGCCGCCGTGCCCGTCGAGCACGATGAGGTGCTCGCAGGTCGCGTCGATCAGCGCGCGGTCGTGCGAGATCAGGATCATGGTCCCGTCGAACGGGGACGAACGGCGGCCGTCGTCATCGTCCGATGGGGCGGCGAGCACGTCCTCCAGCCGCTCGGCGGAGGAAATGTCGAGGTGATTGGTCGGTTCATCAAGGATGAGCAGGTTCTTGGCGCTGGCCAGCAGCCCCGCGAGGCGCGCCCGGCTGCGCTCGCCCCCCGACAATGATCCGATCCGCTTGTCCTGGTCCTTGCCGCTGAAGAGAAAGGCGCCGGCAAGGTCCCGCGCCTGCTGCTCGCTGAACACGGTCCCGGGGTTTTCCCGCTTGATGATGAGTTGCAGGTACTCGTAGACCGCGAGGTTTTCGTCCGCCTCGTCGCCGGTCTGCGAGTAGTAGCCGACGACCACGTTGGAGCCGAGTTTGACGGACCCGGCGTCCAGCGGCAACTGACCGAGCAACCCTCGCACGAGCGTCGATTTGCCCGCGCCGTTGGGCCCGATGATCCCCCACCGCTCCCCGCGAGAGATCGTGACGTCGAAATCGTCAAACAGGATCTTCGACGCGGCGTCGGGATCGGTGTATTCATCGCGGGCGGCGCCGGGCGCGAGGGCGTACCGCTTGCTGATGCCCCGCGCGACGGCGACCAGGTCGCCGGCGCGCGGCGCCCTGGGAAGATCGAAGTCGAGCGTTTCGAGTTCGACGGGGCGTTCGAGCGTGCTGTCGCGCTTTTCGCGATCGAGTTTGGATTGGCGGCCCTGCGCCTGCTTGGCGCGTTGTCCCGCCTTGTACTTTCGGATGTACGCCTCTTCCTTGCGGAACTTGTCCTGCTGCTTCTCGAACGCGCGGAACTGGGTCAGGCGTCGCTGGTAGCGGATCTCGCAGAACGCCGAGTAGTTGCCGGGGTAATCGATCAGGCGCCCCTGCTCGACCTCCTCGATCCGCGTCACCACGCGGTCGAGCATGTAGCGGTCGTGACTGACCATCAGCACCGCGCCGCGGAAGTCGCTCACGAGGAACTCCTCAAGCCACTCGCGCCCGGCGATGTCGAGGTGGTTCGTCGGCTCGTCGAGCAGGAGCAGATCCGGGCTTTCCAGCAGCAGCTTGGCGAGCGCCAGTCGTCCCTTCTGCCCGCCCGACAACCCCGACACCTTCACGTGGAACTGCCCGTCGGTGAACCCGAGCCCGTGCAGCACCGCGTCGATCTTGTGATCGATCGCGTACCCGCCGGCGGCTTCCATCCGCCGCTCCACGTCCGTCTGCTTGCGCATCAATCGTTCAAGGCGGGCGTCGGCGTCCGGGCCGCCCTCGATGCTGACGCGCTCCATGTCGTGGTAGACTTCGTCGAGTTCGGCGTGCAGGCGCGTGAGTTCGGCGAACGCTTTTCCCGCCTCCTCGCGCAGCGTGAGGTGCGGGTCGAGCACCGGGTCCTGCCGAAGAAAGCCCACGCGAGCGCCGCGGGCCAGACCCGTCGAGCCCGAGTCCGGCGTGAGCTCGCCCGTGATGAGGCGCATCAGGGTGGATTTGCCGGCTCCGTTGCGGCCCACGAGCCCGATCCGCTCGCCCGGCTCGATGGACAGCGTCGCGCCGTCCAGGATGACGGTCTGACCGATGGAGTACGACAAGTTGACGGCGGCGAGGATGGGCATGGACAGGTGGGATCTCGGGGGGAAGGAGATCTTAGAACGGTGCGGCGACGTGCGCAGGATTCTTGAACATGATCGGACCGCGTTTCGCCGTCGAACGCCTACCATGACGCGATGGATCGGTCCCGGAGAGTTCCAAAGCAGTGGGGGGCGAGGATCGCCGGCGTCAGCGCGGCGGCGAGTGTGCTGCTGCTCGCGTCGGGCTGTTCATCGCAGGGGAGTGCGGGCGGGGTCGCTACCAGTACGGGGCAAAGCAACCCCGCCGCGGCCAATGCGACGACTGCGGTCGATCCCAACGCGCCGCTGTCACTGTTCGAGCAGCGGCGGCTTCTGAACCGCATCGCGGCGGACCCGCGCACGCAGCTCCAACGCCTCAGCCCGCGCGAGCGCCGCGGGCTCGCGGCCATGGCCGCCGCCGCCAACAAGAAGAAAGCCGACG
Organism: Phycisphaerales bacterium; assembly: GCA_050246015.1. Taxonomy (GTDB): domain Bacteria; phylum Planctomycetota; class Phycisphaerae; order Phycisphaerales; family UBA1924; genus JTS-AC122. The sequence goes on from JBFWWU010000009.1 coordinate 135,364, forward strand.
ACGAGAACTGAACCGAGACGAGTCAGGCTGGAATGCCTGGCGACGTGAACGCGCTCTCGGCGACTTCGATGGCGCGTGCCAGTGCGGCGGCCTTGTTGACGGTCTCCTGATACTCCGCCGGGGCCTGCGAGTCCGCCACGATCCCGCCCGACGCTTGAAGATGGTACATCCACCCGCTGGGGTCGCGCGCCGCCGTCGGCACCACCATGGTCCGCAGGGCCAGCGCGATATCCATCTCGCCGTCGAGTGATACGTACCCGAACCCCCCGCCGTACGGTCCGCGGCGCACCGGCTCGAGCTCGTCGATGATCTGCATGGCGCGCACCTTTGGCGCGCCGGAGATGGTCCCGACCGGCAGGGCCGCGCGGAGCGCGTCCCAGCAGTCCAGCCCGCGGCGCAGTTCGCCCGTCACGGTTGACGAGATGTGCATCACGTGGCTGTAGCGCTCGACGCTCATCAGCACGGGGAGTTCGATGGACCCGGGCCGGGCGACCTTGCCCACGTCGTTGCGTCCCAGGTCCACGAGCATGATGTGCTCGGCCCGCTCTTTCGGGTCGGCCAGGAGTTCGCGTTCGAGCGCGGCGTCCTCGTCCGGGGTGGATCCGCGGCGGCGCGTCCCCGCGAGCGGACGATTAGTGACCACCAGCCGGGCTTGCCGCGCACCCGGATCGGTGCTCGCGGAGGCGCGGCGGACGCGGCACAGGATCTCGGGGCTCGATGCGACGAGGATGCACCCTTGCGCCTGAAGATACACCATGTACGGACTGGGATTGACCGCGCGGAGCGCGCGGTAGACGTCAAACGGATCCGCGTGGCTGCGCTTCTCGAATCGCTGGCCGAGCACGACCTGAAAGACATCGCCGGCGCGGATGTATTCGAGCGCCTTGGCGACCATCTCCGCGTGCCGCGCTGGGGTCAGGTTCGAGTCCAGAGCCGCGCGCCGGTCAAGCGTCGCCCGGTCATGTGATGACGCCGCTTGGGGTCGAGGCGGCAGACGGCCGCTGGGGAGCGGCTTGCTGTGAGTCTGGAGCATCTGGACCCGGTGCTCCAAAGCCGCGAGTCCCTGCTCGTGCAGTCGGCGCAGGTCCGCTGGGTCGGTTGCGCCGGCGCCGACCGGCACCTCGACGAGGCATACGACGTACACCAGTTTGTCCACGTGATCGAACACCACCGTTCCGTCGTAATACGCGAACTGGATTTCGGGCAGTCGGCGATCATCATCGGGAACGCGGCGCGACGGGTCCGCCGTGAATCCGAGTTTCTCCGGCTCCGCGTACCGAACGCTGTCGTAGGACGCATACCCGAACCATCCGCCCAGGACGCACGAGGGCAGCGGCGCCGCGCGCTCGGCCGTCGGGACCGGGACGGTCAAGCGCAGGTTTGCAGAGAGACGCCGCGGCACGTCGAGCGGATCCGTCTCGCGCGAGTGGGTGATGCCAGAAGAGCCCGGCGGGCGCTCTACCGGATGCCATCGCTGCGCCGAGCGGTGGTCGACGATCTGCACGTCATGTCCGCGGACGATCACCTCGAGGGCGGGCTGAGCGCCCAGGATCGAGTGGCGCCCCTGGCGCTCGCCGCCTTCGACGGATTCCAGGAGGAATGACGGCGCGGTGCGCTTGTCCGGCGCGACCAGCCGCCGGTAGGCAAGCACGGGCGTCAACTGATCTTCCAGGAGCCGGACGCTCATGGGAACGACGAGCGTGGCGTCCGGCGACTCGTACCGCGCCGCTTCCACGCATGCCACGAACTCTTCCAGCGACGGCCAGGCCATGCGGCAAGTCTAGATCCTCGTCTCGCGTCACGTGCTGGAGTTGTGGAGATCCGCCCGGCGTGCGAGCGCGGATATGCTGCACGCCGGGATAACGGAGGAAGCAACCATGCCGGGTCTTCATGTTTCACGACGGCGGTTCATCAAGGCCGGCGCCGCGGCCGTCGCGCTCGCCTCGGCTCCACGCGCGTGGTCGCGGACGCGGCGGTCCGAGAAACTGCGCATCGCCGTTGTTGGCACGCAGAATCAGGCCGCCTGGAATCTCTCGCAGATCCAGGGCGAGCAGATCGTCGGGATATGTGACGTGGACCTGGGGTTTCTTGAACAAGCGGGCGCGACGTATCCGGGGGCAAAGCGATACCGCGACTTTCGCGGGATGCTCTCGGGCTCGCTCGAATACGACGCCGTCCTGGTCGCGGCGCCCGATCACATCCACGCGCCCGCGGCGGCCTTGGCGCTGCGTCGCGGCAAGCACGTGTACTGCGAAAAACCCCTGGCCCACACCGTCGAAGAAGCACGAGTGCTCGCGACGCTCGCCAAGGAGAAGGGGCTCGCGACGCAGATGGGCACGCAGATCCACGCCGGCGCCAACTACCGCCGCGTCGTCGAACTCGTTCGCAGCGGGATTATCGGCAACATCCTGGAGGTTCACGTCTGGTGCGGCAAGAGTTGGTCGGGCGGGACGTACGGCGAGTCCAAGCCGCCTCCCGCGAACTTGGACTGGGATCTGTGGCTCGGGCCCGCCGCGAAACATGATTACTGCGACGGCATCCATCCGGCGCAGTGGCGGCGATTCTGGGAGTACGGCACCGGGACCCTGGGTGACATGGCGTGCCACCACATGGACCTGGCGCACTGGGCCCTTGAACTGGGTCATCCCCTCAGCGTGCACGCCCAGGGGCCGCCCGTCGATGCGGTGGGCACCCCGGCATGGCTCATCGTTCGCTACGAGCATCCGGCCAAGGGCCAACGCGCTCCCGTCACGGTCACCTGGTACGACGGTGAGAAGCGCCCGGAAGTCCTGGCGACCCTGAAGAACGCCGACGGCACGCCGCTCTCATGGGGCGACGGCAACCTGTTCGTCGGCGAGTCGGGGATGATCATCGCCGACTACGGCTCGCACCGGCTGCTGCGCAACGGCATCGCGGTCGAGTTCACCCCGCCTGCCCCTTCCATCCCGGATTCCGCGGGGCATCACGCCGAGTGGATCGCCGCGTGCAAGACCGGTTCGCCGACGACGTGCCACTTCGGCTACTCGGGCATGCTCTCCGAAGCCGTCCTGCTGGGGAACGTGTCGTACCGCGTCGGGAAAAAACTCGAGTGGGATCCGGTGGCGCTGCGAGCGAGCAACGCCCCCGAAGCCGACACGCTGATCAAGCACCACTATCGTGAGGGGTGGATGTTGTGAGAGGGCCTACTTGTCCTTCCTAGGACCCTTCAGGAGGTCCTCGATCGCTTTTCCTGGGTCTTCCAGGAGTTTCTTGGGGTCGGGCAGGAGCTTGGCGGCGTTCTCCTTCAGGAACGTCTCGGCGTCGGGCTGCGCCTTGGGGTTGTCGAGGCTGCCGCTGACCTTGATGGGGACCAGGGTGTTGCGATCGAGGATCTTGATGTTGGCAAGGATCGCGCCGCCGCCCAGAAGTCCGACGGTCTCGTCCGCCAGCGCGAAGAGCGGGACATACGTGACGACGTTGATCTTTCGGCCGACGAGATCCACCGTGCCCCGGGTCTCGACGGTGAACTCCCCGAGCGGGAAGCGGAAGCGGTCGTAGGTGAGGACGCCGTGATCGGCGCGGACGGTGAAGGGTTCGATCTTGCGTCCGATGACGCCCGAGCGTCGGCCGCCGGCAAACTTCAGGAGTTGACTGAAGAACCCCTGCGCCTCGAACTGCGCGGTCCCGAGGTCGGCGGTGATGACCCCGTTGAACTTCGTCATGTCCTTCCCGTCGGCGGGAAAGGTGAAATTAGTGGCGGTGATGACGCCCTTCTCGTCCTGGGGCGTCTTGACGACCGTCTCGACCAGAGGAAGCCCGCCCGCGAATCGCTTGACCAGCGGCGCGACGACTTCGGTGAGATCGGCCTGCATCGGGCCGGTCTGCATGAAGGTGCCGTTCTCGATCTTGCCGACGATCCTGGCATCAAGGCGCGGCGCGTCGGCGGTGAGGTTGAGCGTGCCGCCGCTGCGGGAGAGATGCTGGGCCTTGAGGTTCACCGTGAGGATCGCGCCCAGCGCATCAACGACAAGGCCCTTCTGATTCGCCAGCGCATCGACGAGCGCGGTGGGGAGGCCCTGGAGGTCGCCGTCGGCGTTGAGTTCGGCGGCGTCCGTGGTCAGGACGCCCGCTGCGTCCGCGAGGTGGTCCAGCGAGCCGGCCAGGTGCGCCGGCTTGGATGAATCGGCGGAGTCGCCCGACACGCGCGCGATCGTGATGTCGTAGTTGACGGAGGCCGCGGCCGACGACGGCGGCGCCACGAGCGAGGCGCGGATATCGTCCAGTCGTACGGTCTGGCCGTCCGGGCGGCGGAGGGTCATGCCCGGGGAGGTGAGCGCGGTATCGAGCGCAAAGACGCCCGGCTTGAGGGGTCCCTGAACCGGCTTGTCCCCTTCGGACTTCGCCCTCGCGATCGCGACCTTCTTGAGGTCGAGAGAAAACGAGGTTTCCTGCGCGAGTTGGGCGCCGGGCGGCGTGTTGTTCGTGCGAGCGTCCGCCGCGCCCAGGAGGTTGTCGTTCACCCAGTCCACGCTGGGGGTCCACGTGAGTCTGGCGGAATCGGCGCGGATCGCCTGTTCGTCCATCGAAGCGGTGATGGAGGCGCCCTTCAGGCGCGGAGAGTCCAGGTCGGCCTGGATATTCGTGCGCGTGGGCACCGAAGCGCTGGCGGCGCGAGCGCCGCCCGGGCCGGCGCGAGGGGCGCCGGGCGCGGCGAGCGGGACCTGCTCGATACGGACAGTGGCCTGGATTCGTTCGCCCAGCGCGCCGACGAGGTAGTTGGACTTGCCGAGAATCGAATCAGCGGCCGCGGTATTGACGTCGATGAGTTTGGCCACCGCGGAGAGATTCGCCCCGCCGCCGGCGGGCACGCGCGCGGTCACATCGAGTTTCGCAACTGCATCCGTGCGAACCGAATCGACGCGCACGAGGTCGGCGGAGACGCTCGCGGGCACGCTCGCCGTCTCGCGCTCAGGGCCCATGATCTTCGCAAGCGGAACGTTCGCTGTCGCCGCGAGGTTGCGAAGACTCGCGGCCACGCTCGAGTCGTTCACCGAGAGATTCCGGATCGTCACCGGCGCGCTGGTTGTCAAGCGGGCCGTCAGTTCCGGCGCGGCGTCCCACGAAGGCTCGACGGATCCTTCCTTGGTGACTTTCAAGGGGAGCGTGTAAGGCTCGATCACGCAGCGCAGAGTGAACGGGTCCGCGAGCGTCATCGGCGCCGAGGGCGCGGGAGCGTTGCCGGCGGGCGTCGCCGGGCCTTCTGAAGAGGACGAGAGCGCGGCCAGCAACCCGGCGGTGCTCGCGGGCGTCACGGTTGCTTCGAGGGAAGCGTCGTTGATGATTGCCCGCGTCGGGGTGAGGGCGGCGTCCAGCAGCGCCTTCGTGCCGCCGGCGGATCGTAGTTCAAGTTTCGCGGACTGCGACGCCGGTTCGCCCGCCGGGTGCAGCGGCGCCGACCGGAACGACAGTTCGACCTCGCTTCCGATGAGCGCGCTGATCAGCCGCTTGGCCTCCGCGGCCGCGTCCTGACCCTGCCCGGCGTCCAGCGCGGCGGCAACCGACGGGACCACCCCGAGCATCGATCGGGGAACGGACTTCGCGTCCGCCTGGATCGTGGGGCTGATCGCGATCAGCCGCTCGATCGGGTTCGATGACGCCGGCCGATCGTTCACGGGCTTGGATAGTGCGCTGGCCGGGGCACTGGCGCTCGCGCTGACGGTGAACGCCGAGCCACCTTGCGACAGCGCCGCGTCGAGCGTGACGCGGGGCTGTTCACCCGGCTTCAGCAGCGCGGCGAGCGAGGCCCGCGAAAGCATGATTGTTGTCGGCTGCTCCGGGGCGACGGCCCCCGGGGGCAGCAGACCCTTGGAGGTGCCCGCTGCGACGGGCTCGCCCGGCAGCGTCACCGAGAGATCGTCGATGCGCACATCCGCCTGCGCCCGAGCCCCGCCGAGGATCTGAGTCACGTCGAGCGGCTTGGCCGGGGCGCCGGAGGCAACGGCCGGTGGCATCAGCATGTCCATGTCGATCGACAGGTCCTTGATGCGGACGTCGATGGCGCCGCGCCCCGCGACCTGCATCGCGCCGGCGCCCGGCGCGGCGCCCGCGCCCGGCTCCGTCCGCATCACGCGCTGGATCAGCGGGCCCGCCGACGCGATACGCAGCGAAATGCCGTCTCCCGTGGTCGTCAGCGCGTCGGCGATCTTCACCGCGCCGTCCGCGTTGATGTTCGCCGAGGTCAGCCTGAGCGTCGCATCCAGCGGCGGAATCGGCGCCGAGCCGGCGCCGCCCGTGCCCGGGTCGCGCGACACAACGGTGACGGCGGCGTCGAGCGTCGGGCCCACATCAGTCGCGAAATCAACCGGCACATCAAGCATGCCGGCTATGGGCTGGAGCAGCGCGGTGGACGTCCCCTTCAGATCGAGCTGCGCCCGGAGATCCTTGAGCGAGTCGGCCTTGAGGTGCCCCTGGTCGTCAAGCAGCCCCGCGGCAGACGCCGAGAACGAGAGGTCGCCCGCGGGCTTGCCTTCCAGCGTGGCCGTGGTTGACCCGCGCACCTGGACCGGGCCTGCGAGAGTCGGCGCGGCGGCCGTGATGACCACGGGATCGACGGTGAACGGCTTGAAGGCCGCGGCAGCCGACGCGGGCGCCCCCGGCGCGTCGGAGCCGGCCTTGGACGCACCGTGGAGTGCATCCCAGGCGATCGTCCCGGTTTGCTTGCCGATCGTCGCCGTGAGGTCGATCGCGGCCGCCCGAAGATCCAGGTCTTCGGACGAACTCGGCGCGGGCTTCCCGCCCGTGAGAAGCCCCTTCGGAACGGGGAGCCTGAGCGAGTTGATAGTGACCTCGACGCTCGGACCGGCGTCAAGGCGGACGGTCTTCCCGACCTGCGCGAACCTGGCCCGGAGCGACGGGAGCCCGGCGATGAAATCCGTCTGTCGCAGTGAGATGACCGCGGGCTTGTCGAGCGAGAGCACGCCATCGGCGATCGTGGCCGAGATGTCGGCGCGGGCGCCGGGCGCCCTGGCGGTGAGGGAGGCGGCGAGCGCATCGATCTTGCCTGCCGCGTGCAGCGTGACCTCGGCGCGCGTTCCGATCGACTTGGCCAGTTCCCCGCGGAATCCCGCCAGCCCGTCGATGAGATCGACGGGAGCGCCGACCAGTTCCATGTCGGCGTTCACCGCGTCAAGGGCGCCGGAGGAAGTCTGCTTCACGTCGGCGTCGATGGAAATCTGGAGTTTGTCGCTGGAGGACGACGCGCCCTTCAGGATGCCGGCGAGCCTGCCCTTGGCGGTCGCGCCGCCGGCGCCACTCGGCCCTCCGGATTGATCGAACGCGAACGCGACGTCGCCGCCGAACTTCACAAGGCCCACGCCCGCGCTGACCGGCGAGCCCGGAGGCGCGGACTTATCGGTGTACGAGATGTTGAAGTCCTTGAGTTTGAGCGTGCCGCCGATGGTGTCAGGTCCGCCGCCTCCGCCGGCACTCTTGGGCGTTCCGGCCGGCTTGGCAAGCGGCCCAGGCGCGACGGCGCGGTCCAGGTTGGACTTGCCGCCCGCCGCATCAACGACGACGTCGAGATCGCCGGTGAGTTCGATCGCGCCCAGATCGATGGAGGACTTGGACCACCAGCGCTCGGTGACGACCGTCAGGAGGCCGACGGGGATGGTGGCGCTGACGGTGCCGACCGTCTTGTTTCGGTCGTCGAGTAGTTCGATGGGACCGATCTCCTGCGAGCCGCGCCATGAGAGATCGACGCGTTTCACCTTGACCGCGCCCGCGATCTGTCCCTTGGCGGCGTCCTCGATGATCCCCGGCGCAAGAGAGGACCCGATCGCGGGTGCAAACACGACCAGCAACGCCAGGACAAGCACGAGCGCGATCGCGATCAAGCCCAGCCGGCGAGGCCAGCGTCGTTTCGTGCGAGGCGGCTTGGGTCCGGCGTCGCGTTCGGTCCGAGCGGGGGACTTGCCTTCGCCCCATTCAGGGAGGGCCTGCTCGCCGCTGCCACTGGTGCCGCGTATTGCCATGGTTTTCTCCGTGAGAGAAGGAATCGTACGCGGTCCATCCGAGTCGCCATGCGCCGGTAGGGGAGCCCCGGCGACCCCTCCGCGGGGCGGTGACTTCCCCGCCGGTCTTTACTGACCAAGCCGATCGCTGGCGCGCCCCGGCTCGAATGTGGGATAATCCGCCATGCGTCAGGGCGTGCTCAGCCGCGCGTGGGTCCAATCACTGATCGTGGTCGCGGTCTGCGCCGTGCTCTACTGGCCCCTGCTGGGAACGCCGGGATTCGGGATGTCCGAAGGACACCGCGTCGTGCCGGCATGGACCATGCTGGAAACGGGTCGGTGGCTGAAGATGGAGATGTTCGGGCAGACCTACCTCCGCAAGCCGCCGGGGTTTCCCTGGGCCATCGCGCTGGCATCGATGGTCTTCGGAAAGACCGAGTTCGCCGCGCGGGCGGTGTCGGCGGCGTCGTGCACCGTCATGGCGCTCACCGCCCTGTGGTACTCTCGGCGATGGTTCGGCGACGGACGATGGCGCGGGCCGCTGGGCGCGGGGGTCGCGCAGGCCATCATGCCGCAGTTCGTCGCCATTGGACGCGTCGCGGAGATCGACGCGCTCAACGCGCTGGGGACGCAGTTTGCCTGCCTGGCGCTGATTGATCTGGCGCGGCCCGATGGGCCGCGCGCGCGGCTCGCCCCCGCGGGAATCGCCGGCGCCGGCATCCTGATCGCCGGGCTGGCCAAGGGGCCCGCGAGCGCGACGTGCCTCCTGGGCGTGATGATCGCCCTGTGCGTCGGAACCCGTTCGATCCGCGCCCTGGCCAATGTGTACACCCTCGGCGCGATCGGTTCAGCCGCCGCCGCGATCGGGGTGATCGCGTGGCTGGTCGCACGGGCCAACGCGGGCGGGGGCGTCACGCAGGATTTTTCCGAGTTCACATGGTCATTCGACCGCCTCGGTGGCACGCTTCGGCTGATCCCCGCCGCGTTCGTCGCCGCTCTCCCCGCCTCCATCGCGCTTGTCCCGCTGTTGGCCGAGCGCCTCACCGGGGTTCCGATCGCGGGCAACGGCGTCCGTCGCGAGCGGGAACTGGCGCACATCATCGGTTTCGCCTGGCTGCTCAGTGTCGGGCTCTTGATGCTGATGGGGATTAGCAACTCGCGCTACGCGATGCCGGCGGCGGTGCTGCTGCCGCCGCTGGTTGCTTACACACTCGGGCTGGCCGCGCCAGTAGAGAGCCCGGAGCATGCCGGGGCATCCCGTGTTGTCCGCGAAGTTTCGCGCTGGTGCGTGCTGCGTCATCCCCTTGTTATCCCCATCGTGCTGGTGCCGCTGCTGCTGTGGTGGTCGGTGTACCGAGAGACGTATCGCGACCGGCGGGAGGCAGGACGACGCGCGGGAGCGGCGCTCGCGGCGTCGCTGATTCGCGACGGGGACGTGTGGGCCAACGACCTGGTGGAAGCCCGGCCCGATGTGCTGCTGTACATGCAGCGTGCGTCGCGCGGGCGGGTGACGCCGCTGTGGATGCCCGAAGCCCTGCGGTCCGGGGAGTTGCCGCGGTTGCCCGTGGAGAGCGGCCGACGGGCCTACCTGCTGCTGCGCTCGGACTCGCAAAGCGCGGAACGGGATCGCTATGCGAAATGGATCGCCCCGCCCGGGCCTTCTCGACCGGCCGAACCCCAGAGCCCGGTCCGCCTGCACCGGCTCACGAGCGGACGGGCGGCGTCATACGAGTTCGAGTTGTACGAAGTCGAGTGACGCGAACATGGAATCACGCGACGCTTGCGGCACCTTCCCGGCCTTGCCGATCCAGCGTGTGCAGCGCTCCCACCCGAAGACGGCCAAAGAGGATGAACATGAGGCTGGCGGCGACCGGGATCGTCAGGATCACAACCGCCCCGGCGAGCGCCAGCAGCGGCGCGAGCGGCACCAGCACCGTCGCGTAGCGCTGCAGCCCGGGACGGCGCAGGCGCCGGGAGAGCCACACGGCGTGCCGCGCCAGGGCGAGGTACCCCAGCACCCATGCAATGAAATACGCGATCATCGGGGCGATGACCAGGGATGACGCGACGAGATTCTCGTTCCCCGCCACAAACACCAGGAAGAGACCAAACAAGAAGATCAGGAACGAAACCACCTGCCCCAGCACGGCAAACCGAACATGCCTCCCGCGGTGACCGCCAAGATCTTTCAGGTCGGCGGGAGGGTCAAGTTCCGACAGCCGGGTCATGCCGAACCAGCCCGGCATCCACGCGATCACCAGCCCGATCAATCCCAGGATCCAGGAGTCCAGGTCCTGCGTCGCCGCGGCCGCCACGATCAGCGCGATAGGCCCGGCGACCCGAAACACCATCCCCAGCATGCACCACAAGGCGCCGGAAGCCAGATGCTCGATGTACTCACGCGGGGCGGCGGTGAGGTGGCATCGTCGCGTCAGCGAGATCGCCATCCCGCACTCCGGGCACGTCCCGTGCTGATCGATCCCCCTGAGGTCGTACCCGCACTTGAAGCAGGTCAGGGGCGTGTCGTCCGGCGATTCGTCAAGCGGCCGGCCGCTCAATCCACCTCCGGATCCTGACGCGTGGGCCGCCTCGGCGCCGCCAGCCCGAGCCAGAGAATCCATCGCGGCGGGCTGCTCCGCTTTTGACGAGCCGCCTGCTACATCGTCGGTTCCCATGCTGGCCACGCCCCTTTCACTCGCCCGCGAGCGCGGGCCGACGCGCCCGCCCCAAGCGAGAGTTTACCGCGAAGCGATCTGTCCCGTGACGGTTTCTCCCGCTTTCATCTTGCAGAAGATGTCGCCTTCGATGTGGCTGAGGTCATCGCGGTTCCATGCGGCGGATCCGGCGGGCAGGCCCGTGAAGGGATCACGCAGGCGGAGGGTTTGGTCGACGGTTGCGGTGATGCTGACACTCGTCGTGCGGCCGGCCTCTCTCTTGGCCGAGACCTTGAAACCGCCTTCGGCGCGGAGGTCGGTGAACGACGCGTCGGGCCACTTCACGCTCGTCGCCGGGAAGATCCGCAGCCGCCCTCCCCAACTCTGGATGAGCATGTCCTGCACCGCTTGCATCGCCAGGAAGTTGCCTTCCAGCGTAAAGGGCCGATACGTGAAGTTCGAGAGTCCAGTGCCGGATTGGTCGCCGTTGCAGTGAAACCCGTTGCGAAGAATGAACCCTCGCATGTACTTTTCAAGGTAGTCGAGGGATTGCTCGGGGCGCCCAATGGTCGCGAGAATGCAGGACATCCAGGAGAAGGAGTACCCGCACCAAGCGGACGTGCCTTTTTCGAGGATGCGGTCGATGGAGGCGTTGACGATGCGTTGGTCGTCCGCGGAGCCGTCGATGGTGAGGAGCATCAGCGGGTGGATCGCCATCGTGTGCGAGAAATGCCGGTGGGATTCGGTGTAGGGCTCGTTCTTGGCAAAGGCCAGGGCCGATGCCGAGTCGAGGTGGGGGGGTTCGAGAAACTCGACCGGTAGGCCCCAGTGCATGGCGTGGCTGACGCCTTCACCCGAGCGGATAGACAAGTCGGACGTCGCCGAGAAGAGCCAGCGAATGAGCGACGCGTCATAGTTTGAGTTCGGGGTCAGCCACGCCCGCAGTGAGTTGTCGTGGATCTCGGGAGATGACGAGAGCGGCAGGCGGTAGCGAACCACGGACTGCGCCATCTCGAGCAGCGGGCGAATCCCCCTGGCAATGTTGAGACAAAACGGAAAGGCCTGTTGTTCCAGATATTTCCGGTCCTGCGTGTATTGCCAATGCAGATAAAACGACTGCGCCACCCACGCCCCGTTCGTCGGCGACAATGAATACATCCCCCACCCGCCCATCGGATCGCCGGTCAGCGTCATCACGCCCGGCACCACCGCCCCGTCCACCCCATAAAACTCCTTCGCGAACCGCTGATACCGCGGCAGCAACTTCATGTTGAAGTCCAGCCAGCAGCGCTCGGCTTCCTCAAGCCCCGCCGCGTGACACGCGAGATACGTCATCTGCGTATTCAGGTCGTTATGGAAATCGCCCTTCCACGGCGGGAGTCCCCCTTCGTCGGCGGTCCACACACCCTGCAGCGGGATCGGCGGGCCGGCGGTTGGCCCGTCCGCGCGCGACGCCGAGCCGTAGAAGTACTTGCACAGGTCGTAATGGGCTTGAATCGCACCATCCGCCACGCGAACACTCGAAATGCTCCAGAAGTTCCGCCACCAGGTCTCGTGCCCGATCTTGGCCGCGTCGTACCCGACGGCCAGGGCCTGCTCCAGCCGCTCCCGCGCCAACGCGAGCGGGTCGGACGAATCGTCGGACGACGTGATGGTGGTGACGATGGTGTTGCGCCTCGTCCGAGGATCATGCTGCACCGCCGCGGCCACGACGTACGCCAGCGGCCGGCCGCTGACCCCCGTCCCGAGCGTGGACTGCTTCATCGTAATTAACCAGCGTTCCTCGGTCGCGGCCCCTTCACGCTCAAACTGGGCCGCGGGGTACCCAAGCCGGTCAAGTCCTTTTGGGCGGATGATCTCCACGCGCGGCTTCGGACCCGTGTACGTCACGTACCCCACCGGCATCACCGCGCTGAAGAACGAGCGAACGGCACCCGCCCGCGCCGCGGTCCCGGGGTCAATCCTCGCCTCGGCATCGCGAAGATCCAGCGAAAACCGCTCCGCCGCGAACCCCTCGTCCAGATGAATCACCAGGCGCCCGCCGGGCAACTTCGTCGGATACGGCACCGTGTCGTATGGCTTGTCGAAGAGCTCGACGAGTTGCTGGTGGTCCTTCGCGGCGACAAGCCGCTTCATCGTGTCGTATGTCCAATCCGGCCGCTTGAGCGTCTCCGGCGTGCGCAGGTCCCACAGATCCCCGCGGTCCAGCGACAGGTTGATGAGATTGCCCTTCCCCCACAACAGCCCCCCGAGCAGGCCATTGCCTAGCGGGATCGCCTCGTCCCAGCGTTCGATCGGCGCCCGCAGCACCAGCCGGCGACCATCTTCCAGCCCCGGCGCCGAACTCGACTTCTTCGCGGGCGCTCCCCCGTCGGCGGGCCTGGTCAGCATCGGCCAGTCGTCCGTGCGGAACGACGGCGCCGGCAGGCCCTCCTTGTTCTTCAGATTCGGTACGTCCGCGGCTCCCCAGGCGTAGCGCACCGCTACGGGGTGCAGGATCTCGTTGCTGAAGACGACGACCTCATCGCCTTCGATCGTGGCCTGGGCGGGCAGGAACTTCTGGTCGTCGCCGGCGATCGTGAAATCGCGCAGCGATTCGCCCCCGCTGTCCAGCCCCGTGCCGATGTGATCAAACGACAGGAACACCCGGTTGTTCTGCACTCGCATCGATTTGTACATCGGGCCCGAATACTCCACCCCCGCGCGGCCATAGTCCTTCGCCAGCGCCCACAGCGCCAGCCGGTGCCCCACGTCGCTCTTGTTGCGGGGGTGGATGTCGGCGGGATTGCCGATGTCCATCGTCACCGCCATCCCCGTATTCGGCAGGCTCAGCGTCAGCGTCTGCGCCTCTCGAAGTTCGGCGGCTTCACCCCGATCGCCGCCGTAGTTGAACGGCGCGATCTGCACGAAGTAGAACGGGAACATGTTCTTGTCGCCCGCGCGTCCGCCCGCGGCGAGCGCCCATTGCGAGCGCCAATCGGTGATCATCGCGGGGAAGAGCGACCGGTACTGGAACGCGCGCTCCCGGTTTGATTCGCCCTGGTACCAGATCGCCCCTCGGATGCCGTAGCCGGCGATCGGCGCGATCATCCCGTTGTACAGGTTCGTCGCGGTCCACGGCGCGGGGGCGAGCGGCTGCGGGCGGCCGGGAAGCGCCGAGACCGCTGCGCCCTTCATCGCCTTCCACGGATGACCCAGCGCGATGATCGTCGCGTTGCCCGCCGATTGCACGGTGAGCCTGTTCGCGCTCGCGTCGCCCGTCACACCACCGGGGCCGCCGGTGTCCAGGATCCGCACGGCGATGGTGTTGCGGCCGGGATGGATGACGCCCGGTGGGATGTTGTACGCCCGAGGCCGGTCGTGAACCCCGACCATCATGCTCTGGGCGACGCGCTGCCCGTTGATCCAGACGGTGTCGCAATCATCGATGGGCCCGAACGAGAGAACGGCCTTGGCGTCGGATGCCAGCGCGGGCGCCTCGAAGGTGGTGCGCATCCAGACCAGCCCGTCGAAGCGCGACAGATCCCCGGACCAGTGCCCGGGAACGTCAATGCTGGGCCACGCCGAGTGATCAAAGTTCTCGGCGAACCACCCGCCGCGCGGGTCGATCGCTGGATCGCGGCTGCCGATATCGGCCTCATCGATCTGTTTGAGCCAGGCGGCGAACGCCGCGTCATCGCTGATGCCCTCGCCGCGCCGCCGGGCTTGTTCGAGGTCGCGGATCCGGTCGCACCGCGACAGGTGATCGGCAAACTCCGGGAACCCGCTGATGGTGGCCCGGCTCGTCCAGGATTCTGCGGGTGTGCCTCCCCAGTCCGATGCAATCAGCCCGATCGGAACCCCCAACTCCCGGTTGAGTTCAGAGCCGAAGTAGTACCCAACGGCGCTGAAATCCCGGGCGGTTGTGGGGGTACAGTCGTTCCACTTCCCGCCGGCGCAATCTCGCTGCGGCGTCGCCGCCACCGAGTTCTGAACCGTGAACAGCCGGATGGTCGGATGGTTGGCGGCATTGATCGCCTGCTCGGAACCCTCCGTGGCCGCGAGCGGCCACTCCATGTTCGACTGCCCCGAGCACACCCAGACCTCGCCGACGAGGATGTCCTTGACGGTGATGGCGTTCTTGCCCACGACCGACAGCGTCGTCGCCTCGCGCGACGCCGCGGGGGTCTGGATGCTGACTCGCCACGATCCATCGGCCTCCGCCTGCGTGCGCACCGGCTGCGTGAGCCACCCCGCGGTCACCGCGATCTGCTCGCCCGGATCGGCCCATCCCCAGATCGGCACCGCGGAACTCTGCTGGAGGACCATGCCGTCGGAGATGACCGCGGGGAGTGTGACATCGGCCAACACCGGCGCGCCGATCATCGCCGCGCACACGACAAAATACCCCGCGCACCGGCCCGCCGGCGGAGCCGACAAGGTCGAGGCGCGACGGACAGGACGAGCGGTGATCGGCATACTGGACTCCTTCGTAGGAAAGACTCCAGCAGCATAGCGATTCGCCGGTTACATCGCCCCGGGCAGCCCGAGCGCGCGGCGGAGGGAACTGATCTGTCCCTGGTGCCATCCTTCGTGCCACGCCGCCTTGAGAATCAGATCAACCTTGCTCTTGGCGAACCCCCCGGCGTCGAGCGAGCCGGCCGCGTCCGCGTCCTTCGCCTGCTTCGCCGCGCGGAGAAACCTCGCGTACTGCTCGTCGTGCACGCGCTGCACTTCCCCGATCGGCGGGTACGCGGACGCGTCTCCTACGGGCTTGGACTGATACCCGAAAAGCCTGTCGAACGGTTCGCCCAGGCTCGCCGGTGAGCCGTCGAGCATGCTGGCGAACCACGCGTACCCCGTCGCCATGTGCCCGATCTGCCACAGGAGATGGTTCTCCGTGGGCGTCCCCTGGTACGTGAGTTGGTGCCCCTGGAACCCTGAAATGAGTTTGGACGTCATCGCGTGGGCCCACTCAAAGAGTGCCACCGCGCGCTGCGCCTCGCCGGCCGGCGCGCCCGGCGACTTGGCCGGCTTGGCCGCCTTCTTCTTCGCTACCACCTTTTTCTTCTGCAGTTTCTTGCTCGCCGCCTTGCCTCGCGGACGCGAGCCCTTGCGCACGTTCTTCTTTGCCATCGTTTGAATCTCCTTGTCGATCACGCGCGGCGGGTCCCGCCGCTCCTGTTACGGGATGTGAAGCGTAATGCCATAGTTCGGCGCGCCATGGACGAGCGCCTCGATCTCGCCCGGGGTCGGTGACACGGGCTGCATGGTTCCCGGCGGCAGCGGCGTTCCCACCTCGCGGAAGAACTCGTCAAGTCCGCCGGGGGTGATCGCCACGATGAACCGTGCCGGAGATGACGACCTGTTGACAAATCGGTGCGGCGCGCCGCGCCGCGCGAACACCGACGTTCCGGGCCCGCCGCGCGTCTCCTGCCCCTCCAGAACAAACGTCATCTCTCCCTCGATCACGTAGAACAACTCGTCCTCGCGCGCGTGCGTGTGCATCGGGGGCCCGCTCCCCGGCGCGCACACCACGTGCACCAGCACGCTCGCGCCGCCCGTGCAGCGTGAATCCACGAGGATGTGGACCAGGTCCCCCCCGACCGATAGCGCGGGCGCGGAATCGATTCGATTGACGGCGTTGGGCATGAGGTCGCTCACTCTCCGATGCTCCCGCGGGGCGGATCATATCAGGTTATCGCGCCCCGCCGTGGAGGTGCTCCGTTGATGCTCCGGGCGCGGCGCCGCCCGCACACCCGGTGCAGACCGCACGCCCCAACGTTTGATTCGGCCGAGGTCGGATGAACAGGACCGGTTGCCTAAACTGCTCCCGCGGGCGGAGCCGAATCGAGTCTGGGGCTCGTTTTTCTCCCGTGATGCCAAACCAGAGTTGACGTTTGGTTCGTATGAGGCGTGGATGAACACACCGCTGGTGATCATGTCGGTGCTCGTGATCGCGGTGTCGTACGCGACGATACTGAACGATCTCCGAACAGGCCGCCGCGAGTTCCTCTCCTGGAAGACGATCTTTCTCCTGGGCTTTGCCCAGTTCTACGGCTTTGGCACCTACTTCACCATTACCGACAACTTCGGGAGCGACATCTACATTGCCGGCGACAAGGGCAAACTCCTGCTGCTCCTGTGCCTGCCGCTCTTCATAGTGCTGTTTTACGTCGCCCTGCGCCTTGGCGAGAAGTGGTGCAACCCGCTCCGGCGAGTGTTGCCCCCGGCGGGTCTGCCGATCACCGATCCCGGAATCGTCATCACCACCGCCGCCCTCCTGGGATGCGCCATCGTCGCCGCCGTCG
Organism: Phycisphaerales bacterium; assembly: GCA_050246015.1. GTDB lineage: Bacteria > Planctomycetota > Phycisphaerae > Phycisphaerales > UBA1924 > JTS-AC122. Next base: position 152,296 of record JBFWWU010000009.1, read on the forward strand.
TCCCCATGGGCAGTTACCTCACGGTGCTGATCTCGCAGTTCCGCGGCGGGCTTTCCGGCGCGGCGGCGGGGCTGGCCACCTACTACCTCATCGCCCGTCGCTTCAACCCCATCGCCTGGGCCATCTTCCTCGCCACCTTCGCCATGTGCTTCCTCATCGGCATGGTCGGCGAGACCGGCCGACGCGGCATTCTCGGCGTCCTCCTCGCCGTCTGCTGGGTCTGGTGGTACTTCTCCCTCAAGCAGAAACCCCTGGCCTCCAAGCTCGTCCGCCTCGGTTCCATCGCCGCCCTCACCTTCATGCTCGTCGCGTTCTACGCCAGTTTCCGCGGCGAGGGCGGCACCACCTCGCGCGGCGGCGGTGGGTACACCCTCGCCCTCCGCGTCCAGCAGATTTCCGACTTCCTCAAGAATCCCATGCTCCAGCGCGGCGCCATCAAGACCATGATGGCCAGCGACGCCCCCACCGACACCATGTTCATCATGGAGAACTACCCGGAGTCGTACGAGTACGACCCCTTCAACGGGCTCGTCTATTTCCTGGTCAATCCCATCCCGCGCTTCCTTTGGCAGAACAAGCCCATCGGCATGGGCGTCGTCGTCCAGCAGCAGTTGAACACCCCCGCCAACCTCGGTATCGGAATCCTCGGGCACGGGTGGTCCGAGGGCGGGTGGCTCGGCGTCGCCGGCTACGCCATCTTCTTCGGCCTGCTCATCGGCGCGCTCGATCGCGTCCTGCACGAACGATCGTGGAACCCCTACTTCGTCGTCGCCATCGGTTGCAACCTCGGCAACGTCTTCGGCCTGGCGCGCGGCGAGACGTCGCTCTTTCTGGTCCTGGTGGTTTCCAGCATCGTCGGCGTGCTCGCCGTCATGTACGTCGTGAAGATGATCTTCGGTCCCGTCATGCTCTCGGGAGCGCCCCTGCTCACCGCGGGGAATCGCTGGATCATCGACGCCCCGGCCGACGATGAGTACAGCGAACCAGACGCGTATTCCGCCGACGAGCATTTCGACGCCGCCGTCGCCAGAGACTATGAACGCGGGACGGCCCCCTTCGAGTACCGCCCGTCCACCGACGCCCAGCGCGTTCGAGAAGCGGGCTGATGCGCGGCTCGCGCCACGCCCGCGGCTGCGAATAATCAGGCATGCGAACATCGAACAAGATCGGTTGGCTCATCGCGGGGGTCTGCGCGGCGGTCGTCGTCGTCAGCGCCGCGCGGATGTCGGCTCGCGTCGATGAATACAACCGCCATTCGGGCTTTCCTCACTTCCGCTTCGAAGTCATGGGCAATCGCGAGTTCACGGCTTACGGCCGTCCCGTCCGCATCCAGGACGACGCCGACGAGAACGGACATGCCACGCTGCGCGTCACCTACGGCGACACCGTCGCCGAGTTTCCCGTCAAGACGCCCCCCGCCAGGGACGTCCCCTCGATGGGGATCTACGACGAGTGGGCCAAAGCCATCGAGGTGCACGAAGTCGGTCGCACGGAGCACGGCGAACTTGGAGACAAAGTCGGTTCCGGGCGCGTGGTGCTCGTCATCCGGCGCACCAAGGAGGGATTGGACCCCGAGACGTGGGGGAGTGTCTTCCGCGATGCCTGGACGTTCGATTTCCACGAGTTCGAGCCGGACGGGACCTTCCGCACCGAGTCATACCGCTGGCCGCGCGGCGAGATGGGAGAGATGACCCTGAAGCGCCTGGTGAAGGAAGGAAATGAAGAGGCCAAGGCGCTCGTCGCGATCCCCGAACTCCCCGAGCGCGGGTGGCAGTACCAGACCGCGCTGCACGTCATCCCGAAACTCAACGTCCCCAAGTACCGCTTCAAGGACACCGCGATCAAGGCGATGGGCTGGACGCTCCCGGCGGCGGGCTTCGGCGGACTCGGTGTCATCATCGGCGTGTGCATGGGCTTCGCGCCCGCTCGTGTGCGTCAGGACGACGATCCGCGCGCCCCGCACGCAGCCCCAGCGGGCTCCCACTCGTAATACCGCCGGCTCCCGCGCCGCATGCACCTGCCTCGCGGCGTCCTATTGCAGCGGCTTGATGTCCGAACTCGGCCGATTGACCACATAGTTCGTCGGCATGATGTAGTTGCGCCCGTGGTACACGAATACCTGCCCGGTGAGCGTGAACGCCACATCGTCCCCGTGCTTCTCCGCAACACGCTCCATAGACATCAGTTTCTCGCACGGAAGCAGCGCCATCTGCGGGTCCTTGCCGGTTCGCTGATCGGTGTCCGAGTCGAAAGCGAACAGCCAGTCGCCCGAGGCCCCCCGCACCAGACGCCCCTTGCGCGACACGATGAACGTGCCCTCCCGCACGAGCCTGGCCGGCTGGGCCGCCGCGGCGCGGCCGGCCGGCCGTTCCGCGGCGATCGGCGTCGCGGACGGCGCTATCACCGCCGGCTTCGGGGCCGGGTTTGCCGGCTTCGGCTCCGCCGCCGGCTTCTGCAAATCCTTGATGATGTCATCCACCGCTGGGTCATCGGACGGCTTCGCTCCCGGTTTGGTCGGCTGCGCCGGCTTCTCTGGTTGTCCCCCCTTGTCGCCGGCGGACGCCGGAGTCGGAGTGGGAGTGGGAGTGGGGGAGGGGGCTGACGCCGGCTTCTCAGGCTGGAGGGGTGACGGCGCGTTGGGCGCCGCGCTGGCCGATGCCGCGATCATCGCCGCCACGAGCGCCGGTCGGGTGAGCGTTCTCAAGGTCTGCCGCGTGCTCATCAGTGAACCTCCGTGCTCTTGGGGGGAGCGCCGCTCTTGGCCGCGGCACACGCCCGATTCATGTACATGCTATCGACCGTTCCAGCCAAAAGCACGAACCGGAGTCGAACCGCCACTGGCGCATCATCCCCCGAATGCCATACACTCGCCGGGCACAGACCGATCGATCCGTACAGGTTCACATGAAGAGGACGACCGCCGTGATTCGAACGCTGCTCCCTTTCATCGCGTCGTGGGCGCTCGTGCTGCCCTCTCTGGCGCAGCCGGTGGGGGAACTCATCGGCGAAGCGATCGTGAGGTTTCATCAGGACAAGGCATCCGCCGCTGCGGCCTTGCCGTCGTTCGCGCTGAGCGTCAATCCTCCCGTCCTCGGTGACACACCAGGTGGGTTCGCGGTCCGTCCCGCCTTTAGCCAGACCGGCGACGGTCGTCACGCCGTCTCGATCTCGATCGAGTCCGGGACGAGTCTCTACGGCACCGGCGAGGTCTTCGGCCCCCTGCTTCGTAACGGCCGAAAGACCGTTTGCTGGAACACCGACGCCTTCGGCTACGGCGAGAAAAACCCCTCGCTCTACCAGTCTCACCCCTGGGTGCTCGCGCTGCGGGCCGATGGAACGTCCTTCGGCGTCCTCGCCGACACGACTTGGAGATGCGAGATCGACCTCACCGACGGCATCCGCTTCACCGCCGATGGGCCGGCGTTTCCCGTGATCGTAATCGACCGCGCTTCGCCTCAGGCCGTCCTCACCGCGCTCAGCCGGCTTACCGGCACGATGGACATGCCGCCCCTCTGGGCCCTGGGGTATCACCAGTGTCGCTATTCGTATGAACCCGAGGCCCGCGTGCGCGAGATCGCCCAGGGTTTCCGGTCGCGGCGCATCCCGTGCGACGTGATCTGGATGGACATCGACTACATGGACGAGTACCGCGTCTTCTCCTTCAGCCAGTCGCGGTTCCCCGACCCTGCACGCCTCAACGCCGACCTGCACAAGCAGGGATTTCACACCGTCTGGATGATCGATCCCGGCGTGCAGGCCCGACCCGGCTACAACATCTTCGATTCCGGCTCCGCCGGCGACCACTGGGTCCTCGCCAGCGACCGCACACCCTACCGCGGCGAGGTCTGGCCCGGTTACTGCGTCTTCCCCGATTTCACTCGCCCTCAGACCCAGCAGTGGTGGGCCGGGCTCTACACCGACTTCATGTCCCGCGGCATCGACGGGGTCTGGAACGACATGAACGAGCCCGCCGTCTTCAACGTCGAATCCAAGACCATGCCCGAGGACAACATCCACCGCGGCGGCATGTCCCTCCCCGGCGGCGACGTCTCCGAGGGCCCCCACGCCCGCTTCCACAACGTCTATGGCATGCTCATGGCCAAGTGGACTCGCCAAGGCGTCATCGCCGCCAACCCCGACAAGCGCCCCTTCGTGCTCACTCGCGCCGGCTACCTCGGTTCTCACCGATACGCCGCCACCTGGACAGGCGATAACTCCGCCGAGTGGGACGACCTGGAAGCATCCATCCCGATGGTGCTCAATCTCGGCCTCTCCGGTCAGCCGTTCTGCGGACCCGATATCGGCGGATTCAACGGCAACGGCGACGGCCGGCTCTTTGCCCGCTGGATGGGTATCGGCGCGATGCTCCCCTTCGCCAGAGGTCACACCGGCAAGGGCAACATCGACAAAGAACCGTGGGCCTTCGGCGCGGACGTCGAGAACACCTGCACCATCGCCCTCAAGCGTCGCTATCGCCTCCTCCCGTACTTCTACACCCTGTTTCACCACGCCTCGCGCGACGGCCTCCCCATCGCCCGGCCCCTGTTCTTCGCCGATCCCAAGGACCCCGCCCTGCGTTCCGAGGACGACGCCTTTCTCATCGGCGACGACCTCATGGTCGTCGCCAAGGTCACTCCACTGCGCGATCGGCTCGTCGCGCTCCCCACGGGAAGGGACGGCCGGCCCGGCAGCGACTGGGCCCCCGTCTCGCTCATCGAAGGCGACACCGCCGACCCCGACCTGCCCGAGATCCGCGTGCGCCGCGGCCGCATCGTGCCCATGGGCTCCGACGTGCAATCAACGACTGAAATCACTAACCAGACCCTCACCCTCCTCATCTGCCTTGACGACAACGGGCAGGCGGAAGGCACGGTGTACGTCGATCAAGGGGACGGGCTTGGATACAAGGATGGGCGATACGTCGTGATTTCGTACACGGCCAACCGTGTCAAAAACGCCGCGATCGATGAGCCCCAGATCGCCGTCCGAGGCGAAGTGCTCGAAGGCAACCTCCCGGTCCCGCGCTGGGAGTTGCTCCTCCAAGTCGTGAAGTAACCTCTACTAGACCGCTCAGCGCAGCACCCGCAGCCCCACCTTCTTTTCCAGTTCCGCCGTCGGACGGGCGATCAGGTCGTACCCGTCGCTCGCCACGATCGTGCACCGCACCAGTTCGCCCGGCGCCAGCGGCGCCTTGGACTGCACGAACGTCGTCGCATCGATCTGCGGCGCCTGGAAGTACGTCCGGCCCCGGTACAGCCTCCCGCCCTTGCCCACGCCCGGTGTGGCCAGCCCCACGCCCAGCGCCGCCCCGTCGATAACGACGTCGAACTGCACGCCGGTGTCCGCCGGCGCCTTCGCGGCTTCATCAAACTGCTCCGCCAGGTACGCCGCCTGCTCGAAGGCGATCCCCTGCTGCAGCGCCATCACGTCCTCGCGGCGCTGCTTCTTGACGTGAGCCGGCACGGCGAGTCTCGGATCGCTTTCCATCGTCCCCGCGGGGGTCCCCTCCTCCCGCGAATACTCGAACACGCCCACCGCGTCGAACTGCATCTCTTCCACGAACTCCAGCAGTTGCCGGTGATCGTCGTCGGTCTCCCCCGGGAATCCCGAGATGAACGTGGTGCGGATCGCCATGCCCGGGATCCGCTCGCGGAGCCTGTGGACCAGTTCGGCCTGGTGTTCCCGCGTCACGTTCCGCCGCATCGCCTTGAGCATCGCGTTGGACGCGTGCTGCAGCGGCATGTCGATGTACGGAAGGACTCGCTTCCCCGGGACCCCCACACCGGCCATCTCCGCCAAGGCGTCGATCATCTCCTCCGAAAAGTTGGACGGATACGCATACATCAGACGCACCCATCCATCCTTCGTCCCGACCTCGTCAAACGCCCGCGCCACGGCCCGGAGCATGCCCGGCATCCCCGCCCCGCGATCCGACCCCGAGCCAAGCCCCATCCCGATGTCGTCCCCGTAACTCGTCGTGTCCTGCCCGATCAAAATCAACTCAAACGCCCCGTCGGCGATCAGTTCGCGAGCCTCGCTCCTGATCGCCTCCAGCGGCTTGCTCCTCATCTTCCCGCGGATCGATGGAATCGTGCAGAACGTGCAGTTCTGGTTGCACCCCTCGCTGATCCGCAGGTACGCGTAATGCCGCGGCGTCAAACGCAGGCGCGCCGAATCGTCCTCGAAATACCCGACCCCCTTCCCGTCCTTCCCGTTCACCGTCAGCCCCACGGTGTCGCGTCCTCGCACCTTGGCCGCCGTGAGGGCGTTGGCGGCGATCCAGTACCTCGGCTTGTCGGACGCTTCCTGGGCGGACTTTGCCCGCGTGGCGCGGCTCGCTTCCCCCGACCCGCGCACCGCCTCGATGATCTTGTCGCGATCAAACACCCCGACCATCGCGTCGATCCCCGGCGCCCACTCCAGCATCTTCGCCCGGTGCCGCTGCACCAGGCACCCCGCCACCACCACCCGCTTCACCAGCCCCGCCGCCTTGTCGCGGATCGCGTCCTTGATCACCCTCAGCGATTCGTCCTTGGAGGCTTCCAGGAAGCCGCACGTGTTGATCACGACGGCGTCGGAGGTGAACCGCTCGCGCTCGTCATCGAAGGTGGGTTCGGCGTGCACGGCATTCGTCCGCTTCGCGCGCCCGCGACTCCCCGGGCTTCCCTCCCCCGTCGCGAACTGATTGGACCCTGCTTCGACGCTCGGCTCTTCCAACATCATCTCCGCGCCGCACGACACGATCGCCAGCCCGTCCTCGGCGAGCATCCCCAGCATCTTCTCCGAGTCCACGAGGTTCTTCGGACAGCCCAGGCTGACGAAGGAGACGGTGCGGATATCGGCGTCGGTGCGGCGCGAGTTCGGCTTGGGCTTCGGCTTGGGGGGCATTCGACCACAGCGTAGGGAGAGTCTCGGCACGATGCGATTCACTCATGTTCTCGGGCTCAACACGCGTTCCGCCACGCTTCGAAACAGACCCCGTGTTCGCTCGTGCGTCCAGATCTCAGATTGCCGCTCGGCCTGCCGAACGAACATCGTGAGTCCGTCGATCGTCTCCAGTCCCTCGTTTCGCGCGACGCGGAGCAAGGGCGTCTCGATCGGGTTGTACACAGTGTCCATGATGATCGGCGCCGCGCCGCCGGCCGACGACAGACATTCTCGGCGAATCGCGGCGAGCGCCTCGTGTGTCACCGGCGTCGAGCCGGGCGCCGGCCCGTCCTTCATCCCAAGTGGTGTGCAGTTGATGATGGCCGCGGGTCGAGTGTGAACGAGCGAGTTCAATGTCCCCGCGCGGATCGGAACGCGCGCGGCGTCTCCATCGCCCCGCCGTGCCAACGCTCTGCTAAGTTCATCCGCGCAGCGCTCCGCCCGCTCAAGCGTGCGGTTGTAGAGCGTGACGGGCCAGGCGCCGGCGAGCACGGCGGCGATCGATCGAGCCACGCCCCCGGCGCCGATTATCGCGATCTCTCTGTCACCCGTTCCCACCGATCCGAAGTGTACGTGGAGCGCCTCCGCGGCGGCGCCGGCGTCCGTGTTCACCACCAAGAAATGCCTGATCCGTCCGTCCTGATCGCGGCGAATGGCGAGCGTGTTCGCGGCGCCGCACATCCTCGAAACTGCGTCGAACGCCCACAGTCTTGCCCCCGAGTCGGCGTACTCATCGTCGGTGTCGCCGGTGTGCCACGTTGTATCGTCCACACCGATCGACTCTCTGGCGAAGCGTACCAGATGCTCTTTGTGCGGTATCGTCACCGAGCACCCTGAAAAGCCCAGGTGGGGGTCATCGATCAGCGCGCTGAGTGTCGCCTTGAAGTGCTCGTACTCCGGCGGGATGGGCATTGGCAGGTAGATGCCCCCGGCGCGTGTGCCGGGCACGTCCACTCCATCCTCGTCGCGTTCGCTCCACTCCCCAATCGCCTCAAACCCCGCGTTGTGCACATCCGGCGAGATCGAGTGCGACACGGGCCAGCCGATCACTCCGTAGACGCGGGTCGTGGGCTTGATCGATCGGAAGCGGTAGCGATCCAGCAACTCTTGAACGGTCGGTTGCCCCGGCGCGGTCGCCGATCCCGGGCGCAGCGAGGCGAACGTCAGAAACCCGCCGAACTTCGGCGACAGCACGCGCGACATCAGCCCGAACTCGCCCATCCCTAGCGCGATCATCGGTCGATCCGACTCTCGCATCAGGTCGAACAACTCGAGGTTGTCGCGCAGCGAGCGCGCCCGATACGCGATCTTGAGGATCGACGCCGCCGCCTGCTCCCGCATCCGCGCCAATCGCCGCAGCAGATCCGCCGGCCGTCCGTCGAAGTCGTGCGACGACAGGATCAGCGACGTCTTCAGGTCGCGCACCTGCGTCGGGTGCTCCACGGCGAGATTGACTTTCTGCCTGACGTTCGCCGAGCGTGTATACGCCGCGAGTTCGACGTCGATGTACCTCGGCGGGTGCTCGTTTGGACTCACCGCGGCGCCCAGTCGCTCAAACAGCGACACGCGCGCGTCTTCCGGACCGTCGTAGTGGCCCCCCTCGCTTCCAGACAGGCGGCACGTGACGATGCACGCCAGCGGCGATTCCCTCACCAGCCCCAGCACCGCCAAGACTTCGCGCTCCCCCGTTTCGCCCCCGGCGCCCGAGAAAAACGCGTCGATGCGGTACTCCACCAGGTCGGCCCCGAACTCGGCGGCGAGGCGAGCGTCGCGCAGGGCGCTCGCCTCCTCCTCGACCATGATGGGCACGCAGATCAGCGTCACACGAAAGACTAGGTGTGGGGCGCGCTGCAAGGCGGTAGCCGGACGGCTCTTCCCGGGTGGCCCGCGCGGCGAGTGGGCTTGTCCGGATCGGCACACGCGGCTCCCGGGGCGTGTGCGGGACAGGGCATCGCGGCCGACCGGCGATGCACAAGTGTCGTACGCTCCCGGCATGAACCTGATCATCCGGACTCTCCTGGTGCTGATGAGCGCGACGCTCCTGACAAGCCTGGCGTCGGCGTCGGCCCCGCCCGATGAGGTTGCGATGCGGCAGGCCCTCGTCGTCGATCGCGTTGCCTCATCGGGGCGCGTGCTGCTCTTCACGGACGCGGTGGAAGCGCTCAGAGCCGCAGGCGGGTGGAGGACGCCCATCGCCGGCGCGACCCTCCCCATGCCCGACGGCGCCTCGCGGGAGTGGAACCAGGTCGCGACCGCTGACGACGGCTGGCTCGCGCTGCGGGGCGGCGCGTATGCCGTGTGGCGCGTCGAGTCGGATGAAGAGCGCGTCATGATCCTGGACGCCGCAGGGCACTCCAGCGTGCTCGTGAACGCCGAGCCGCGCACCGGCGACCCGTACGAGAACGGCTACGTCAAACTCCCAGTCCTCCTGAAGAAGGGCGAGAACGAGTTCATCTTCAAGGCCGGACGCGGACGCGTGCGCGCGAAACTCGTGGCTCCAGCAGCGGAGTTGTACGTTTCGAACGAGGATGCCACATTGCCTGATTTGCTGACCGACGAATACGGGCAATACGGAGCGGTCCTGGTGGTGAACGCGTCACAACAGCCGTTGAATGCCGTCGAGATTGCGACGCGGATCGCCGGCGCCGACGAAGCGATTCACTTGGATCTGAAGCCCGATACACCGGATATGGTTATTGACTCTCACGCCCCGATTTCCATTCCAGCCCTGTCAACCCGCAAGATCCCCATGCGCTTCGGAAAGGTGCCGTCACGCGCCGCGGGTGCCGCTGAGGGCAAGGCGTTCGAGCCGTTTGACATTGCCGTCTCGTTGACGCTCACCGCAACCCGCGGCGACCAGAAGACACCCCTCTCCCTCACGCACGAACTCAAAATGCCGGTGCGCTCCCCCGCCGGCACGCACAAGCGGACATTCATCAGCCGAATCGACGGCAGCGTGCAGTACTACAGCGTCGTGCCCGCGACGTCCATCGACGAAAGCCACCCGCCGGCGCTCGTGCTCTCGCTGCACGGCGCCAGCGTCGAAGCGACCAGTCAGGCAGGCGCATATGCCCAAAAAGATTGGTGCCATATCGTCTGCGCGACCAACCGCCGCCCGTTCGGCTTCGACTGGGAAGACTGGGGCCGCGCGGACGCGATCGAGGTCCTGAATCACGCGCGCAGCGACCTGTTTCCCGTGGATGATCGCCGCGTCTACCTCACCGGTCACTCGATGGGCGGACACGGCACCTGGCAGATCGGCGCCCATTTCCCCGCCTCCTTCGCCGCGATCGCCCCCAGCGCCGGCTGGAGCACCTTCGGCAGTTACGGCGGCGGCCCCCCCAACGTCTACGAGAACGGTACCGCCCCCCAGCAGTTGCTCCGCCGCGCCAGTTCACCCAGCGACACCCTCGCCCTGGCGAAGAACTACGCGATGCTGGGCGTCTACATACTGCACGGCGACGCGGACGACAACGTCCCTGTGACGCAGGCCCGCGCGATGAAGAAACTCCTCGCCGACTTCCACACCGACTTCGCCTATTACGAGCGGCCCGGAGCGGGGCACTGGTGGGGAAACGAGTGCGTGGATTGGCCGCCCCTGTTTGAGTTTCTCAAACGCCATGCGCTGATCGACGGCCCCATCCGCCGCTCCCCGATCGATGAGCGTCGCAAGCGGATCGAGTTCGTAACGGCCTCCCCCTCGGTTTCGTCCAACTGCGACTGGGTCACCATCCTTCAACAGCGAGAGCCCCTGAAGCCCAGTCGGATCGACATCACTTGCGACCCGGCCAAGAAACGCTACACCGCCGCAACCGATAATGTCGAATCCTTCATGATCGAGTTCGATGCTCTCCTGAGCCCCTCCGACACCTTCGCCGTCGAGGTCGATGGAACGCTGCTTGACGGGATCAGTTTTCCGCTCCCCTCCAAGGAGTTCCAGGGAACCGTCACGCTCCGCCGTGAGCACGATACGTGGACCTCCGCCTCGGGCTACGCGCGCCTGAACGCCAAGCACCCCGGCCGCGGCGGGCTCTTCAAGAACGCATTCGCCAACACGGTCGTGCTCGTCTACGGCACTAAGGGCACCGCCCAAGAGAATGCCTGGGCGCTCGCCAAAGCCAAGTTCGACGCCGAATCGTTCTGGTACCGAGGGAATGGATCGATCGAGGTCATGTCGGACGCCCAGTATGCGTCGGACCCCGATCGACGCGGACGCACCAGCGAAGGCCAGTCCACCTTCCCCGGCCGCACGCACTGCAACGTCGTCCTCTACGGCAACCGCGACACCAATGCCGCCTGGCCGATCCTCCTCTCGGATTCGCCCATCCAGGTGTCCCGCGACGCCCTGACCGTCGGCGACCGCACCCTCCAGGCCGAAAACCTCGCGGCCCTGTTCATCCGTCCCATGCCCGACCACGAATACGCATCCGTCGGCGTCGTCGCCGGCACCGGGCTCCCGGGCTGCCGACTCACCGACAAACTCCCCGTCTTCGTCTCCGGCGTCGGCATCCCCGACTGGGTCGTGCTCTCGACCGACATGTTCCGCGACGCCGACCGCGGCCTTATCGGCGCTGGTTTCTTCGGGAACGACTGGAGCCTCGTCCACGGCGAGTCGGCCTGGCTCGATCCATCCGCCAAGTGATCTCAGCGAACTCGCTGATACACCCACTCGTGCGCCGCTTCTCCGCCGTCCGCACCGGGAGCGGAAATCCGTGCGTGCAGCGCTCCCGCCTCGTCCAGCCAGTACTCGATCTTCTGCGGGAAGTCGTGCGCCGGATTCTCGAATATCAGCCGCCCCGGGGCGCTCCCGGTCATCGTGAACGCGGTGGGGGGGTAGCGCCCACCCGGCGCGGCGATGTACGTCAACTCCCCCGCGTCCGCGCCCTCCGGCCCCGCTTTCGCGCTCAGCCGCAGAAACTCGAACTGCGCCAGACGCCCGCCGGTGGCCGTTTCCGGCTTGATCGTCCGGCTGTAGCCGATCATGCCGTCCCCCGCCGGCTCCGACCAGTGCTCCTCGATGATGCTCCCTTCGCTCGCCGACCGCCACGTGCCGGCCAGGAACCCCGCCCGGTCCAGTGCCGCGTCTCGCATGAACATCTCCGGGTCACGCCGCGTGTCGATCTGCCCCGCACACCCCGCCAGCGCCACGCACGCCAGGCTCTTGACCATCCACGCGCCGGCCTTCTCCGCCAAACTGTTGCTCCTCATCGCTCAACTCCCCTGGCCTCCATCCGCCGAACTACGCGACCGTGACGTCCTCATCAAGGTACACGTCCTGGATCGCGTTGAGCAGCTTGACGCCCTCGTTCATCGGCCTCTGGAACGCCTTGCGGCCCGAGATCAGCCCCATCCCCCCGGCGCGCTTGTTGATGACCGCCGTCGTCACCGCTTCCTGCATGTCCCCGGCGCCCTTGCTCTCGCCTCCGGAATTAATCAGCGGCACGCGGCCCATATAACAATTAGCAAGTTGGAAGCGGCACAGGTCGATGGGGTGCCCCCCCTTGCCGTGCTCGTCCGACCCGCACAGTTCCGTGTACACCCGCTTGTCCCACTTGCCGTAGGACGACGACCCGAGATTCAGCGCCGCATACCCGCCGTTATTCACCGGCAGTTTCTGCTTCACGATGTCCGCCTGGATCGTCGCCCCGAGGTGGTTCGCCTGCCCGGAAAGGTCGGCGGCGGCGTGGTAGTCGTGCCCCTTGCCGTCCTGGCTCTTCATCTTGAACGCGCTGTTGCGCGTATAACACCACAGCACCGTCACCATCCCCAGCGAGTGCGCTTCCTCGAACATGTCCGCCACTTCCTGGATCTGCCGCCGGGATTCTTCCGAGCCGAAGTAGATCGTCGCGCCGACCGCGACCGCCCCCATCTCCCACGCCAGCCGGACCGATCCATACAACGTCTGGTCGAACGTGTTCGGATACGACAGCATCTCGTTGTGGTTGAACTTGACAAGGAATGGGATCTTGTGCGCGAACTTTCTCGCCACCGCGCCCAGAACCCCAAACGTGGACGCAACCGCGTTGCACCCGCCTTCGAGCGCCAGCCTCACGATGTTCTCCGGATCGAAATACGCCGGATTCGGCGCAAACGACGCCCCCGCCGAATGCTCCACCCCCTGGTCCACCGGCAGAATCGAGACATACCCCGTGCCCCCCAGCCGCCCGTGATCCAAAATCGTCTGAAAGTTGCGCAGCACCGAAATAGGCCGATCCGTGTGCGAGAGGACTCGTTCCACGAAGTCCGGCCCCGGCAGCGCCAGGTGCTCCCGGGAAAACGTGCGCGATTCATGGCTCAACAGGGTCGCCGATTCCGGACCCAAGAGTGATGCGGTGGCAGTCATGAGATGCTCCTCCTTCACGCGGACGAAGTCGTTGTCGGTTTGCGTACGGTTGCGCGACATGCCGACCGTCGCGCCCCGCGCACCAAACGCCATGACTGGGCTTGGCCCACGCGATCAGTCGATTATACAGGTGCGCCGCGATCTTTCCCGGCGATCGTCCCGCCTGCCCGCCTCGGATCTGGTATGCTCATCGGTTGGGAGATCGGATGTCCAGGGACACCAGACGACAGGCCCGCGGGGCGGTGACGCCGCAGCGCGCCGGCGAGGATCCGCTCGTCGATCGGGACGCCGAGTTTGAACGAAGCCTGGAGCCGTCCCGCTCCCGCTTCGACCGCGCGGCGCCCTGGGTCGTCCTGGCCTTTGCGATCATCGCCTCCGCCGCGGTCGCCCTGGAGATCAAGCGCCGCTCCGATGCCCGCAACGAACTCGAGTTCGAGCATCGCGCCGCCGAGCGCGTCGAACGCTTCCAGCGCGCCGTGCAGGACTCGCTCGACGCCCTCCAACCTGTGCGCCTGCTCTTTGCCGCCAGCGACCGCGTCGAGCGCGTCGAGTTCGAACAGTTCGCCTCCGGCACCCTCAGTCAGCAGCCGTCGCTCCTGGCCGTCGCCTGGATCCCCCGCATCACCGACGCCGAGCGCCCAGCCTTCGAGCGCTCGATCCAGAACCCCGCCTACCGCGGCGCCGGGGTGCTTCAGGAAGGGCCGGGCGGCTACGTTCGCGCCGACCAGCGTGACGACTACTTCCCGATCGAGTACATCGAGCCCGCCGCCGCACGCCGCCTCATCGGCACCGACCTCGGTCAACGCCGCCTCCCCGTGCACGCCTTGATGCGCGCCTTCGATCGGGGCGACCTGGCCCTGTCCATCCCGGCCGTCTTCGAGCAGGTGGTCCCGACCCCGTGCGTGCTGGCCTTCCTTGGACACATCCAAGGCACGACGTTCGCCGGTCCGCACCAGGGTGTCGTCATGGGAATGTTCGACCTCGACGCCCTCGTTCGACAGGCCGGAAGGGGCGGAACCCACGAGCCTTCCGGCCCCTCCATCCTCCTGCGCGTCCGGGACGCCGAGCGCACCGACATCCTTGCTCAGTCCGCCGACCCCGCTCCCCGGGAAGTCGGCAAGCCCGTCCTCAGTTCAACGCGCCAGTTGCTCTTCGGCGGCCGCCGGTGGATCGTCATCGCCGAATCGCCCGCGTCGGCGTGGAAATCCTCCTCGGTCCTGCCGATCGGGGTGCTCGCCTGCGGAACGCTCGCCGGCGGCCTGTGCTCCATGTTCATGAGCGGCCGAATCAGCCGACGCCGTGCTCATCAGCACGTCGTCCGCCTCACGCGAAATCTCCGCAGCGCCAACAGGTCCCTCCACGAAAACGAGCGCCGCCTCCGGTCCCTCTTTGACGCCGCCATCGACCCCCTCTGGGACTGGGATGTGGCGACTGACACGAGCAAGCACAGCCTCTCGTGGCTCCACCTCGTCGGGCTTGAGCCAGGGGCCGTGCACCCCGACGAGGTGGTCTGGTCCAGCAGGCTCCATCCCGACGACGCCCCCCGCGTCTGGCAAGCGCTCCAGCGTTGCGTCTCCGGCGAGACAGGCTTCTACGAAGCCCAGTACCGCCTCCGCCATGAAACCAAGGGCTGGATCGAGGTCAACTCCCGGGGGTGCGCCGTCTCCCGCGATCCACGGGGCCGCGCCACTCGAATGGTCGGGAACGTCACCGACGTGTCCGGCCTGCTCAGCGCCCAGCGCGCCGTGGCCCAGAGCGAAGAGCAGTTCCGCCAACTCGCCGCCAACATCGACTCCGTCTTCTGGATGATGTCGTTCCACGACCGCCAGCTTTTCTATATCAGCCCCGCCTTCACCAAGATCTGGGGACGTAGCCCCGCCGACTTCCTCGAACCAAGGATCGATTGGAAGGACACCATCCACCCCGACGATCGCGCCACCGCGACCGCGGCGTTCCAGGCCTGGATCGACCGCGGCGGCGAAGGCGTCTTCGACGTCGTCTACCGCATCGTGCGCCCGGATGCACAGGTGCGATGGATCCGTGATCGCGGATTCCCCGTCCGCGATTCCACCGGTTCGGTCTACCGCCTCGCCGGCTTCGCCGAGGACGTCACCGACCGGATGCACTCCGAGTCCGCGCTCGCCCAGAGCGAGCAGCGCTACCGCGTCCTCTTCCACCGGATGCCAGAGCCCGTCATGGTGCTCCAGGATGACCGCATCATCATGGGAAACCATGCCGCCGCCCTGCTCCTGGGCCTCGATTCGCCCGACTCCCTCGCCGGCGCCAGCCTCTTCGACCGCATCCTCGGCGCTGACCGCGAGATGTCGCGACGCCTCGCCGACTCGGCCCTCGCCGACGGTGCCCCGATCCCCCCGTGGCGCGTCGAGATCGATCACCCCGCCGGCGTCCGCACCGTCGAGATCGCCGCCTCGCGGATTCCCTTCGGCGACCGCTTCGCCCTCCTCACCGTCGCGCGCGACTTGACCGATCAGATCCGCGCCGCCGAGCTCCTCTCCGAAGCCCGCGACCGCCTCTATTACGTCCTCGGCCGCCTGCCCGATATCGTCGCCTATGACACCTCCGAGGACCGCCCCTTTGTCAGCGAGAACTTCCTGAAACTCGTCGGGCACGATGCCGCTGATCTCACGCTCGTCCCCGATGTCGTGCGCTCCTTCATCCATCCCGACGACCGCGACTTCGTGCTCCAACACGCCCGCGACCTGCGCGCCTCCCGGCCCGGGTCAAGCAAGACCCTTCAGTTCCGCCTCCGTCGCGCCGACGGGTCCGATGTCTGGATCGAGAACAGGATGGTCCTGGTCCCCACCATCGGCGGCGGGAGCCGAGTCGTCGGCGTCCTCATCGATTTCACCCAGCTCAAGCGCGCCGAGTTCGCCCTCCGAGCCGCGATGGCCGAGCGCGACCACCGCGTCAAGAACAACCTCGCCTCCGTCATCGCCATCGCCAACCACATGTTCCGCGACGCCGGCTCACTTCCCGAATACCACGCCCAGCTCGTCGCCCGCATCCGCGCCCTGTCCAATGTCCATCATTCCTTGGCGCAGAACCAATGGCTCAACTGCGAGATCTCCGCGATCGTCGCCGACACCCTGGAGCCGTTCCTCGGCTCCGCGGCCTCCCCGACGCGGGTCGCCCTCAGCGGCCCCGTCGTCCCCCTCCCCGCTCGCTACGGGCCCCCTCTCGCTCTCACCCTCCACGAACTGGCTACCAACGCCGCCAAGCACGGCGCCCTCTCCACCCCACAGGGCCAGGTCCGCGTGAACTGGGTGCTCGATGCCTCCAATCAGTTGCCCACCCTCCGCTTGGTCTGGGTCGAATCCGGCGGTCCCCTCGTTCATGAGCCCACCCGGCGCGGGTTCGGCCGCGCCATGATCCAAGACGGCCTGCAACACGACCTGGGCGCGTCCGTCGCGCTTGATTTTCGCTCCGGCGGGCTCGTCTGCCGCATCGATATCCCCGTCGTTCAGACGGATTCTTCCGACCCGGTCATGGTCCCGGCGTCCACCGCCCGAAAGCCCGGTTCGTCTACGTCGGCGCCTACGCCGGCGCCTCACGACGGCCACGCTCACCCCGCCACTCGATCAGTCCAGGGGCTTCGAAGCGCGGATCAGCACCTATAACTCGTTCGGCCTAAGTCGGAGATTCAAGGGTCTAACAGGAGGAGAAGCGTGACCCAGGTAAAGATCGCGGAGTCCGTCGCACCGTCGAACCAGGTCGTGGCCCAGCCGGGAGAGTCGCTCCCCCCCATCCTGCGCGCCATTCCTGACCTCATCTTCCGCATGGCGCGCGACGGCACCTATCTCGACGCGCACGTCCCCCCCGATGCCATCCTCGCCGCTCCGCCCCTCGGGCCCGGCGGCTTCCTCGGCCGACGCGTCTCCGATGTGCTCGCCGACGAACGCGCCCGCTTGTGCATGGAAGCCATCGAGCGGGCGTGCACCACCTCGACCCCTCAAACCTACGAATACCGCGTTCCGCCCCCCTCCGCCCGCCCTGACCAACCAGGACGCTGCTACGACGTCCGCGTCTTGCCCCTTTGCAGCCCCTCCGGCGGAGCGCCCGAGCAGGTGCTCTGTCTGGTCCGGGATATCACCGAGGCCAAGCGACGCACCGAGCAGGCCGCCCAGGTGGCGCGCCGCTTCGAGATGCTCGTTCGACACACCTCCCTCGGGATGATCGAGTGGGACGCATCGCTCCGGATCATTGATTGGAACCCGGGCGCCGAGCGCCTCTTCAGGGTCCCGCGCGACCTCGCGACGCGCGAACTCTTCGGCGACGGATTCATCCACGCGACGCACCGCGCCGAGTTCGCCGAACTGCTCCGCGCCGTCGCCGCCGGCCCCAAGGGACCCACCGTCCGACAAGCCGTGCGACTCCGCGACGGGTCCGAGGTCTACGGCGAATGGCAGTTCACTCGCCTGGTCGATGAAGCCGGCCAGTTCGTCGGCATCGTCGCCATCGTCCACGACCACACCGACCGCCGACGCGCCGAACAGATCATCGAGCGCGACCGCCACCTCTTCATGTCCGGGCCCGTCGTCGGCGTGCGCTGGCTCCCGATGCCCGGGTGGCCCGTCGACTTCGTCACCCAGAACATCGACCGCTTCGGCTACTCACCCGAGCAGTTCGGCCTCAACCGACTCATGTTCGCCGACCTCGTCCATCCCGACGACCTCCCCCGCATCCTCGGCGAAGTCACTTCCTACATCGCCGCCGGCGCCTCCTCCTTCACCCAGCAGTACCGCTTCCGCGACGCCTCCGGACAGTACCGCTGGCTCGAAGACATCACCATCGTCGTCCGCGATGACACCGGCGCCGTCAAGCACCTCGACGGCTTCCTCACCGACGCCACCCAGCGCATCAACGCCGAACTCGCCCTCGCTCGTTCACGCGAACGCTACGAAAAACTCGTCAACACCATCGAGGGCATCGTCTGGGAGGGGAACCCCGAGTCCGGCCGCTTGACCTTCATGAGCAATCAATCCGAGTGGATCCTCGGATTCCCCGCCGACCGATTCGTCAACGAGCCCGGTTTCTGGAACTCCCGCATCCACCCCGAAGATCGCGACTGGATCCGGGAGTTCTGCCTCGAACAGTCCCGCCTCAAGCGCGACCACCAACTCGAGTTTCGCGCCATCGACGCCGACGGTAGCCTCGTCTGGCTCCGCAACTACGTCACCGTCGTCGACGAACCCGATCACTCCTACCTCCGTGGGATCATCGTCGATATCACCAAACTCAAGCACACCGAGGCCGCGCTCGCTCAGAGCCGCGAACAACTCGAGCGGGCACAGGCCGTCGCGCACGTCGGTTCCTGGATCTGGGATCTTGACGGTAGCGACCGCCTCACCTGGTCCCGCCAGACCTTCCGAATCTTCGGCGTCGACGAGTCCGCCTTCACCGGTCACGAGTCATTCTTCGTCAACATGTTGTTCCCCGAGGACCGCCCCGCCGTCCGCGCGGCGTTCGCCGCCGCCTACGACGGCGGCCCAAGGTACTCCGTCGATCACCGCATCATCCGCGCCGATGGACAGGTCCGCTGGGTCCACCAGGAAGCCGACATCGTCTGGAACGCCGACGGCTCTCCACGTCAGGCCATCGGCGTCGTGAAGGACATCACCGAACACCGCGCCGCCATCGAAGCGCTCCAGGCCAGCGAGGCACGGTTCCGCCGCGTCGCCGAATCCAACCTCATCGGTCTCTGTTTCTGCGATGCCCACGGCGTCATCACCTACGCCAACCGAGTTTTCCACGACATGCTCGGTCACTCTCACGCCGACGGCTCGGCCGCTCGCCTCAACTGGCCCGACCTCTCGCCCCCCGACGATCGCGCCGCCGATGAAGAGGCGTTCGCGGAACTCAAACGCACCGGCCATTCACGCGTCTACGCCAAGGAACTCCTCCGCCGCGACGGCTCCCGCGTTCCCGTCCTCGTCGGAATGGCCTATCTCGATGATTCCCGTTCCCAGGTCGTCCGCTTTGTCCTCGACATCACCGACCGCCGACACGCCGAGCAGTGGCAGTCCTTCATGATGGCCGAACTCGACCACCGCGTCAAAAACAACATGGCCGCCGTCCTGACCCTCGCCGAGCAGACCCTCCGTTCCGACTTGCCCGCCGTCGAGGCCGGTAAGGTCCTCCTCGGACGCCTCCGCGCCCTGGCCCGCACTCACGGCGCCCTCGCCCACACTCACTGGCAAGGCGCACGACTCCTCCCCCTCGCCCAGCACGCCCTCGAAGCCTTCCGCGGCGTCGACCTGCACGACATCCGCATCGAGGGCGACGACGTCCTCCTCCCCTCCCGCGTCGCCACCGTTCTCGCCATGGCCCTGCATGAACTCGCCACCAACGCGCTCAAGTACGGCGCCCTCTCCGTCCCCGACGGCCGCATCCTCCTGCGCTGGCATATCGCCGACCCCGATGCCGCCCGGACCCTCCACCTGCTCTGGGAAGAATCCGGCGGCCCCGTCGTCGCCGCCCCGCGCCGCCGCGGATTCGGACGAGAACTCATCGAAGGCGGCATCACCTACGAGTGCCACGGCTCCGTCTCGCTCCAGTTCCTGCCCACCGGCGTGCGATGCCACGTCCAGGTCCCCCTCGCCGACCCCTCCCAGCACCGCATCATCACCCGTCCCCGGGACCTTTCTCCCCACCGCCTGTAGCCCTCGCCGATCGCCCGCACGCTCCCTGTTTCATTTGAGAACTCGTCTCACTCGATTTCCGTTTTCAGCCCGATAGCGTTCTTGGTGTCCACCACCCAGCGCATCGACCTTCATCAATCCGCCCCGTCCCGGTCCGCGGTCGAGCCCGTGCGCGGCGACAGCGCCGCGGCCCCCGCTTCCTTGTGGGCGGCGATCACTACGCCCCGCGCCGAACTCTTCGCCGCCATGATCGCCGGCGGGTGCCTCGCCGCCGGCTTTGTCCTCCATCGCACCGCCGCCTCCCACACCGCCGAGTCCGTCGCCGCCGCGCTCTACTGGACGAGCCTCGCGCTCGGGCTCTTCCACGGCGGGCGCGCCGCCGTCGCCTCCCTCGCCCAGCGAAAGTTCGACATCGACGTGCTCATGGTCATCGGCGCCGTCCTCGCCGCCTGGCTCGGCGCCCCCGCCGAAGGCGCGCTCCTCCTCTTCCTCTTTGTCCTGGCCGGTGCGCTCGAAGCCCTCGCCATGGCCCGCACCACCCGCGCCGTCGAGGCCCTCCACAAACTCATGCCCACCGCCGCACTCCGTAAGCGCCCCGGCGCCGCCGACGAGTGGGAGCACGTCCCACCCGAATCCCTCGCCGCCGGCGATCGTGTCAAGATCCTCCCCGGCGAAATCGTCCCCGCCGACGCTTCCGTCGTCCTCGGCGAGTCCTCCATCAACCAATCCACCCTCACCGGCGAGAGCGTGCCGCGCGACGTCCGCTCCGGCGATCCCCTCTACGCCGGCACCATCAACGTCGGAAACCCCATCGAAGCCGTCATCTCGCGGCCCGCCAGCGAATCGAGCCTCCAGCGCATCCTTAACCTCGTCATCGAGGCCCAGAGACAGCGAGAGCCCGTCCAGCGTCTGATCGATCGCCTCAGCGAGCCCTACGCCTGGGGCGTCCTGGGCCTCAGCATCGCCGTCGTGCTCGTCTGGTGGCTCGCGCTCGGCGAGCCCCTCGTGCACCAGACCGACGCCGGCCTGCGCGGCGCGCTCTACACCGGTATCACCCTCCTCATCGTCGCTTCCCCCTGCGCCCTCATCATCTCCACCCCCACCGCCACCCTCACCGGCATCGCCCGCGGCGCCCGCGCCGGCGTCCTCTTCAAGGGCGGCCAGGCCCTCGAACGCCTCAGTCGTCTCGCCGCCATTGCCTTCGACAAGACCGGCACCCTCACCGTCGGTCGCCCGCGCGTCCGCCAGATCCACCCCATCGGCTGGTCCGATGAATCCGCCCTCCTCCGCGTCGCCGCCGCCCTCGAACGTGAATCCACACACCCCATCGCACAAGCCATCGTCGACGCCGCCGCCGAACGAAACATCCAGCCCGCCCCCATCCACGCCGGCAAGTTCACCGTCGGTCGCGGCGTCAGCGGCATGTGCGAAGGCAAAGAAGCCCGCCTCGGCACCCTCATCTTCACCGAGCCCCTCATCCCCACCTGCCTCCGCGCCAGCGTCTCCCAAACCCTCGCCACCGTTCAGCACCGCGGCGAGATCGGCACCGTCGTCGCCTGGGACCAGCACGCCGGCGTCATCGTCCTGGCCGACCTCGTCCGCCCGGGCGCACCCGAACTCGTCTCACGTCTGCATGATCTGGGCGTCCGTCCCGTCTGCATGCTCACCGGCGACAACCGCGCCACCGCCGCCCACGTCGCCTCCGCGCTCGGCCTCGACCAGTGGTTCGCCGAACTCCTTCCCCCGGACAAAGTCGCGCACGTCCATCGCTTGAAAGACGCCATCGCCGCCGAGAAACGCCCGCGCGCCGGCGCCGTCGGTGTCATCGGCGACGGCGTCAACGACGCCCCCGCCCTCGCCGCCGCAGGCGTCTCCATCGCCATCGGTTCCATCGGCTCCGATGCCGCCCTCGAATCCGCCGACATCGTCCTGCTCTCCGACGATCTGGGCGTCGTCCCCTGGGCCGTCGCCCTCGCACGACGCGTCCGCCGCACCATCCTCACTAACCTCACCTTCTCGATCGGCGCCATGGTCATCATGGCCCTGGCCACCCTCATCGGCTCCCGCATCGGGTACGACGTCCCCCTCTGGGCCGGCGTCATCGGTCACGAGGGTGGCACCCTCCTGGTCGTCGCCAACTCACTCCTCATCCTCCTCCACCCCACCCCGCCTCGCGACGCGACCGCGGCGCCAGCGGGCTCATGATCCCCACCAGTATCGCCGGTACGTACAACCAGCCTACCCACCAGATCGCCCCCTGCGGGCCGTCCGCCTGCGCCGCAATGATCCCCGCGAACATCGTCCCCGCCGCCGAGATCAGTCGCCCAACGTTGTACGTGAACCCCGACCCCAGCGTCCGCACCAGCGTCGGAAACAGCGGCGGGATGTACAGCGGGAACAGCCCGAACATCCCCAGCGCGACCAGCGCCGTCAGCGACGTCTTCCAATAGATCGTCTCCAGCGTCAGCGGCTCCCAGAACAACCCGATGAAGCACCCCAGCGACAGCGCCGAGAGCAGCGCGAACGCCACTCGATACCCCAGCCATTTCCCCAGGTACGTCGCGACGAAGTTCCCCGCGATGTTCACCAGCAGGAACACCACCGTCACGTCCGTCTTGAGTTTCGCCACCCGCGCCGCCGACCACCCGGACACCTCCGGCAACTTCCCGATCGCCTGCGGCAAATAAAACAAAAAACACCACACCGTCGTCAGGCAGATCCCCGTCATCGCGATCACCAGCACCGTCGTCTTCCACAACCCTCGCGAGAACAGCATCCCGATCGGCGCGGGCGGCGCGTCGCTCCGCGCCGCCTTCCACTCCTCCGGCTCCGGCACCGACCGCCGGATCCACCACGTCATCACCGCCGGCAACACCCCCACCACGAACACCCACCGCGGCGAATCCAGGTGCGCCATCCACCCCGCCGTCAGCGACGCCGCGATGCATCCCATGATGTACCCGCTCTGTAGCAGCGCACTGGCCCACGCCCGGTGCCGCGACGGCAGCGTCTCGCTCACCAGCGCCGACCCCGCCGCCCATTCCCCCCCGATCCCCAGCGCCGCGATGAACCGGAAGATCAGCAGGTGCCACCACGCCTGCGCGAAGAACGCCAGTCCCGTGAACACCGCATACGTCAGGATCGTCAGCGTCAGCGTCCGCGCCCGCCCCAGCCGGTCCCCGATCCGCCCGAACACCGCGCCCCCCATCGCCCACCCCACCAGGAACATCGCCTGGATGATCGCCGCTTTGCTCTGCACCTCCCCGCCGATCTGCCCCGCCAGCGCCGATCCCGCCTCGATCGCTCCCTCCCCCAGCCCACGCTCATGCAGCACCAGTTCGCGGACAAACGGCACCGCCACCATGATGTACAGATACCCATCCAGACCGTCGAACGCCCACCCCAGCCACGCCGCCGTCAGCGTCCGCCAGTGTCGCGGCTGTCCCGCCGTCTTTGAATCGCCCTGTGTCTTGCTCGGGTGCATGCGTCCAACAGCATACCCGATCCCCCCGGCACGCCATCCCGAGGCGCCGCCATCCTCACGCCGGCTCATCCTCGCTCACTCCCGGCTCCTCCGCCCGCGTCCGCGAGATCGCGTCCCGGCTCACAAGGTCATAGCACGTCGCCAGCAACCCCACGATCGGGAACTTCGCACGCGGAAACGGGCTCGCTCCCATCCGCCGAAGCAGCGGGTGCGACACCTCCGGCGCCGCGATCGTCAGGTCCAGCGATTCGATCCCCGCCCCCGCTTCGCCGCTCTCCGCTCCCTCGCGCGGCGACTCCCCCCCCGGCGCCGTCCAGAATCCATCCACGCACTCCTCCAGCGGCTTGCTCACCCGGTCCGAGACTCCCGGCAGATGACTCTCGTATACCAGCGTCCCGTGGGCACTCGCTCCCCCCTTTCCTCCCACGCTCCCCGCTCCGCCTGACGCCTGACGCCGTTGCCTCAGCCGGTCGATCAAATCATCCGGCGGCAAGCCCCGCAGCGCGAAGATCATGAACGGGTCCGATGCCAGTCGATCCGCCACCAGCGCCATCACGCAGCACGCGTGCTTGCACCACGGCACCCCCGGCGGCAGCGGTGTCGTCGCTCGCATCGGCACCGGCCGGTTCGTCGATCTCGCCCGGATCAGGTTCGGTTCCGTCCCGGACTTCTCCGGCGCGCCCCGGCTCACGCTCCCTACGCCGCGCTCCCCGCTCCCCGCAGCCCCCCCCGTCCCTTCCGCCGGACTCTCCTCCGCCGTCTCCGGCTTGCCCGTGAAGATCGAGCATTCGCACGACACCGCCACGTCCGACGGCTCGCTCGGAAACAGTTTCAGTCCCGCCGGTATGAACAAGTCCTCGATGTTCGCAGGCACCTCCCCGGACAGCAGCGCCGCCGCGTACCGCGCCTGCGCGATCATCGCGTCGATCACGCTCGGCCACTGCGCCTCCGTAAACGTCGGCAGCCGGATCGACACGCTGTACGCCTTGGGCATCCGCCCCTGCACACGTGCCGTGATCGTCCCCGCGCCCAGTTCAAGCGACCGCGTCTGCCCCAGCCTCGCGTACTCAAGACCTTCCGCCAGTTGATCCCCCGGCGCATACGTCTCCACCAGCCGCAGCCACCGATGGATCACCCACGGCGTCTCCGCCCCGCCGACGCCCGCGTTCCCGCTCCCCGCCTTGCGCGGCGACAACTTCACCCCGCCCACCACCTTCCGCGGGTTCGCCGTGGGCTTGCTCGGACGACGCTCGAACTGCCGCTGGTTCATTCCTCGTCTCCGATCGCGTCCAGCCGCAGCGAGAGCATCTCACGCAGTTGCGTTGTAGAGAGTTCCGTCAGCCAGTGCTCGCCGGCGCCGATGACGTTCTCCGCCAGTTCCGTCTTCTGTTCGATCATCTGGTCGATCCGCTCTTCCAGCGTTCCGGAGACCACGAACTTGTGCACGTGCACCGTCCGCGTCTGCCCGATCCGGTACGCCCGGTCCGTCGCCTGCGTCTCCACCGCCGGGTTCCACCACCGGTCGAAATGGAACACGTGCGTCGCCGCCGTCAGGTTCAGCCCCAGCCCGCCCGCCTTCAGGCTCAGGATGAACACCGGGCACTCCGGGCCCGATTTCTGGAACCGCGACACCATCTCCTCCCGCTGCGGCGCGGTCGATCCCCCGTGCAGGAACAGCACGTCCCGATCCAGCGAACGACGCAGCAGCCCCGACAGGATGTGCCCCATCTGCCGGAACTGCGTGAAGATCAGCGCCTTGTCCCCGGCGTCGATCACCTCCCGCAGCATCTCGATCAGACGCAGCGTCTTCCCCGATCGATGCGCTTCCACCTTCGCCGCTCCCTCTTCCTGCCCCGTGTCGTGCTGCTCCTTCAGGAAATGCGCCGGGTGGTTGCAGATCTGCTTCAACTTGATCAGCCCCGCCAGCACCACCCCGCGACGCTGGATCCCCTCCGTCTCTTCCGCCACCCTCAGCATGTCCGACACGCACGTCTGGTACAGCGACGCCTGCTCCGGCGTCAGGAAGCAGTACTCCCGCGACTCCACCTTCTCCGGCAGGTCCGCGATCACCGCCGGGTCGCTCTTGAGCCGGCGCAGCACGAACGGCTGCACCAGCCCCCGCAACTGCGCCGCCCGGTGCTTGTCGTGGTACCGCTCGATCGGAACGCTGAACCGCCGCCGGAACTCCGCCGCCGGATCCAGGTACCCGGGGTTCAGGAACTCCATGATCGACCACAACTCCCCGAGCCGATTCTCCACCGGCGTGCCCGTCAGCGCGATCCGCCTCCCCGTCGCCAGGTTCCGGATCGCCTGCGTCTGCTTCGCGCTGGGATTCTTGATGTTCTGCGCCTCATCCAGCACCACCCGCTTCCACTTGATCCCGCTGAGTTGATCGTGGTCCCGGTGCGCCAGCGCGTACGTCGTGATCACGACATCCGATTCCATCGCCGCTCGGTGCAGCGCGTCCCCCTGCTGACGCTCCATCCCGTGGTGCACCAGCACCTTCAGATCCGGCGTAAACCGCCGCGCCTCGTGGATCCAGTTTCCCACCACCGACATCGGAACCACCAGCAGCGTCGGCTCGGGCCTCTCTCCCCCCGACCGCGCCCCGGGATTCGCCGCCATCCACTCCGCGTACGCCTTTCGCTCATGCGCCAACAGCGCCAGCAACTGGATCGTCTTCCCCAGCCCCATGTCGTCCGCCAGGCACGCCCCCAGCCCCAGCCGGTCCAGAAACGCCAGCCACGACAGCCCCTTGAGCTGGTACGGCCTCAGCGTCCCGATGAACCGCTCCGGCGGCTCCAGCATCGGCAGCGTCTCGTTGTGATTCGGGTCCCCGAACACCTTCGCCACCCACCCCGTCGCGTCCATCCCCAGAACCTGGATCCCCGTCTGCCGCGCGTCCGACGCATACGCCAGCCGAAGCGCCCGGCCGATCTCCATCTCCCCCCCGGGGTTCTTCTTCAGGAAATCCATCGCCGCCTTCACGTCCTCCGGACGGATCTCCACCCACTGCCCATCCACGCGCACCAGCGGCGAGTGCTGCGCCGCCAGCGCTTGAAACTGCTCCAGCGTCAGCGTCGTCTGCCCCACCGCGATCTGCCACTGGTACGACACCAGCGTGTTGAGCCCGAGTTGCGTCACCGCTCGCGACGGCGAGCCCCCGACCCCCACCCCCGCCGGCCCGATCGACGCGAACTCCTCGCTCTCCACCTTCATCCTCGCCCCCAGTCGAACCGTCGGCGAGTTCCACCACGCCGGCACATCCACTCCGATCCCCTGTTCTTCCAGGATCGGCGCAAACTCCCGCAGAAACTTGTACGCCTCGCTCGTCGACAGATGCAACTCCGTCGGCTGCGCCTCGTCCAGCGCCTTCTCCAGCGCCTTGTACAGCCGCGCCCCGCGCCCAAGTTCACCAAGCAGCAACTCGTGCGGCGATTCCAGCCGCCGCCCCTCGATCGTCGCGCCCCCGCCCGACAGCGACCAGATGTCGATCGCATCCACCACCACCGACGGCTGCTCCACAAGCTGCAGATGAATCGACAGCATCCACCGCACTCCCTCCCCCGGCGACGCGAAATCCCGCATCTGCGACACGTCGATCGGCTCCGACAGCCGCAGCAGCAGCCGCCACGCGTCACCCGCCCCTCGGTCCTCCAGGAGCCCGATCCACGTCCGCACCCCCTTCACCAGTTCCTGCCGCTGCGCCAGCGTCGCCGACGTCTCCCGCTTCTCCCCAAGCAGGCACGACAGCAGCGCCACGTGCGTGTCCGTCGCCGCATCGCGCGACGACACCGCCTCCATTAACTCCTCCTTCACCATCGTCCGCCGGCACGCCGCGTCGCACATCCGCGTCAACGCGTCGTTCATGATCGACCACCCCGAGTGTTCGTGGCTATCCACCGCTGCCCGCGCAATCGGCGGCATCGCCCCAGCCAGCACCGTCAGCCTCGCCAGCGTCGGCGCATCCGCCAGCCACGGCTGCCACACCGCGTCCAGTTCCCCCGACGCCTCCTCTCTCAGCCCCGGCACGAACCGCTGCTGCGCCAGCAGATAATCCGTCATCCGTGCGCACGCCGCGAAGAACCGCACACTCTCCCCCAGCACCATCGACGGGTGCCCGTCCTCCTCCCCTTCCACCTCTTCCAGCGCCTCCAGCACGTCCCCCGCCCGCTCCGCCCCCACCGCGATCGCCGGCGCCGTGAACTCCCCCAGCCCCGCGCTCCCGTCCACCAGCCCGTCCGCCGCCGAGTGCCCTACCGCGTGCGCGATCGTCGGGCTCGGCGACGGGATCCCCCCTTCCCTCGGCAACCGCAGCCGCACCGTCCGCTCCGTCCCCACATCTTCACCCACCACCCCCGACAACACACCGCGCACTCCTCCCGCGTCCGCCGCGAACGGGTGCGAGTCCGCATCCCTGCTTGTTCCCGGTTCATGCCAGCGGCGCGCATCCTCTGCCCAGAGGTGCAGTTCGCCCTGAGTCCACGTGGCGTGCAGTACCAGCATCAACGTCGCGCTTGCCTTCAGCAAAAGTTCAAACAATGGGGGCGCCGAGACTCGAACTCGGGACCAGCGGATTAAAAGTCCGCTGCTCTACCAACTGAGCTACGCCCCCAATGGGTCCCCTTCCCGCAGACCGAGCGCCATTATTCGCACGTCGTTCGTACTTTTCGCCCGCCCCCATCATCCTTCCTCTCAATTCACGAGATTCACCGGCTCACACCCTCCCCCTGCACGCGCCCCGTTCTTCGCCGGCCCCTCTTCTACCCTCCACGCACGCATCCAGTCACCAAAGTGCTACACTCTCCCTCCCGGATTTCCCGAGATCCGATCGGTGTTTGTACGATCAGATGAAACTGCACTGACGCGGATTCCAGCAATGCTTCATCCATTGCCCTCCGCGGACGCCTTCAGGATTCACACATGCTCACGCTCGGCCTCGACCTTCCCCCCTTCGTCATCGGCATCCTCGTTGTGCTCTTTCTCATCGTCAGCGTGCTCCTCGTCCTCGTGATCCTCATCCAAAAACCGCAGGGCGGCGGGCTCTCCGGCGCCTTCGGCTCCGGCGCCGGCTCCGGTCAGACCGCCTTCGGCGCTAAGACCGGCGATGCCCTCACCATCGCCACCATCAGCATGTTCGTCGTCTGGACCCTCTTCGCCGTCGGCCTCAACTTCGCCTTGACGCCCGCCAGCGCCAGCGAACAGGCTCCCCCCGCCGTCCAGGCGCCCCAGCCCGACGGCACTCCCGTCAACCCCCCCGCCAACACTCCTGCCAACCCCCCCGCGGAAGGACCCGCAACTCCCGCCGGAAACGGCGCCACGCCCACCCCCGCCGGCAGCACCCCACCCTCCGATTCACCCAAGCCCGCCGACTCGCCCCAAGCGCCTTCCCAAGCCCCCGCCGACAAGCCCGCCCAGACGCCCCCCAGCGAGCCCTCGCCGAATCCCGCCCCCGCAGGCTCGCCCCCGCGCTGAGCGCCGCTACCCCGTCGGCTCCAGCAGCGCGAGCCACTCCGCGTTCCCACGGCTCTTCTCCGCGCTCCCCTCGATCGGCGAGCGCACGCTCTGCATCACCCTGAACCCGAGCGACCCCATCGACCCCAGCACCCGATTGGCCACGCCCTCCGCGACCTCGATCGGCAATACGCCACGATCCAGCGCCCCCTTCTCCTCCCCTTCAATCTCATAATGCGGCTTGATCAGCGTGATGATCCTTCCGCCCCCCTGCACGCTCGGCTCCTTCCCCTCCACTCCGGGAATCCTCGCCCCGCCCGCCCCCAGCCACCGCCTCGCCGCCGGCACGCACAACCGCTGCGGCGTCCACCCAAGGTCGATCACCACCAGGTCCGCAACTTCCTCCTCCGACGCCGGCGCCGTGTGCAGTGCATTCGTCCGTTCTCGCAGCCGCACCCTCGGATCATTCCGCAGTTTCCACGCAAACTGTCCATACGCCGTGTCGATCGATATCACCCGCGCCGCACCGGCCCGCAGAAGGCAATCCGTGAACCCGCCCGTTGAGCACCCCATGTCAACGCACCGAAGCCCCTTCACGTCGATGCCGAACGCCTCCAGCGCATGCCGCAACTTGATCCCCCCGCGCGACACGTATGGGTGCGCCGGATCACGTCCCGTCTTCATGCACAACTGAAGCCTGCACCAGCCACAGATTCCACGAACCCGGCGGCCTGCCACCGGGTACCCCCCGCCTCGATCCTCCTCTCACACCGCTCGTTCCACCGTGATCCGGAACTGCTCCACGCTCGCGATCCGCACCTTCGCGCCCGCGTCGATGAACCCAAGTTCGCTCACCACGTCGTAGATCCGCTCGCCCACCTGCACCCGCCCCGACGGTCGCAGCGGCGTGATCGCCACACCTTCATCCCCCGCCGCGATCGCAAACTCCCCCGCCGGGTCCATCGCCGCCAGCAGCCCCGCGTCCTCGCTCCCCGTGCTCGTGTCGCTGTGCAGCACCAGTTTGTTCAGGATCGGGATCGAGCCCAGGTGCCGCGCGATGATGAAAATGATCGCCGCCGCCGTCGTGATGCTCATCAGCAGCGTGGTCACCGCCGACAGCATCTCCCCGCGCTGCGCCACCGTGCCGGGGAACAGCGTCGCCGAGCCGCTCACGAATATCCCCACCAGCCCGAACAGCAGCAGCAACAGCCCCGACACCCCCGCCACGCCGAATCCCGGCAGCACGAATAACTCCAGCGCGATCAGCACGATCCCCAGCAGGATCGCCCCGATCTCCCACCACGACGCGAAGTTATTCAGAAACGGCGGGATGATCAGCGCGAGCAGCGCCGCCGCCGCCACCGCCCCGGGCAGCACCGACGGATGCGTCAACTCCACGAACAACGCCACCAGGAAGATCACCACCAGGATCCCCTGCACGATCCGGTTGCTCAGCATCAGCACCAGCCGCTCCGACCACGACTCGTCCAGCCGCGCCATGTTCGTCGCCCCGAAGAACCCCTTCAGTTCCTCGTCGCTCCGCACCGTCTGGCTCGCCAGCCCGTACCGCTTCAGTTGCCCCTCCGTGAACGTGAAGATGCTCGTCCCGTCCGACACCTTCTCAACCTTCACCCAGTTCCCCGCGTCACTCGCCGTCAGCACCGGTCGGCTCGACGACCGATCCTGGTTCTCCGACACCAGCCGCGCCAGTTCCGCCGACACGCTCGGCGACACCGGCTGCATCGCCCGCGAACCCCCCGACCCCCGCGCGCCCACCGCCGGCGCATTCACCTCTCCCTCGCTCGCCCGCGGCCTCACCCCGCCCGACGACACCGACAACGGCTCCGTCGTCGGCGGCTCGCCAAACAGCAGTTCGTGCTCCGCCCGATCAATGAACAGCCGCTCGTGCGTCTTCACGTTCTCTACCAGCCACAACTCCACCCCGAGCATCACAAGCCCCTGCACCAACTTCTCGTCATACCCCCGACGCCGCGCCGAGTCCGTCAACTCCGTCAGCAGCGGCGCCAGGATCTTCTGCCGCTCCGTCTCGTTCAGATTCATCAGCCCGGGCCCCCCGACGCCCCGGCCGATCTGTATCGGCGCCGCGTCCCCGAACCGGACCACGTCCGCCACCACGATCTCCCGGCACGCCAGCGCCACCAGCGAACCCCCCGAGTACGCGTCCGAGTGCACCCACGCCACCGTATTGGCGACCGGGCAGTTCTTGATCATCTTGCAGATCTCGATCACCGCCCCCACCTCGCCCCCCGGCGTATTGAGTTCAAACACGATCGCGTCCGCCCCGCCGCCGACCGCCGCCTCGATCCGCCGTCGAACGCTCCGCTCCATCGTCGCGTCGATCTCCCGATCGATCGTGATGATCGCCACGTTCCTCGCCTGCCGCGCCGCCGCCACCGCCGTCGGAGCCGATGTCCCCGGCCCCGGCTGCCCCTGCGCCACCGTCTGCACGATCGTCTGCGCCAGCACCACCATTGAAAGCGCCGCCGCCACGCGACGCGCCCACCAACGCACGCGCCCCCTCATCACGCCCATCACGCCGACCGGTCCGTTCATGCCTCTATCATAGTTCCGCTCCATCCCGACGCTCCCTTCGCTTCACGCCGCCGCGCGAGATACCCCCGCGCCGACGCCCGGCACACACCCGCCCCCGCGGACTTCTTCTGATCACGCCCCAGACGGTTTCGGCGCCCTCGGCCCCGGCGCCCCCTCATTCCGCCACCAGTTTCCGCAGCCGACGCAGATTCAGCCGGTCGTGCGCGATCCCGCCCTCGCTCTCTCCCTTCGGAGTCTCCAGGATCATCGGCCGCCGCGACTCGCGCAGTTCGCGCCGATTCACCACCGCCCGAAATCCCTCCACCCCGATCGTCCCTTTCCCGATGTGTTCGTGTCGGTCAAGCCTCGATCCGCACGCCCCCTTTGAGTCATTCAGGTGCAGCACTCGAACGCGTTCCAGCCCGCACACCCGATCCAGTTCGTCCAGCGTCCGGCCCGCCCCCTCGAACGATCCCATGTCGTACCCCGCCGCATGCGCATGGCACGTGTCGAAGCAGTACCCCACCCGCCCCTCCGCCTCCTTCCCGCACGCCTTCACGATCCGCGCGCGCAGCGACGCCAGTTCTCCGAACTCTCGCCCGATCGTTGAACCGCCGCCCGCCGTGTTCTCCAGGCACGAAATCGTCCCGAATCCCGCCGTGCGCTCGAACAACTCCCCGTACGCCGCCGCGATCCGATCAAGCCCCGCTTCCAGCGACGACGTCGTGTACGCGCCCGGATGATGAACCAGGAATGCGATCCCCAGCGCTTCGCATCGCCGCAGTTCCTCCTCCATCAGATTGATCGACTTCTTCCACAGTTCATCGTCGGGCGTCGCCAGGTTGATCAGATACGACGCGTGCGCCACGTTCCGCCCCGCCCACCCAAGCCGCCCCTGCGCGTCACGCCACGTCTTCACCGCCGACTCCGTCAGCGGCGGCGCCCGCCACTGCTGCTGGTTCTTTGTGAACACCTGCACGCAGTCCAGCCCAAGCCGCTCCGCTTCCTCCAGCGCGACCGCAAGTCCCCCCGCAATGGATAGGTGAGATCCGAACACGGCCAGAGACTAGGCCGGGAACCACCGCCACAAGCGACCGCAATTCGGACCATTTCATCAATTCGTACGAACATTTTCCTATTCCGAGCCCCCTCGCTTGGACGAGACCAATAAACCTGATTGTAACCATTTGTCAATACACAACTTGTGCCGTCTTCAACCCGGGTAATCTCGGCACCTTTGGTGGTCACTATTGTACGAGTTTTATTCGGAATGTTGGTCTCTGGCCGACTTTTTTCCAAAAGCGGCTTGATCAAGCCACAAAAAGGGTTTAAGTTATGATCAAGTGGTTCTTTGTTGCCAAGGACTCTGAATACGGTGCCTTTTCCGGCGGTCGCGTGGACTCCCGGAAACGTGTTCATCCTTGGGAGGCTTCCCTAGAGGAGGTGTCTTTTGAATAACTGTTGTGGATTCCGTACATTGCGGGTCCTCGCGGCAGTCGGCGCCGTGTGCGCACTGTCGACGGCGACTCTTGCTCAGTCCCTGGAAAAGGGCGGCAAGAAGGTGGCTCCGCAGCCCACCAAGAAGGTCGTCCCCAGCCAGCCGGCCAAGGTCCCCATGGGCGCCACCAGCGGCGCTCAGGCCAAGGCTCGTATCGGCAGCCAGGACGGCGCGACCCTCGGGGTGAATACCCCGGCGGCCAAGAATGTCGGCCGTCCCGCTCCGCGTGGCGCCGGGAACGACCTGTGCGCCGGTGCCCAGGTGATCACGGGCTCCTCCGGCACGGTCGCGACCGACACCACCAACTCGACGAACACCCCGGGCGATCTGCCCGCCGGTGCGTGCTTCGCCACGAACGTCGATGAGTGGTTCTCCTGGACCGCCCCGGCCAACGGCAACGTCACGTTCTCCTTCTGCCCCGCTCAGGGCGGCAGCGCTGCCTATGACACCGCTCTGGCCGCTCACACGTCCTGCGGCGGCACCCAGATCATCTGCAACGATGACTCCTGCGGCCTGCAGTCCAGCATCGTCGTCAACGCCACCATGGGCACCACCTACCTCCTCCGCGTCACGGGCTTCAGCACCGCGCGCGGCACCGGTACCCTCGGCTGGTTCCAGGCCGGCGGCGGCGGCGGCGGCCCCGCCAATGACAACTGCGCCAACGCCACCCTCATCGGCGACGGCACGACCAACTTCGACGGCACCAACGCCACCACTGACGGCCCGCAGCCCTGCGGCCTCATCAGCAACGACGTCTGGTTCGAGTACGTCGCTTCCTGCACCGGCAACGCCACCGCGACCACCTGCCTCGGCGGCGTCGCCACCCTTGACTCCGTCCTCGCCGTCTACACCGGCTGCGGCGGCGCCAACCTCGCCTGCAACGACGATGGTCCCCCGGGCTGCCCGGCTCCCGCCGGCTTCTCTGGCTCCACCGCCACCTTCCCCGTGACCGCTGGCACCCACTACTGGATCCAGGTCGGCACCTTCAACAACGGCCCCAACGGCCCCAGCCAGATCACCATGTCCTGCTCGCTCCCCGCTGGCAACGACAACTGCGCCAACGCGCTCTCGATCTCCGGCCCCGGCCCGCACGCCTTCGATAACTCCGCCGCCACGACCGACGGCGCTCCGGATCCCCTCTGCCTCGCCTTCGGCAGTGACCAGGTCGACACCGACGTCTGGTTCGTTTGGGGCCCGGCCGCCTGCAACCCCGGCGAGTCCGTCGAAGTCACCTTCTGCGGCACCACCGGCGTCGACACCAAGGTCGCTGTCTATGACAACGGCACCAACCCGGCCCCGACGTGCCTCCCCGGCGCGGCGGTCGCCTGCAATGACGACTCCTGCGGCCTGCAGTCCCGCGTCACCTTCGCCGCCACCCCCGGCAACTACTACATGATCCGCGTCGGAACCTTCCCGGGCGCCGCCGGCGGCACCGGTACCTTCAACACCAACTGCTTCTTCGTTCCCCCGCCGGTCTGCACGTCCTACAACGTCGCCACTGACTGCCAGGACACCGCCTTCCTCATCGCTTACAACATCACCACCTTCGCCGCTGCTGACTCTATCACCAGCGCCAACGGCGTGATCAACACCGCCTGCATCCAGGCCCTCTACTTCAACAACGTCCCGGTTCCCGACGGCTACGTCGTCACCGCGTACGCTGACGCGGGCGGCGTCCCCGGCTCCATCATCGACACCTTCTCCCAGGGCGTCGACGTCGCCGTCATGGGCCCGGCCCCGACCGGCGCCGTGTTCGTCGGCCGCGACGTTCAGGAATGGAACTTCGTCTTCAGCCGCCCGATCCCGGCCGCTTCCGGAACGTGCGTCTGGCTCGAGTTCCGCAACAACGCCGCCGGCGACACCGTCTTCCAGATGGACGGCGATGCCTCCAACGGCAACCTCCAGGCCGCTCAGGACCTCAACCAGAACGGCATCTACGAGTCTCCGGGCGAAGTCGTCAACGACGACCTCTACGTCTGCATCGACGGCGGCTTCTTCAACAACGCCCTCTGCTTCAACGATCCGTGCGCTGGCATGGTCCCGGCCAACGACGATTGCGCCAACGCGATCGCTCTGTCGGTCGGCGTCCCCGCCACCGCCGATACCTCCTGTGCAACGGTTGACTCCGTCACCTCTTGCTCAGGCCTCGGCCTCGCTCCGGGCGTCTGGTACACCGTCACCGGCACCGGCAACACCATGACCGTCGATACGTGCGCTTCGGCGAACTATGACACGGCTCTGGAAGTCTACTGCGGCGGTTGCACCGGCGGCATCTGTGTGGCTGGCAACGACGACTTCTGCGGTCTGCAGTCCGGCGTCTCCTTCTGCACCGCGGCCGGCGAAACCTACTACGTCCTCGTCCACGGTTTCGGTGGCTCCACGGGCATCTTCGATCTCACCCTGAGCGACGATGGCACCCCGTGCTCCACGCCCCCGTCCTGCACCCCCTGCACCGGCATCACCTGCCCCTCTGGCTCGATCCCCGAGAACGAGGTCTGCGGCGATAACCCGGGCACCAACGGCGGCTGCAACTACGCCGCTGGCCTCAACACCATGTACGAAGACGTTGATTGCAACCGCACCATCTGCGGTACCTCCTGGGCCGCCGGCGGCACCCGTGACACCGACTGGTTCGGCGTCACCGCTCCGGCTTCCGGAACGATCAGCGCTACCCTGACCGCTGACTTCCCC
The DNA here is from genome assembly GCA_050246015.1 of Phycisphaerales bacterium. Taxonomy (GTDB): domain Bacteria; phylum Planctomycetota; class Phycisphaerae; order Phycisphaerales; family UBA1924; genus JTS-AC122. Next base: position 187,905 of record JBFWWU010000009.1, read on the forward strand.
GCGGTCGTCTTCATCCTCGATCTGGGCACCCCGCGTCCGACGGTCGCTCCGTGCGGTACGATCACCCTCGTGGCCAATGGCTCGGTCCTCCCCTGCCAGTCCACGACGATCTCTGCCTCCGGTCTGATCCCGGGCAACGACTACGTCGTCTTCGTCGCCCCCGGCGCCTTCGATGGCACCCCGTGCGACGGCAACTACGCCCTCACGATCGACCAGGGCATCTCCTGCGTCCCCTGCTGCGACTTCAATGGCGACGGCGTCATCAACTCGCAGGACTTCTTCGACTTCCTCATCGCCTTCTTCGCCTCGGCCCCGAACGCCGACTTCAACGGTGACGGCATGATCAACTCGCAGGACTTCTTCGACTTCATCGTCTGCTTCTTCTCCCCGCCGGCCGGCTGCCCGTAATGTTCTCTAGTGAACATCACGGTCACTAACCTGTGACGCTACAACCAACGCCCCCCGGTCGAAAGGCCGGGGGGCTTGTTTTTTTGCCCGCTCCGTCCCCGCCCGCTCGAACCCCCTGTCAGGCCCTGCGAACTCTTGAACAGTGCACCCCTGCGGCCACCGCGACGCACACATGAACGCTCCCCGGCGAACGGATCATGAGCACAGTTGATCACCCATCCACTTCCTGCGCCAAGTGCGGCTACGAACTCGCCGGCCTCCCCTCCGTCATCTGCCCCGAGTGCGGTTGCGACACCGTCAAGGAAGCACTCGCCCGATCGCGCCGCCGGCGTGTCTCCAGGCACTGGCTCATCCTTCCGGCTGCATTCACCCTCGCGTACGCCTTTTTCCTGATCTCTCGACCCTTCCCCTATCTCGACGCCCCTGCCGCCGGCGTCATTTTCCTGCTCGCGTTCGCCGGGATCATGCTCCGCTGGCTCCGCCTCGCCGAGGGTTCGGGACGCGCCGACTCCGTCTTCGTCATGGTCATCGTGCCGCTCATCGCCTCCCGAGCGATCTGGATGAACCGCGCTCGATTCGGCGGGATCGATTGCCGCGACTTCCTCGCCCTGCACGTCTGGGCCTTGCTGGTCCTCCTCGTGGCCTGGGCCGCCATGCCGTCTCGCCGGTTCTGGAAACTGGGCTGCGCCGTCGGCACGCTCGTCCTTGCCGGCGCCGGTTCCGTCCTCACGCACGCTCTGCACGGCCTCTGGATCGGGCACTCATGGAGCGCCTTCGACACGCCGTGGATTAGTCGCATCAACCCCGCCTACCCCCTCCGTTACGACGAACTCCTACCCATGACGATCCCTTACTTCTTGATGGGTGTCGCCATCATCGTGCTCAGCCTCACCCTTCGCCGTTCCCCGCGGGGCTGAACCCCATCAATCCCGCCAGCGGCTCCTGACAGCCACCGCAACGCCCAGATTTCGACGAAAAAAAGGGTACTAATATACTTGACTCACCAACCAGACAGTGTACAATGTGGGTATGGAAAAGTCCATTCCACTCCCCGAAACGCTGGTCGAAGCCGTCCGCTACTTCTCCGACGAAGATCGGGCACACGAGTTCGTTGTCGGCCTTCGTTGGCCCAATGGCGTGTGCTGCCCGCGCTGCGGATCGGTCGATGTCCAGTACGTGTCTACTCGCAAGGTTTGGAAGTGCAAGGACTGCACCGAGAAAAAGCAGTTCAGTGTTCGCGTCGGCACGATCTTTGAGGACTCCAAACTTCCACTCGGTACGTGGATGATTGCGACGTGGAAGATCGTGAACGCCAAGAACGGGTGTTCTTCCTACGAACTGCACCGCGATCTAGGCATCACGCAGAAGTCCGCTTGGCACCTGTCTCATCGGATTCGTCGTGCGTTGGAAGTCGCCAGTTTCGACCGGAAACTCTGCGGTGAGATTGAGGCCGACGAGTCTTTCATCGGTGGCCGTGCCCGCAACATGCACCCCGGCAAACGCAAGGTGAAGGGTTCCGGCACGGTTGGGAAAGCCGTCGTCATGGGCGTTCTGGAACGTCACGGCGAAGTCCGTACGTCTGTTCTGCCGGGCACGAAGCGCGGGCACGTTCAAGGCGAGGTGCGAAAACACGTTGAGACTGGCGCGACCGTGTACACCGATGCGCTCAAGTCCTACAACGGCCTGAGCGACAACTACTTCCATCAAGTCATCGACCATGCCGAGTGCTACGTGAACGGTCGAATCAGCACAAACGGACTCGAAAACTTCTGGAGTCTCTTCAAGCGGTGCATCCACGGGACATGGATCGGTATTGAGCCGTTCCACCTTCACCGGTATCTCGCCGAACAGACGTGGCGGTTCAACCAGCGCAAGAAAGACGACGGCGAGCGGTTCCTCACAGCGATCGGCGGGCTGGAGAATGGACCGCTCCCGTACAAGCGGCTCATCGGCGAGCTCGCGCACCCGGAGTTGCACTCAACAACTACAGATACCAAAGATGGGGGCGTGGGAAACGCATGAAATAACTGCCTTTTCACCGCACTCTTGCGTTCTCTTCATAGTGGTGGTGTAATACCTCAATGAGCATGATCGCCGATACTGGTCCATTTCGATTTCCGGAACAGCCGAAGCCCGCGCTGGCCAATGCCTCCTTGCTCCAAAAATGGAAACTCCGATTTCGTGAACGTTTTGGTAAAACGCTCACGGGAATCGGAGTACCTGGAGCCGTAGCACCATTCGACCACACCGATCCGGCGACGAAACAAACCATCCGGGTATCGGTGGGTCCGTTGTTTACCCGCCTATCCGTCAACGAGCGGGATTATTACTTCGACCGCCTTACCGGGAAGTTCGACGGAACCGGCTCGGCGGTATGACTACCCGACCCGCATGTTGCAGACTGGCCGCAACTCTGCGATGAGGGTCTTTTCCATCGACTCAGCATTGTTCGTGACCACTGCCACGAAGTGGGTGGGACGCTGAGCATGGATGTGAGGATTTCCGCGTCCATTCAGATGGTCAAGCAGCCGCTCGCGGATATCTCCCATCCCGACGTAGATCCACTGACCGGGACGATAGATCCCGTAGCAACCGTATTGATTCGGATTCAACGATTCGATCCCCTGCCGAGTGAATTGGCGGGGCGATTGTTCTGGAAATGGCATGAAACACTCCACGCGAATTGAGGCATTGCCCCAACTCGCCGATGTGGTATAATTGACGCACGGTAGAGGGCCACTAGGCATCTCTGCCGTGCACGGTCCCCGCAATGGGGAAGGAAAAAGGGCCGCCTACCGCTCGGGTGAACGCTCGCTAAAGTGAAACACCCTACGGTCTTGCCTTTCGGCCTACGCGCACGATCTAGCGGCGGAACGTCCTAGATCGTGCTTGCTGGTGATGACATCGGCCCTCCATTCTCTTGGGTCATGCTGCACGCTCCACTCGGCGTCTGAACTTCGCTGGTCTGCGCCCCACGCCAGCGGCAACCAGTTCCAGTTCTCCATAGGTGTCCACGAGCCGCTTGAGCGCGGCCGAGACACTTCTGTCCTTCAAAATCAATCCGTGCGACGCGATCAGTTTCTGGACGGATCGGTAATCGAACTCGCCGTGGATACTCGCCACGGCCTCACGAACTGGGGTCAGAACATCAGTGAGAGATTCTCCACCAGTCGCGAGCATATCAGTAGACGCATTCCGAGCCGGCTCGCGTTTCTTCGGTTCGCCGCACAGCCATTCGATAGCTTCAACGCGAGCGTGATATTCAGCCTTCGCTTTCTCCACAGCCGAATCGTACTCGGCTTTTGCACGAGCGAGCGACTTTTCTTTAGAACTCAGGGCCATGCTTTTTCTCCATGCACACGGATTTGCGCCATGTCGCTACATGGTAGCAAGTGTGGCGCAAGGTCAAGTAGTTGTTCCCCGGAATTATTCCGACCATGACGAATGCAAAATCACAAGAACCCAATGTAGAGCAATCTCGGTTTGTACGGGCCGTAGCGGCATTGCTGAAAGCACCGAAACACGAGGTGCCGCCCGAGAGCGTACAAGTTCATCGTCCCGCCCAAAAACGAAAACGCTCGCCGAAGCGAGCGTAAGCCGATTGGCTGTTGGTTTGGGATCACCGATTCACAGGTGCGTCAGGTATATTAGTGCCAAAAAAAGTCATTCAAGGTGGAAAAATCAGATAAAATGATCCTATTATCAACTGAATGCAACGAGTCGCCAACGACAACATGGGTAACTTTGAGAAAGGAGAAAGTCATGGCTATTCGATCTGCGATTGTTCGAGGTTCTCTGGTGGCGATTGGTTCAGTGGGTATGGCATGCGGCGCGGCCTCGGCTCAAGTCATCGCCTTCTCGCATGATGACTTCAGCGAGTCCCAGGGGTACCGCGGCTGGTACTACGGCTACTTCGACGGTAACTCCGACACCCCCTGGGGACTCAACGACTTCGAGCCACTTCCCATCTTCGACGGCTACCGCTGGCGCCGCGAAGATGGTCCCACTGGCTTCTGGACCAGCCTCGACCGCGACGGCGGGCACCCCAACGGGACGATCACGTCCGGCGGCCGTCAACGCGAACTCAACTGGGCCGTCCGTCGCTGGGTCTCCGACGGCAACTACATCCTCCACCTCACCGGCCGGCTCTGGGACGCCGACCCCACTCCCACCCAGGGCAACGGCGTCATCGGGTACATCATGGTCGACGGCGACAAGGTCTGGCAGGCCACCGTCGAGAACGGTAACGAGCACGGCGCCACCTACGACGTCGAAGTCTGCACCGTCACCGGCACCATCATCGACTTCGCCATCGCCCCGCGCGACGGCGATGACCTCAACGACTCGACCGGCTTCCACAGCAGGATCAGCACCGTCATCATGTCGCAGCCGACGGACACGATGACCTGCTCCGGCGGCACCGCCGACTTCTTCGTCCTCACCACCCCCGGCGACTTCACCTACCAGTGGCGCTTCAACGGGATGCCCATCGAGCACGACGGAAACATGCCGCGCCTCCGCGTCGTCAACGTGACGCCCGACAAGGTCGGCGCCTACGACTGCCTCATCACCAACGGTTGCGGCTCGATGCTCTCCCGCGAAGCCACGCTCACCATCTGTGATGCCGACTTTGACTGCGATGGCGTTATCGATTCACAAGACTTCTTCTCCTTCGTCAACGACTTCTTCGTCGCCGCCCCGCGCTCCGACATCAACCACGACGGGTTCTTCAACACTCAGGACTACTTCGACTTCCTCACCATGTTCTTCAATGGATGCCCGGCGTGATCGCAGTGGGGGGGTAGGGGAGGCTCGGGGGGTGGGGGTGGGGGTGGGGGGGGTGGAGGGGAGGGGGGGTGGAGGGGAGGGGGGCCTTTCGTGTACCGGTCTGTGCGGGAGCGTCCGGCCAACGGGCCGCGCCCTTTTGTGTGACCCCTGCACGCTGCCGTCTGTGTGCGCAAGACGCATCGACCCCGATCGGCTACGTGGGATCCTCGTCAGGTTCACTCGGCACATCGTCCTCGCGCTCCGGCCCGCCTCCGTCCCGGAAGTTTTCCTCGGGACCCGCCTTGGGCTTGGTCGCGAAGTACGACCGCCCGCCCGTCCCGCCGCCTTCGGAACCGCCGACCGCACGCGGAGGCACCGGATCATCGGCATCGAACGGCACATCATCGGCGTACCCGCCCCCGTCATACCCGCTCACCGGCAACCCCGACCCCGGCGTCTTGGGCTCGATCCGAACACCCGTCCGCGAGTTCGGCGCCCCACCGCCCGCCCCCCCGCCCCCCCCGCCCCCCCCGGTCGCGCCGCCCGCCCGGGTCGGGTTGTACCGCGTTGTCGCCCCGGCGTCCGCCCCCGGCCACGACTCGTCCGGCGCATACCCCCCGCGAGACGAGCGCGCCAGGTTCTTGAACCGCGTCGTCTCCGCGTCCCACTTCAGTTCCACCACCCCGGTCGGGCCGTTGCGCTGCTTCGCGACGATGATCTCCGCCACGCCGATCTTGTCCATGTTGTCCGGATCGTTCGCCCACGATGCATCGCCCACGTGGTAATACTCCTCGCGGTGCAGCAGCATGATCACGTCGGCGTCCTGCTCGATCGCCCCCGATTCACGCAGGTCGCTCATCCGCGGCTTGTTGTCCGAACGCGATTCGGGCCCGCGGTTGAGTTGGCTCAGGCACACGATCGGCATGTTCAGTTCTCGCGCCAGCGCCTTGATCCCCCGCGAGATCGCCGATACCTCCACCTGCCGGCTCTCCTTCGCGAACGCCGGCGCCGTCATGAGTTGCAGGTAGTCGATGAAGATCATCTTCACCCCGTATTGCTGCACCATCCGCCTCGCCCGCGCGCGAAGCCCCATCACCGTCAGCCCCGGCATGTCGTCGATGTAGATCGGCGAATCGTGCAACTCTTCGCACGCCCCCAGGATCTTGCGCAGCATCCGATCGTGCGATTCCCGGTCGAGCGTCCCGGCCGCCCGCATGTCCTGGAGCCCCACCCCCGAGCGAGAACTCAGCAGGCGCTGCGCGATCGCCGACTTCGACATCTCAAGCGAGAAAAAACCCACCGGCACATCCACGCGCTTCCCGCTCTGGTGATCCTCGATCCCGCCCAGCGCGACCTGCTCCGCCAGGTTCAGCGCCAGCGCCGTCTTGCCCATCGACGGCCGGGCCGCGATGATGATCATCTCCCCGGGCTGGAACCCGCTGGTCATCTTGTCCAGTTCGTAGTACCCGCTCGCCACCCCGCTCACCCCCTTGCCCTGCATCGCCTCCAGTCGCTCGAACTCGATCTGCACCAGTTCCGCCATCGACTGCGGCTCGAACAACTCGTGCTTCCGCGAGATCTCGAAGATCTGCTGCTCCGCCTTGTCGATGATCTCCCCGGCGTTGTCCTCGCTCCCCTGCCCCAGCGTGTAGGCGTTGTGGATGATCGTCCCCGCCGTCTCGATCAACGAGCGCAGTTTCCCCTTCTCGGCCACGATCCGCGCCCAGTGCGTCGCGCCCGCCGCCCCCGGCGTCTCCCGCGCCAGTTTCTCCAGGTAGTTGATCCCCCCGACGTCGCTCAGCACCTCCTTGTCGCGAAGCATGTCCACGAGTTGCACCAGGTCCCCGGCCTGATGTCGGTCGTACAGCGTCACCAGCGCCTGGAAGATCGCCCCGTGCGCTTCCTGATAGAACGCCGACGGCGACTTGATCAGCATGATCACGTCCCCCGTCACCCGCGGCTCCAGGATCATCGCGCCAAGCAGCGCCATCTCCGCCTCGGGCGCCTGCGGCGGGGGCTTGTCGAACAACTCCGTCAACTTGAACTGCGGCCGAAATGCCCCGCGCCCCCGCCCCCACGCCTCCCCGCCCCCGCTTCCCCCATCGCCGGCGCCTCC
>JBFWWU010000010.1:0-193404 GCA_050246015.1 Phycisphaerales bacterium
GCCCAGCACATGCGCCTCCACCAGCCCGCCCACCGTGTCCTTGTCGATCTTCGCCTGCCGGATGATCTCGCACTGGCGCCCCGTCACCGCTTCATCAGGGCAGTAGGTCTCGCTCGCGTCGCGCAGCGCCTTGAGCCCTCGCCAGTTGTCCTCGCTCACCCGCACCGGTGTCTCCGCATCGCGTATCGACCGCACAAACCCCATCACCTCGATCCCCGGCGACGTCCCCGGCGGATTCCCCGTCACCCCGTCCTCCTTGATGAACCGGAGCAGGCATCGCGCCAGCGCTCCCGCCGCCGTCCGCGCCGCCGTCTCCCGCGCGCTCGCTCGCTCCAGCGTCGCCCGGCAGTCCGTCGTCAGGTACTTCACGCTCCCCGCAAAGTCCGCATGCCCCGGCCTGGGAATATGCACCGGCGGCGTCCTCGCGCCGTCATCCAGGCGCGAATCCTTGTTGCGGATCACAAACGTGATCGGCGAGCCGATCGACACGCCCCGCCGCACACCCGACATGATCTCGATCGCGTCCGACTCGATGCGCTGCCGCGCCCCGCGACCGTACCCGCCCTGCCGCCGCGACAGTTCCCCGTTGATGAACTCGACGTCGATCGGCAGCCCCGCCGGCATCCCGGTGATGATCGTCACCAGCCCGGGGCCGTGCGATTCGCCCGCCGTTTGATAGTTGAGCGTCGCCATGTCAGAAGGCTATGCGCGACGCCCTGCCCGCTTCTCCGCCACGCTTCACTTCAGCCCTCCCGAGATGCCGGGATTCGACTCCCATGGATTGATCCGGGCCACGACCGGGAAATGGTCCGACAGATACCGCTCCCCCTCGCTCCTCCGCACGATCGCCGCAGCCAGCACCCGCGCTCCCGGCGACACAAAGATGTAATCGATCTTCTCGCCCGTCGTCTCACCCTTGAATCCATGAAACGTCCCCACGACCGCTTCATCCGGATGCGCCGCTCTGAACGAATCCACAAACACCGGCCAGCCCCGCTCTAACTCGGTTCGATCCTCTCCTTTCACGTACCGCACCGCGGTGTTCGCCTCGCCCGCATTGAAATCACCCGTGATGATGACCGGATCATCATGCCCGCGCGATCGGATGCGATCGATCAGCAGCCGCACGCTCCGCTCCCGCGACGGCTGCGACTGGTGATCCAGGTGCACGTTGAAGACATAAAACACGCCCGTCCCGCCGGCATGTCCCCTACGCCCGCGCTCGCAGAACCGCGCCCACGTGCAGATCCGCGTGATCGCGTTCCCCCACGACCGGCTCCCGGGTTGCTCCGGCGTCTCGGAGAACCAAAACGTTCCCGAGTCCAGCACCTCCAGCCGCGCCGTGTTGTACAAGATCGCCGCGTATTCGCCCTTGGTCGCTCCGTCATCGCGCCCGACGCCGACGCTCCCGAACTCGGGTCGATCCGCGAGGATCGCCCGCAACTGCGAATCAAGCGCCTCCTGCAACCCCACCACGTCCGGCCGTTGCTCGCCGAGAAACCTCGCCACCATCTCGCGCCGCCTCGGCCAGGCGTTCTCGCCGTCCCCCGCGTTGTCATACCGGATGTTGAACGTCATCACCCCGAGCACGCCCGGCTCCATCGCCTCTGGGCCCGGGGTCCTCCCCGGCGACGGCGCGCTCCCAGCCCCATACGCCGCGATCCGCTCGACAAACTCCTTCGCCAGATCGTTCGGGATCGGGATCGACAGGTTGTACTGCGCGATCTTCCACCCGCCCCCCTCGCGAACCAACACGCCCGACCCGCGGCACGGCCCCAGATGCGGCGTCGAGAGTTCCTCGTCGAACCATGCGGTGTCCCCCGCGCCCGCGTACGTCACGTGCCGATCGTGCGCCGTGAACGCCCACGCCTTGCCCTTGTCAAAGTGCGGCTTCGCGTACGCCTTGAACTCGTCGACCGTCCATCGCTCCGTCGCGTCCGTCCCCATGAACACGCCGCCCGGCGCGAAGTGCCCGAAATACCGCCCGAAGTCCGCCCTCGCCGCGGCGTCGTGCCAATCATCCAGCACGCGATCAACCTCGCTGGGCAACAGTTCGCACACGGTCGCCTGCACTCGTTTGCTTGACGACGCACACCCGCACACCAGCACGCAGAATGCAAGCACGACGATCGATCGGATCATGCATCATGATAGTGACGCGACTCTGAGCCGCGGTGCGCAAGCACGCGGTCTTGGAAAATCATCGGACGTGCGGCCCTCAAGACACATCGCTTGCCGCGATCGTGCTCAGACAAGCCGCGATACGCTCGGGCAACCCGCGTGCGTGTGCAAGTGCAGCAAGCACGCCACCCGAACGCATTGTGAAGATTGTCGCCTTCGTCAGCGCGGCAACGAGCAACGTCACATCCAAACGACGCGCCGGATTAGAATGGCGTCTGTCGACTGTATCTCAACCTTCACGATCTCGTCGGAGCCGCGATATGCCCCCCTACACACTCCCGGCCACTCCAACGCTCAAGCGAGTCCCCAAGAAGACCGCCATCCTGATCGCCTCCGGCGACCTTCGTGATTCCGCCAACAAGGCCTGCTGGCCCGCTCAGCAGGAACTTGAAAAGGCCGCCGCCGCCGCCTTCGAAAGCCTCGGCTGGAAACTCCTGCGCGGTCCCATGCCTTCGCTCGCACAAGGCGGATCCGTGGACCACGGCTTCATCGACTCCCAGCGCGCCGGCCGCGACGTCTTTGCCAACATCCACCCCGATGCGCCCATCGTCGTCGCCGAGGCCGCCTGGCAATACTCCCACCACGTCCTCATCGGCCTCCAGCACCACCGCGGCCCCATCCTCATCCTCGCCAACTGGTCAGGCACCTGGCCCGGCCTCGTCGGGGCCCTCAACCTCCGCGGCTCCCTCACCAAGGCCGGCGTCGCGTATTCCCTCCTCTGGGCCGACGACTTCACCTCTCGCGAGTTCCTCTCCAAACTTCATCAGTGGATTACCAAGGGCCGCATCAAGCACGATACATCGCACGTCGACAAACTCGACCCCGACACCCTTCCCAAGAAAGAACGCAAACTCGGCGACTCCCTCGCCGCCGACCTCCGGCGCCGACCCGCCATCATGGGCGTCTTCGACGAAGGCTGCATGGGGATGTTCAACGCGATCATCCCCGACGACCTCCTCCACGCCGCCGGCGTCTTCAAGGAACGCCTCAGCCAGTCCGCTCTCTTCTACGCCACCTCGCTGGTCCCCGACGCCGAGGCCGACGCCGTCCGCGCCTGGCTTGACGCCAAGGGCATGAAGTTCCACACCGGTCCGAGCGAAGAGCATGACCTGACGGATCACCAGATCCGCCAGCAATGCAAGATGTACATCGCCGCCGCTCGACTCGCCGACGAGTTCGGCTGCGACGCCATCGGCATCCAGTACCAGCAGGGACTCAAGGATCTGCTCCCCGCCAGCGACCTCGCCGAAGGCCTCCTCAACTGCTCCGACCGCCCGCCCGTCTCCGCCGCGCGTCCCGCTTCCCCGGGCACTGCGGGGACGCCCCCGGGCGCCGCCCAGCCCGTCCGTCACGGTCTGCCCATCACCCACTTCAACGAAGTCGATGAATGCGCCGGCCTCGACGGCATCATCACCCACCGCGTTTGGACCGCCATGGGACTCTCTCCGGATAACACCCTCCACGACCTGCGCTGGGCAGACCCCGATCGCTCAGGCTCCACCAAGGACTACGTCTGGGTCTTCGAAATCTCCGGCGCTGTCCCCCCTTCGCACCTCGAAGGCGAAGCGGGCGGCTACGCCGGCGCCTCCAGCGAGCGACAGCCCCCCATGTACTTCCGCCTCGGCGGCGGCACCATCAAAGGCGTCTCAAGACCCGGCGAAGTCGTCTGGTCACGCATCTACGTCAAGTCCGAGCCCGTCTCAAGCGGCAAGTCCGGCGCCTCACGTCTCCACATGGATATCGGCCGCTGCAATGCCATCTCGCTCCCCCCCGAAGAAACCCAGCGACGATGGAACGCCACCACGCGCCAGTGGCCCATCATGCACGCCGTCCTCTACGGCATCACCCGCGACCAGATGATGGCGCGCCACCAGTCCAACCACATCCAGGTCGTCTACGCCCCCGATGCCGCGACGGCTGACCGTGCCCTCGCCGCCAAAGCCGCCATGGCCAGCGCCATGGGAATCCGCGTCCACCTCTGCGGCGACAACGCCGACGGCGTCCCCCTCCGCGGCGCGCTCGCCAGGCTCAAATAGTCCCGCTGGCGTCCGACCCGCTCGACCCCGACGCTCCGTCACGCCGCTTCGCGCCGCGGCATCGACCCCGCCGGCTTCATCCGCGACATGCACTCGCGCATCAACGCCTGACAATCCGATTCAATCTGGTTCGACCAGTTCGGCCCCGCCGCCTCACGCATCACGCTCATCAGGCACGCCCCCGCGATCTGCATATCCGCTGGACGGATCCCCGCGTCCCCGCACCGCTGCCGCGCGTACTCGAACACCGCGCTGGCCGCATCCAGCCTCCCCAGGTTCTTCATCACCATCGCCACGCTCGCCGCGAACTCGCACCTCGCGCGCCGATTCATGCTCGGACGCAGCGACTTCGCCGCCGGGCACGCCTTCGAGAAGTGATCGAAGAACGACCGGGCGATCTCGTCGAACTTCGGCTCCATCGCCGCGACCAGGCTGCTCAGCCGCTGCACCTGTGACGATTCCAGAGACATACCAACCTCCACACATGAACCCGCCCCGGCGGCCGCTCGTCCGTCCCGCATGCACTCGATCCCGCTCTGAATCGGCACTTTCCGCGCGTTGGTCGAAGCCGCCCTTCAACTTCCCGCTCGGTCCCTCGGCATAGGCCCTACACCCTGCCGAGTTCTCAGACCCTCGCGACGCATGTCAACTATCGCGGCCCCCGGGGTGCCGTTCTCTCTCCACGTCCCCCTTAGAATCGCCGATGCCCGAGCCGTCCGCCGCGAACTCCCCAGGCTTCGTCGCCGCCTCCCCGCGACGCATCCGCACCCTCCCACCCCTCCTGGTCAACCAGATCGCCGCCGGGGAGGTCGTTGACCGCCCCGCTTCCGTCGTCAAGGAACTCATCGACAACGCCATCGACGCCGGCGCCGCCTCCATCCACCTCGAACTCCAGCGCGGGGGCATCGAACTCATCCGCGTCACCGACGACGGCGCGGGCATCCACCCCGACGATCTCCCCCTGGCCCTCGCCCCGCACGCCACCAGCAAGATCGTCGCCGCCGAGGATCTGGACCGAATCGCCACCATGGGATTCCGCGGCGAGGCCCTCGCTTCCATCGCTTCCGTCTCCCGCATGTCCATCCGCTCTCGCCGCTCCTCCGACCAGGAGAGCGGCGGCGGCGCCACCGAGATCGACGCCGAGGGCGACTCCATCTCCCCGCCCCGCCCCGCCCCGGGCCCCGTCGGCACCGTCGTCACCGTCCGCAACCTCTTCTTCAACACCCCCGCGCGCCGCAAGTTCCTGCGCACCCCCGCCACCGAGCAGGGTCACGCCCTCGACATCGCGCACGAACTCGCCCTCTCCCACCCCCACATCGCCTTCATCATCACCTGCGATTCCAAGCGAGTCCTCGACCTACCCCCCGCCCAGTCTCCCACCCAGCGCGCCCTCGCCGTCCTCGGTGAAGAACTCGCCGATCAGTTCATCGTGGCCTCCGCCGACGACTTTGACGACGCCCGCGGCGTCTCCCTGTGGGGGCTCGTCGGCCTCCCCGTCCTCGCACGCGCCACCGCCAAGAGCCAGCACGTCTTCCTCAACGGCCGCCCCATCCGCGACAAGACCATTCAGCACGCCATCCGCGAGGCCTACCGCGGCCTCATCGAGCCCGGCAAGTACCCCACCGCCCTCATCATGCTCGAAATGGACCCCGGCGCCGTCGATGTCAACGTCCACCCCGCCAAGACCGAGGTCCGCTTCCGCGACAGTTCACTCGTCCACGGCGTCGTCCTCCGCGCCATCCGCGACGCCCTCCGCTCCGCCGATCTCACTCCCGCCATCTCCAGCGCCTTCCCTTCCACCGTCCCGTACCGCTCCCTCCCGACCACCCCCGGCAACCGTGCGGGAGGCGGGCCGCCGATCCACCCCGCCCAGCCGTCCCTCGACGCCCACCTTGACGCCCCCCGCGGCCTCCACGGCCACGACCCCTCCGCGCCCGATTCGCCCTCTCTTCATCCCGCCGATTTCGCCGACTACTTCCGCCGTTCCATCCCCGCGCAGACCGGCGGCCGTCTCTCCTACGACGCTCTCCGCGCCGCCATGAACGATCGGGCAGACTCCACCGATTCCGCCTCGCCCCCCCTCGACCCCCCTTACACCCCGGCTCCACCCACGCCCGCGCCCCACGCGCCGATCCCCGCGGCCCTCCCTTCAGACCGCATCCTCCAGATCCACAACAGTTACGTCGTCACCCAGGATGAGCACGGCATCCTCATCATCGATCAGCACGCCCTCCACGAACGCGTCATGTTCGAGCAACTCCTCGCTCGCGTCCGCGCCGCCAACCTCGAAAGCCAGCGAATGCTCGTCCCCAGCATCGTCAGGCCCCCGCGCCGAATCATGGACCGCCTCGACGAACTCGCTCCTCTCCTCGCTCGCATCGGCGTCCAACTCGAACCCATCGGCCCCGACTCCCTCGGCGTCCATGCCTTCCCCACCTTCCTCTTCAGCCGCGGCGTCGACCCCGGCGAGTTCACCGCCCAACTCCTCGAACGCTTCGATGAAGACGGCTTCGCCCCCGCCTCTCACGACGCCACCCTCCCCGCTCCCGCAGACGAAGCCGTCCTCCACGAAGTCCTCGACATGATGGCCTGCAAGGCCGCCATCAAGGCCGGCGACCGCATGAGCGACCTCGAACTCCGCGACCTGCTCCGCCTCCGCGAGGCCGCCGAACGCTCCAGCAACTGCCCCCACGGCCGCCCGACCTCCATCCGCCTCACCATCAAGGAACTCGAAAAACGCTTCGGCCGCTCCTGAGTTCCTCCCTCATCCCAGTGCCTCGGCCCCGGGAATCTCGGTGCATCCATCACCCTCGGCGCCGGCGCTCTTGACGAATCTCGCCTTTTCCATTACAACCATGCCGCCTGCACATCTCGCACCCGCGTGAAAGGGGGCCTCCATGTCTCGAATCCTGCTTGCCGCCTGCCTGGCGTTGGTTCCCTTCCTTACCGGCTGCCTCGGGTCCACCGTCTTGCTCCGCGAATCCGACACCCCCGACGCCGTCGCGCCCGAACAGGCCCGCGCCGCCCGCGTCGGGCGATTCTCGCCAGGTCCCAGCGGCATGGTCCCCAATCGCTTCGACGCCGAATGCGAGCGTTTCAGCGCCATCGCCGTTCAACAGGAGACCGACGTCTGGTGCTGGGCCGCCTGCGCTCAGATGATCCACAAGTACTACGGGCGTGACGTCCCGCAAGCCGAGATCGCCGAAAAGATCCACAAACGCAACGCCGACGGCAGCGTCAACGTCCAATCCGCCGGCCTCGACGAGATCGTCGTCGCTCTCAACTTCGATCTCAAGGAGCGATGGGACCAGTACCAGGCCCAGCGGCTCGAAAACATCGGCGCCGGCAAGGGCGGCTCCGTCCGCACCGACCTCGCCTCGTACATCAACTCATACATCGATCAGTACGCCATCAACAGCGACGACTTGGTCAGCGAACTCCAATCCAATACCCCACTCGTCATCGGGCTCAGCGCCTCCGATACATCCCTCGGACACGCCTGCGTCGTCACCGGCGCCACCTACGGCATCGTTACCCCCTCCCTCTTCGACCAGTGGGTCCAGAAATCCCAGTCCGTCTTCGGCCGCTATCCAAAGGCTTACTGCCTCGACGAGATCCACTACGTCGATCCCTGGGACGGCCAGCACAAATCCCTCTCCGGCTCGGAGTTCAAGCAGCGCGTCGATTTCATGGTCAGCAAGCGACAGGCCCGCGACATCCTCGAACAGCGACTCAAGGCCATTCAGTTCCACTGACCGTCAAGGCTGCGTGTGGGTGGTCCCGCTCCCCGCCCTGTCCGGCGGCGGCTGCGTCCCCCCGCCGCCGTATCCCTTGCACCCCGCCATCCCCGCGATCACCCCCAGCACCCCGACGCACGCCAACACCCGAATCACTCGACAGATGTTCATTCGCATCCCCTTGTTCCGAGCCGCCTACTCCGCGCCCCCCAGCCGTCGCTTCACGTCCGCGTGCAGCGCGGACATGTGCTCGATCATGACGCTGGCCAGATAGTTCACCAGCGGACTGTACGCCCGCAGCACGTCGTCCGACCGGTCATGCAGCACTTCGATCGGCGTCGGCTCCGTCCCCGGTTGTTGGTCGTACCACGCCGTGTATGACTTCACCCGTTCCATCTCCTCGCCCGGCAATCCGACGATCAGGCACATCTCCCGGATCACCCGCGCACTCTCGCGCAGTTCCTTCTCCGACGGGCTCACCCCGTTGATCTCGCGGAAGCACCTCACCATCACCTCCGCCAGCACGCACAGCCGCTCCCCCGTCGAGAGCGACGCGATCCGCCTTCCAATCGCCCCCGCGTCCTTTTCCCCGTTCAGAACCGACGTGACGAACCCCTCCGTCACCCCAGCCGCGAACCTCGTCGCGATCTCGCTGCACATCGCGACCGGGTGCGGCTTCTCGAAGAGCATGTCGTGCAGGCCGTACCGCTCCTTGGAGATGTCTTCGTACGTCCGGTCCGATACCGGATGCCGGGGAAACTCCCCGCTCCGCCCCGGCGACTCCCCCGGCGTGCCGCCCGCCAGCCGCTTCCGCTCCGCCCATTTCATGTAGTTGCGGTGCATCATCAGCCGCGTCTGCATGTCCAGCGCTCGCGGCACCGCCAGCGCAAAGTCCGACAGAAACGCCTGGTTCGACTTGTAGTCCTCGATCTCGAACTGCTGCAGCGTCTCGGCCAGCCGATGCCGCGTCTCGTACCTCGCCTGGCACGACGTATACACCACCGTCGCCCCCAGCGCCACCAGCACGAACAGCGCCGACGAGATCACGTTGACGACAAACCCCTCCGTCCCCAGCAACTTCACCATCGAGCGTGTGGCGTCCCGGATCTTTGACACGAGCAACTCCCCGCCTGGCGCGTCGTCCATCCCGCCAAGGCTCACTGGGCATGGTACTGACGCACCTGCTTTCACGCAAGCGTGCACGCCCTCTTCGGTCCCGGCCTCTCCTTCGCTCCCCTCTCCCAAGCGCCAATGGCGATCTTCACAAAAAATCGACCCGGCGATCGCGTCGCCGGGTCGATGTGATTGGTGCTGTAGCCCCCCGGCCCTCATTCAGTCCACCGTCGGGCCCGGCTGCACCCCGCCCGCGGGTCAATCTTCATCGTGCTCGTCATCCTCGTGATCCTGCCCGGCCGCCGCCACCGCCGCCTCCGCCTCCTCGGCGTGCTTCGCCACCGCCGCCTCGTGCGCGGCCAGCGCGGCTTCCTCCGAGATCCCTTCCTTCTCAGCCCGTTCCTTTGCCAGTTTCCGCTTGATCGCTTCGATCTTCACCCGGTCCGGCGCGATGATGATGCTCGCCTGCTTCCCCATCCAGCGCGGCGGCTGCTCCAACTTCCCAACCTCCGCAAGCTGCTCGCTGATGTCCTTCAGCCGCCTCAGCCCGAGGTCCTTGTTCGCGTGGATCTCGCGCCCCTTGAACCGCTGCGTCAGCATCACCTTGTGCCCCGCCATCAGGAACCGCCGCGACTGGTCCACCCGGATCTGCACGTCGTGCGGATCGATCTTCACCGACCGCCCGAGCCGCACTTCCTTCATCTCCGTCGCCTTGCTCGCCGCCCGGCTCTTCTGATCCTTCTTCGACTGCTCGTACTTGAACTTCCCGTAGTCCATGATCTTGCACACCGGCGGCCGCGCCTCCGGCGAGATCTCGACCAGATCAAGCCCGGCTTCATCCGCCATGCGGATCGCCTGTGATGTTTCGATCACCCCGACTTGTTCGTTGTTGGGCCCGATGACTCGGACCGGCGTGATGCGGATCAGGTGATTCACCCGCGTGCGACGCATCGCGGCATTATCCCGGCTCGGAAAACGTGACTGAGAGATGTGGCTGACTCCTGTTGCCTGGTACTTGGCCGCTGTCCGCGGGAACGCCCCGATTCGATCCGGCCAAACGATTGATCTACTCCTCCGGCGCCGTCCTCTCGGTGCAGC
The DNA here is from genome assembly GCA_050246015.1 of Phycisphaerales bacterium. GTDB lineage: Bacteria > Planctomycetota > Phycisphaerae > Phycisphaerales > UBA1924 > JTS-AC122. The sequence goes on from JBFWWU010000010.1 coordinate 10,166, forward strand.
GCTCGCGCCGGTCCACTTTGACAATCTCTTGGACCTGCCCAAAAGACTAACTCGGTTCAGCCGCGAATGCAAGCCGAACCACGCCACTTTTCTTCGTGAAATATCTCTCGCGCTTCAGTCAATCCGCTCGCGGTACACCGTGTTCGTCACCGACGATGTCCGCATGACCTGCCCCAGCGCCGCCCGCGTCGCCGCTGTCGGCTCGCCGAACGATACCCCGATTTCGTGCCGCCGAAATCCCCGCTTCTTCCGCCAGATCACCCGGACGCTTATGCTCAGCGGCGGAGCGGTGCTCGACGTAATCACGATCGACGCCGCCTCCCCCTCCCGGCATGGCGGCCGGCTCCGAAACTGAAGCCTCGCTCCACCCGCCGACAGGTCCCGCACCACCCCCTCGCACCCCTCCAACTCGCACCCGATCCGTTCACACAGCACTCGGCCGAACTTTCGGTCGTTCTTCGACCCCCGACTTGGTCCAAGAACCAGCGGTGCATTGTGAACAGCGCGAGACATCGCTTGGGGTATCGGTCGGAATCGCGACCCGCTTCATCCCCTCGCCTGCCCTCCCCATTTCAAATCCAGTTATCGAACCCGGCTCACCTTCATCTTCGATGAGGCCGTCATGTTGATTCCCCCGCTCGAATCCCCGTCGATCGAGACATTCTGATCGACTTCCAGCGATTTCAGCGCCCCCGCCTTGGTATCCCACAGGTACTCACCCAGATACAGGCTGTCCTTCAACTTGAACATCGACGCATTCCCCCCCCTCCCGGTTGCCGGCTCGATCCGGCCATTGATCTTCACCCGGGCGATGTTCCCAGAGTGCGACTTCAAGGTCGAATCCGTGATCATCCGGAACTGGCCCAGGAGCCCCGAGTCGATCTCATCGCTCGTTGACCACCGTTCGCCGACGTTCACCAGGAGCGAACCTTTCTTGATCGAGAAAATGGAACCGATCGCGTCGGCAAACCCTTGCGATGATCCCCCAAGACCGGTGCTCTGTCCGCCGATGTTGCCGATCCCGCCGGGCATCCCAATCGCCCCAAGTGACGTGAGCCCGCCGCCCCCGGCGACATTCGTGACCTGCCCATCCTTGTCGATCGTGATCGTAAAGGTCGAGCCGACAAGTTCCCGGCACCCCGGAGCCAGGGGATTGTCCTTGTCGGTCGCCTTGGGACGGTTGCTGTCGAACTCGACTTTGTCCTTGTCCTTTCCGGTTCCCGTCTCCTGGGTCATTTTCATGGTGTTGAACGTCAGTTCGACGATCGTTCCGTCATCCGTGACGTCTTTCACGAGGAACACAAGCCCAAGTTCCTGCTTGGTGTTCTGAACCGTGTCGGCGTCGTCCAGCGCGGGCATCTTGGTCTTGGACTTGCTGTCGATGTCCATCTTGTAGATGAGTTTGTTCCCCTTGGTGAACTTGGGGCGAAGGTCCACCTTGCCCGCGGCCTTCTCATCGCGGTCTTTCTCCCCCTTGTCGGGCTGCCGGGTTTTGGTGGTTTCCGCGTCGGTCGGGCGACGATTCTGAGCCGCCGAGGGGCTGGTGAGCGCAAGCCAGGCTCCGGCGACCGCGACCACCGCGAAACACCTCTGGATCAGCGCCAAGCGAGCGTTTCGTGCGAGACTAGCCATCAGTTTGCTCCAATATGGATGAGAACGCCTATCGACCGACCCGTCTGGCAACTGTACGAAATCCGAGCCGCGTGATAGCCGTGGAGTAACGAGAATGTGATCGTGAGTCCGGCGCGCCGGGGGCCGAAGTGGAGCCACGCGATATGGCGGCGGGGGGTCTGCAAGGCGCGTAGAAATCGGCTATGCTTGTCCCCCCAAGCCGACGTTTCCTGAGCGACCGCTCGCCTGCGAATCACGGAAACCGCGCGCGGCTCAGGAACGGATCGAGTGGTTTCGATCCGGTAAGCGGTTTCCAGCGTCGTGTGTGATTCGATTCCTTCCGAACATTATCCGAGCGGGTCGCTGGCACGCTCGAATACGACATTTCCGACCCAACTGCTGAGGCATATTGGCATGGCTTTGCTCCCACACTCTTCTCTTCACGTCTCTTCCAAACTCGCTTGGCGCGTGCTGACGCTGGGCGTGCTCGCGGCGGGAATCACCGGCGGTTGCGCGAGCAAGGGCCCTACCTATGTGCCCCCGCTGGCGCGCGCCGAACAGTTCAAGCCGGAGCGGGACGCATACTCGCGTCTGGGGTACCGGCACGAGTGGACGGGGTTCCCGACGATGACCGCCGGCGGGCGGGTGAACTTCTTCGACGTGCTGGGCGACGTGGTGGTGGTGCAGGAATCGACGAACACGCTGAGCGTTCTGGAGGCGGGCAACGGGGCGTCGCGCTGGTTCGACCAGGTTGCCGGGCCGCTGGTGAAGTTCGTGGGCAATATCCGCGACGACAAGACGCTGCTGTGCACGAGCGAGTCGGAGGTGTACTTCTTCGATCTTGAGACCGGCAATCTCGTGAACAAGCAGAAGTTGGACAAGGTCGCGAACACCCGGCCCGTGGTTGTGCAGGACCGGCTGGTGTTCGGCACGGCGAGCGGCGAGATCTTCGGGCAACTCAAGGCCGGCGGCTTCCGCGTCTGGGGGAACCAGGTCGCGGGCTCGATCCAGGCCAACCCCGTCCAGATGGGCGACCTGCTGGGGTTCGTCTCGGACACGGGCGAAGTGATCATCCTCGACGGCGTGAGCGGGCGGTCGTCGATGCGGACGCAGATCTACAGCGGGACGATCGTGGATCCCGCGGCGAGCGACCGCCTGATGTTCATCGCGAGCACCGACCATTCGGTGTACGCGTTCTCGCCGTCGCGCCCCGCGCCGGTCTGGCGGCACCGGACCGACACGCCGCTGCGGTACCAGCCGACGCATCACGACGGGCGGTTGTACTGCGCGATCGACGGCACGGGGATGGTGGCGTTCGACGCGCAGGGGTCCAACGGTGACGCGAGGATCTACTGGACGAACCCGGACGTGCTGGGGACGGTGATCGGTGTTCGCAATGGTCGGCTGGTCGTTTGGAAGGGATCGACCTTCACGCTGCTGGATCCGCGTGATGGAGCAACGGTGGACAGCGTGACGCTCAAGAACGTGGGGATGGTTCGGGTGGACAAGTTCGTGGATGGCAATATGTACATCGCCAGCACGGACGGGGTGGTGGTCAAACTGCTCCCCAGGGACTGAGCGCTGGGACCCGGCGCCGGGTGTGAACATCCGATTTTCTGAGCCGGACCGCGCCAGCGGCCGGTGGGAGCGCCCGGCGGCCGGGCGCGATCGAATGTTCGCGTGCGCCATGGTCTCACCCAGGCGCCGAAAGGATGCTTGTTCGCCGCGGCTGATCGCTACGATTGCCCGACATGTTCAAGACCGCGACGAGTTTGACATTGCCGGAGAAGGACATCGACGACGCCCATGCCGCCGCGCAGTGCGTGGTCACGACGCATCGCCGACTGGCGGAGTTTCTGCGAGTGGGTCAGACGCTGGGGCAGGTGGACACGTTCGTCGCGCGGACGCTGGAGGACCTGAGGTGCAAGTCGTGCTTCCTGCACTACCAGGTGGCGAAGAAGCCGAAGTTCCCGTCGCACGCGTGCCTGTCGGTGAACGACTGCGTGGTGCATGGAACGGCCGGGGCGTATCTTGAGGCGCTCAAGCCCGGCGACGTGGTGAAGATCGACGTCGGGGTGTGGCACCGCGGGTGGGTGGGCGACGCGGCGTGGACGTACGTGATGAAGGAGATGTCGCCGCTGGTAAGGCGGTTGACGGAGTGCGGGAAGGAATCGCTTCGTCGGGGCGTGGAGCAACTGACGCCGAAGAACTCATACCTCGCGTGGGCGCAGGTCGTGCAGGCGTGCGTGGAGAAGGGGCCGGAGCAGGGGGGATACGGGTTCCACCTGGTGCGAGGACTCGGGGGGCACGGGTATCGGTACCGGCGGCTGCACGACGCGCCGTACGTGTCGAACGTGGTGCCGACGTACCCGGGGGAGTGGCCCGACGCGCTGAAGAAGTGCACGCCGGGGACGTTCATCGCGGTGGAACCGATGATCGCGGTGGGGACGCCGCGGACGAGGGAAGCGGCGCGGCAGTGGCCGGTGTACACGGAGGACGGGTCGCTGAGCGTGCACTATGAGCACGACGTGCTGATCACGGAGGACGGCAACCGGGTGCTGACAGAAGGGCTGGAGGAGTTGCCGGACGTGGTGGGGTGAAGCGAGGGGGCGAAAAAAGAAGATCAGGGCTTGGCGCCCGCGACCTGCACGCCGGCGGACTGAAGCGCGGCGATGACGTTGGCGGGTGTGTAGGCGTTCATGATGGTCGGGTCGGTGCCGCCGGGCTTGAGGATGATGAGCGTCGGGACGGCGGTTCGGCCGAAGTCCCTCAGGAAGTTCCACCCCGGCGCGTCGTTGGCCGACAGGTCGACTTCGAGTTTGATGACATCGCCGAGCGCGGCCAGGACGGGGTCTCGGTCGAGCACGGTTCCCTTGAGGACCTTGCAGGTGATGCACCAGTCGGCGGTGAAGTCGAGGAGGATGACCTTGCCGGAGGACTTGGCCGTCTCCCAGTTGGCGGGCGTCCAGTGTGACCAGGCGCCGGGCACGAGTTGGGTGCTTGCCAGGGCCGATCGCTGGGAGAGGTAATCTCGGCGAGCGGTGACGGTGAGACCGGCGGCGAAGGCGTAGGTTCCAAGCACGCCAAGCAAGGCAAGGCCGGGCATGACGAGTTTGGGCCAGGTCTTCCTAGCGATCTGAAGGGTTCGGATCGTGAGCCAGGTTCCCGCAAGGAGCACAAAGAACGCCACGGCCCACCAGATGATCGCTTCTTTGAGATAGGGCTTGCTGCTCAAGAGGGTCTTGAGAGCGGCGGCGATGAAGTACGCGGCGGCGGCGAGGAGCAGCAGGCCCATCACCTGCTTGACGAGTTCGCTGGCCGGGCCGGTACGGGGGATCCGTTCGACGAGTTTGGGATACGCGGAGAGGATGAGATATGGAGCGGCCATCCCGATTCCAAGGCCGGCGAAGATGATGACGGTGACCAGCGGCGGGACGACGGAGACGACGGCCAGGAGTCCGCTGGCGACGAAGCCGAAGCAGGGGAGTCCGAGGACGGCGGTCATCACGCCGAACATGAACGAGCCTTGCGGCGAGTCGGCCTGGGGGTTCACCATGTAGACTGATTGCGGGAGGTTGAGCGTGAAGAGGCCCATGATGCCGAAACTGAACGCGGCGATGATCAGGCCGATGACAAAGGTGACCCACCATGTGCCGAAGATGATGCGGGACGGATCGGCGACGGCACCCAGGAGGGCCATGGGAATACCGACGGCGACCCAGAAGGCGACGACACCGAGCGCCATCCAGATTCCGAGCATCATCGCTTTGCCGCGCGAGCCGCCCGCGTGGTGGGTCAGGGTCATGACCTTGATGGGGATGACAGGCAAGACGCAGGGGGTGAGGTCGAGGATCGCGCCGCCGAGCACCGCGGCGAGGAAGAGCACGAACACGCCCAGGAGGCTGTCGGGGGCGGGGAGTTGAAAGCCCAGGAGCGTTGGTCGCGGGTGGGCCGACCCCGGACCGGTCGAGGCCTGGGCAGGCGAGGCGCCAGGCGTGCTGGGCCTGGGATTCGCCGGGCCGGCGATGGCGAGTTTCGCGAAGACCGACCCATCGAACCCTTGGAAGAGCGCGGGAGTCGCGGGGGTGGTGGCGACGGGCGCGTCGGCGAGGGTGAGGGCGAGAGTGGCGGTGGCCGAGGTCGGCTGCAAGCACACGCTGTCGTCGCAGGCCTGGTAGTTGATGCGGAAGGTGAGGGTGTACTGGCCGGGCCTGGCGTCGGGGCCGATGCTGATGGGAACGAACGCGACGGACTGCTCGGAGTAACTGAGGATGTCCAGCGGCGTGCCGGTGATCCCGGCGGTCGTGACGATATGCGGCGTGGGCCACTGCGTGTGATCGAGATGGACGTGGAAGCCGGCCGGGGCGGGGCCGACAAGTTCGATTGTGGTCGGGATCGCGGCGAAGTCCTGCATCCCGTCGGGGGGGACGGGCTTGTTCGGCCAGGCGTGCCAGCCTTCGTCGAAGTTCAGTTCGACGGCGACGGGGAATCGGTCGCCGGGGATGATGGGGGAGTGCTCGGCGGTGGCGCGGACGTGGAGGACGCCGGCGTCGCCCGAATCGATCGACTCAGCGTCCGCGTCATCGGCATCGGCAAGGGGCGCGCCAGTGGCGGGAGTGGCCGGGGTGGCGCCGCGTTCCCTGGGGGCCAGTGAGTCGAACACCGCTGGGTCGAAGTTCTTGAAGAGGTCGGGCTCGGTGTCGGTGGACTTCGCGCCGGCGGGGGCGATCGTGATGGCGGCCTTGGCACGGAGCGACGCCGGGGCGCGGCACATGCTGTCGTTGCAGGCCTGATACGCGACTTCAAAGGTGAGCGAGTAGTTGCCGGGCTTGGCATCCGAGGCGATGACGATCGGAACAAAGGCGACGGTCTGGTCGGCGTAACTCAGGATTTCGATCGGGGTGCCGGTCACGCCCGCGGTGGAGACCGCGTGCGGCTTGGGCCACTGGACGGCCTCCAGATGGACGCTGGACCACACCGGGGCGAAGTCGGCAAGTGTGATGACGGTGGGGATGGGGCTGAAATCGTCGCCGAGTTCGGGCGGCGCGACGGGTTTGTTCGGCCAGATGTGCCAGCCCTCGGCGAAGTCCATGACGATCGCGACGGGGACGCGCTCGCCGGGGGTCAGCGGGGTGCGCGGCGCGACGGCGCGGACTTTCAGGACCTGGTCCGGCTGGGCGGCGGCCGGGCGAACCGCGCCGCCGAGGATGCAGGCGATCGTGAGAACAAGCAACCACGCGAGGGGGCGAGCCGAGTATGTGCCGAACGAAGAGATGGGCGTGCAGAGCATTGGTGGAAGCATAAGTCAGGAAACAACAGTTGGCGCGGGTGAAATGTTCGCGCGCGCGGCGCGGCTGTTACCCGCTGGTGACGTGGGGCGTTCGATGGGTCGCTTGTACAAGGCGGGGACTACGGGCAACCTTGCAGGAAGACGGCCAGGAAGTCGAAGAAATCCTGGGAGTTGACGAACCCGTCGTGATTGAAGTCCGCGGCGCCGACAAAGAGCGCGGAGAGAAAATCGAAGAAGTCCTGCGAGTCGACGAAGCGGTCGCCGTTCCAGTCAGCGGGGCAGGGCGGGGGCGGGCCGAAGTCAAATCGCCAGGCCTCGACGGCGCCTGAGGGATTGAGGCCCGTGCCGACGATGATTCGGCCGTCGGCGGAGATGCCTCGCGCTTCCTGGAGCACCCAGCCGGTGAGGTCGATGCCGAGCGAGGTGACGAGATCGTTGAGGTCGCGCATGCCGTGGTCGGCGTCCCAGATGAAGGCGTGGGCGGCGGACCCGCAACCGAACGGACCGCAGGCGCCGGCCACGTATCCGCGGCCGACGATGACCGAGCCGTCGTGATTCATGGCAAGCGGGGTGCTCTGGAAGGACCCGCCGGGCAGATCGCCGAGGGGGACCATTCCGGTGGCCTGGGTCCAGCGGAAGGCCTCTTCGCCGTTGGGGGAAGCGTTGAAACTGCGGCTGGAGCCGGCGATCACGCCGCCGTCGGCGCTGATGGCGGTGGCCTGTGAGTAGCGGGCGGTCGTCGGTGGCATGGGCAGATAGCCCATGGGCTGGATGCCGCCGGCGAGGGTCCAGCGGAACGCCTGCTGACCCATCGACGAGTCGCTGACTCCCACAAGCACCAAGCCGTCAGCGGACATCGCGAGCGAGTAACTGGCGAACGTGCCGCCGGGCAGGTCGCCGATCGGGGTCATCTCGCCCGTGGCGACGCGATAGAGATATGACTCGGTGCCGGATTCAGACTCGCCGACGCACGCGATGAAGGCGGCGTCGGGGGTGATGGCGCGGGCGCCCGCCCTCGGGACGCCCGAGACGCCCCCGGGCAGGTCGCCGATCTCGATCGCGCCGGTACCCGCGGTCCAGATGAACGGCTGCGAACCCTGGTCACTAAAGAAGCCGTGATCGGCGGTCCCGACGATGATCGAGCCGTCGTGATTGGCGGCGGCGGCGCGGATGGTGGCCCCGGCGCCGCTGAGGTCGTAGATGTTGAACAGTCCGGTCTCCGGGCTCCAGGCAAACGCCGCGAGATACGACACGATCCCGCTCCCGGCGACCACGCTGGCGCCGACGACCGTTCCGCCGTCGGCGGAGACGCCGGTTGCTTCGCTGTATTCCCACGCGCCGGGGAGGTCGCCCAGGGGCGTGAACGCCGGCTGAGCGGACGCGGGCGCGGCCAGGAGCAGCGCGACGCCGAGCATAGACATTGTCCGGGGCGGTGCATGGATCATCTTCATCCCTCCAACAGCAGGCATTACAGCGTGCGGGCCCCGCGGTTGCGGATCATCAGCGCCCTGATTCCAACGACTGGGGCCCCCACGGGGCGTTGTCAAGCAGCCGGACGGGGCCGACGCGAGCCGCGATCAGGGCGCGGAATGAGGCGTGCGGGCCCGTGTGAGGTGAACGGGTGAGAGTCGAAGCCTCGCGCACCACGGCGTAGTCCGGCTCGATTCCCGCCGCGGCGAGTTCGTCTCGCATGCAGGCCTCCGCCAGGTCCGGCGATGTCTCGTCACGGGATGCGCGCAGCGCCCGGACGATCGATCCCGCGCGGCGTCGATCCGCCGGCGACAGAAAGCGGTTGCGGCTGCTCATCGCCAGTCCGTCGGATTCCCGCACGGTCGCACCCGGGACGATCTCAATCGGGAGGCGCTCGTGCGCGGTCATGGCGCGGACGACCTGGAGTTGCTGCCAGTCCTTCTCGCCGAAGACCGCGTGCCCGGGCGTGATGAGTTCGAACAGCCTCAGCACGACCTGGCACACGCCGGCGAAGTGCCCGGGTCGCTGGGCGTCTTCGAGCCCGGGCTGCGTCGCCACCGCCGGCAGCGGGGGGATGCGGACGGTCCTGCCGGCCGGATAGATCTCGGCGGGCGACGGCGCAAAGACGACGTCGGCCCCGGCCTGTTCGCAGATCGGCAGGTCCGCATCGAGTGTTCGCGGGTAGCGTGAAAAGTCATCGCGCTCGCCGAACTGAGTCGGGTTGACGAAGATGCTCACCAGCACGGGCGCCGGCGCCGCGCCGAGAGCGGAGCCGGATTCGCGGGACAGCCGCACGGCTTGACGGATGAGCGAGGCGTGCCCGTCGTGCAGCGCGCCCATGGTCGGCACGAGAATGGGCCGCCGCGGCGCGACGTGCCGCAGTTCCGAACATGTGCGGACTAGAAGCATGCCCTGAAGGCTTGCAGCGCCGGGCGACGGCGTCAACCCCGCGGCATCGGACCCGCGGGGAGAGCGGGCATGCGGAGAAGGGCGTTGGGTGCACGATCAGGACGGGTGCGGACCGCGGCATGATGAGCCGCGGTTGTGCATCCCACCCACTTGGGTTCGCCGGCGAGCCTATACGAGTACACCCCGGATGCCCTGTTCCTTCAGCCATTCGAGCAGTTCAGGCGTGGAGGGCAGTTCCATCAGGCGCACGCGGGTCAGGTACAGCCCATTCCCGTCGTAGTCCGAGCAATCGACCTCGCCGTAGACCGGCACCGGCTGATCGTCCAGAGCGTGCATGGCGGCGATGATGCGCCGCGTGGTGTAGCACATGCGACGAGAGCGGATGCAGATGTGCGACTCGCCGAGTTCGGACGCCTTGGCGGTGAAGGTCAGCATCGGCCGCCCGACGGTGTCCAGTTCGGTGAGGTCGAGTTCGGCGTGGAAGGGGATGCCCTTGGGGCGCTCGGGCGCTTTGGGGCGGAAGTGGATGTTCGACCAGCGAAGGCGCTCTTCTTCGAGCGCCTTGGCGTACTCGCCCGGTCGGTAGCGCGGCTTGGGTCGTTCAGAATAGAAAGCCATGGTTCACCAATCCCGATGCATCAATATCGGCTGGCGAACGCGCAAGATGAGCGCGACGGAGTGGAAAATCATGCCGGTCGCAACAACAGGGCAAGGAGCGCGATGTTATCGGTGCCGCGTGGGGCGCCCCGGGTTATCAGGCCGCGGGCGGATCAACCCGCCTCGGCGCGCGGGTGGGACTGGTCGTAGGCGTCCTTGAGACGCTGGGTGGTGAGGTGGGTGTAGATCTGGGTCGTGCTGAGAGACTGATGGCCCAGGAGTTCCTGAACGCTTCGCAGGTCCGCCCCGTTTTCGAGCAGGTGCGTCGCGAAACTGTGGCGGAGCGTGTGCGGGCTGATGTTGGCATCGAGCCCGGCGGCCATGAGGTACTTGTCGAGTTTGCGGCGGACAGAGCGGGAACTGAGTCGCTTCCCGTGCTTGTTGACAAAGAGCGGCCCGGTCTTGCTGGAGCCCCAGATGCCGGCGAACTTCGCGTCGGCCAGGACCATGTCGACGTACTTCTTGATGGCGCCCAGGGCGTGCGTTCCCAGCGGAACGAGGCGCTCCTTCTTGCCCTTGCCCTTGACGCGCAGCGCTTCGCCGGCGTCGTCGAGATCCTCGACGTTCAGCCCGACGAGTTCGCTGACGCGGATGCCGGTCGAGTACAGGGTTTCGAGCATCGCGCGGTCGCGCATGCCCAGCACTTCGTGCTCGGGGGGCGTCGCGAGCAACTGCTCGATCTGCTCGATGGAAATGGCCTTGGGCAGCCGCTTGCCCTGGCGCGGCGTGCGGATCGCCGTCATCGGGTTTCCGGGGGCGAAGTTGTGCCTCGCGGCCCACTTGTAGAACGAGCGGAGGGTCGCGATCTTGCGGGCCATCGTGGCGCCAGAGTACTGGAACGTGCCCAGGTGGGCGAGGAACTCGCGGATGACCTCGGCGCTCGCGGCGCACATGGCGTCGGTGATGGTGGGGCTGGCGCCGGTGGACCCGGGCGACGAGGCGCGGCGCTCCATCGCCTGGCGCTCCGCCTGGTCGCTGGGCTGAACACCCGTGACCCTCGCGAGGTGCTCGACGTATTGCCGGAGGTCGGCGCCGTAGCAACGCGCGGTGTACTGGCTGAAATGCCGTTCGTTCAGCAGATACGCTGCAAAGCGGTCGACGAGTGGGAGTGGGGTCATGGCTTCGCTCGGGGTGCCGCCGACCAGTCGTATCCGCGACGACGATACAGCGGGGGAGTCGGAGTTCGAGGGTTTCATTGCGGCTGGCTCGTTGGTGCTTGGGTGAGAGTCGGGGTTGGCTGAACGGTCATCGCGTCGGTCGGGGTCGCTGGAGGCGAGGCGGGGTTGCCCGCCGAGCCCGATGCCAGCCGGCGCCGCTCGGACTGCACGAGTTTCCTCACGCAGTGGTACGCGGCGAACTCCGTGTACAGTTCCATGCTGGCGGTGTATCGCTTCCACGAAAGCGACGAACTGGGGTCGTGCCGCCCGTGCGCGAACTCACGCAGCGCAATCAGCACCTCGTGGCTGGCGGCGTCCAGGTGTTCAGAGACGAACGCGGCGGGGTCGTCCGCATTCGTGCCCCGCGGCAGGCTCCGGTCCGCGTACGCGCTGCTCAGGATTCTCGGGTCGATCGGCTCCCCCGGCTCGCGGTCGGTCGTGTAGAGCGCGAGCGTGAGGCCGATCTTGGGCGGGTCGTACGGGTCGTAGGCCGTGATCGATCCGACGATCACGCCCCCGGCCTTGAGCGCGTCGGCCAGGACCTTGGCGTCCCGCGGCGACCGGATCGCGCGCAGTTGATGGGCGCTCATCGCGGCGAGTGAACGGTTCACGGGCAACGCGGAGATCCCGCTCACCTCGGCGACCGCCGCCGCCAGCGCGTCCGACAGCGCCAGCGTATCGATCGTCGATACGCCCGATTCGTTTGTCAGCGGCGCGATCGCCCAGACGGTTTCACCCTTCGACGCCGGGTACGGCGACTGGATGACGTTCGGGTTCACGAGCACTTCCTTCTCCCGGGCGCACCCCGTGAGAAGCACGGCTCCTATCGCCGCGGCACACAGCATGGTCTGTACGGTTGTCATGGCGTCCTGCCTCGGGTGTGCACGTTTCCAACGGGCACGGGGTCATGTATGTCAGTCCGTTGCCTCGCCCGGCGCGTCGGCACGCCGGCAAGCGGCATCAGTGTTCTTCCGTCGGGACCTCGGCGGTCTCGGTCGTTTCGGGGTGGGCGGCTTCGGAGGCGTGGTCGTTCATCGCGGTGGTCCGCTCGGGCATCTTGCCGGTCGCGGCCATGATGGCCTTGTCGGTCCCGACGGACCAGATATTGTCGATCCCCCCGCGGTTGGACACAAAGTAGATGCGCCCGTCGGAACTCCACTTGGGCATCAGGTTCACGGAGCGGCCGGTGGTCAGGTTCACCCGTCCGGCGCCGTCCACCCCGCACATCCAGAGATCGGCATTCGCGGGCCGATCGAAGTTCATTCCCGCCGCGTACGGGACCGTCGCGTAGACGATGCGCGTGCCGTCGGCGCTCCAGGCGGGGTTGATCACGGCGGCTCGGGCGCTGCTGACAATCTCGGTCGGGCTGCTGGCGTCGCCGGCGCGGTAATCGACGGTCCAGACGCTGAAGGCCCGGTCCCCTCGCTCGCGGCTTCGCTGGAACAGGATCTTGTCACGCTTCCCGGGTGCGGTCCCCGCGACGGGGGACCAGGTCGGGAAGAGTCCGTAGCCGATGAACTCGCCGGGCATCGGCTGATCGACGTCGGCGACCCACATCTCCCATCGCCCGCTCACTTCGCCGAGCCGGCAGAAGACCAGCCGGGAGCCGTCGGGCGACCATGACGGGTGCAGTTCGTGCGCGGGGTCGCTGGTGACCTGCACGGCCTGCCCGCCGCCGGTGGACATGACGTAGATATCCCATGAACCGGTGCGGTTGCTGGCGAACGCGACGCGCGACCCGTCGGGGCTGATCGCGGGCATGACGTCCTGGGCCGGGTCCGCGGTCAACTGCGTGATCGTCCGCCCGTTGACGGCCTTCATGTAGATATCCGCGGTCACGCGGTGCTGTGTGCTGGCGTAGACGATGAACTGGCCGTCGCGCGATACATCCGGATCGAAGTCCGATCCCTGCGACGCGAAGGTCACCTGGGCCAGCGAGTCCATGGTGTCCAGGCCCATCTCTTCCGCGGGGCTTCCCGTCGGCGTCGAACTCATCGGGATCGCGGCGGGGTTGCCGACGATCAAGTCGTTCGCCGCGCGCGGGCCGCGGGCCGGGTAGGTTTGCAGCGACTCGGCCAGCGAGTACGAACTCACGGAGGGCGTGCTCATGGGGAACACCTGGCCTTGGGGCTCGGGGGCGAGGGTGGGCGTCGGCGCGGCGCTGCTCGCCGTCGTCGTGGTCGTCGGATCGTTCGGGGGCGTGGACGTCGGCGTGCTGCACGCGCTCCGGAACATCGAGCAGCCGGCGGCGCCCAGCGCCAGGCCGGTAGCCAGCAGAACCCGCGATGCCATGCTCAACGAATCAGCGCACACCTTGTTCATCCTCGATGCCTCCGGACCCGTGTCTTGTGCGGCCAAGCGTGCCGCGTGATTTATCGGACGCCGCTTCGGACACGCTTTGAAAGCAGCGAATCCGCGACGGTCACCGTCAACATCGGCACGAATCCTCGCCTCGATAAGTCCGGGAATGCACGAGAAGAGCCAAACCCGCACATTCAGACCGGATAATCGGGCGGGATCGAGCGGCCCCGGCAGGACTTGCGCGACCGCCCGTTGACGGGGTTCTCCGGCGCGAAAAAAAACCCCGGCGCACGTGCCGGGGTTGAGGCGAAACAGTGACGTGGTGAGCGGTCAGGACTCAGATTCAGCAGGGCGTGAAGAACGCCGCGATGAAGTCGAAGAAGTCCTGGCTGTTGCTGGCGCCGTCGTTGTTGAAGTCGGCGTTGCCGTTGAAGAAATCAGCGACGAAGTCGAAGAAGTCCTGGCTGGTGACGGAGCCGTCGTGGTTCCAGTCGCCCGCGCAGCCGCCGGTGGGGACGGGCACGTCGAAGGAGATGGCGGTCGGAGTGCCGGGCTTGAAGAGGCCGAGGGTCGCCTGGCCGGTGGTGGGCGGCGTGTTGGCGGAGAACCAGAAGTTGTACATGGTGCCCCAGCGCAGCGCGTTGGAGTTGGCGTTCTGCGCGAAGGTCTGCGGGCTGCGCCACTCGACGGCGGAGGGGCCGACGCCGCTGATCCAGTCGGTGTTGTCGTAGGGGTCGCCGGAGTGATAGTTGACGTCGTGGAACCCGACGGCGGAGGCGTTGACGCCGCCGCCGAGCGGGATGGAGAACGACCCGCCGGAGCGGTCGGAGTTCATGTTGTAGATGGCGTAGTCGTAGAGCCAGGACCCGTTGCCCTGATCGGTGACCTTGGTCGCGACCCAGAAACGGCCCTCCATGGGGACATCAACGGTGAAGACGTTGACGCTGGGGTCGGCGATGCCGGCGCCCCCGCCGTGATCGCGCCAGGCGCGGATGGCCGGGATCGTCTGGTTGGTCGAACCGGCGGCGGCCATGTCGAAGGTGGACTGGTTGACGGTGACGCGGAGGTAGGAGTTGTTGTTGTAGGCGTTGCCCGAGGCGGCGTCGTCGGTGGCGATGTAGGCGCCCTCGACGAAGTAGAGCGCGCTCGGGAAGTTGACATTCAGCATGTCGGACTGGGGGACCTGCAGGCGACGGAAGATCGCGTCGCCGGAGACCTGCGGGAAGGAACTGATGACACCGGTGTACCCATTGATCGCGGAGCGTGGGGCCAGGTGACCCTGGCCGGCGTTGTAGCCCGCGCCGTAGACGTCTTTGCAGCCGGCGCCGAGCACGCTGCCGCCGTGGCCGTTGCACGACCCGCAGCCGGAGCCCGCGGCGGCGCAGCACGCCGTCTTGCTGTAGCCCATGCCGATCTGAAGGAGGCGACCATTGTGGAGGCGGTAGGCATTCATTCCCAGCGCCGGGGTGCCGGCGTTGGCCCAGGTGAGGTCGGCGTCGCCGATGTTGCAGGTCTCGGAGCCCAGGGCGTAGCCGCGGATGCCGCCGACGGCGCCGGCGTTGAAGACCGGTGACGTGGTCATGCCCTGGTGCGTGACGTCCGGTCCGTTGGGGCCTGGCGGGGGCGGATCACCCATGGTGAGGGTGAAGATGCCGGTGCCGGTGTTGCCGCCGACGCGGATGATGTACTGCACGCCGGCCTGCGCGGTGAATGAGACCTGCGAACGGGCGACGCAGAAGTTGTCGTTGCAGGCCATCTCGTTGGCGATGGTGGCGGGGCAGCCGGAGTGAATGGAGATGGCGGTATCAAAGTTGGCGGAGGAGCAGGTGCTGGCGGTGACGACGCCCGTGGCCGGGGCGGTGTAGCGGTAGTAGACGTCCGGGGCGGAAGCGGTGAGGCAGGACCCCTCGCCGTCGGCCATGGCGTTGGTGTTGGTGCCGTTGAACGTGCCGTTGCCGATAGGCTCGGCGGAGGCGCAGGTGTCGTTGGCCGGGGGGACGCCACCGCTGCCGGGACCGACCGACATCGTGAACGGACCCGACGCGCCGCTGAAGCCGGAGACGCGGATCAGGTACTGCACGCCGCTCACCGCGGAGAACGAAACCATGGTCTGCAGACCGCAGGAGTCGTCGAGGCATGTGATGACCGAGCGATTGGCGCAGGGGGCGTTGTGAACCGAGAGGACGGTGTCGAAACTCGCGCCGCCGCACACGGTGACGTTGATGGTGTTGGTGGCCGGCGCGGTGTAGAGGTACCACACGTCGGGGGAGGTGGTCGAGGCGCCGCAGGTTCCGGCGAAGTCGTTGGTCGCGGCGACCGTGGTGCCGGCGATGGTCGTGTTCCCGATCGGGATCGCGTTGGCACAGTTGTTATTGGCCGGTTGCGCCGCGGCGCCGGCGGCCAGCATCAGCAGCGCACAGCCCGCGCTAATGCGGGCGGTGATCCCCGCTCTTCGATTCACATGCGTCATCCGAGTCTCCTGAAAATGGGGTGACAGGTCAATACCACAACCCCCTCCCCCGTTCCGAACTGCACCCTCACGAATATGCACCAAGCATACCGCGCCCGCCGAGACTCGCAAGTCTCCACATCGCGATCAGGCGGATTCTTTTCAATGCGGTCTTCATGCGCGCGCGAACCGCGCGTCAACACTTCACAAGCGGTCTGGGGCTCTCGGCGGGGCGGGTCGCCTTTCTTCGAGTCAGCACGCCTCGAAGAACGCCCCGAGAAAATCGAAGAAATCCTGGCTGTTTGTGGCCCCGTCGCCATTGAAATCAGCGTCCGACACAAAGAAGCCCGTCAAGAACTCGAAAAAATCGGGGCTGCTGACGGAGCCGTCCCCGTTGTAGTCGCCCGCGCAGGGGACGGGAGGGAACTCGATTTGTCCGCGGATCTCCCCGCCGCCGTTGGTCATGGTGTGAATGTTGAAATAGGCAAGGCCGCTCTGAACCAATGACTCGTCTGCGGCGGGGTAGTTCCAGGAGCCCAGTTTCCGGCTGCCCAGAGCCAGGGGATGCACCACCGCAGCGCTCATCCCACGGGGCGCGAATCCGTGGATGTGGGCGGCAGTCTCCGCGCTGCTCAGCGGCGAATAGCGCACGTCGTACGTCAAGGTATCGGAGGCATCACCGAGCGAAACGAGTCCGACGCCGATGCCCATGGAACTGACGGGCGGCGATTCCTGCTGGCCGTCGATGGGGACGACGCAGTTCACGATCTGGCCGCGGATGTCGCCGGTGGGATGGGAGGCGGTTTCGATGTTGACGTACATCAGGCCGCGAAGCAGGTCGCGCTCGCGGACCTGCGGGTAGGTCCACGTGCCGGACTTGATCGAACCGGCGGGGAGGGTGTGGAGGATGGGGCCGGCCAGCGCGTGGGCGGCGGGCCCGCGGATGTGGGCGGCGGTTTCGCCCGAAACGTCGGTGGTGACGATGTAGTATCGCAGCGTGTTCGCGGACGTGTCGATCATGAACGTTCCCCATCCGGTAGCGGTCGAGGCGGTGGGGGGGACGGCTTGGGCGCCGTCGAGCTGCGCGGCGTGAGTCTGGACCTGCCCGCGCGCCTCACCGCCCGGGAAGTTGGCCGAGTGGATGTCGATGTAGATGTTGCCGGCGAGGATGTCGGCTTCGCGTGCTTCGGGGTAGGTCCAGGTACCCACCTTGACCGGGCCCAGGGCGATGGTCGCCAGCGAACTGGAGTTTTCCACTCCCGGCGGTGAAAGGTGTATGGCGGCGATGGTCTCCGCCGAACTGAGGCCGCCGATGACGATGCGGTAGGAGAAGGTGTTGGCATCGGTATCGACGACAAAGGCGCCCGCGCCCAGAGCATTGGACCCGGCGCTGGGCGGGATGTTCTGCGCCGGCGAGATGGACGCGACAAACCGGTGGACGGTCTGCGCCTGCGCGTGGGTCACGAGGCTGAACAGGATGAGCACCCCCATGCACGGCGAATGGATACGCCCGCGGCAACGTTGCATATGTTGTTTCCTCCTTCACACTCGTGGGCCGACCGACGCGCCCGAGGCGTCGATACCTGAAGAAGGAATCTATCGAGATTTCCGGACCGGGCCAGCAAACTCCTGGCAATGGGCTCAAGATTGCCTCAACGAGTTGAGCCGAGGTCGTGCGGTTCCACTTGATATGGGGAAGGCGCAGAGGGGCGACCGGAGGGGGAGCGAACGCCGGCGTCAGGCTGTCATCGCCGTCAGCACTTCTTCGATCGTGGTGACACCCGCGCGAGCCTTGGCGAAGCCGTCGTCGCGCAGGGTGGAGAGGTTGCCGGAGGCCAAGGCGGCGGCGGCGACGCGCGGGGCGTTGGCCCTGGTCATGATCATCTCGCGCAGTTCGTCGGTGAGGCGGAGCAGTTCGTAGATGCCGATGCGGCCGCGGTAACCGGTATGGCGGCAGGCCTTGCAGCCCTTGCCGCGGACGAGCGTCTCGCCGGGCGCGTGCTCGAACCCGGCGGGGAGTTCGGCCCGATCGGGGTCGTAACTGGCGCCGCAGGCGGCGCAGACCCGCCGCACCAGGCGCTGCGCCATGATGCCTTCCACCGACGACGCGACCAGGAACGGCTCGACGCCCATGTCCAGCAGGCGCGTGGTCGCTCCGGCGGCGTCGTTGGTGTGGAGCGTCGAGAAGACCAGGTGGCCCGTCAGCGACGCTTGCACCGCGGTCTCGGCGGTCTCCTTGTCGCGGATCTCGCCGATCATCACCACGTCGGGGTCGTGGCGGAGGATGGAGCGCAGGCCGGCGGCGAAATCGAGCCCGACCTTGTGGTTCACCTGGATCTGATTCACGCCGGTGACGTGGTATTCGACGGGGTCTTCCACCGTGATGACCTTGATCTGGTCCGACACGATCTTGTTGAGCGAGGCGTACAGGGTGGTCGATTTGCCGGACCCCGTGGGGCCGGTCACCAGGAGAATCCCATGCGGGCGCTCGATCAACTGTTCCCAGTCCTTCTGGACGTTGCGCGGCATCCCGAGGTCCGAGAGATTCATGAGGACCGCGCTCTTGTTCAGGATGCGAAGAACGACCCCCTCGCCGAAGAGCATGGGGATGATGCTGGCGCGCAGGTCGAACTCCTGCCCCTTGTGCTTGAAGGTGATGCGACCGTCCTGGGGCTTGCGCTTCTCGGCGATGTTGAGGCTCGCCATGATCTTGATGCGGCTGATGATGGCGGCGCCGAAGCGGTTGATGGTGGGGGGCACGTTGGCGCGCTGGAGCACGCCGTCGATGCGGTAGCGGACCGCCAGTTCTTTTTCGTAGGGCTCGATGTGCACGTCGGTGGCGCGCTCGGTGACGGCCTCGACGAGGATGTCGTTGACGAGCCGGATGACCGAGGCTTCCTGCGCCTGCTCGACCTCGTCCTTGGCCGCGGCGTCGGCCTGAGAGGTGGGCGCCAGGCCGGCGGCCATTTCGTCCAGCGTGTCGCCGCCGACCCCGTAGTTCGCGCGGATGAACTTGCGAAGTTCCTCCTCGTCGGCGAGGACGACCTCGATGGCGCATCCGGTGAGCAGGCGCAGTTCATCCAGGCCGGCGAGTTCAAACGGGTCGCACGTGGCCACGATGAGAGTGCCGTTCTCCTTGGCGATGGGCACGCAGTTCTGCCGGTACACGAGTTTGGCGGGAATGAGCCCCAGGACCTCGGGCTTCACCTCGATCTGCTGCAGATCGATGACCTGCATGTGGAGTTGGCCGCTGATGAGTTCGAGCACCTGGTCAGGCCGGACCAGGCCCATCCGGATCAGCACGCGGTCGAGTCGCTCGCCCGTGGCGCGGTGCTGCGACAGGGCTTCATCAAGTTGAGCCCTGGTGACCAAACCCCGATCAAGCAGCAGGTTCGCAATGCCCATGAGGTGCTGGAAGAAAGTGTACCGGTGTGTGGGGCCGACGCCGCCCGAAGATGCCAGAAGCGCTGAAAATGCATTATCGGAATCGAGTGGCAATCTGGGCCAAGATTCCCGCACGCCATCCTGCCCGGGCGGGGCCGCAGGGTTTGGAGGGCGCGGCAAGGGGGCGGGTCGTGAAATCTCGCCCACGCCGGCACGCCGGGCGTCAATACTTGAACATGACGAACTGCCCGATCCAGAAACGATGGCGGTGGGCCGGTGTGCTGGCCGCGGGGGCGAGCGTGCTGTTGGGTGGGATGGGCGGGTGCGCCGGGGGGCTGGAACTCGGCGCCTTCAGCGCCAGCACGTCGATCGTCGAGACCGGCGCGACGATGTTCACCCGCGGCCGCGTGCTGGTCTTCGAGGAAGCATCAACCGACGCGGCTCGAAGCGCCGCCCGCCGAGCCGTGAAGCGACTGGAACTGCGCATCGACCGCGAGCAAGAGGATGACGACGCGCTGCGCTTGTACTGCGTCGATCGACTCAACGCCGCGATGATGATCGTCATCGAGACTCGAACGCCGGCGATCGTGCGCATCAAGACGGACGCGGGCCTGTGGGGCAACCCGAGTTTTGCGTCGCTGGTGCTGGTGACGATCCGCGACGAGATCCAGCGGGAACAGAACGCGCCGGATCGCGATGCGCCGTCCGCTACGCGCCCGGCGGAATGACCCTCGCCGTCCCGAGGGAAGGCGCTCAGATCGGCAGCGGTCTGGCGGCGGCGTTGAGATCGGCCCACGGGTCACTCGGCACCGCTCGCAGCCTTCGCATCACCGTCGGCACGTTGAAGACGGCGGGCGATTCGATGTCGTCGAGTTCGTCCCAGGTGATGGGCACCGAGACCGGGGCGCCGGGGCGCGCGCGGGTGCTGTACGCCCCCACCGTGGTCGCGCCGCGGACATTCCGCAGGTAGTCGATGAAGAGGCGTCCCTTGCGGTTCTGAGCACCGGCGACGGCGACAAACTGTCGAGGCGCGACCTTCGCGAGCGTCTGCGCGAACACCCGGCAGAAGTGCGTCACCCGATCCCATGGATGTTCCGGGCGGATGGGCGCCACGACATGAAGCCCCTTGCCCCCCGACGTCTTGACGAACCCGACGAGCGTGACCTGCTCGAGCGCGCGGCGCACCAGGGCGGCGGCCTGGACGGTGTCCCGCCACGTCACGCCCTCGCCGGGGTCCAGATCGAAGATGATCCGATCGGGCGTCTGGATCGAACTCGCCAAAGAGCCCCAGGGGTGGATCTCGATGGCGTTCATCTGCACGAGCCCGAACAGCCCGTCGAGGTCGTGCACGAGCAGGTGTTGTTCCACATCCCCAGAGTCGTCGGCGATATCGACGCCGTGAACGGCCGCGGGCATTCCCTTGGCGGGGTGCTTCTGGAAGAAGGATTTGGCGCCTTGGCCTTGAGGGGCGCGGAGGATCGAAAGAGGCCGCTGGGCGACGTGCGGCAGCATGAAGGGGGCAACGAGGGTGTAGTAAGCGGCCAGGTCGCGCTTGGTGAGAGAGAACCCGCCGCCGCGATCCGGGAAGACGACCCGATCGGGATGCGTGAGCCGCGTGGAGAGGGCGGGCCCGCTGATCGGTTCCGCTGGCAACACTCGCGCCGAGCGGGACTTTTTCGAAGGCGGCGTGCGGGCGGGCGGCGGCGCCTTGGCAGGCGGGCGAGTGTCCTGCTCGCCGACGACGGCTCCGGGATCGAGGTCGTCGCGGATGCCTCGGAACGACGCATGGCGGATGAGTCGGTCACTGCTCCAATCGCGGAACTGCGCTTGCACGACAAGTTCGGGCTTGACCCAGGTGACGCCGCGCGCGTCGATGCCCATCGGCGGGTTCACGAACGGCGCCGCGGGCGCCAGGAGAGTTCGCAGCCGCGAGTGCAACTCCCGCAGCGTTTCGGTGCTGAATCCCGTGCCGACCTTGCCGGCGAAGCAGAGGGTTCCCGCGCGGTCGTGATAGCCCAGCAGGAGCGCGCCCAGGTGCGCGCGCGATCCTTCGGGCGCGGTGAACCCGCCGACGACGAACTCCTGCTGGTTGAAGCATTTCACCTTGATCCACGAGGGTGATCGCGCCTCTGAATAGGGGGCGGAGCGTCGCTTGGAGACGATGCCTTCCAGGCCGGCGCGGCAGGCGCTCTCGAAAGCGGCCTGTCCGTTCCCTTCCACGTGCTGGCTGAGCCGCACTCGCCCCTCCTGGCGCGACGCGAGGATGTCGGCCAGCAGGGCGCGCCGCTGGTCGAGCGGCGACTTGCGCAGGTCGAAGCCGTCGCACCATGGAAGGTCGAAAGCGATGAACACGATCGAGGTGGCGCGACGGTTGTGAATGGAGTTCTGCAGCGCCTGAAAGTCGCTGATCCCCTGCGTGTTGAGAACGACCGCCTCGCCGTCGATGACGGCGTCGAGATTCACTGACTCCTGAACGGCGCGGGCGATCTCGGGGAGTTTGTTCGTCCAGTCAAGCCCGGATCGGCTGAGGATCCTCACCGCGTCGCCGGACCGATAGACCATCAGCCGGTATCCGTCGAACTTGACTTCATGGGTCCATTCATCGCCGGGCGGGGGCGCGGCGGCGAGCGCGGCGAGCTGGGGCTTGATTCGAGCGGGCATCGACGCGGCCCTGGCATTCGTGAGCGAAGCGGCGGTGCGCGCGTCCGAGCGCTCAGGCTTCGGCTCTCGAGGCTTGGCGTTACGCGCGATCTCGGCCATCGAGCGGTGCGATGTCACGCTCGTGGGGTACGCCTCGGCGTGAACGCCGGGACTGGCGTGCGCGTCGCGCTCCTTGACCAGCAGCCACTGAGGCTGCCGCGCGGCGCGCTTGGTGCGAACGAGCATCCAGCGCCCCTTGAGGCGTTGGCCGGCGAGCGAGAACTTGAGCATCCCGTCGCGCAGCGAAGTCGCCGCGTCACCCTCCGGCGTCCATGTGCCTGTATCCCAGAGCATCACGGTTCCGCCGCCGTACTCGCCCGCCGGGATCGTCCCCTCGAACGACCCGTACTCAAGCGGATGGTCTTCGACCTCGATCGCCAGGCGTTTGTCTCTGGGGTCCAGGCTTGGTCCCTTGGGCACGGCCCAACTCTTGAGCGTGTCGCCGACCTGCAGTCTCAGGTCGTAGTGCAGGTTCGTGGCGTCGTGCTTCTGGACGACGAAGATCAAGCCGGCCGGGTGCGACGCCTTGGCGCGCGTGCGGCGAGCGGGCTTCGGCGCCGGCTCGGGCGTCTTGTCGAAGTTTCGTTTGCGCTGGTAGTCTTTCAGGCCCACGCGCGGCCACCTCGCCGGGGAACGCTCGCGCCCGGTGGTCGCAGCGCGGCTAGACGCCGGCGCGCTATGTCGCTCCACTCGCTGGCGGGATCAAGGCGGAGATAGTCGGCCCACGCCGACGCCGCCGTGTCTGGATCTCCCTGCCGCTCGGCGACGTCCCCGAGGTTGAAATAGGCATCGGTGAATGTTGGATCCAGTGCGATGGACTTGCGCAAGTACCGCATCGCCGAGACGCGGTCGCCGAGTTCGTCCTGCACATGGGCCAGGTTGAACCATGCGGTGGCGTGCGATGGATCGAGCGCAACGGCCTGCGAGAATCGCTCCGCCGCGGCTTCGAGCCGCCCGCTGGCCAGAAGGACATTGCCCAGGTTGAACTGAGGTGTCGGATCGTTCGGCGCCAGGGCGGCGGCGCGGCGGTAGGCGTTCTCGGCCTTGTCAAGATCGCCCGCCGCTTCGTGTTCCAGACCGCTCTCGATCCACGCCGCGCTATCGCGCACATCGGCTCTGACGATCGACAGTGAGCGCGGCGTGGCATCGGAGGTGGGAGCATGCCGACCATCGAAGCGGATTTCCAACTGTCCGCTCGGTGTCAGCAGCGCCTCTTCGAGTTCCGCGACCAGTTCGCCGCGGTCTGAAACCAGGATATTCAGTTGCGCCAGGGGCGTGTGCACGCCGGGAAGGAATCGGCCCAGGGAATCGAGGCTGCGCTGGATGAGACCCGGGCGGATCCCGCGCGCGACCAGTCCGGTCAGCGTGCGCAGCGAAACCAGGTCGCGGAAATCGAAGCGCCCGTCGGTTGATTGGACCAGGCCGCGGTGCTCCCAGCGCCGCAGCGTGGATTGGTCGATGCCAAGGGCGGCGCAGACATGGGCGGCGTCAAGTGATTTGGGGGTGGGGGCCGCGACGGGCCGCAGCCCGAGCATCTCGCGCAGTGACAGTTCGGAGACGACGCGTATCGGCTTGCCCTCGGCCATGAGCCGCTCGGCGGTCGCGAGCGTGCGGGGGATGCGCCCGCTGTCCATGAGCGGCCAGCCGAGCATGCCGACGATGACCGTCGTAGCCGAATGCGGTTCGATCGTGTGCACCACCGTGGCGCCCGCGCCAACGGCCAGAGCGGCGGCCTGGGCGCGCGGCATCGTGGCGAATCGTCCGATCAATACCGCGTGCTGTCCTTGCAGCGCCCGCGTCGCCGAACTCGTCGGCTCCGGGCCGCTGCTCGACCGTGTCATCAGGCTTGCTTCCTCTTCTGCTTCTTCGCGGTCGCGGCGGGCTGGCTCTTGGCCGGGGGCTTCTTGGATTTGGCGGTCCGGGTCGGGGCGGCCGTCTCGGCGGGTGGCGCCCTGCCCACGGATTCCAGGCTCGCCTTGAGTGCGTCGGCAAAGTTGAACGTGGCCGGCAGGTCTTCTTCCTGCACAATGACTGGCGCCTCACCGGCGATCTTGGACTTGATGAGTTCCACCAGCGCGTCCTGGTACGAGTCATGGAACTCGGACGGGTTGAACTTCCCGAGTTTTCCCTTGATCAGCGACGTGGCGAGTTGCAGATATTCCTTGTTCGCCGGCGCGTCCTTGATCTCTTCAAAGTACGGGGCGGCGTCGCGCACCTCGTTCGCCGCGCGGAGCGTGCAGAGTGAGAATCCTCTTTCTCCCGGGCGCACGAGCACCATCCGCTCGCGCCCGGCGAGCGTCAGTTTGCCGATGCCCCCCGTCTTGGTCTGTTCCAGTGCATGATGCACGACGCGGAACGGCTCCTCGGCGACGGGGCCGTCGGGCGCGATGTAGTACGTGGAATCAAGGTAGATCTCTTCGATCGAATCGAGCGGGACGAACTTCGTGAGTTCGATTGTCTTTTCCGAGCGGATCTTGATCTTGTCGAGTTCCTCCTGCTCGATGATGACGTACTTGTCCTTCTCGAACTCGTACCCCTTCACGATCTCGGAGCGATCCACCTGCCCGTGGATGGGGCAGGTGGTGGGCATCTTGATCCTGGCGTTGCAGTCCTTGTGCAACTGGTTGAGCCGCACTTTTTCCGTTTCGGTTGTGGCGCTGTACAGGCGCACCCCGAACGTAACGAGCGAGATCTTGAGGTTGCCGGTCCAATAGGCGCGAGGTGCCATGCCAGAGGCTCTCCGAGAGGTGCAAGAGAGGCGAATGTCCGTGCCTATTCGATCGGCTCCCTCACTGAAGCCAATGTAAAGTGTACGTGAGTTCAACGTAAAGCGCGCGGCTGTAAAGCCGTTGTTCGGCGTGGTCGTGAAGACCGTGAGCGGAGTATCTCGCGCGCAGCCGGGTGCTGAAATGGAGCGGAGGAGACTCGAACTCCCAACTTCCACCTTGCAAAGGTGGCACTCTACCAATTGAGTTACCGCCCCCAGATCGATTCTCCGAAGGCCGAGCATTGTGTGTTCGCGGCGGGGGAAGGTCAAGTCGCTCTCGACGCGCATCGACGCGGGCTCGATCGCTCGCCGGCATTCTGATCGCTTACAACCGGCCAGAACCGGCGGCGGCGTCGCGGGCCTCCACCGCGAGCATATCGCATCGCTCGTTTTCGGGGTGTCCCGCGTGTCCTTGTATCCAGTGGAAGGCGACCTCATGCGACAGCATCAACTCATCGAGTCTCTGCCACAGGTCCTGGTTTTTCACGGGCTTCCTATTCGCGGTCTTCCACCCGCGTTTCTTCCAGTTGGGAAGCCACTCGCGCAAGCCGTTGAGCACGTACTGCGAGTCGGAATACAAGTCCACGCGAGATGGTGACTTGAGCGCGGCTAACCCTTCGATCACCGCAAGCAGTTCCATGCGGTTGTTCGTGGTTTCCGGATCGCCCCCGCTGCGTTCGCGCTCTTTCCCGCTGCTCGGATGCCGCAGCACAAAGGCCCACCCGCCCGGCCCCGGATTCCCAGAGCAGGCGCCGTCAGTGTACAACTGCACGTGCGGCTTCGTCCCCGTTGTCATGCCGGGCAGAGTAGGCCCGCCATGCTCGGCGGCGACGGGTGCGTTGCACGCCGGCGTGACCGCTAATAACTACTTCGGATGGCGCGGCTTCGCGGGCACGCCCACCACGGTCGTCCCGTCGCTCACCTGCTTCAGCACCATCGCGCCCGCGCCGACCACGGCGCCAGCGCCGATCACCGCGCCGGGCAGCGTCCGCGCTCCGATGCCCACGAGCGAATCCGGACCGACGCGTGTACGCCCCCCGAGCACACCGCCCGGTGCGCAGTGGACATTCTCCCCGATATCGCACTCGTGCTCGACGATGCACCCGGTGTTGATGATGGCGTGGTTCCCGATACGGGCGCGGGTATGAACGACCGCGCGCGGACCGACGAACACGCCCGCGCCGATGGTCGCGCTGGGCGAGACGACCGCGCTGGGGTGCACGATCGTCGCCGCCCGGGGCGCGCTGGGCCCGACGAGGTTCAGCATCCGGCGCCGGACACCCGTATCGCCGATGACGAGTATCCAGGCGTTCGACGGATGCTGTCGCAGCAACGCCGGGAGACTCCGCGTGTCGTCAAGCGTCCCAAGCCGCGGCGCGCTCGGCGACCCCCGCCGCAGCACGGCTTCAGCATGATCGTCGAAAAAGCCCCCAAGCGACCACCCGCACAACAGTGCGGCTTCGGCGACCACGAGCGAATGCCCGCCCCCGCCGATCAGCACCAGGCTTCCGCTGCCGGAGTTGTGTATTTCTCGGGTGTCGCCCACGGCTAACTCCATCGGCCGTTTCGCGTCCGATCAACGAGACTTTCACCCCGCAGCCCCACAGGGACGCGAACACCTTCATCGCTCCGCGGGCGTGTTCGATTCTGCCGACCGGCGCGGCAATCGCTTGACGCGGACGGGTTCTTCGGGCATCCTATGTCCAACGCCGGCGCACCCCCCGCGCGGGCGTTTCCCTCAAACGGAGACTATTCATGGTTGCGTCAAATCATGCCCGAGGCGTTCTCGCCGCGCTCTGCGCCGCGTGCCTCGCGGGGCCGTCACTCGCCGACAACACACGCAACATCATGATCACCGGGTACTGGCCGCCGACCAACGAGATGCTCCGACCCTTTTCGACCAACCCGGCGCAGAATCCCGGCGGCTGGATCGGGCAGAACTGGGAACACTCGGGGTACGACATCTACGCGTTCTTCCCCGAGTTTCCGTCGGGCCTTGGCCAAGGGGTAGGCGATTTCGAGGTGGACTATCAGGACACCGCCGCCGATTGGGCCCGGCTCGTTGCCGAAATCAGGCCCGTCGCGATCATCACCTTCAGCCGAGCCAACACGACCCGGGGCTGGGAACTGGAACCCGCTCACCAGCGTTTCCGCCTGCCCGGCGAAACCAACCCCCCGGGTCGTTCCATCCCGGTCTACACGCAGGACTACTCCGGCGTTCGATATCCAAGCGATGTTCCGATCGCCGCCGAACCGATCGGCACCATCCGCGATTCGGCGCTGCCCATGCAGGCAATCGTTGACGCCGTTCGCGCCGAGATCCCCAGCACACTGATCGATCCGTTCGTTCAGTTCTACGACCCTCAAAACCCCGGTTCCTTCGATTTCGCCGGCGGGTTCCTGTCGGGGTACATCGGATACCTGGGCATCTGGCATCACGACCTCAATAACGCGCCGGACGCACCGTGGCGCTGCGTCGCCGCCGGGCACGTGCACGTCGGGATGTCCGCGAACGTCGCGGTCTGCACGCAGGCGACGGAAATCTCTCTGCGGGTCCTGATCGACCACGTGAACTCCATCCTGCCGTTCTGCCCCGCCGACGTGAACCGCGACCAGTTCGTCAACTCGCAGGACGTCTTCGACTTCCTGTCGGCGTTCTTCACGCTCGCGCCGGAAGGAGATTTCAACCGCGACGGGTTGACCAACAGTCAAGACCTGTTCGACTTCCTCGCGGCGTTCTTCACGGAATGCTGAACCGGGTCCCGCTCGAGCATCCGCGCGCAGCATCGTGTGTCGCTCCCCCGTGCGGTAACACGGTGCAAGAGCGGCGCGCGTCAGTTCACACGATCACCTCCCCTCCGCGATCAACTCCCATTCCTCGGTCTTCTCGCGGATCTTGACGCCCAGCGCCTCTGTCCGCTCGCGGCGCCACTCGTGCACGACCCCGCGGCCCTGCCGGATCCACACGATCGTCTCGTTCACGCTCCGCGACACGCCCAGGTCGATCTCGCACACCGATCGAAGCCGGGCCGCCGGCTCCTCATCGCGCCCCGCACCCGGCTCGACGGCGATCGAGGCGGTCTCAGCGGGCTCCACCGCCTTGGGGGGCGTCTCCATCCCCTCATACCAGATCTTCTGTTTCGCCGGCCCCTTGACCCGAACCCGCTCGGGGTGCTTCATCGGATGGACGGTGACGAACGACTCTTGCTCGATCGTCGAGTCGAACGCCGCCGCCGGCGATTCGACCGCGCCATCCTGTTGAGTCGCCGGCGCGGGGCGAGAGAGACCGATCCGCGCCGGATAGATGAGCAGTGGGGGGACGAACTCAACGATGACATCGTCGTCGAAGTTCTCTTCACGCGCCAGCCCGATGGAGCCGTCCGCGTCTTGGACGATCGTCTGAACCCGGCGGCTGATCAGTGTCGCGCCCGACGAGGAATCACCCGGCGTCGACACGTTGCGCGTCACGATCCAGGTTCGACCGCCGCGTGGCCCGTCCATAGTTTCGACGCGCGTCACGGAAAGAACGCGCTCTGTCTCGCGTTCCACCGCCGCAAATCGTTCGATCGCCGGGCCGGCAAGGACCGCCGCCGCCGCGCGGAGTTCACCCGGGGACCACTCCGCCGCCGCGGAACGCTCCGGCGCCCGGCGCGAGCCGGCGCACCCGCCCGCCAGGGCGATCGCCGCCACCACCGGCCCGAGCCACCCCATCGATCGACCAAGCGAATGACCGCGCATGATGAACGATATGCGAAATGCGCTGCGCCGAATCGGAATAAGCACGATTGGTGTGTGACCATGCTGTTTTCATCTGAGCCGTCCGGCGCGAGCCGACGGGGGAGGCGTTCGTGGTCTCTTGGCCCACGCCATCATTCGATCGCGCCGGGACGCCGAGCGCTCCCACCGACCGCTTTGCGCGGTCCGGCTCAGAAAAACAGATGGTCACACCCGCACGATCGGGCGGTCATCACGCCCCCCGCCGGGGCGGAACAGAACCTGCTCCGTGGGTCCGGCGGGGGCCACCTCCCGGTCGTTGCGATTCGACCCGGACGGAATACGCTTTGCGACTCTCCCGATCGCTGTGATCGAACGGCCTCTCGTCCACAATCCGGCTCCATCCCAATCCACCATGCCCAGCGTGCTTGAACCAGCCGAATCCGCCCGTCACTTCTCCGCGAGTACCGAGCCGCTTTCGCTCGCATCGCGAGCCCTGGATGCCGGGATCGAGGCTCTGTTTCGCAAGCAGCGCGCGGAGCGCGCGGATTCCAGCCGGGATTGGGCGCCGATGCCCGGCCGGCACTGGTGCGCGGAACTCGAAGGCGACTCGATCCTCTCGTCGGAATACCTCCTGATGAAGGTCATCCTGTCGCAGGAGAGCGACCCCGCCGACTCTCCGAAACTGAAGCGCATCGCCAACCATCTCCGCCTCACGCAGCGAAAACCCGGCGTCGCGCTGCCGCACGAAGGCCTCGGCGGGTGGGGCCAGTACCCGGGCTCGCCACCGGACGTTTCCGCCACGGTCAAGGCGTACTTCGCGCTCAAACTCTTCGGCGACCACCCCGACACCCCGCACATGAAGGCCGCCCGCGAACTGATCCTCGCCCTGGGCGGCGCCGAGAAGTGCAACACCTTCTCGACGTTCTACCTCGCGTGCCTCGGGCAGGTGACCTGGGACGCGTGCCCGGCGATCCCGCCCGAAGTCGTCCTGCTCCCGCGCTGGTTCCCCTTCCACATGGATAAAGTGGCCGCGTGGACGCGCACCATGATCCTCCCCCTGGCCCTCTGCTCCGCGCTGCGGCCGGTGCGCCACCTCCCCGCCGAACTCGGCATCGACGAACTCTTCATCAACAAGACCTACAAGCACACGCTCGCTAAGGACTGGAACCGCGGCAACCCGGTCTGCTGGCAGAACTTCTTCCTCGCCTGCGACCGCTTCCTCAAGTTCGCGCAGCGCCACCATCTCTCGCCGCTGCGTCAACGCTCGATCCGCGAGGCCGAACAGTGGATCCTCTCGCGCATGACGCCCGAGACCACCGAAGGCCTCGGCGCCATCTTCCCGCCGATGGTCTATGTGCAGATCGCCTTGCGGGCACTGGGATACACGCGGACCGAGCCCGTGATCCGTCAGGCGGAGAAGGACCTCGACGCGTTCATGATTGACGAGCCCAGCGCGGACCCGACACTGGACCACATCCGCTTGCAGCCGTGCTTCAGTCCGGTGTGGGATACCGGCATCGCGCTCTACGCGCTGACGGAAGCGGGCCTGAGCGCCGCGGGCGACGAACGCATCGCCCAGACGTGCGACTGGCTTCTGGATCGCCGCGTAAAGATGACGGGCGACTGGGTGCGGAATCTGCGCCCGGCGGATCAGGGCATCCGCCTCTCCCCGGGCACGGCCACCGAGGCCGCCGCGTGGGCATTCGAGTACCGCAACGACTGGTACCCCGATGTGGACGACACCGCCATGGTCGCCAAGGCGCTCTGGCGCGCGGGCGATCGCCCGGGCCAGACCCGCAACCGCGACGCCGCCCGCGCCGCGACGCGTTGGATCCTGGCGATGCAGAACGACGACGGCGGGTGGGCCGCCTTTGACCGCACCAGGGATCGCCCCTGGATGGAAGCGATTCCCTTTGCCGATCACAACGCCATGCAGGACCCCTCGTGCGCCGACATCACCGGCCGCACCGTCGAGTCGCTCATCACCTGCGGCGTGCCCGCCACCCACCCCGCCATCGCCCGCGCGATCAAGTACATCCTCTCGCACCAGCAGCCCGAAGGGTGCTGGTGGGGACGCTGGGGCGTGAACTACATCTACGGCACCTGGCAGGCGCTCGGCGGACTCGCGGCCGCGGGCGTCATCTCGCCGCCCGGTTCGCCCTCGCCGGCGCACCCGGCTCACCCCGCCGCCGCTAAAGCCCTCGCCTGGCTCCGAAGCGTGCAGAATCCCGACGGTGGGTTCGGCGAGTCGGCCAACTCATACCTCGATCGTTCCCTCATGGGCCGCGGGCCCTCCACCGCCTCCCAAACCGCCTGGGGATTGACGTGCCTCCTGTACCTCGTCCACCCGGCGGACGACGCCGCCACGCGCGCCGCCACGTGGCTCGCCCGCAATCAGGCCGCCCAGGACAAGCCGCCGTTCACGCCCGCTCGAAACGCCGACCCGGACGCCTTCAACTTCGACTGGGAGCGCCTCGCCGCCACCGACTTCTCCCCCGAACTCGCCGGCGGCTGGCACGAGCACCACTTCACCGGCACCGGGTTCCCCCGCGTCTTCTATCTCCGCTACAACCTCTACCGGCACTACTTCCCCGTCATGGCGCTCGCTCGCTACGTCCGGCTCCTCCGCCAGACCTCGCCGCCGACCTGACCCCGCCGCACGCGCCGACACGATACATCCGCTGCGGGCAACCGCCCGGCCGCCCGCGGCGTGCTCATACCATCCGCTCGCATGACCCGGTACCTCTGCCTCGATCTGGGCGATAAGCGCACCGGCGTCGCCGTCGGCGACTCGATCCTCCGCATCGCTTCTCCCGTGACGACGCTGGACGTGCCCGTCAGCCAGCGCGCCGGCGACACGCTGCTTGACGAAATCGAGCGCGTCTGCATCGAGCACATCGGCAGACCAGCCACACGCGCAGAGTCGGCTTGGAGCAACCCCCCCCGGCTCGCACCGGGCGGCGTCATCGTCGTCGGCCTCCCCCTGAACATGGACGGTTCGGAAGGACACCGCGCCCGCTTCGTGCGAGAGTTCGCTTCCCGGATTCACGCCCGAGTCGGGCACGTTGTCATGTTCCGCGACGAGCGGCTGTCGTCCGCCGCCGCGGATTGGACCATGGCCCAGTCCGGCCTCACGCACAAACAGAAAAAGCAGCGCCGCGACGCCCTGGCCGCCGCGGCGATACTCCAATCGCTGCTGAATGAAATCGGCCCCGCGCAAGCGGGGCCGATCAGTCAGCCGTAATCTGCACGTCGCACCGGGTTCCCGGCGACGCATCCGTTCAGCATCCCTCAAAGTACGCCCGCAGGAAGTCAAAGAAGTCGTGCACGTTGACGTGCCCGTCATGATTGAAGTCGGCGGCGTCGTCGCCATTCAACAGCGCCGAAAGGAACGCGAAGAAGTCCAGTTGATTCAGGTGTCCGTCGCCGTTGAAGTCCGCGGGGCACGCCGGACGGAAGAAGTTCTGTCCGATGTACCGTCCCAGGTTGGTCCCGGAGATATTCGCGTCCTCCGCGTCCACGCGCCAGTGAACCCCCAGGAACAGTCGGCTCATCGCGTTCTCCCACGCCGCGTCGGAGAAGCGGTGGAACGTCCGCGCGGGGGGAGTGCCGGGGAAGAGCCCGGCGTAGAACGGGTCCTCGGATGTGATCGTAAACGTCATCTGGTCGGTCCCGAAATACTCGCCCAGCACCGCCGCGTGCGCGGCGCCGAACGTCGCGTGCCCCGATGTCCACGCTGGAAACGGCGGCGTGAACGAGTTGAGTGGAAGCCACGTCGTGTCACGCTGCGTGTGAGGATTCCCGTCGGTGTCTGCAAGGCGAATCCCCGTGATCGGTCGCCACAGGTCGATCGGCGTCAGGTACTTCATGTCCCACGCCACGATCCCCGCGTCTCCCATCGCCAGCCCCATCAGCCCGAACAGCCGGGCGTTCTCCGCTAGCGTCAACCCTTGCGCCGTCGAGATCTCTTCGGTGATGTGCAGCAGATGGCCCGGCGGCTTGTACGTCCCGTTCACGTCGTTGGCCCAGAAAAACGCCAGCGCGGTCTGGTCCGCCGTGCGTGTCGTGCTCGTCCGCGATCCGATCGACTTCACTTCGTTCAGGTTGTCCGCGTACCGCCGGCTGTGCATGAACGCATTCATGTTGCGAAATCCCCCCGGACCCGGCCGCCGGAACTGTGAGCCGCGCGTCATCGCGAACGGTGTCACCAACCCCCAGTTGGGAGAAAACGGCTCCGTTCCCGGCGGGATGTCCTCGGGGATGCGGAAGTCGCCGGGATTCGTCCCGAACGTGTACGGCGTGTTGTTCGTTGATCCGTCGTTCGCGCGCGCCGCGATGATCTGCGCCGCCGCCGCCGACCCCACCGCGATCCCGTCTGTCTCCGAGGGCCCATCCGGGATCAGCGCCAGCCGCGATACTAGTTCCGCATCAAACGTCCCCGCCTGCGCCGGGTACACGTTGACGAGCACGTCGTGGCACGCCTGCGCGATCGCGGCCTCCGCCGATGCTCCCGGCGCCGCGTCCACATATCCGATGTACGGCGTGAAACGCCGGTCAATGGAGTTGTACGCCTCGTACATGGCGATGTGCGTCATCGCCGCCGCTCGCGCGATCGGGCATGGCGCCCCGCCGTTCACGCGGATCGCCTGTCTCACGACACCGCTCCAGTGCGTGATCTCGTCCGCGTTGCACGCCATGCCGAGCGCAGACACACCGATCGCGCACACGACATTCCACCGCTTCATGTCCAATCTCCTGGTTGTTCGCTTTTTTTTCGCGTCTCCTCGACGCGCGCCGATCGAACGTTCGGCGTCGTGCCTCCACCCGGTCGATCGGAACTGTTCCGATCTGTCCCATCGACACTAGCCCAAAAATACGGATTTGCCATGAATCCGCTCACGGTTTATTCCCACGATTTCAAAAACAAACATAAAAAAACCGCCGGGAAAAGCCCGGCGGTCTCATGTTCCGTACTTTGTTTGGGTTGCGGTTGGATCAGGCGCGTCGGCGACGATTCGTCAGCATCCATCCGAACCCGGCAAGCAGCATGCCGCTCGCCGGCGCCGGCACAAAGAACACGCCGGGCTGGATTCCCACCACGTCCGTGTTCATCTGGATGATGCGTGAAAGGGTCATCGATTCGATCATCGCGATGTCCGCCGGCGACAGTTCGGAATCGTTCAGGTAGAAGAACCGGTCGCCGTCACGAAGCCGCCCGAACTGCTCGTTGAACACCGTCGTCAGGGTGAGCCCGAAACTGCCTCCGGGCAGGTGATCCTCGGCCATGAGGCCGATCCACGCGTCGATGTTGTTCACATCGCCGCCGTACGCCGCTTGCAGCGCCGCGGCAAGCGCCGCGTCGGACGTGATCTCGGAGAACGAGGTCACCGGCGTCAGCCCGTAGTCAGCGCGGATCGAGTTGTAATCCGGGATCCCGTGGTCGCGCCCGCGCGCCAGGTTCGTCGCGATCAGGTCTCTCGGCGTCGGGGTCGGGTCGCCGAACAGGAAGTTGCGGACCGAGTCGATCGCCTGCGGGTCGATCTCGTTGGCCTGCTGCCGCGCCAGCCCGCGCAGCACGCTCGACAGGTCGGCGGAGTTCTGCATGGTGGCCGTGTTGAAAAAGGTCTGGAACAGCGTCAGGTGCCCGCCCGCGTACTCGCTGCCGTCTTCGTTGAACCGCAGCAGTTGCTCGTTGAGCAGGGTGTGGCCCACGCGGAAGGCGGCGGTCGAGAACGCCGTGTTCAGCGTCCCGTCCACCGCCGGGTTGTACCCCGTGTAGGAGCCCAGCGAGTTTCCGCCCATCAGCGCGGGCAGCCACTCGTTGTACGTGATGGACTGGATCTCGGCGCCCACGATCTTGCGGGCCCGCTGGTAGATCTGCTCGTCGGTCATCCCGGGATTCGCCGCGCCCACGGCGGCGGCTACCCGGTTGTGCTCACGCATGAACAGCGTGTGCATCGCCGTCAGGCCTGTCTGCTCGTTCGAGCGGATGTCCCCGGCGACCCGGAAGATCGGAGCATTGGTCGGGGCGTTTGGCAGCCCGGTGGTATTGAGCGGCAGCATGCCGTCGGCGCCGGAGCGAAGCATCCCGCCCGTGCCGGTCCGCAGGCCCATGCCGCGCGCGTCGTCCGAGCCGTACACCTGCGATCCGTCGATCCAGTGCGTAATCACGTTCGAGTGCTGACGCGGGTTGCCCGGCGTGCCGCCCGTGAAGGCGTTGCGCGTGAAGTCCATGAACTGCGTGCCCGTTCCACCCGGGTCGAACATCGGATCGCCCGTGGGAATGGGGATCGGCATGAACTCCGAGCCCGCTTCGACCAAGGCAAAGTCGTGATCGATGAACTGGCCCCATTGCCAGGTCATGCTCGACAGCAGCCGCGCGTTACCGACGGGCGCGACCTGCGAACTGATGGCGTTGCTGATCGCACGCGGGTTGCCGCGGTCCAGCATGGCGCCGAATCCATCGACGTAGTGCGCGCCCGAGGTGCCGCGGAGCAAGTTCGAATGCGCGGACCCCCACGAGTTGTTCGCGAGGTTATTGCCCGTGCCATCCATGGTGCGGTCGTCCGCAAGGCAGAGCCCGCTGCACAACGCCGACGCCGCCGTCATAAGCCAAATCGCTCGATTATTCATACTCTCTCACTCCTTGTCTATGTTGATGAATGCTCGTTCTCCAGCGAGCAGAGTCAAGGTACGTTATCTGTACAGCAATGCAAGCCTCTAGAATTCATTTATTCCGGAATTTGTAAAAATAGGACAACTTGCTGGTTGATTGTCCCCAGTTTCAATGTGATCGCGTGCACTCACGCCAACTGATGCCGATAACTCGTCAGGGTCGTCCGCAGCGCCTCGGCGAGTTCGCACCTCGGGGGTACCCGGGATACCCGAAACCCCGCTGGCGGCGGACTCGCCTCGTGCATCTCCGGTCTCTCCCGCCTTGGCGGCCGACGGCGGGTCAACCTCTCTCGCAGAGCGGACAGCCCGGAGATCCGCCCAATCCGCGGGTCCGCGCGCCCGTTCAGCGATTCAAGTCCCACTCCCGGGGGAATCGTCAGCCGGATCGCGCCGCGGCCAAGTTCCCCCAGGAACTCCCGGTATGTGTGCGGACCCGGCTCGCACACGATCAGTTCCGGCTGCTCCGGCTGGTCTGACGACTCGATGGCGTCCGCGACCGATTTCGCCGCATCGGGTGCGAAAACCCAGGCGTGCCTCGCATCGAGGTCTCGATTGGTGCGGATCGTCTTCCAAGCGAGCGCGGCTTTGCACAGCCGATCGATTTCACCGCCCCGGACCGTCGGGCCAAACAGCGGCCCGGCGGTCAGAACGACCAGCCGGAGGTGCGTGCGTTTCGCGACCGCCGAAATCTCGTCGAGGACCGCGCCGTGATCGGCTCCCGGTGGCACGGGGACGACGATCGTCCGGCGCGCGGGTCGGTCGCTTTCCGGCGGAGTCTCCGACAGGGCCGTCGCCACCCTCGACACGGCCGTGCCGACGGCCGGCGCCGCCAAACCAAGGGTGACGACGACGGCGCGCACGGCAGCGGTCGCGGGCCGGAGCACGGCATCGTCCATCGCGTCGCCGATCACGAACGACGCGTTCGCGCGATTGCCGAAGCGCCGGCGCGCGCGTTCAAGGTCGCGCGCCAGCAGGCGTACATGCGTCCCACGTGACAACAACTCAAGGCTCACGGCGGAACCGAGCGAACCGGTCGCACCGAGTACGAGTACCGACTCGGAGGTCTCATCGATCCTGGGCATGGCGTGGTATCGAACGCCCGGCGCTTGAGACTTGAACGGTTTTCGCCCCCGCGCGCACTGGAGGTCGGCACAGCGATGGACGGCTACCTAGGTCGCGGCTTGACCCAGCGCGACATGAGGATGTCGTTGCAGTACGTGCCATTCTCCAGTTTGAAGTATCCGCCGCGGATGGCTTCGATCTCGAACCCGAGCCGCTCGTACAGGCGACGCGCGCCGGAGTTGGATTCAAAGACGCCGAGGTAGATCTTCTCGATGAACTCGTGATGAGTCGCCCAGTCGATGAGCGTTTCCAGCAGCGCGCGACCGATTCCCTTTCCGCGGAAGTCCTCGACGACGCTGACGCCGAAGTCGCCGTGATGTCGAACACGGCGCCGGTTGCCGCAGCGGAAACTCAGGGCACCGAGGATTCGCCCCCCTGTTTGGGCGCCGCTCGTCGGTGATTCCGTGGCCACCAGCAGCAACCAGCCGGGGTTGCCGGCATGATCCTGAATCCATTCACGGACCCTGCGAGGATCGGCCTCAACCTCGTCGGCGGCGGTCACGGCATGCGGACTCGTCTGGACCATGTGCCGACGATGCGCGATCACCGCGTCCGCATCCGACTCGATGCCAACTCGGATGCTCACAGCGCACCCCGCGATGTGTACGGTTCTGGGTTGGATGGTGCCCATGCAAGATCGTTGTCAGGTCCGCATCGGCGGGCGCGGCAACACAGATAGACTCGTCCTGCCGTCCCACACCCGAGGGTTCGTACGTATGCCTCCTCGCACTCGCACCACACATCGCGCCGGCTCGCGGCCCGGCGAATCGGCCTCGCGACGGGCGCCTGCCGAGCCCGGCGCGGTGATGGAACTGCTCGAAGCCCGAGCCCTCTTCGCCGGCGATTTCGCCAGCGTGGGCATGCGCTTCGAGACCTTCGGCCTGGGCAATCTCGACGGGGACGTGCTCCTCAGCGAAGGGTTCATCGACGACTCGCTGAACGTCTTTGGCGACGTCTTCTCCAGTTCGAACTTCGACCGCACCCGCGTGGACACGCTGCCGTACGACTTCATCGAGCAGGTCGGCAATGGGCGGTACATCCGGCATCCGGACCGCGGCTCGTTCGGCACGACCCTGGAATCCAACGGCGCCCGCTTCCTGGACGCCGACGGGTTCCCCGCCGGGTGGTGGTACGGCGACTTCGGCGGCGGGGACAAGGAGGCCGAGTTCATCGTCGAGCGCCCCACCAGCGCGACCTACAGCGACTTTGTCGGCGAGTGGCGCTTCAGCATGCTCACCTTCGATCAGGGGGACGAGGATTTCGACAACGGCTACGGCGTCCTGTCGATCGACTTTGACGACGTGCGATTCCTCCGTGATTCGGGGCGTGTGCCGCACACGATCAGTTCGATCGATGTTGTCACCGACCGAGGTCGGCTGACGACCGACGCCGGCGAGTACTTCTACCTCAGCAAGGACAAGAGCGTCCTGATCTTCGCGGACATGGCGGAGCACGACGGGGTGGTGTCGATCGGGGTCGCGGTGCGCATGACGCCGACGCTCTCGCGCGATCAACTCATCGGCGGGTACCTGTTGCAGTGGACGTTCGCCGACGCGCCGGCGTCCGATGGGCCCAACGGCGAGGTGGACTTCCGGCAGCGGTTCCTGAACCTTGAAGCCGACGGCGACTACCGCATCTGGGACCTGGACGACTGGGACTCGGGCAACGACGAGAACGAGTACGCGATCTCGCGCGGGTTCTGGCGCCTGTCGGGGGACCGGCTGATCCTTGAACGGCGCGACTCCGACGACGTGGTTGTGATGGCCGTCTCGCCGAACATGTCCACCCTGGTGCCCCTCTCGCTGGACGACGGGGACATCTTCAGCCCGGTGCTGGGGCTGGCGACGCGGGCGTTCCCGGATGGCATGCAGCCCCCGCCTCCGATGGGAGTTGATCCGGTGATCGCGGTGCCGGCGGATATGGGGGGTGGCGGCGGGCAGATCACTCGCCCGCTGGTGTATGCACTGGGCACGGACGATGTGTGGGAGGTCGTGGATCTGATCCACGAAGCGGGCGGGCCGACCCCGACGGGGCCGGCGGTTTCATGGATCGACAGCAAGGACGGGCATGCGTACGCCGCCGCGCCGAGTTCGATCGGGCTCGTGCTGTACTCTCAGCCGGGCAGCGGCACGTGGACGTACCGCGTCTTGACGGACGAGATCGTGAACGCCCAGCCGATCGCGAGCGCCGTGCAGGTGATGACCGCGCCGGACGGCAACGTCACGCTGACCGGCCTGAACAGCGCGGGCGAACTGGTCCGCTATTACCAGACCGGCGTGCGGAACGACTTCACGCCGGAGTTCCGCTGGTTCTTCAGCAACATCGAGACCAGCGACCTGGGCCCGCAGGGGCTGGAGACGCCGGAGTTCGTGGGGCCGCTTGTCAGTTACGCGACGACGTGGGGCGGGCTAAACGTGGCCGGGCTCGACTCCAGCGGCGCGATCTGGTCGGTGTGGTGGGCGCCGGGCTTGGCGCGTTGGACGGTCACGAATCTTTCGCAGACCTCGGGCGCGGTGCCGCTCGTTGGCGGGCTGGCGGTGTACCTGACGCCGTGGCGGGGGATCAACCTGGCGGGGATCGATTCGGCGGGGAACCTGCAGGTGACGTGGTGGGTGCCGCAGTTCGGGGGGAACTGGGCCGCGAGCAACCTCACGATCGAGACCCTGGGCCCGCGACTGCGGCCGGACTCGATGAGCACGTACGTCGCGGCGTGGGGCGGGCTGAACATCGTCGGCCTGGACGTCAACACGAGCGAGGTGCGCGTCTACTGGTGGGCGCCGGAGCGGACGAGTTTGGGCTGGGCGATCACCACGCTGAGCACGGCCGTGCCGCCGGCGTCGCCGCGCATCGTCGATCGACCGCTGATGGGACTGGCGGCGGAGGACAACTCACTGAACGTCTTCGGGTACACGGCCGGGGGGTCGTTCATCCGGTACTACTGGAAGCCGGGCTTCGGCGGTGCGTGGCAGGCGCAGGACCTGACGCTGGTCGCGGTGGATCGATGATCGGCGGGGGGGGTGCAATTGGGAGCCTGCGTTCAACGTTCAACATCCAGTGAAGAACGCCGCCAGGAAGTCGAAGAAGTCCTGGCTGGTGGTCGAGCCGTCGTGGTTGAAGTCGGCTTGGGGCAGTCCACCAAAGAAGAAGCCAAGGTACGCAAAGAAGTCCTGCGAGTTCACGACTGCGTCACCGTTCAGGTCAGGCGCGCACGGCGGCGTAACCGTTGCGATCCACGCCTCATCCCGGCCGTTGTGGATGCCCTGACCGGTGATGTGCAGCCCGTTGGGACTGATACCGCTCGCCGATCGGAGTGTCCACCCGGTCAGATCGATTCCAAGAGTCGGCAGGTACGTGTTGAGATCGACCATGCCGGTGGTGTTCGTCCACAGGAATGCATGCGGCCCTCCCGGCAACGTACTGTCGCCGA
Source organism: Phycisphaerales bacterium (assembly GCA_050246015.1). Lineage (GTDB taxonomy): Bacteria > Planctomycetota > Phycisphaerae > Phycisphaerales > UBA1924 > JTS-AC122. The sequence goes on from JBFWWU010000010.1 coordinate 49,802, forward strand.
CGACGATCTGCCCGTCGGCGCTCACGGCGCCGGCGTACGAGCCGGTATCGCCCGCAAGAGTGCCAAGGGTTACCATGCCGTCCGACGCCGTCCACTTTGTCGCGACAAGCCGACCATCCGAGTTCCTGGCCAGCCCGACAATGACCGACCCATCCGCATTAGCGTCAGTCGCCCACGAATCGATACCGTCTGGCAGGAATCCAAGTCCCACCATGCCCGTTGAGGCCGTCCACCGGAATGCCTCGGTGGATGATGAATAAACCGTCATTCCAACAATCACGGCGCCATCGACGCTGATTCCATTGGCATACGAATCAAGCCCGTCCGGCAGCGTGCCGAGATCCAGCATGCCCTCGGTGCTCGTCCATCGAATGGCACGAATCCGTCCGCTGCCGATTCGTGAGTTGCCTGCGACGACCAGCCCGTCGCCGCTCACGGCTGACGCTTGCGACTCATTCGAACCCGGCAACGTGCGTGCCCGGGTGCAAGCATATTTTCGCCGGGGCCGGAAAGTTGCTGTCTAGATCATCCCTGTCGTTGATAGCCATGCCTGTTACCCCATCCCCAGCGTCTTCCTCTTTTCTTCCCACTCAGCGATCTCGCGCTTGTTGGAGGAGTCGAGCGCCAGCGGGCCGCCGGCGGCGCGGCTGCGCAGGGCCTCGATCTCCAGGCGCGTCAGGCGGAGCGAGTCGAGTTCGTAGTCGCGGAACGCCTCCATCGTGATCGGCAGCAGCGGCTCCATGAGCGCGTGCATCGCCCGCGCGTACGCCTGGATCTCCTCCTGCGCGTGCGCGTCCATCCGCAGCGAGAGGAAGCGCAGAGTGTTGTGCAGGTCGCACTTCCAGTACCACTCGGTGTAGACGTTCACCGGGAGGGCCATGCGGGCCATCTCGCGCGAGACGCCGGCCTGGGTGAGTTTCGTGTACCGCTCGTACATCGCGGCGGCGTCATCGACGTAGTGCAGGAACTCCTCGGCGGTGCGCTGCTCGCCCGCCGCGGCATCCCCGGCTTGATCCCTTGATCCCTCGATTCCTGGATCCCTTCCCACCACGAACCGCTCCGCGCCCCCCTGGCGGTTGGATGAACTCTGCTTTCGCACCTGGTCCAGCGTCGGCTTGTAGAAGCGGTCGGGGACGATGGAGTAGCGTGCGGAGTACTCGTTGACGTTGGCGGTGCGGTGGCGGATCCACTGGCGGGCGATGAAGATCGGCATCGCGACGTGGAACTTGAGTTCGACCATCTCGAACGGCGTGGTGTGCCGGTGACGCAGGAGGTAGCGGATCAGCGCGCGGTCCTCGCTGACCTGCTTGGTCCCCTGGCCGTAGGAGACGCGCGCCGCCTGCACGATGGCGGCGTCGGCGGTCTGGCCATCCGGGACCAGCCGCGGCATGACGTCCACCAGCGCGATGAACCCGTGGTCGAGCACCGGGATTTCCCAGCGCGAGCACCCGGCCATGACGTCGCGGGCCGGGGTCTCGAAGCCGATGCGCTTGATCGGTGCGCCCCGCGGCGAGACCTCGACTGGGTTGTTGCGAGAAACCTGTGTCATGCCGGAGGATAGGAACGCCCCCCTTGCGTGGAGGGCGGCTGGCGCCCGGGCGGGTTGTCACTTGCTCGACCGATCGGATATGCTTGCCCCTGCTTTCAGGACAGGAACCCGCCATGACACAGCCCACCGCTCTCCGGTTTGATTCCCGCTCCCGACGCGCAACAGCCCGGCATATGTGCCCGGCTGCGGCGGCGCTGCTCCTGCTGGTCGGGTGTGCGTCGAAGCCTGATCCCGCGGATGTCACGGGGCGATACATCCTCGCGGTGTCGGATGCCGACATGCCCGCGACGGCGATGTTCGACGGACGGCTGGTGACGGCGGAGTCCGTCGGGGGGAGTGGGGGGGAGGGCGGGGGGGCGCAGGATTCGGTGACGATCATCGGGCTGCCGCTGGTGAGCAAGGCGGACCCGAAGTACGACACCCCGTTTGCACAACTGATGGGGGTATCGAACTCGGTGATCGGGCCCCCGTTCGCGGTCGCGGTGACGCGCGACGGGAACCGGGCGTATGTCGTCGAGAGCCGCGGGCCCGCCCCGGCGGGCGCGACGATGATGAGCGAACTGCCCATGGGGCGCACGCTCTCGGCGATCGACCTGAGCAACCCGATGAGCCCCGCGCTGCTGGCGACCGCCGACGTGGGCGACGGCCCGGTGGGTGTGGATGTCAGCCCCGACGGCTCGCTCGTCGTGGTGGTCACGGCGCAGCCGCGGCAGCAGATCGCGATGGTGACCGCGACCCCCCAGGGGCTCGGGGCGCCGCTCGGGTACCCGCTGCTGGGGTTCGACAATGATGAAACGGCGCGGGCGACGAGCGTGCAGTGGCACCCCTCCGGCGGTCTGATCGCGCTGACGCTCCCGGGCCGGGATGTTGTCGCCTTCTACCGCGTGAGCCGCGACGCCGACGGCGCGATCGAGATTTCCACGTGGGGCGATCCGGTGACCGTCGGGCGCTACCCGCACTGCGGTCGTTTCACGCCCGACGGGCGGTTCTTCATCACGACCAACCTGCACTGGGAAGCGGACAACAGCGAGGCGCTGGTGCAATCGGCCCCGGGATCGGTCTCGGTGGTCGAGGTGGATTCCCTCTTGACGCCCGCGGATCGCACGCCGTCGCACCGGCTGGTCGGCTCGTTCCCGGTCGGGGTCAACCCCGAAGGGATCGCCATCAGCCCAGACGGGCGGTACCTCGCGGTTTCCAACTATCAGCGGACGATGCTCCCCACCGACGACCCGCGCGTGACGCGCGAAGGTTCGATCTCGTTCCTGTCGATCAGCGGCGGGTCTGGCGAACTCACATCGATCGGCGAGTATCCCATCCCCGGCATGCCCGCCGGCCTGAGTTTCGACGCCCAGGGGAAGTTCCTGGTGGTGACCCGGTTCCGCTCGTTCGATCCATCGGACATGGACGGGGCGCTGGCGTTCTTCAAGGTGCGCCCGGGTTCGCTGGAGCGAGCCGCGTTCACGGTGGGGGTCGGAAAAGGCCCGCACGGCGTGCTGATAATCCGCTGATCGCGCCGGCGAACGCGAGCCGTCACGGCGGGGCGCCTCAGCGCGATATCATCCGCGATGCTGACGCCGGATCTGTTCCGAAACAAGTTTGAAGGCGCGCAGGCGTACGCGCCGTACGTGCTGAGCGGCCGGCCGGGCGAGCAGGTCAACTGGAACGCCGCTCACGCGCGGGTCGTCCTCACGCCCGAGCACCGCTCGCTTCTGGCCGCCATGATCCGGCGCATCAATGTGCTGGTCATCTCCGGCACATGGTGCGGCGACTGCGTGCACCAGTGTCCCATGTTCGACCACATCGCCGGTGCTTCGAGGGTCATCACCCTGCGGTTCGTCGATCGAGACACCAACCTCGATCTGGCGACGCGGCTGATGATCTGCGGCGGCCTGCGCGTGCCGACCGTTGTCTTTCTCAATGAAGATTTCGAGTTCGTGTCCATTCTCGGTGATCGCGTGCTCAGCCGGTACCGGCGCCTGGCGGCAAGGAATCTCGGCGCGGCGTGCCCGCTCCCCGGCGCTCCGCTGGCGCCCGATGAGTCCGCCGAGACGCTTCAGGATTGGATGAGCGAGTTCGAGCGCGTGCATCTGCTGCTGCGGCTGAGCCCGAAACTTCGCGCCCGTCACGGCGATTGACGCCCCCCGAGATGGTGTCAGGGGCGAGAGCCATTGTTCTTGGGCGGCGGATCGGCTGGATTGGGGAGCAGGATCTCGAACATCGCTCCCCCGCGGTCCATCCGGTTTCTCGCCAGCAGCAGCCCGCCGTGTTCGCTGACGATGCCCTCGGAGACGGCGAGCCCGAGCCCGGAGCCGCGAGAATCCAAGCGGGTGCTCACGAACGGTTCAAAGAGATTCGGGAGCACGTCGGGGTCGATCCCGGGCCCGCTGTCGCTGATCGTGAGCGACATCCAATGGGCCCCGTCGCGCTCGACCCGGCTCGACGCGACCTCGATGGTCCGCGCCCCGCTCTGAGACTCCATCGCGTCCACGGCGTTGCGCGCGAGGTTGACGACCACCTGGAGAATCCGGTCCGCGTCGCACGACACCCACGTCCCCACGGGAACGCGGTTGCGGAACTCGACGTCGTGCGCATGGCGGTCGAGCCGGACCAGCGTCCACGCTTCGTCCACGAGGCCGCCCAGATCGACCCGCGACATCTGGGCCGGTCTGACCCGCGCGAAATCCAGGAGGCTCTCGCTCAGTTTTTCGAGGCGCTTGACGACGCGGACCATCAGTTCGATCTCGCTCCGGCTCAGCGTGCTGGGGGCGCCGGCGGTGGCGACGTCGGTGGTGGGGCCCGAGGCCGCGGGCTCGGCGGCGTCGCCGAGTTGGGCGAGGCGCTCGGTGAGCCCCTTCAGGACCGTCAGCGGGGTGTTCATCTCGTGTGCCAGTCCGGCCGACATGACGCCCAGGCTGGCCAGGCGGTCGGCGTCGGCCAGGTTCCGCCGGGCCGTCTCCAGCAGGTGGTTCTTGCGTTTCAGGTCGGTCGCGACTTCCTCGAACCGTCGCAGGGCGGCGCCAAGGTCCATCTCGTGCTGGCGCATCGTCCGGATGACCCGGTTGCGCGACCGCATGATCTCGCCCAGTTCATCCCTGGGCATCGCGCCGTCGGAGATGAGTTCCTCGTCGCGCCGCCCTTCCTGCACCGCCTGGTCCGCTTCGAGCAGTCGCCCGATCGGTTCGTACACGTGCTGCGGCAGGACGAAGATCTCCAGCGCCGCGGCGATCAGCGCGTACACCGCCAGCAGCGCGATCGTCATCAGGATGTAGAGGCGGACCACGGCGCGGCGCGCGGCATCGAGCCGGACCGAAGCCACGGCGTAGCGCCCCGAGCGCGGGTCAAAGACCGCTACGCGTCGCACATGCTCTTCGCTATCCCCCTGCCGATCCAGCACCAGGGAGCGCACGCCGGCGGTTTCACCGACGGCGGCGCCGGCGTCGTCGGTGATGGACTCCCGCGGGTTTGCGAGAGAAGACCGTTCCGTCGCCGAAAGCCCCACGTCGCTGCTTGAGCCCACTCGAACGGAGATATTTGTCTGGTCGCCCGCGAGCCAGGCCGCGTCATCGCCGCGAAGCGCCGCCAGTTGGGCGACGAGCGTTGCCTCGTGTATCTCGGCGCGCTCGACGACCTCGCGCACCGCGGGCCGGAGCGCCAGCCCGAGAATCCCTGCCATCACGAGCGAGAAGGAGGTGTGCAGGATGATGAGTTTCTTGCGGATCCGCGTTCCCGCCAGCAGCGAACCCACCGCGTCCGATGCGCGGCGGCGCGGCTTGCCCGCGTGTTCAGTGCTGGTTCGATCGTCGGGACGGGACGCCATCGGAGCATTGTTGGCCGGCGCGGGCGTGGGATGCGTCCCGGCACAGCCGAGGCGGGCCGTGGGTGAGCATGCCGCGTCGGAGGCCTGACGACTTACTTTGGCGGCACCGGGCTCAGCCCGGCCGGCCGCCGGTCTGCTCGCCCCGGAATCCGTGGTCCGCGACGCAGGAGGCGGCGGAATCGCGCTGCGGCTTGCCGCCCGGTCGGCCGCCCGTTTGCTCACCCGCCATGGCCGGCGTCGAACCCGCCAGCACCATCATCAGAGCGGTGATGACCACGAGCGCCAGGCCCATGCTCCCGCCGAGGATCCCGCGGATCTCGCGCCGGCTTCGGGAGCGCATCTGGTCGAGCGTGTTGGCCTTGACCTGGCCGTCTTCGACGCGTTGCATCATCGCCTCGGCGTCGTCGCCGCTCACGCCGAGTTCCATCATGATGCGCCGGCGTTCGTCGGCCTCGGGCCATGAGGCGGCGACCTGAAGCCGCGTCTTCGCGCTGATCGACTTGCGGAGCCGATCGAGCGAGTCGTTCACTTCTTCGAGTTGCTCGAGCGACGCGTCGGTCCGCGACACGCTCGCCAGCCGTTCCGTGCGGCTCATGTCGCGCAGGTGCGCCGCCTGGCGCGCCTTCTCGCGGAATGTCTTGCGGGACAGCGCGATGTACGCCCACCGCGCCAGCAGTTTGGCCTTCTCCGCGGTGCGATGGGCCGCGTCCGCCGGCGACGGGTGATCATGGAACACCGGCCACTTCCCCTCGCGCAGCATCCGCATCATCCGGTCGTCCACCCACGCCTGCATGTCCTCCGCGCTCATCGCGTGATCGGTCAGCGAGCGAGCGGCGGCCCGGCAGGCGCGCTCGATCGCGGGCATCGCCACCCTGGCGTACAGCGGCCAGAACTCCGACGCTTCCCGCTCGTTGTACGGATTCGGATCGACCGGAACCGTCGCGGATTCGACGTTCTTGTCCGGATGATTGGCTTCGCTACGCACAGTGCACCTCCAGGTGGAGCCTTGCCGGCGGTGTGGGAGGATGGCCGCCCGCTCCGTCGCCGTCCCCGTTGGTCCCCCCGCCCCCTTCCCGGCGCATGACGTCCCACTTCTTCAGCATCGAATCAAGCGAGGGCAACTCTCGTCGCATCACCTGAAGCCGCGTTTCATACTCCAGATACGCGGTCAACTCCGTTCCGGACGCGAACTGTTCATTCATTCCCAGCAGAGACCTGAAGATTCCGTCGGACTCCGTCTTGTGCCCGGCGACAAAGAGCGCCTGGGCTCCGGTTAGCAGGATCGGCACGCTCCGCGGCGCCACGTCGCGCGCCCGGAAGAAGTACTCGATGGCATCCTCGATACGCCCCGTTCGCATCGACCGTTCGGCGAGGTTGCCGAGGCTGATTTCCTTTTGCACGTTTGTTACAGCATGCTCAAGGGCGATTTCTTCATAGAGCAGAGATTGGTGCAGGTCCTCGGCCGCGCTCGCCGCCAGCGCCCGATGGTGCGGCACGGCCCACTTGGGTTGCGGATGGTTCTCGGCCCCGGACGCCTCATAACGATCCAGAAGTTCGGCAAGATGCCCTTTCAGGACCTTGATCGCGGAAGCGTCGCTCTTGGCCACGGCTTCGTGCATCTGGTTGCACGCGTCCATGATCGCCCCTTCGAGCGGGGACATCTTCGCCGGGTTCGGCGAAGTGATCAGTGTCGTGTGACGGACGGATCCGTTCATGGCAGTCTCGTCTTCCGATTCCTGAAGAGATCTGACAATCGTTAGTACGTACTAAGTACCGGGCTGGTTCGGTCGCCTTTCTATCTGTAACCACTCAAACGAACGTGCGGTGACAAGAATCGAGAAAACCCGTCGGTATTCGCAAAATGTACGGATAACTTACTCGATACGGGGGTCTACCCAGCGGTACAGCACATCGACCGCGAGATTGAACAGGATGAGCATCGTCGAAAAGACCAGGACGACACCGATGATGACAAACAAGTCCTTGTTGAGCACGGCGTTGACAAAGTGCTGCCCAATGCCCGGGACGTTGAAGACACGCTCGACAACGAACGAGCCGGTCATCGCCAGCGCGCACGCCGGGCCGAGATAACTGAGCACCGGCAGGAAGGCGTTCTTGAGAGCGTGCTTGAGGATGACCCGGGATTCCGAGAGTCCCTTGGCGCGGGCGGTGCGGATGTAGTCGGCGCCGAGGACGTCGATCATGCCCATGCGGGTGAGGCGGGCGATGTACGCGGCGAAGGGGAGGCTGAGCGTGAGCGCCGGGAGGATGGAAGCGCCGCGGGCGAAGCCGCCGGCGCTCCATTCGCCGACGGGGAAGAGGGGCATCCAGACGCAGAAGACGATCAGCAGGATGGTGCCGATGACGAACGAGGGCTGGCTGATGCCGACCAGGGAGACGCCGAGCGTCGCGATGTCGGCCAGCGAGTTCGGGCGGACGGCGCCGATCACGCCGGCGGCGAGGCCGATCCCCAGGGCGATGAGGATCGCGGTCGCGCCGAGGGTGATCGAGACCGGGAGCGAGGCCGCGATGATTTCGTTGACGCGCCAGTTCTCCTGCGTCAGTGAGGGGCCAAGGTCAAAGACGCGGTCTTGGGGCGCGACGGTCCCAACGGCATTGGCGGTCACCACGCGGCGCGACGCGGTCCCGTCGAGGCGCTCGGTGACCCACCGCATGCCACTGGCGTTATAGAGGTACGACACGTAGAAGCGGGGGAAACTATCGAGGTTGTACTGCCGGAGCATGGCCTGCTGGATCTCGGGCTTGGGGCGGCGCCCGTCCTTTTCCAGGGGATTCCCGGGGATGGCCCACGCCAGCGCCAGCGTGATCGTGTAGATGATCAGCACGATCAGCGGGAGTTGCAGCAGGCGTCGGAGGATGAGTTTGGCCATGTGGACGCGAAGAGCGTAGCACAGACGCGAGTCGGCCCTCAACGCTTCATGCCATCGATCCCGGGTGGGGGCGGCGTGTCCGGGAGTCCGATCACGATGCGGTGTGATATCTCGTCAGTCTGAAGCGGTGTCAGACGGAACGTCCTCGCTTGCATCTTCCTCGACCCGGGCCGCCGCTACCACCGAGTCGTCGTCGTCGAGTTTGGTGACGCGGACGCCCTGTGTGCCGCGGCCCGTGACACGGATTTCGCCGACGGGCATGCGGACGAGTTTGCCGTTGCGGGAGATGACGACGACGTCGTCGGAATCGTGCACGGCGAGCGAGGAGACGGCGCGGCCGTTGCGGTCGCTGGTGTTGATGTCGGCGCGGCCCTTGCCGCCTCGGGATTGAGAGCGGGGCTTGCCGGATTCGGGCTGCACGCGGTATTCGTCGATGTGGGTGCGCTTGCCGTAGCCGTTCTCGGTGATGGTGAGGAGTTGGAGGTCCTTGCAGGACGGGGCGGTCATGAGGTCGCCGTCGGCGTCGGGGGCCATGGGGATCGCGACGACGCCGATGACTTCGTCGGCGTCGGCGAGGTCGATTCCGCGGACACCCGCCGCGGGCCGGCCCATGAGTCGCACGTCGTCTTCGCTGAACCGGATCGCCTGTCCCAGCGCGGTGGCGAGCAGGATGTCGTCGCTCCCGGTCGTGAGGGTGACGCTGAAGACTTCGTCGCGCGGCTTGAGACCGACGGCCTTGAGCCCGCCCTTGCTGACGTTGCGGTAGTCCTTGAGCGCGGTTCGCTTCACGATTCCCTGCTTGGAGACAAACGTGAGGTAGTGGCTGCTCTGCTCGAAGTTCTTGATCGCCAGAAAGGCGCGGACGGACTCCATGCGAGCAGACGACGCGGCGGGGGCGTCGCTGGTGCTGCCGGGCGAACCGGATTCGCCGGCTTCGCCCGCGGCGCCCGGAGCGTCCTCGCCGGGCTCGGACTCAGACGCCCGGCGTCCTTCATCGAACTTCTTGAGATCGATCAGGTTTACCAGCGGCCGCCCCTTGCTGGTGCGAGGCAGGTCGGGGAGTTCGTAGACCTTGATCTTGAACACGCGCCCGGTGTCGGTGAAGCACAGGAGGTCGTCGTGCGTGCCGGCGACGAACATGTGCTCGATGAAATCGTCGTCCTTGGTCGTGCCGGCGATGATGCCCTTGCCGCCGCGGCCCTGCTGGCGGTAGTTCGCGAGAGAGCTGCGTTTCGCGTAGCCATGGTGGGAGATGGTCACCGCGACTTCATCCTGCTGGATGAGGGCCTCGATGTTGATGTCTCCCTGGGCTTCTTCGATGCGTGTCAGGCGCGGCGCCTGCCTGGCGGCGATGATCCGGGCGCGCATCTCGTCGCAATCGGAACGGATGATGCCGTCGATGCGCTGGCGACGCGCGAGGATGTCGTTGTAGTCGCGGATCTTTGCCTGCAGGTCGAGGAGTTCATCCACGAGCCGGGCGACTTCCATGTTGACGAGTTGGATGAGGCGCATGGCGCCGATCGCCTCGGCCTGCACGCGGGTGAGCGACGCGCCGGTCGCGGCGCCGGCGCGCTTGAGTTCCGCGAGCAGGTCCGCATCGCGGGCGACCATCCCCTCGACGTCGCTCCCGGGCACGATCCGGTACGAGCGCGCCATAAGTCCCTCGATGGCTTCGTCGCGGGTCTTGCTGCCGCGGATGATCCTGATGACCTCGTCGATCGAGCAGACGGCGTAGACGAGCCCGACCACGATGTGCTTGCGCTTCATCGCTTCGCGCAGTTTGTGCTCCGTGCGGCGGCGGATCACTTCCGCGCGATGCTCGATGTAATGCTGGATCAGTTCCTTGATGCTCAGGGTTCGCGGCTGGCGGTTCACCAGCGCGATGTTGTGGATGCTGAAGGTCTGCTGCAGGGGGGTAAACTCGTACAACTGGTTTTCGACGACCGCCGCGTCGGCGCCGCGCTTGAGTTCGATCACGATGCGCGACTGCGCCTCACGCCCGGATTCGTTGCGCACGTCGGAGATGTCCTTGATCCGTTCTTCCTTGACGGCATCGACGATCTTCTCCATGAGCGTGCCCTGCACCAGCCCGTAGGGGATCGTGTCGATGACGATCTGTTCGCGCCCGGCACTCCCCATCGGCTCGACGTGGACCGTGCCGCGAACGGTGACCTTGCCGCGCCCGGTGGCGTAGGCCTCGACGATGCCCCGGCGGCCGAGGATGATCCCCGCCGTCGGGAAGTCGGGTCCCTTGATGCCAAGGCGGCGAACAGGCTGTTTCGTGTCGGCGCCGTCCTGCGTCGGCGTCGCCGCGTCGCTTCGTGCCTGGCTGCCTTCGTCGCTCTGCTTCTGGTCTTCCATCAACTCGGCGAGGGAGATATCCGGCTTCTCCAGGACGCGCACGATCGAATCGAGGACCTCGATCGGGTTGTGCGGCGCGAGGCTGGTCGCCATGCCGACGGCGATCCCGACGCCCCCGTTCACGAGAAGGTTCGGGAACTTGCCCGGCAGGACGGTGGGCTCCTCGAGTCGGTCGTCGTAGTTGGGCTGGAAATCGACGGTCGCCTGACCCAGATCGTCGAGCATCTCGACGGCGGCGTGTGTGAGTCTCGCCTCGGTGTAGCGCATGGCGGCGGGGGGGTCGCCGTCGATCGAACCGAAGTTTCCCTGCGGATCAACGAGCGGCACGCGCATGCGCCACTTCTGGGCCATGCCGACGAGCGTGGGATAGATGACGGATTCGCCGTGGGGGTGGTAGTTGCCGGATGTGTCGCCGCAGATCTTGGCGCACTTGAGTTGCTTGCGCCCCGGGTAGAGTCGCAGGTCGTTCATCGCGACGAGGATGCGGCGCTGGGACGGCTTGAGCCCGTCGCGGACGTCGGGGAGCGCCCGGTCCATGATCGTGCTCATCGCGTAGGTCAGGTAGGAATCCTGAAGTTCGCGCTCGATCTGGAGGTTGATGATGGTGCCGCCGTCGCTGGGCGTCGGCTCGAGCGGAGCGCCGGAAGGGGAGGGGGGCGTGGGGGGAAGAGGGGGGGGCGGGGGTGTATCGGGCATGATCGGAAAAGTCCGCTTTTTGCGTCAAAACCGCGAGTAATTGCCAGTTGGGAAGTATATGCGATGCGACCGGATTCGGCGACGATTTCGGAGCAATTCTCGTAGCGTCCGGGGCGCTGATTCCAATCTCGGAGCCGGCGATTTCGGGGCCGGGATGCCGACGGGCGGTCGCCGGTTTTCACGGTTCGTGCGTACTCTCCCGGCGATGCTGCGAACACAACGGGCACTGCTGGTAGTCGCGCTGGCCATGCTTGGCGGCTGTCGGGCTCAGCCCGGGATGCACGGCTCGCTCGTCATCGCCGGGGGCGCTACCTCGCCGAACAATGCGGATATCTACGGCGCGTTCATGGCTCCGCTTGCAGGGCGGCCGGACGCCGTCATCGGTGTGCTCCCGACCGCGAGCGGCGTGCCGAAGGAGAGCGCGTCGTCCTCGGCGCAGACGCTGCGGCGCTACGCGGGTGAGCATGACGTGCGGATCATCGACCTCACGACCGCGAACGCGATCGACGCGTCGAACCCGGATGTGGTCAAACAGATCGACGCGTGCGACGCGATCTGGTTCACGGGCGGCGATCAGAGCAGGATCGTCGAGACGTTCCGGCCGCGCATCGCCGCCGCGGCTGGCGACGCGGCGATCGACGAGTCCGACTCCGCGTCGCCCCCGGGGGCCGCGCCGGGCGATGAAGGGCGGGTCGTTTTTCCGCGTCCGCTGCCGAGCGGGACGGCGGGGCGGGCCGACACGATCGCGTACCGGGCGCTGCGATCGATCCTCGAGCGAGGGGGTGTGATCGGGGGCACGTCGGCCGGTGCGGCGATGATGTCCGATCCGATGATCCTCGGGGGGCGCAGCGACGACGCGCTGCTGGGAACCACGCGTGAGAACTCGGGCGAGAGCCGGTTCGCCGTGGGCGAGGGGATGGGGTTCTTTCCGTTCGGGCTGACGGATCAGCACTTTCTCAGGCGGGGTCGGCTCGGGCGACTGGTGGCGGCGCTGGAGATCGCCGGGGTGGCGCGCGGGTACGGCGTGGAAGAGAACGCCGCGATCGCGGTGGATCTTGAGTCGGGTGTCATCAGGGTGATCGGGCAGAACGCCCAAGACGCGGCAGATGGGAGCGTGCGACGACGAGGGGCGGCGGTGCTGGTTGACATCAGCGGCGTCACTCGTGACGGGGTCGCTCGGCGAGGGGTGCGGGTGTCGCTGCTGCAAGCGGGGGACGCGGTGGACGGCCGAACGGGTCGAGTCGCGCCGCTGCCGCGGAAGATGGTGGTGACGATTCGGAAGGGGCCGAGGGAGGATGCGCGGTACGTCATGCCGCGTGACGAGCGAGACGCGTGGTCGGCCGGGGCGGTGCCGGCGGCGCTGCACCGGCTCGCCGAGCATCCTGACACGCCGGTGGTGCTTCGGTCGGCGCGATTCGACCTGCGGTTCACGGCGGATCTCGGCACGGCGATTCACTCCGGGGCGGGCGGGGCGGCGGACGATGCGCCCACGATTGTCGGGGCGCGGCTCGACATCACGCCACGAGACCTTGGAGCAGGCTCCACGAGCACGCAGTGAGACCTCATGACAGACTTCGCCACGCTTCGCATCACCGGTTCGCTCGCCCGGCTGTCGCTCAACCGTCCGGACGCGCGCAACGCCCTGTCCATCGATCTGCTGGACGCGCTGCACGGACGGATCGACGAGTTGACCGCCCGGAAGGACGTCACGGCGATGATCCTGTCGGGGGAAGGGAAGTCATTCTGTGCGGGCATGGATCTCAAGCAGGTGATCAATGAACCCGGAGCGCCGCACCGGCTTCTGTCGTCCCTCGCGGAGTTCACGCTCAAACTCCGCGCGGCGCCGATGATGACGATCGCGTCGGTGAACGGCGCGGCGATCGGCGGGGGGTGCGGGCTGGCGTGCGTGTGCGACTTCGCGGTCACGCACGCCGACTCCAGGATGGGGTTTCCCGAAGTTGACCTTGGGGTGTGTCCCGCGGTGGTGGCGCCGTGGCTGATCAGGCGCATCGGCGCGGGCCGGGCGCGGCGGGTGCTGCTGGCCGGCGGGACGATGTCGGGGCGCGAGGCGCACGCGATCGGCATCGCCACGCACCTGGTCGAGTCGCGCGACGAACTTGACGCGGGCGTGGAAGACCTCGCGGGCAGGCTTTCGCAGGGCGGCCCCGAGGCTCTGCGCGCCACCAAGGCGCTGCTCAACGAACTGGACGGTTCGTCGGATCCGAGCGCGGTCCGGAGCGGGGCCGCGCTCTCCGCGTCCGTCCTCGAGCACGAAGAGACCCGGGCGACGCTACGCGCCAAACTCGGGCTCTGATGTCTTCGGCGGGGCGTCAGTCCGCGTCGTCTTCGGCGGCGGGCTGGTTCGCCGGGGGTGAGCCGAGCGGCGCGCTTCCCGTGCCGGCGCCGCCCAGCGGGGCGCGCACGCCCAGTTCGTGGACCAAGCGCCCGCCGTCGTGCGCCGCCCGGGCCAGCAGGACGCATCCAACCAGCTGGGCGGCGAGGTAGGCGGCGCTGATCCCGACGCGCAGCCCGCGATTGGAGTCGCGTTTGAGCAGCACGGGCCCGAGCACGAGCACGACGTATGCGCCGGCCAGCCCGAGGAAGACGTTGCGCGCCAGTTCCGCGGACTCCTCGTGCGATTCCAGCAGTTGCTCTGAGCCCGGGACCGCCTTGGCGTTCGCCTCGCTCGCGTCGCCGGTCATGGTCGCCAGCAGGATCGAGCCCGCACCGAGCAGGAGCAGGGCGGCGGTGCACGCGACGATCGGCCGGCGCGACTTGTCAAGGAACAGCGACGCCGCCACGAAGAGCGGTACGACCATCAGCAGCGCGATCGGGAAGTGCACGACGATTGGGTGCAGCCCCTCCCACGGCGGGATCGGCGGAAAGAAGTTCATGAGAGGTTCCTTACTGTCCGCTGTGGCCTGCATCATGATACGCCGTTCATGCGCCGGCGCGCACGAGAGGGATCGCACCGTGCCGCAGCGCTCCCACCGACCGCTTGCGCGGTTCGGCTCAGAAAAACTGATGGTCACACCCGCCTCGCTTCTTTCAGCAAACGGAACGGCCCCGGAACATGTTCCGGGGCCGTCATGGCAACACTCATTGAAGCGCGATGTGGAAGGGGGCGTAAAGAGCGATCAGCTTCCCTTGACCTCGGGCTTCTTTTCTTCCTTCACCGGGGGGGGCGGGGTGGGGAGCCCGGCTTCCTTCAGCAGCGCATCGATCTTCGCCACTTTGTCCTCGAAGGGGACGACGCGGGAGTTGGGGTGCAGCCCACGCTCGCGGACGATTCCCTTGGCGTCGATGATCGCGACGTGCGGGATGCCGTTGACGCCGAAGTCCGGGTTGAACACGTCCTGCTTGGTGAACGCGATTTTCCAGTTGATCTCCTTGCGCTTGATGTAGTCCGGCATCAGGCCCATTTCCTTCTCCGGGTCGTCCTTGCAGTCGATCCGCTCGGGCTTGCCCTTGTCGTCGGTGAGCCCGGTGTTGAAACTGCCCTGCAGGCTCGTGACGCCGAGAATGACCACGGGGTAGCCCTCGTAGTGCTCCTGCAGGTGCTTCACGTCCGGGAAACTGCCGACGCACGGGCCGCACCAGGTCGCCCAGAAGTCGAGCACCACGACCTTGCCCTTGAGGTCGGCGACGGTCTTAACCTGCGGATCGAGGTTTGACCAGGTGATGTCGAGCGTGGGGACCGGGTGGTTCATCAACTCGCCCTTGAGGTACGCGCCGTCGAGTTTGGCGATGTACCGGGGGACGAAGGACTTCATGCGCTCTTCGATGCCTGGCTTCTCTCCGGCCTGGCGCAGCGCGCCGAGCATGCTCGTCCGCAGGCCCTGGAAATCGGCGACCTGATCGGGGAAGGCGCTCACGAGCGAATCAAGCAGGCTGACGGACGAGAAGATCGCGGCGATGGGCATGTCGCCCGTGAACGCCGGCGCGAGCGCCAGCACGTCGCTCTTGAGCGACTTCAGGACCGCCGGCTTCGTGCTGCTCAGCGATCGGAACAGGTTGGTTCCGCGGCCTTCCTTGAGCCCGGCGACAGCGCCCGGGTGGGTCAGGGCCGCCTTGACGGCTTCGGTCTCCTCGGCTTCGGGCGTGCGGGTGTTGACCAGGCTCAGCGCGATGACCGCGGCTTCGAACCCGCCGGCGTCGGGTGACTTGGCGAGTTCGCCAAGCCGGCCCTTGAACGCATCGCCTTTGGACGTGTACATCAGCACGCCGGCGTCGCTGAGCATTTTCATCTGCGCCGTCGAGAGGGCCGCGATATCCAGATCCTTCACCGCCTCGTCCGCGATGGTCGCCAGTTCGGCGGGGGTCAGCCGCTTCTGGTTCGCCATCGCCTCGCGGGTCTTGGTGGTGCGGGTCTCCGCGAACGTCTTGACCAGTTCCTGCACCTGCTCGTCCGTCGGCGGAGCGATGCACGCGAGCGATCCGGCCGACCCCGCGAGCATCATCACGCACGCGGCGGTCACGATAAGCAACTGACGTTTCATCTTCATTGACTCCAGAAATGGTTCGGCGTCGACCGCGACCGTGCGCGGCAGGCCCCCCATAGCATATCAGAACGTTCGGGAACTGTACAATTTGAAGCACGAGCGGAACGAAATGGCGTTTGTTAAACCCGTGGGGGCAACAAATGTTCCGCCAGGAACGATGTCTGAAGATTCTTCGCCTCGTTACTCATCCGGCCAAATCCCAAATGTTCATACGGGGCCCCGGTCTCAGCCCAGGTGTACAGGCGAATGAGTTCTCGACTCGCCCCCTCATCCGCGTAGTGCTGGCCGAGTTGCGCAACAAACTGCTGGATGCCGCTCACGGGAACCCAGGCATCGCGTTCGGAGTGCAGCGCGAGCAGGGGGATGGGGCGCCAGCGGTCGAGATGGCGGATCGGATCGAGCCGCTGAACGAGTTCGTCGCCGTGTCGATCGCGGTAGTGGGGGAGCACATCGAAGGAGCCGGTGGTTCCCTCGACCGCGGCGGCGGCGAACGGATGCGGGTCGCACAACCGGCGGAGCGCGACGATCCCCCCCGCCGACATGCCCCCGATACCAAGACGCCGCACGTCGAAGATACCCTTGAACTCATCGCGGCCCAGGTCGGAGATGACCTCGTCGATCTCGTTCACCGCTTGATCGACGACACGGAGTGTGGCGCCGGATTCTTGAAGGGACGCATCAGCCCGCTCGCCGTGACCGGGCAAGTCGATGGCGCAGGCGGCGATGCCGGCACGCACCCAGCGCTGATAGCGCCCGGCGTCGAGTTCCTTGTAGGCGGTGCGCCCGTGGAACCACAGGGCGGTCGGCCTGGAGGACGTCCAGTCGGGATGGATGAGCAGGGCGGGGATCTGAGCCCGGCCGAGGCGCACGGTGCGGGCGATCGACGCCAGTGACGTCGGGAGTTGAGAAAAGCGAGGGATCATTCGCGGGATGTGGGGGGGCGATCGGATTCAATACGCGGGATCGAACGGAGTCCACTGCATGGGCCGATCGCACGCGTCGCGCAGCCGGCGCAGATATTCCTTTCGAGGCACCTCGAAGACGCCGAACTGATCGGTGTGCGGGTTGCGGAGTTGAACATCCATGAGGGTGTAGCCACGATTTCGGAGATGGGCGACCAGGTAGACGAGCGACACCTTGGAAGCGTCGGTGCCGGGCAGCCGCACGGGCAGGCCGTCGCGGCGAGTGACGTTGCCGAGTTCTGGCCTGCAGAACATCGATTCGGCGAAGAAGGCGGCCCCGATCGATACGCCGTATACCCCGCCGACCAGCACGCGAAGGCCGTCGCTCGATAGGACCGGTGTCGCGTCGCGGTGCCCGCGGGCCGCGGCGGCGTGGTGCTCGCGCTCGCCCGCGGGGAGCCAGGCTTCGACGCTGTGCGCATGCCCGGCCCGATGCAGCGCGGCGTAGGCCCAGATGATGCGATCGTCAATCCAGGATTCCCGCCTCCCGGGGCGTGCCTCGGCGCACGAGCGCACCACCATATCGAAGGCCGTATCGGTGGTGACCGTGAATCGCTTCGAGCGGATCCGTGCATCCAGCGACCGGGAGACGTGAAAGCGAGGGATTCGGGCCGAGCGGCGCGGGGCTGATCGGCGGACCGGTGCGTCCCGGCGGGTGTCGGGTTCCAGCGGCATCAACGCTCGCGGATCCGGCGAAAACCACTCCATCCGCCCGGTGCGTGGATCGACCATGGGAAAGGCGCCTTCCCGGTACGCTTCCAGCAGCGCGTCCACGACTTCCTGCTCTCGGCGGTCCATGCGCGACAGAGGATATCGTGGCGGGCGCACCGGCACGGCCCGCCCATCTACGCTTGGCAGATGCACTCTCTTCGCGTCGTCAGCCTGGTCCCCTCGGCGACCGAGATTCTGTGCCGCATCGGCGGGGGTGAACTGCTCGTCGGTCGCTCGCACGGATGCGACTTCCCGCCCGACCTCGTGCGGAGCGTCCCGATCGTGACCGCGCCGCGGATCACGTTCGAGTCGGCGGGACAGGTGGATCAGGGCCGAGCGTTGCAGGGGCAAGAGTCTCAGTGGACCGGGCGTCCCGCCCGGTTCCCGTGCGTACGCCACGCCCGCGCGGGACGCCCGGCCCACTGGTACCAGTTGGACGGTCCGCTCCTGTCCCGGCTCCGTCCCGACGTGATCCTGACGCAAGACCTGTGCGGGGAGTGCTTGATCGACCTGACGACGGTTCGTCGGCTCGCGGACTCGATGCGGCCGCGGCCGGCGGTTGTGTCGCTCCATCCGCGGTCGGTGGAGGACGTGCTCGACGACGTGCTGCGAGTGGGAGAGGCCGTGGGGCTGGCGCAGAGCGCCGAGCGAAGCGTCGTGGAGATGCGTCAGCGACTATTCGACGCAGCGGAATACGTCGCGGGCTTCGCGACGGCGCCCTCGGTCGCGTTCCTGGAATGGACGGATCCGCTATACGTCGCGGGACACTGTACGCCGCAGTTGATCGAGCGCGCGGGCGGATCGCATCCGCTCAACGCGACGCGTGCGATCGAGAACTCGGGGGCCGCGGCGGGCCCGACGGGGCAATCGCAGCGACTGGCCGGCACGTCGATCCGGATCGACGCGGAATCGCTGGTGGAGTCGGCGCCGGAGTTGGTGATCGTGGGGCCGTGCAGGCTTGACCTGTCAAGGGCCGTTGAATCAGCCCGCGGGCTGATGTCGCGTCCGTGGTGGGGGTCGCTGCCGGCGGCGGAGCGGGGGCGCGTGCTCGCGGTGGACGGGAATCAGATGTTCAGCCGGCCCGGGCCCCGGCTCGTGGACGCGTTTGAGTTCCTCGTGAGCGTGCTGAACGATCGGCCGGAGTTGTGGCCCGCCGGCTTCCCCGCGCAATGGTTGCGCTGAGCGGGTCGGGTTCGATCGGTGGGCGCCTCGGTGGGCGTGATAACCGCGTGGAAAAGCCTCACGCGGTTGCGTGAAACCGAACGCCGGATACAATCGACGAGTCGAGCACTTCAAGGCGGATGCACATGGCGGACTGGTTCGATGCCGAGCGACATATCGAGCGAGCCCACGAGTTCTACGACATGGGTCGCTGGGACGACGCGGAGAGTGAACTGCGCGAAGCGCTGTCGCTCAACCCGTACCGATCGGAATGGCACTTCAATCTCGGGTTGACGCTGGAGCAGGCGGGGCGTTTCGCCGAAGCCGCGGGCGCGTTCAAGGACGCCCATCAGTTGGAGCCCGAAGACGCGTCGTCGGCGATGCTGGTGGGCGTGAATCAACTCCGCTGCGGGGAGGTGCGGCAGTCCATCCCGTGGCTCGAAACGGCGCACAAACTCGAACCGCAGGACGTGTCGTCGCTGGTCTACCGCATCGAGGCGTACGCGCGGTTGGGTGACCACGAGCAGGCCGAGGTCATGTTCTACATGGCCCAGGAGATCAACCCGAAGGAGGCGCTGGCGTACGCGATGCTGGCGGATTCGCTTTTGGCGCGCGGGCTGCACGACAAGGCCGTCTGGTGCCTCCGAGAAGCCGCCCAGCTCGATGCCGCGTTGCCGCACATTCACTCGCGTCTGGCCGAGGCGTACGCCGCGACGGGCCGACTGGAGCGTGCCCGCCAACTGTACCTTCGAGAACTTCGGCAGAACCCGGGTGATGTGGACACGCTGCTGGACCTTGGATGCCTGCTGGTGGACATGAACCGCGCGTCGGAAGCGAGCGAGAAGTTCCGCCGCGTGCTGGAACTCGAACCCGACAACGCGCACGCCCACTATTACCTGGGCGAGATCGCCGAGCGTCAGGGAGCGATCGACGAAGCCCTGGCGCAGTTCGACGTGGTGCTCAGGCTGGATCCGTCGTTTCCGGGCGTGCGCCGACGGCTGGCATCGATCCGGCTGTCGCGCGGCTCCCGCGCCGGCGCCGATGCCGCCGCCGCTCACGAACTGCTCGCCGGGGACTTCGCCGCGTTTTCCGAGGATGCGGCCCGCTGGACCGCGGAGGACATCGACGATCTCGGGCGGCTGCTGATCACCGGCAAGATGTTCGCCGAGGCGGTCACCGTGTTTCGCGCCGCAGTGGAACGCCGACCGGGGAGTGAAGAGGCGCTGCACAACCTGGCGGTGGCGTGCCTTCAGAGCGGGGAGCGGCGCGCGGGGGTGGACCTTTGCCGCGAGGTCGTGCGACTGAACCCCAAGCACGTGCGGGCGATGCACAACCTGGCGGTGGCGTACTTCGAGGATCGGAACCTGACGCGCGCCCGCTACTGGGCCCGCTCCGCGTCGCTGATCGAGCCGGAAGATGTCGGCCTGCGCCGCCTGCGGATGAAACTGCTGGTGTTCCGCGCGGGCGAATGGCTGGCCAAGGTCGGGGCCCGGGCTTGGAGCCTGGTCGGTCGCGCGAGATCGTCCGCCGCGGACGCACCGCCCGCGACCGTCCAGCAACGGCAAGCGACCCGGCCGCTCCAGGCAGCGCTGCACCCCGGCGCGACCGACCAGCGCGACGAGCCCGAGATTCGGACCACGATCGAATGAGCGATGTCGAGCATTCGGCGACGGAGCAACTGCAGGCCGCCGTGCACGTGCTGAGAGCGGGCGGGCTGGTGGCGTTCCCGACCGAAACGGTGTACGGCCTGGGGGCCGACGCGCTGCGTGAGGACGCCGTCAGGTGCGTCTTTGAACTCAAACAGCGCCCCCCGGAAAACCCGCTGATCGTTCACGTATCGGGCCCCGAGATGGCGCGCCGGCTCGCCTCGAACTGGACATCGGACGCCGCCGCCCTGGCCTCGGCCTTCTGGCCCGGCCCGCTGTCGATCGTGGTCCCCAAGCGTCCGGAGGTGCCCGGCATCGTCACGGGCGGATCCGGAAGCATCGGCGTCGCGGTGCGGTGCCCGGATCATCCGGTGGCGCTGGCGCTGCTCTACGCGTTCGGCGCGCCGCTGGTCGGGCCCAGCGCCAATCGATCGGGACGGATTTCGCCGACCACCGCCCAGCACGTCCGCGAGTCCTTTGCCGGCGAAGAACTTTTCATCCTGGACGGCGGCCCGTGCGCGACGGGGATCGAGTCCACCGTCGTCTCGCTGCTTGGCGCACCCCGGGTCCTCCGCGCCGGCGTGGTATCCGCCGAGCAACTCAGCCGGGTGCTCGGCAAAGATGTCTTGCCCGCCGCGCTGCCGGGCGCGGAGGAGGGGGGGAGGGCAAGACCCGCGGGCACGCCCCTCCCGAGCCCCGGCATGCTCACGCGCCATTACGCGCCGAGCAAGCCGGCGCGATTGCTCCCGGCCGACCAGATCCGCGGGGTGCTGGCGCAGGCGGCGGGGGTCGATCCGGCGTATGCGGTGCTGTCGCATACGATCACGAGCGTGCCGCCGGGTTCGACGCTCATCGCGATGCCCCCGGGCGACTCGGAGTACGCCGCGGCGTTGTACACCGCGCTGCGCCGGGCCGAAAACTCGGGCGGGGCTGAGATCCTCATCGAAGCGCCGCCGATGTCCAGCCCGACGTGGCACGCGATCCGGGACCGATTGATTCGGGCGTGTGCGCCGGGCCGGTGAGTGATGCGAGACGGATTCATGAACGGCGACGAGCGATATCACCGCCAGATGCTGCTGCCCCAGATTGGGGAAGCGGGGCAGGATCGCTTGCGGGGGTCGCGGGTGCTGCTCGTGGGGTGCGGCGCGCTGGGGTGCCCGGTGGCGGACCTGCTCGTCCGGGCGGGCGTGGGCCGGATCACGATCGTCGATCGGGACGTGGTTGAGCGCACCAACCTCCAGCGTCAGACGCTGTTTGATGAAGCGGACGCGATCGCGGGCCGGTCCAAGGCCGAAGCCGCCGCGGCCCGGCTGCGCCGGGTGAACTCTCGCGTCATCGTGGATGCGGTCGTCGCGGATTTTTCCCCGCGCAACGCCGAGCCGTTGCTCGAAGGGGCGCCCGATGCGGTTGTGGGGAGCGACGCGCCCACGGCCCCTGACGCCGCGCGCTCCCGCCCGGCACGTCGCGCCGATGTGCTGGTCGATGGCACGGATAACTTCCTCACCCGGTACCTGCTCAACGACCTGGCGGTGAAGCACGGCGTGCCGCTGGTCTACGGCGGGGCGGTCGGCGCCGCCGGCATGTCCATGACGATCATCCCCGGACGAACGCCGTGTCTGCGCTGCGTCTTTCCCGACGCGCCGGCGCCGAGCGGTCCTCTGCACGCAACGTGCGACACGGCGGGCATCCTCGCGCCGGTCTCGACCCTCATCGGCGCCGTGCAGGCGATCGAGGTAATCAAGTTGCTCGTGGGGAACGCGGACGCCGCATCCGCGGACCTGGCGGAGTTTGACCTGTGGCACAATCGCGCGCGCCGGTTCTCGGTCGTCGCGCTGCGATCCGATTCCTGCGAGTGCTGCGTGCAGCGGAACTTCCCGTTCCTGGGGGGCCGGTACGACAGCGACGTACGCGTCATCTGCACCCGGCATGCGGGCGGCGCGGTGCAGGTCGTTCCTCCGCGTCGAGCCGGGATGGGCGCTGGCGCGTCCGACGCTCCGGGCGGGGTCCACCTGCCCACCCTCGCGCAGCGCTTGCGATCCCAGGGCCGGTTCGACGCGACGCCGAGCGCTCTCCGCGGTTATCTGGATCACGAATCCGGCGAGGGCATGCACGGGATCGAACTCACCGTCTTCAGCGACGGGCGCGCGATCATCCGCGGCACGACCGACACGGGCGTGGCTCGTTCGATCTACGCGCGTTACGTCGGGGAGTGAGCCCGGATCAAGGTGAGGGCGGCTTCGGCAGCGACTTGAGCGCCAGCGTCGTGCCACCCGCCGTCAGGATCGTCCGCCCGTCCATCAGCACCAGCGCCCGCGGCGGCGCGCCCAGCACGATGGGCACGCTCTCCTGGAGCATCGCCGTCGCCGGGTGCAGGTAGTGCAGCGTGTAGATGAGTTCCCCGTCACCGCGGCGACCGTCGGGCATGGTCGTCATCGTCACCATCGAGGTCTCGCTGGGGATCGGGGGGAGCAGCCCGTCGAACCCGCCGACGGCGTCGATCCCCTTGAATGTGCCGTCCATCCCGTACACGATCACGCCCTGGAACGTGCTGAACGCGACATTCGAGGCCGGCGGACCGGGAGTTGTCGGCTCCGGCGCCGGATTCGGGCCCGCTGACGGAGGCTGCGGGATCGCGAAGGCCTGGATCGCTCGGAGCCCGCTCAGGTGCGCCCGCGGCGAGGCCAGCGGCTCCTTGCCGAGTTCTCCTGAGGTAACGCTCAGCATCCAGAGTTGCCGGTCGCGGTCGAGCAGGAACATGCTGTCGCCGAAGATCCACGCGTCGCGCGAGCCGATCACGCGCTGGTCCGACAGGACCCAGTTGGATTGGGCCCGCAGGACATCCGCCGACACGATCGCCTGATCGCAGCCCGCGATCAGGTCACCGGTGTCGGTCAAGCGGATCCAGCGCACCTGCCCCCATCGTTGTGCGATGCGCTGGAGTTCGACGCCCGTGCGAGGATCCAGCACGACGATCTCGGGACGCCAGCCGACGGTTCTCCCGCCCGCGCCGACGATCTCCTGGTCCCCGGAGATCACCAGCGCGGACGGCGAGAGCGCCACGTCGTACGCGCGGTCCAGCGGCGAGCGCAGTGTCCACAGCGGCTCGCCCGTCTGCGAGTCGATCGCGCACGCCCGCCCCGTTCGCTCCACGAACGCCAGCGTCCGCTCGTCAAGCACCGTCAGCAGGTCGGTGTACAGGCTCGGTCCATCCTGAGGCGTGGGCAGGCGCTCGTCGGGACTGATCCGCGCGAGCTTCATCGGCGGGGCGGCGCCCGCCGGCTCCTGCGAGAACACCTCGGTCTGCCATCGCGCCCGCATCGGAGACAGCGCCACCTTCTCGACCGACGCGCCGCCGGCCGTCGCCGCGAACACGTACGCCGACTCGTTGTCGATCCGGATGAGTTCGACCAGCGACGTGCTGTCAACGGGCTTGGTCCACCCCATGCGGAGTTCGCGCGCGGACGGATCGTCGCCGGGCTTCACGACGTTCTCCGCGGACGTCCACAGGGCCACGAGGTCGCTGGAACGCAGCATCACCGCGGGGGGCACGGAGCCGAACTTCTCCTTGATGATCGGCTCCATGATCGACCACCCGACCAGGACCTGCATGTCCTCGCCCGTCGCCGGCCCGACGCGCGGCCAGCGATGTCGAGCCGCGATCCGCTGCATGAGTTTCGATGACAAGTCGCCCAGCGCGACCTCCTGCCCTTCGATCGTGAGCGTGATCGCCGGATGATGTTCCATCAGCGACCGCAGAAGCGAACTCGCCGCGGCCAGTTGCCCGCGGGACTCAAGTTCGTGGACCAATCGGCTGGCCAGCCGGGCGATCGGAGCCTCGGCGGACCGGCGCTCGGCCGCTTCCAGTCCGGACTCCAGCGAACTGATCGCCGCGGGGCCTCGCCCCTTGGCCGTGTACACGTCCGCCAATCGCTCCCACACCGCGGGGGTTGCTTCGCCCACCGGATAGCGCGACGCCAGCGCGAGCAGTTCCTCCGCGCTGGCGTCGTCCTTGAGAGCGGCCAGTTCGGCGTTGGCGCGGGCGTCGTACGTTGAGTAGATCGACGGGCCGTGCTCGCGCACCAGCCGTTCCAGTCGCCGGGTCACTTCCAGTTCCCCGCGCGTCGAGAGTCGCGAGCCGTTCCACGTCGCGGCCGCAAGCGGCGGGCTGTCGAGGATCTCCTGGTATGACTTGACCGCCAGTTCAATTTCTCCCTGGCGATCCTGGAACCGGCCGAGCGTCAGCAGGTGCGCGACGTGCTCGTCCGGCGTCCGGGCCGTCCGCGCCATCCGTTCGATGATGCTCCGCAGCAGGTTCGGGTCGGTGATCCGCGGCGCGGAATCCTGGGCGATCGGCGGTGGCGCCTCGCCCGCGGGCCCCTCCTCCGTCGCGGCGGGCGGATTCACCGGCTCGGTCACCGGTTCCAGGCTGAGCGTCGCCATCTCGTGCAGCGAACCAAACAGCCGCGCCCGCGACGCCTCGGCCGATTCGTTCTCGCCCGCGAGCGAGATCGAGGCGAGCGCGGCATCCGCGGCGGGGACGATTCGATCCAGCCGGCCCGCCCGGTACGCCAGTTCGCACATCGTGACGGCCGCGGCCGGCTCCGCCGGGTCTGCTCGCATCCGCTCCGTCAGCACCCGCTCCGCCGCCTCCCACAGCAGATAACTGTGCACGAATGCGTCGTCCACCACGATGAGCTGGCTGTCCAGCGCCAGGAAGTTGCCGGGGTTATCCACGTTGATCCGTCCCGCGGGCGCCTCCGACTTGGAGGGATCGAACTCCAGCAGCCCCTCCGAGGTCGGCACAAGCAGACGCTCTCCCGCGCACACGACTCGACCGCGGATGCCAGACTCGTTGATCCCGCTCACCGCTCTGGGCGTCGGTTCCTTGAATGACGAGATCGGAGTCAGCATGCACTCGCGGTCCGACACGCCCACCAGCACGTCGCCGCACCCCACCACGTACCGCGGCGGCGGGTTTCCCAGCGCGTCCGCACGCACCTCTTCCAGCAACGCCCCACTCAACAGGTCCAGCCGCAGAACCCGCGTCCGGTCTCCCGACATGGTCAGCAGTTGGTCATGCCAGATCACGGGGCAGTTCATCTGCCAGGGGGAGAGCGAGTCCGACGTCGGCTGCGGTTCGGTCGGGATGCGGCGCACCCATCGGGCGCGGCCCGTCGCCGCCTCATACGCGCCCACCGCGCCCAGCATGTCGCCGCGATACACGATGCCGTCCTGCTCGACCCCGGCGTCGGCCAGGTACGCGTCCTGCCGGTAGGGCAACGCCCCCGTGCTCCCGAGAAGCCTGGACCACCGCAGTTGCCCGCTGGCGACGTCAAGACCGACCACATAGACCGCGACCTGTCTGCGCTCGGGCTCGGCGCGACGGGCCACCAGCACCGCGGTCCCCTCAACCAGATTGATCGGCCCCCGCACACTCGTTCCCGCCAGGTGCGGATCGAGATCCGGCACGTTGACCGACCAGCGCACCAGCCCGGTCGCCGCGTCGATCCCATGGACCCGCGGATCACCGTTGCGGTATCCATTCACGGCAATCCCGGTCGCTCCCACCACGTCCCGGTCGGCCGCCGAGACGCTGATCATCTCTTCCAGGTTCGGAGCGCCGCGCTGCCTGACATTGGACAGCAGCGAGGCGCGAGGGTCCTCGTCGCGTGACATGGGGTCCAGCGGGATGGGTTCGCTCTTCCACCTCCGGGTCAGCGTGATCCGGTCCCACGCCGTGATGCTCGCGCCGTCGTTGATGTAGAGCGTGTCCCCGGCGACGGTCGGAAGGACCGAGAGCCGCTTGGCAAACGGCGGGAGCCGATCCCGATCCGTCACGCCGGACTCTGAAAGCGATTGCGACAGGTCCTCCCCGCCGTACGCGGCTGATCGGAGCGGCTTGCCCAGCACTTCGGACAAGTCCGCGGGCGCGAGTTCATCCACCGGTGTCAGGGCGCGGGTCTGCGCCGCCTTGGGCCACTCGACCGGCGTCATTCCAGTCGAGCCCGGCGCCCCCCAGGCGGCGCGCAGGCTCCGCAGTCGCGCCGAGTCGATGTACCGCGCGATCTGCCCCGCCAGAACCACCGCCCGATCGAGCCGCTCCCCTTTCGCGTCCGGGTGGTTCTGGAGTTGTTCGATCGTCAGGACAGCCGCATGAAACTGAGCGGCTTCCATTTGCCGCTGCCCCAGGGCGAGCGCCGCTTCGAACCCCGGCGTCGTCAACAGGTACCCCGACTCGACCTGCCCGATCTCTCCCGCGGCGAGCAACGTTTGCGCGATCGCGTCGTTCGCACGCCGGTACCACTCCAGCAGCGCGGGATTCTCCAGCAGCACACGCCTCACTTCCGATCGAACACTGACGAAGAGGTCTTCATCGCGTCCCAGGTTCACCTTCTCATCCGAGCGGCGGACAACCAGCCGGTCGGGCTGTTCGAGCAGCAAGGCCTGGAGCGCCCGAGACGCCTCGGCGACGTTGTCCGCCGCCAGAAAATCCTGTACCCTCGCGAAGGTATCGGTCGCCTGCGCCGACGCGTCCATGTAGACCGGGTTCGTGGTCTGCGCCAGAACCGGGCTCGACGCCGCTCCCTGCATCGCGCCACACAGCGTCAGCGCCATCAGCATCCTGCCGATCGATCGGCTCGCTCCACTGATCCGACGCTCAGTCATCCCGCGGCTCCACAATGACCCGACACTCCACACGACCCCGCATCCAGCCACCGTCCGATACCGCCTGGCTCAAGCGCGGTGGCGTGCACGCCCGCCGCTATGCCCTGCCCGACGCCTCCACACACCGCTGGTATCCGATCCGCACGCCCGGCACATCCGGCTCCATCGATACGGTACGCCCCTCATTTCCCCAGACTCGTGCTTTGCCTTCGCCAGACCCGCGTCTTTTTCCGATCGACCCATTCATCGTTCGGCTTGACGCCAGGGACCGACTTATTCGGTCCGGTTCGCCGGTCGCAACGACGACGGACGAGCGTTCGTCCGCCACCGCGCCGGTGGAGCAGTCGGCAACCGGGCTCGCCGCGGTGCGTACAGACACTTACCCGGGCCTGTTCGAACGGAAGTGTGTGATGCACGCCGAACGTGGGAACGAATCGCCGGAACCGCCACTGCTGTGCGATGCCTCGGCGGCCGCCGCGCTTCCAGGGGCTCGTCCGGGCTGGTACGCCCTCTCTTCGGCCGCTCGCCCCACGCGGGTGATTACGCTCATCGCCGCCATCGCGCTGCTGAGCCTGGCGGATCTCTACGTCACCCTCCTGTATCTCCATAGCGGGGGGATGGGCGAAGCCAACCCGCTTGCACGCTGGCTCATCGGGTTCAACATGCCCGCCCTCCTGGTCGTGTGGAAAATCGCCACGGTCGGGCTCGCCAGCGGGATCCTCTTCGCGTTCCGCCGGCAGCGGCTCGGGGAACTCGGTGCCTGGGCCTGCTGCCTCATCCTCGTCTGGCTCACCCTCCGCTGGCAGTATTACCACGCCGAAGTTCCCGACCTGACCGCCGCCCTTGACATCATCGAGACCCACGGCGGCGATCGCTGGGTCCGCATGGGAGAGTGACGCCCGCGCGGTGGTATCCTTAGCGGGTGCCTGCCGCCGGCCGGCGCTTCTCTGGGGACCCCACGCATGCGATGCAAGACCTGCAACTACGCGCTCTGGAACCTGCCCTCGCGTCAGTGCCCCGAGTGCGGCACACCGTTCCGGCCCAGCGACTTCACCTTCGTCCCCAACGCGGTCCGCTTCGAATGCCCGCATTGCCGCCAGCCGTACTACGGCACCGATGCATCCGGCCACCTCGTGCCGCGCACCTTCGATTGCGGCCAGTGCGGACAGCGCATCGACATGGACGAGATGATCCTGAACCCCACCGAGGGGGTCAAGGAAGAGTCCACCGCCCAGGCCGTCTTCCCCTGGGTGCACCGCGAGAATCGCTCCGTGCTCTCGGCGTGGTTCGCCAGCGTCGGCATGTCACTCACCAAGCCCGGGCAGATGATGCGCTCGCTTCCCGAGTCCTCGGTCGTCGGCAAGTCCTGGACGTTCTTCCTCTGCAACATCGGCGTCATCGCCCTGTGCGTCCTGCTCCCGTCGCTGCTGCTGTTCATTCCTCTCATGTTCGCCGCCCGCCCCGGTCCCGCGCCCGGCGGCGGCGGCGGCGGGCCCCCCGTCGGCATGTTCTCCGTCCTCCTCTTCACCCTCGGCGGGTTCATCCTCGCCTTCGTCATCGCCCTCATTGTCGTCACACCCATCTGGGCCTGCATCGCCCACGGCCTGCTTCGGATCACCGGCCCCTGCGCCGGCGGGCTCGGACGCACCGTCGAGTCCGTCCTGTTCTCGTCAGGGGCCAACGTGCTCAGCGCCATCCCCTGCGTCGGCGGGTATATCGGGCCCATATGGTGGATCGTCAGCGCCGTCATCGCCACCAAGGACCGCCAGCGCGTGTCCGGCGGGCGCGCCAGTTTCGCGATCATCACCTCCTGGGTCCTCATCATCGTCGCCGGGATCGTCGTGTACATTCTGAGCGTCGCCCTGATCGTGGGCCTGGGCGGCGCGGGACCGCGAATGACCGGCCGCCCCTTCCCGACCGGCGGCGCCATGACCGCCGCCGACACGCAGACGCACCTTGAATCCCTCCACGGCACGATCCGTCAGTTCGCCGCCCAGCACCAGGGGATCCTCCCGGACCATCCGCTGCGGTACTTCGAAATCAGCGGCGTCACCGGCGGCACGTTCATCGCCCCCAACTCGATGACCTCCACCATCACGAAGTTCGCCAGCGGGCTGTCCCTCGCGGATTTCGAACTCGCCGACAATCAGACCCGCGGCTTCATGATCAACAACGCCTTGACCGCCGTGAGTTCGGACCCCTCCGCCATCCGCCTAGGCGACGTCATCTTCACGTCGCAGAACCTCCCCATCGAATCGGCGGACCCCGATCTGTGGTTGATCGTCAGTTACCCAGACCCCGGGGCCAATCCGCCCTGGACCTTCGGGTCGCTGATCTCGGTTCTCGCCGCCGACGGAAGCATTCGGACCGTGAACCCCGCCAACCTCAGTGCGGAGGTCGAATCCCAGAATCAACTCCGTGTCAAACTCGGGCTCGCGCCGCTCCCGGATCTCAAGAGAGTCAAGTAAGCGCCCCCGGCTTCCGCCGGCGCGGCGCGATCCTGCCCGGCGGGCATCGGCGCGTACACTCCGCCATGGCCCCCGTTCGCGCCGGCGACGCTCCGCCGGCTCCTTCTTCCGATCCCGGCGCGCCGCCGACGCCCCGCGCTTCGAGCCTTGGGAACGCACTGGGCTGGGCCGCTTACCTGGCCTGTTCCTGGACCTGGTGCATCGGCATGTTCCTGCCCGTCCTGCTGGTGCGTGACTACGGCATCTGGGGCTTCATCGTCTTTGCCGTCCCCAATGTCCTGGGCGCCGCCGCGATGGGCTGGGTGCTGCGCTCACGCCGATCCGCCGACCTCATCGTTTCCCACCACCGCTGGGCCGTCCGCCGCTTCTCCTGGGTCACGATTGCGTTCCACCTCTTCTTCCTCGGGTGGATCGTCACCATCATCGCGCCTGATTATTGGAACGTCGTCTGGCGTCAATCCGACATGGCCCTCTTCGTCGGCGCCATCGCGCTCGGGATCGCTCTCATGGTCGTCCTCGTCGCCCTGCGCCGCCTCGCCGCGGCGGCGTGGCTCGTCTGGGCCGCGTCGATCATCCTCGGCGTCCTCGTCCTCCGCGCCGGCGCCTGGGACCAACTCGTCGCCTCGCGCCAATCCAGCATCTTCCGCTCGTTCCGCCCCGAGGCGCTCATGTTCCTGGCCCCCGCGGTCGTCTTCGGCTTTGCGCTCTGTCCCTACCTCGATGCCACGTTCCTTCTCACACGACGCTCCCTGGACCCCCGCCACAGCCGCTTCGCGTTTTCCTTCGGCTTCGGGGCGCTCTTCGCCGTGATGATCCTCCTCACGCTCGGGTACAGCGCGGCGATGATCCCCACCACCTCGGTCGTCCCCATCGGGGGTCTGGCTCCCGCGATGTTCGCCGCTCTCCTCCCGCACCTGATCCTGCAATCCGCCTTCACCATCGCCGTCCATCTCCACGCCGTTCCTCGATCTCAGGCGCGCGTCCCGCGCGCCGCCTTGATCGCCGGCGCCATCATCCTGGGTCTTGGCCTGATCGCGGCGGGCACCCTCGCGAGCGATCACAACTACAAGAACCGGCTTCTTGGCGAGGTCATTTACCGCCTGTTCATGTCCTTCTACGGCCTGGTCTTCCCCGCCTATGTCTGGATCTGCATGATTCCCACCCGCGGGGCCGCCGGCGAGGTCCATCGCGGGCTCGACGGCGCGGAGGGGCGCGTCAAGATCATCGCCTGGCTCGCCAGCGTCGCCATCGCGGCTCCCGCCTACTGGATGGGGTTCATCGAGCGCCAGACCGTCTGGCTCGCCCCCGGCCTGCTGGTCGTCCTCGGCGCCCGGCTCGTCGTGCTCCTTGCCCTGCGGAGCCGCACGGTCCCCGCGCTCAAATCCCCCTGATCGACCGCTACACACCCGCGCCCTCCGGCTCGGCATAGAACTCGTCCATCACCCGCGCCCACTCCGCCGTACTCGACACCGCGATCATCCGCTGCCGCACCTCCTCCGCCCGAGGATGGTGCGCCGAGAACCGGATGCCGAACTTCCGCATCATCTTGCTCGCCGCACGTTCGCCCGTCAGTCGCACCGCGAGCCGGAAGTGCTCCTGCAGCGCCCAGCGCTGCTCCGCGATGCTCGGCGCCGTCGGCGGTACGCCGCGCATCATCTCCCGCGCCTGCCGGAAGATCCACGGATTCCCGATGCACCCCCGCGCGACGCTCACCGCGCTCACCCCCGTATACGCGATCATGCGGAAAATGTCGTGAACCTCCCACACGTCCCCGGACCCCAGCACCACGCAGTCCGGCCTCCGCTTCACCAGGTCGCGCAGCGCCGTCCAACGCGACGGCCCGATGTATTTCTGCTCCACCGTGCGGGCGTGCACCGTCGCCCAGGCGTACCCGAGTTCGAACGCCGCGTCGAAGATGATCTCGAAGTTCCGCGCCTGCTCCGCCGTGTCGTCGAACGCCCGCCGCAGTTTCACCGTGCACGCCACGTCCCTGGGCAGCGCCTCCCGCACCGCTTTCAGGATATCGATCGCCCCCGCGGGCTGGCTGAGCCAGTGCCCGCCGCGCGCCTTGTTCTTGATCTTCTTCACCGGGCACGCCAGGTTCACGTCGATCGTCGTGAAGGTGTGGCGTGCCGCGGCCGACGGCCCGCTCGGCGCCGCCACCTCGGGTGCCGCGCGTGCCCCGCCTGACTGTGCTCCCTCCACCGCCCCGCCGCGGCTTGGAAAATCCCTCATCCGCGGATCCGTCCCCGGGTCGGGCAATCCCGTCGCGGAATACGCCAGTTCGCGGTACCACTGATCCGCGTGCCGCCCCTGCTCGTACATCTTCAGCGCGGCGGCCGCCATCTCGTCGGGGTCGGAACCGATGAGTTGCCCAGAGAGCGGCAGGTCGTCCTGCCCGCTGGGCAGGTTATCGCGGATCAGTTCCAGGTCCGCCTTGTCGAACCCATGCCCCCCGCCGAGCAGCATCCGGTCCAGCAGCGCTTCGGTGACGCAGAACGGGCACCCATGCCGGCGCGCGATGAGCCGCATGGCGGCGTCCGAAT
Source organism: Phycisphaerales bacterium (assembly GCA_050246015.1). Taxonomy (GTDB): domain Bacteria; phylum Planctomycetota; class Phycisphaerae; order Phycisphaerales; family UBA1924; genus JTS-AC122. The sequence continues at coordinate 81,778 of JBFWWU010000010.1, forward strand.
ACCCCGCCAGCCCGGCCTGAAAGAACGGCACGTCAAACGCCGGCGCAACCGCGAGCACCCGCGGATCCATCCCCCGCGCCGCCGCCTCCTTCGCGGCCGCTCCCGGATCGATCTCTTCGATCCCTGGCGCCATCGCCGGGCTCGGGGGTGTCGCGTTGTTGCCGTGGCACGACATCAGGCACACTATAGGGTTATGAAGATTTCACTCCGGCCCGCGTCCGCCACCCCCGCGTCATCCAATCGTGCGCTCCCCGGCCTCGCCCGCCGCGGCGTGATCGCGGCGATCGCCGCCGCGTGCCTCGCCCTTGGCGCCTGCTCCTCGGGCTCCGGCGACATCCCCGCCGGGCCCGAGTTCCCCGCGATCCCCCAGTCCGGCTCCATCGATGTCCAGGTGTTCCGCGATGACACCATCATCCGCATGACCAACACCACCGCTCGCACCCTCCCCCCCGGACGCATCTGGGCCAACCGCTGGTACGCCCGAGATTTTCCAGGGCTCGACGTCGGCGAGTCCCTCACGCTTGATCTCAGCGAGTTCAAGGATCGCTACGACGACTCCTTCCGCGCGGGCGGCTTCTTCGCCACCGATCGCCCCTCCAGGCTCGTGCAGGTCCAACTCGAAATCAACGGTCAGTTGATCGGGCTCGTCGTCGTCGGGAATCCCGAGTAGCCGTCTCCTTACCGCGTAGCCGACTCCTCCGACATCCCCAGCCCCGCGATCGCCCCGATCACGTCCGCATGCAGCCCCGGCGGCGCCACCACGACGCCGCGATTCCTGGCCAGGTCCGGCCCGCACGAAAAATCCAGCGGCTTCCCCCTCGCGTCGCTCACGACGCACCCCGCTTGCTCCGCGATCAGCGCGCCCGCCGCGTGATCCCAGATCTTCTCAACGTACCCGCGCTTGCTCGGCAGCCTCAGGTACACGTCCGCCTGCCCACGCGCCACCACCGCGTACTTGCACTGGCTGTCAATCCGAACCGCGGGCACCGGCGCCCCACGCCCGAAGCGACGCTCGACCACCTCCCGCATGATCGCTTCCGACGAGTCCCGCCGGGAATGCGACGGCTCAAAGCTCTCGACCAGGATCGGCACCCGATCCGACGACCCGCGCCGGGGCTCAACCCGCATCGGGACCTCGCGGTCGGTCAGCACGCACGCCCCCACCGCCACGCCCGCCCTGTCTCCAGCCCCCCCTGCCCCCCGCTGCGACGCGTACAGGCACCCCGCCGCGTCCTTCACGTCCAGCGCCGCCTCAAAGTCCGCCGGCAGGTTCGGACACCCAAGCACCGCGACCACCGGACTGTCCCCCACGATGTACGCCAGGCACACCGCGTATTGCTGACCGCGCAAAAAACCCTTTGTCCCGTCGATCGGGTCGAGCGTCCAGAACCCGTTCGACACCCCCGCCTCACCGGTCCCCGTCCCATCGTCTATCGCTTCCAGGAGAGCCCCCGCGCTCGCTTCGGGCCAGACGTGCCGCGCGGCCTCCACCGCCGCGCTCAACTGCGCCGCATGCTCGGGACGGCGCAAATACTCCGACGACTCCTCGGCGATCAACCGGAACGAGCCCAGCCGCTGGCGCAGCGTTCGCGCGACCACCGCCTGCGCCGCAAAGTCCGCCACCGTCACCGGCGAATCGTCGTCCTTGGTCACCGCCCGCACCCGGTCCAGCGAGCCCTGCACGATCCGGCACACTTCGCTCGCGCGGCGCACCGCTACCTTCGCGACGCCCAGCATCGCCTCCAGCGCCTCTGGCTTCAACTGGTCTTGCATCGCCGATGATAGTGCCCCGGCGCGGCCCGTTCAGCCTCGGGCGCTCCCGTTCAACTCGTCGGCATCCGAGGTCTACAGCGTGCTCGCCGTGCCGTTCTCCGTGGACGTGCCGGTGCGACCCGCGACTTTCCCAAGCGCGCTTGGGAGTTCGATCCCCGCCTGCTGTGCCAGTTCGTGCAAGCGCGGCAGCACATTCACCATCCCGGCGAGAAAGTCGCTGGTCGAGTTTCGCCCCGTGCCGTTGGACCCCGTGTCCCACACCGTGATCTTGTCGATCTTGAGATTGCTGATCGCCTTGACCTGCTCGGCCACAAGTTTGGGCAGTTGCTCGATCAGCAGCAGCGTCGGCCCGACCTGGGCATCGGTGCCGCAGGCCTCGATCAGCCGGCGGTAACCCTCCGCCTTGGCCTCCATCACCTTCTGCACGCCCTTGGCTTCGGCCTCGTACCTGGCCAGGATCGCGTCCGCCTCGCCCTGGGCCTCGCGCCGGCGTTTCTCGGCCTCGGCCTCCGCCGCGATCTCAATTCGCTTCTTCTCGATCTCCTGCGGCGCCAGTTGCTCCTTCGCCAGCCTCGCCAGTTCCTGCTCCCGCTGCGCCAGCAGGATCGCTTCCGACGCCTTGGCCGACGCCACGTCCGACCGCCGCTTTGCTTCCGCCCGGATCTCGGCCAGTTTCGCGCTCGACTCCGCGACCTGCGCCGACGACGTGTTCTCGCCCACCACCGCGTTCGCCTCGGCCTCGGCGACGCGGATGCGCTGCTCCTGCTCGGCGGACTTCTTCGCCGCCACCGCCTCGGCTTCCCGCTGCGCCGCCACCACCTCCTGGTTCCGCTTCGACTCCGATTCCCCGCGGATCGCCTCCGCTTCCAGCGCCGCCATCGCGACGCGCTGCTGCTGCTCGGCCTTCTTCTTGCCCTCGTTGGCCGCCGCCGTCTCCAGCGCGACCTTCACCATCTTCTCACGCACCGCCGCCGCTTCGCCCGTCGCACCATCTCGGTCCTGCTGCGCCACATCCACCTTGGCCCGGTTGATCGCCTCCGCCGCGGCCCGCTTGCCGATCGCCTCGATGTACCCGGATTCGTCGGTGATGTCACGGATGTTCACGTTGATCAGGTCCAGGCCGATCTTGTTGATCTCCTGCGCCACGTTCTCGTTCACCAGTTTCATGAACTTCTCGCGGTCCTTGTTGATCTCTTCGATCGACAGCGTCGCGATCACCAGCCGTAGTTGGCCCAGGATGATGTCCTGCGCCTGCTCTCGGATCGTCTGCACGCTCAGGTTCAACAGCCTCTCGGCCGCGTTGTTCATCAGCACCGGGCTCGTCGATATCCCCACCGTGAACGTCGAGGGCACATTCACTCGGATGTTGTTCAGCGACAGCGCGCCCTGGAGCGGGATTTCGATCGCGATCGGATCCAGTGACAGGTACGAATAATCCTGGATCAGCGGCCAGACCAGCACCCCGCCGCCGTGGATGCACTTGCTGGCCCGCTGGTTCCCCACGCGCCCGAATACGACCAGGATCCGGTTGCTCGGGCACCGCTTGTAGCGTGACGCCGCGAACAGAATCAAGAAGAACACCAGCAGCACGAACGCCGCGCCCAGCCCGATCCACAGAAGCGACGCCGGATCATTCGGTGCCGCCAGAGTCGTTGCATTCCACATGGGTCTCTCCTTGTGCGGACAGTATCAGCCCGGCGTCGGTACACGCGCCGCGCCCGACATTGCAACAGCATAACACGCCGCGCACTCGCTTACGCGGGGGCTACGGCCAATGTGTTGGGATCGTTCACCCCGACCACCCGGATACGTTCCTGCGACGCCAGCCCGGGGCCCGTTGAGATCGCGTTGTACGTGCGCTGCCGGTTGTCGATGATCACCTGCACCTGCCCCTGCCCTTCCCCCGCGGGGGGAATACTCACATAGACCGTCCCCTCGACCCCAACGGCCTGCTCAGGGTCGATGTTCCCAGAAATCTGCAGGTCGTGGATCGCCTTGAGCGCGAGCCCCAGGATCCACATCATCGCGCCCCCGCTGGCCACCCCGATCGCGATGCTCGTCGGGATTCCCAGGTCGCTCCCCTTCAGCGCCCCAAGCCCGCCCCAGCCGAACCCCATGCAGAAGGCGGCGAGCGACTGAATCGACAGCAGTTTGAACCCTTCGGACGGGTCGGCGTGGTGCGCATCGATGTCGATGCCCAGGTCCTGATGAAAGTCGATCCCAAGATCGCCGACGAACATCATCACCACGCGGATCAGGAAGATCACGGTGCCCACGAAGGCCGGGACCGTGAACCACGCCGCATGCTCATTGAAAAATAGCTCGTACATCGCTTACCCCCTTCGCAGTGGGCGGAAGCCGGTGACATGCCTTATTCTCGTCATTGTATTCGGAATTCAGTCCGGCGGGATTTCAGCAGCGCCACGGGGTGCGACCATGCTAGTTTCATCTGAGCCGCCCGGCGCGAGCCGGCGGGGAGTGGTGCCTGGTCTCATAGCCCACGCCATTGCTCAATCGCGCCGAGTCGCCGAGCGCTCCCACCGACCACTTGCGCGATCCGGCTCAAAAACAAAAGGTCACACGCGCGCACCGCGGTGCACGCGGGCCCCGGAGTGCCAACTCGTCGCGTGTGGCGCGCGAACCGACGCGGGACGTCTGCCACCCACCCCATCCCTTCGCGTTCCCGCCCGCTCCGCTACTTCAGAATCACCAGGATCGCGTGGATCAGCCCGGGGATGTAAAAGAGCAGCGTCAGGATGATGTTGATGACCAGCGAGCCCCCGATGCCGGCTTTCAGCCCGACCGCCAGCGGCGGGATGAAGATCGCGATGATGATCAGCAGCAGTTTGTTGGTCGCGATGTCTGACATGGTGGCGCTCCCATATGTGTGAGCGACGTCGCGTTCTACGACGTGCCGATAACAGAGTGTACCTGAAAACAGCCGTCCCCGCGGCACGCTGAATTTCCCTACCAAAGGTCCCAACAACGCCCGATATCAGGCGAACAATTGCCCCGCACCATGAACACACGACCGACTTGGCTCGATCGACTCTCTTCCCCAGCGGGCTCGCCCCGAGCGGCCCCTCCCGGCGCACCCTCCGCTCAGGACGCCGGCGCCCAGAATGCCGGCGGGTGGAATCAGGACGCCCAGGCCCCGGGGCGCCAACGCCGCGCCCCGGATCGCCCGGCCCGCCTGTCCGCCGGGCGCGCCTTCCGAATGCTGGCGGTCGAGAGTCAGCGTTCTCGACTCCCCCAGATGGCAGCGGCCCTCTCGTACCGCACCATCTTCGGACTCTTGCCCATGATCGTCGTCGGCCTGGTCGTCCTCAAGGCCTTCAGCACCGACCAGCAGATCGAGCACACGCTCAGCAAGGCCTTGGAATACGCCGGGCTCACCACCATCGGCGTCAAGGACGGATCGCACCAGCCTCCAACCTCCGATGGTGCTGATCCCCTTCCCCCGGACGCGACTCCGAACGGAGCCAAGTCGCCCGCTCCTCACCCCTCCCGCCCGGATTCCGCATCAGACGCCGGCGTGCCCGTCGATCCGGCCCTCGACGAGTCCGCTTTCTTTGAGGACTCCGACGGATCGGTCGCTTCCGCCGTCAAGATGCTCGTCGCCCGCGCCGGGTCGGTCAATATCCGGGCGATCGGTCTCATCGGCGGCATCATGCTCATCTACGCCGCGGTCTCCATGCTCGTCGAAATCGAACGCGCCTTCAACCAGATCTACCGCGTCCCCGCAGGAAAATCCTGGATCCGACGGATCTTCCAGTACTGGACGATGCTCACCCTCGGCACCCTCCTGCTCTTTGTCTCGTTCTACGTCGGCGAGCAGTTCAAGGCGTGGGTCGAGCGCGTCGCCGAAGCCGGCGGAATCAACCGTGACAACGTCGTCTGGCTCATGATCTCCGGCTACGGCATCACCGTGCTCGTCAGCACCGTGCTCATCCTGCTCGTCTACCTCGCCGTCCCCAATACGCGCGTTCGCTTCGTCCCCGCTCTCGCCGGGGCCCTAGTCGCCGCCATTCTCTGGGAGGCCGGTAAGTGGGGATTCACCCAGTACGTGAGTTACTCAACCAGTTACGCGCAACTCTACGGCTCCATTGCCCTGATCCCCCTCTTCCTGCTCTGGGTCTACGTCACCTGGTTCATCATCCTCCTCGGGCTCAACATCAGTTTCCACCTCCAGCAGGCCCGCGCCGGCGCCAGCCTCGCCCTCCCGGGCGGCCAGGTCATCGGGTGGGAGGAATACGACGCCGAGCCCGGCGTCGTGGACCCCACCGCCGCCCTGGCGCTGCTCGAAGTCGTCGCCGGCGGATTTCGCAACGGCACGCCCGTCAGTCAGAAACGACTCGCCCAGAAAATCGGCCTGCCCCAGGGCGCCACGCGCATGCTGCTCGATCGGCTCGCCGATCGCGGGTTTGTGCACCGCGTCGCCGACTCCTCCGGCTCGCTCGCCCCCCAAGGATCGCCCGAAACCGAGAACTCGCTGTACGCACTCGCCCGCCCACCCGAACTCATCGCGGCGGCCGACGTCCTGCGCGTCGGGTACGAACTCTCGGGGATCCAGGCAGCCCAGACCGCGGCCAGCGCGGGCGGGCACGATGGCGTGTCCCCGATCTCCAGCACCCTGGTCGAGCGCCTCCGCCGAGCGCAACTCGACGCCGCCGGCCGATCTTCGCTTGCATCACTGATGAACGCCGAGAATGCCCCCACAGACTTCGGCCCACGACGGTCGCTCGCCGGCGAGGGCGGCGCGCACGGCGACGCGGACGTACTCGATGCGCATTCGATTCCGCGCAGCCTCCATCCGGCCACAGCAAGCCGGGCGCCGACACGCCCGGCGCCCATCCCCGGGTCGGATGCACCCCCTCCCGCCGACGTGACCGAACCGCCCTCGAAGCCGGCGCCGCCGCCCGCGGATCAGGATTCCGAAAACTCGCGCGGCTGATCGAGCCGCCTGGGAACGCCAGAACTGGTCACCCTCCGCATGCGAACGGATACTCCGCCGGGCGACAGATCCGCCTAGAGTTGCCCGTTGGGTGTTGGACCGCAAGACGCCGGTCAGGAGTTGCGAATGAAACCGAAGATTGCCGGGCAAAGAGTGTGGCGCAGCGCGGTCTGCCTGGCCGGAGTGGTCGCGATCTCAAGCACCCTCGGGTGCTATCAGCGAACCATCGCGGCCCGTGGCATCGGCGCGTCGTCTTACGAAATCAGCGAGCCGTACCAGGAGTCCGGGCAACTCGATGAATGGATCTTCGGGCCGACCCCCGGCAGCCGGAAGATCACCCCCATGACGCGCAACAACACCCGCCTGGACCGGTAACTCAACAACCGAAAACAACTGGCGTGCGACGAACCCGCACGACGAAAGACTGTACCAATGGGCATCGAAGCCGCACTCCCTGTCGAAGGTGTTCTGACCACCCAGTTGCGACGGGTTATGAACTGGGCCCGTCGATCAAGCCTCTGGCCCATGCCGTTCGCGACCGCGTGCTGCGGCATCGAACTCATGGCCACCGCGTGCTCCCGCTACGACGTCGCCCGCTTCGGCTCCGAGGCCATGCGATTCTCTCCCCGACAGGCCGATCTCATGATCGTCGCCGGACGCGTCTCCATCAAGACCATGCCCGTGCTCCAACGCATCTACCAGCAGATGACCGAGCCCAAGTGGGTCATCTCCATGGGCGCCTGCGCCAGCACCGGCGGTGTCTTCGACACCTACGCCGTCGTCCAGGGGATCGATCAGTTCATCCCCGTTGACGTCTACGTCCCCGGCTGCCCCCCAAGGCCCGAGCAGTTGATCGAAGGCATCATGGCGATCCAGCGCCATATCGACCAGGAGGGGATGCCCCCGATGAGCGGCGGCAAGCGCGCCCCCCTCGGCCTGGCCATCGCCCCCAGCCACGCCGTCCGAAGCCAGCCCGTCGGGCTGTCGGTCGGGTTGAACTGACGCCCAGCATCGCTCTCAGGCCCGGCGGCCCAGGTGGCTCGCGGTCCCCACAGGGTCTGCGTTTGAGCAATATGCACTTGACGCATATCACATCTGTGATATACTGAAGGAAGTGGTCCTCTGCCGGACTAACCTAGGGATGTGCAGGTGGATTCCCGCATGGCAGGCGTGCTGAAGAGCGCGAGCGGTCACATGAACCTTCATGGAACGCGAAGATTCCACCTTGTGATGCATAACTCATCCGGCTTCGTGTCGGAAGGAGGAGTAAATGCGTCTCAAGGTAACACTCAGCCGAACGGTCGTTTAATGGCTCGTGGACAATCCAAGCGCCCGCGCGTCTTTCTGGATGAAACTGAACATCTGCACCGCGGATGAACTGGCGTTGCTCCGCGAAACGCGCACGACCCCGCGTTTCGGTACATGCTCCGTGCGTTTGTGTTCGGGCATTGGCGGGCGCTGCTGGAATGGAATCACACCGCCGGAAGGATCAAGGTACTGCGATGCGATCTGCTTCGAGACGACCCCGAACAACCACGCGAGCCACGGCGCCCGCCAAGGCCGCCGCGCCCCGCGGCCTGAAGCATTCGAGCCGAGGCGATCTGCCATACTCCGTGCTGTCCGTCGACGGCGATCGTGTATATGTGCTCGTGCCCGTGCGAGACTTCCGCAAGGCGTTTCCGAAGCATGCTCTCGAAGAAACGACGGTGCCAGCCCTGTTTTCCCCCGACGAGATCAACGATGCGGTGAAACAACTCGACGATCCGAACGCTCAGTGGATTGACTCTGATGACGCCAAGGCAATGCTCGCCGCGGCCGACTTGGTCAAGGCGCGCAAGGCTCGCGGCTTGACACAGAAGCAGTTGGGTGACCTGATCGGCGTCCCGCAGTCGCAGATCTCGCGGATCGAACGGAACCCAGATCGCACAACCGTTCGCACCATAAAGAAGATCGCCAAGGCGCTCAGGCTTGATGCACCGATGCCGTAGCCGTGCGAAGCGTCCCAAGGCCCCACAACCGGATTCGCACAGGGCGCGTTCTACACGCTGTGATTCGCCGGCAACCTTGCGGCGCGACGCCGCCAGTGGTACCGTCTCGAACCATGAACATTCTTTCGCCTCACATCCGCGGCGTGTGCGAGGCCGACTTCGCTTTGATCGCCGCCCTCACCAACCGCTACATCGCCCGCACCGCCATTCACTTCGGGTACGAGCCGGTCACGCCCGACGAACTCGCCGCGAGTTGGACCAAGCACGCTCACCACTTTCCCTTCCTCGTCGCCGAGATCCAGGCCCCGGGGTCCCCCCCTCGATTCGCCGGCTACGCCAAGGCCGGCACATGGCGCGAACGCGCCGCCTACCAGTGGACCGCCGAAGTCGGCATCTACGTCGAAGATGACTTCCACCGCGCGGGCGTCGGCCGCGCCCTCTACGCCCGGCTGCTCGAAGAACTCACCCGGCGCGGTTTCCACAGCGCCATCGGCGGCGTCACCTTGCCCAACGCCCCTTCCGTCCGGCTCCACGAATCGCTCGGCTTCGTTCACGTCGGCACCGTCCGCCAGGCCGGTTGGAAACACGGCGCGTGGCACGACGTCGCCTTCTACCAGATCCTCCTGCGCGACGCGCACCACCGAGTCACCCCCGCCGGCCCGACCACCCCCTGATGCCACTTCATCCCAGCAGTTCCGCCAGCAATCCCATCTGCGCGTCCAGCCGGTTGTGCGCCTGACGGAACACCCGCGACCGCGGGCCGTCGATCGCCTCCGCCGAGATCTCCACGCCCCGGCTCGCCGGCAGGCAATGCAGCACGATCGCGTGCGCCGGCGCTTGCTCCATCAGTTCCATGTTCACCTGGTACTTCGCGAACACCCGCAGCCGCTGCGCCCGCTCGTTCTCCTGCCCCATCGAGACGAACGTGTCGCAGTACACCGCGTCCGCGTGCAGCACCGCTTCCACCGGATCCGTGCACGCCAGGAATCGCGGGCCCGCCAGCCCCGGCACGCTCCGCCTCACCTCCGAGATCCACCCCTCATCCAGTTCATACCCCGGCGGTGAACAAATCGCGAAGTTCATCCCCAACTTCCCGCAGATCACCGCTAACGAGCGCGCCACGTTGTTCCCGTCCCCGACAAACGCGAGCGTGCGACCGCCCCCGCGGCTCAGCCCCGCCGGGTCCCCGGGGCAGAACTCGTCGATCATCGTCAGCACGTCCGCCAGCGCCTGCGCCGGGTGAGACTGATCGCTCAGCCCGTTGATCACCGGCACCCGGCTCACCGCCGCCATCCGCTCCAGCGTCGCATGCGACATCACCCGCGCCATGATCGCATCCACCATCCCGTCCAGCACCCGGGCGATGTCCTCCGGCGTCTCCCGCGTCCCCATCCCCACCTCCGACTGCGCCAGCGAGATCGCCGAGCCCCCCAGCCGCCGCGCCGCCTGCTCGAAACTCACCCGCGTGCGCAGGCTCGGCTTCTCGAACAGGCACGCCAGCGTCTTGCCCTGCATCACCCGCTCCGGATTCGATCGCAGCCGGATCGCGCGATGCAGGATCGCCAGTAACTGCTCCGGCGGGGTCGCAAGTATGGAGAGAAAGTGCTTCACGGTGTACTCACGGTTCGTCGAACTTCTCAGGCCCGGATCACGTCGTGTAGTCCGCGTTGATCGACACGTATTGCTTGGACAGGTCACAGCCCATCATCCACGACGACGCGTCCCCGTGTCCCACCGTCAGTTCCATCTGCACGCTCGCCGCCCCCATCGCCGCCTTCAGCGCCGGGTCGTCCCGACTCACCGCCGTCGGCGTCCCGTGATGAAACACCCGGATCCCGCCGATGCTCAGGCTGCAATCCGAGACATGCAGCGGCACCCCCGCGTTCCCCGCCGCCGTCACGATCCGTCCCCAGTTCGGATCCTTCCCGTGCACCGCGCACTTCACCAGCGGCGAATCGACCACCGCCCGCGCGATCCGCTCCGCGTCCGCCGTCGAATGCGCCCCGCGAACCTCCACCCGGAACACCCGCGTCGCCCCTTCCCCGTCCCGAACGATCTGCTCCGCCAGGTCCCGGCAGATCGCCGACAGCGCCGCCTTGAACCCGTGATACTCCGGCGTCCCCTCCCGGATCGCTCGCGCCGGCGCCGCTCCACTGGCAATCGCGAGCACCGTGTCGCTGCACGACGGGTGCGCATCCACGCTGATCCGCTCGAATGAGTCGTGGCACGCCCCCTCCAGCGCGTGCTGCAGCGCCAGCCCCGATATCCCGGCGTCCGTCGTGATGAAGCCCAGCATCGTCGCATGCGGCACCGCCGCCCCCGCCGAGTCCAGCACCGGCGCGATCATCCCTGATCCCTTCGCGATCGCACCAATGTGCACCACGTGCCCGCCGATCTCCACCTCCCGGTGCGCCGTCTTGGGCACCAGATCCGTCGTCATGATCGCTCCCGCCGCGTCGGCGTCCGCGCTCTCCCCTCGCGCCAGGTTCTTCACCAGCGCTGGGATCGCCGCCTTGATCTTCTCCACCGGGATCCGATGCCCGATCACCCCGGTGGACGACGGGATCACCTCTTCGCGCGTACACCCAAGTTCGCCAGCCACGCTCTGCATGCACGCCCGCGCATCCTCCACGCCCGCCGCCCCCGTCGCCGCGTTCGCCGCGCCCGCGTTGATCAGTATCGCCCGCCAAGGCCGCGTCCCCGGCGTCGGCGAAACCGCTTCCCGGCCGCCCGCGATCGCGCCCCCGTACATCGCCCGCCGCCACGCCCGCCCGATCTCGATCGGCGCGCCCACCACCGCGCACCGCGTGAACACCGCCGCCGAACTGTGCCGCGGCTCCACCAGGTGCGAGCCCGCCGCGTCCCCGCTTTCGCACACGATCAGCGTGAGGTCGGGTTTGCCGGACTTCTTCAGCCCCGCCGTCGTCGCGGCGGCTCGGAATCCCATCGGACGAGTGATCGACACGTCGTTGCTCTCCTTCTCTGTGCCTGATGTCCAAATCGCGAACCACCAGCGTAGTCCAGTTCGACCACTCGTGATGTCTGTGGCGTCCACCCGGATGTAGTCCACATTCGTGGCACATGTCTTCGCCCCGGCAGGGTCGCCGGGGTGTAGCCACGAGTGGAGCGAGTCCGCGAGCGCAACTCGTGGTGAACTCGGCCCGCCGGCCGGCTCCTCCTGTTCGCCCCGGCGGGGCGAAGGAACGGGTGGATGCGTCCGCACGCAGAGCGCACCCCCTCCCCCTCCGGGACGATCATGGACTACACCGTCCCGCCGCGCGACCCCCCGCCCTTCTCTATCCCACGCGCCGGATCAGCCCCAGCCCGTAGTTCATCGGCGACAGGTACATGTCCAACTTTTCGTACGTGCCCACCGCCTTCGCGTTCAGGTTGTCCAGCACGTGCCGCGCCCCCGGCCAACTGCAATACTCCGGAAACGTATCGTGCAGCAGCACGAATCCGCCTGTATTCAGCACCGGCTCCGTCGCCCAGAAATCGTGCCAGGAACCCAGCACCCCGTGGTCGGCGTCCAGAAACGCGAACTGCGCGCCCCCCGCCGAACGCAACTCTTCATGCGCCGCCCGAACTTCAAACGACGAGTTCCCCGGGTGCAGCACCACGTGCTCGGCCAGCCCCGCGCGCGCGATGTTCCCCGCCACGAACTCCAGCCGCCCACTCCGCATCTCCACCTCGCGCCACGGCCCCTTCTCGATCGGCCCCATGTCGTCGAACGAGTGCACCACCCCCCCGTCTCCGTTCTCTCTCAGCGCGGCCGCGATCCACAGCGTGCTCACACCCACAAACGTCCCCGTCTCGATCACAACACGCGGGCGGATGTTGCGCACCAGTCCATGCAGCAGCAACCCCGCCTCCGGCGACAGCGACGCCGGAAACGAGATCGGCTCCGCGTACAGTCCCTTCAGCGCCTGCAACCACCGGCACGTCGGATTATCCAGATACGCCGGGAACGCCCACTTCGTCGGATGTGCCGACACGTGCATCGACGGGAAGTACTCCAGCCGATCGCGCGACACCGCCCCTTTCGACGCCGGCACGAACGGATCCGGCGGCACCCGCGGGTAGTCCTTCGTTCCCGGAATGTTCCCGCGCGCCGGCACGACGCACACCGCCCCGTCGGGCGTCCTCAGCATCGACGCCGAGGCGGGAACGCCCAGCCGCGGCACCGCGATGTGCACCGCGCCGTCGTTCGAACTGGTCTGGCTCTCGTTCATCGTTGAAAGTTGATCCATGTCCGGGTTACGCGCGGGCTTCCCCGGGGTCAGCCAAACCAAACGTCGCGCGAACCTCGACCGGGCGGGTAGGGAGGGGTGGGGGGGCGGAGTGAGGGCGTTTCGGCTCTGACGAGCGTTGGGCGCGGAGCCGAGCATCATATTATTAGTCGAGCGGATGCGTCGCGACGCCCCGGAGTTGCTTCAAACGACCGCGCACCCGAGAAATCAAACGGTCTTCCTGCCGCCCATCCCCGAAGTGCCCGACGCGCGCCGTGAGTTGAACATCAACGGCCTCGTCCGCCGCCCCTATTCGCCGCGCCATCAGCCACGCCGGTTCATCACGTACCGTTCGGAGTATGTACGCGCGTTCAGCCTCGCTCTCCACCTCAATCGCCAGCACCGCCATCTCGCACTCTGACGCGCCGACATCCACCGCCGCATCGAGATCATTCCAATCCGCCACGACTTCCCCCCGGCTGCCTTGAGTGCGCACAAACTCGGGCACCGACCCCGACGACGAGCAGCACTGCATGAATACCGCCAGCGCGCCAGCCGTCGCCGCCGCCCAAGCGCGTCGGGCGTACCCGGTCGTTCGTAATTTGATAGGAAAATGGAGCATGTATCGCCGCGGGACGAATAGAATACCGGCTCGCAGGGCCGGGCGATTGGCGCTGCGCAGAATCGTCGCGCCCCACTACACGGGAGTCCCAACGCACGTGGAAGCAATGGTGAAAGTTCCGCAGGGCGCCGAGCGAGTCACCATGCTCGGCCTCGGAGATCGGAACCTGAAGATCATTCGAGAAGCCCTCGGCGTTCGCGTTACCGCGCGCGAGTCCAGCGTCATCGTTTCCGGCCCCACCGACAGCGTCCAGGCCGCTCGCGACGTGCTCCACCGCCTCTCAGAAGCCGCTTCGCGCCAGGTCCACTTCAGCCGCCAGCAGGTCCTGGACCTCATCGGTCGCGCCATGAACGCCGCTCGCCTCCCCAGCGGATCGCTCGAAGCCGACCTCGGCCCCGACCCCGCCTGGGACGACCAACTCGATGTCTACTCCGACGGCCGCCCCATCTCCGCCAAGACCCCCAATCAGCAGTTGTACCTCGACGCCATCCGCGACCATGACCTGGTCTTCGGCATCGGGCCCGCGGGCACCGGCAAGACCTACCTCGCCGTCGCCGCCGCCGTGCACATGCTCAAGGCCGACCGCGTGAAGAAAGTCATCCTCGTCCGGCCGGCGGTCGAAGCCGGTGAACGGCTCGGGTTCCTCCCCGGCGACCTCCAGGCCAAGGTCAACCCCTACCTCCGGCCTCTCCTGGACGCCCTCCACGACATGATGGATTTCTCCACCATCAAACGCTTCATGTTCAATGACGTCGTCGAGGTCGTCCCCCTCGCTTACATGCGCGGCCGAACGCTCAACCGCGCCGCCATCATCCTCGACGAGGCCCAGAACACCACCCGTGGCCAGATGCAGATGTTTCTCACCCGCATGGGCCACGGCTCCAAAATGATCGTCACCGGAGATACCACGCAGATCGACCTTCCGGACCCCACCCAGAGCGGCCTGATCGACGCGGCCCGCCGGCTCGCGCGCGTCCCCGGGATCGCTTTCGTCTCCATGTCGCAGGCCGATATCGTCCGCCATTCGCTCGTCCAGCGCATCGTCGAGGCCTACGGCTCGACCGCCGCGACCGCCCCCGATCGCGCAGATGCTGCGCCCGAGACCGCCCCGCCGACGGAAAACCTGGACCCGCCCTCCGCCGACGTCATCCCACGGGCCGAAAGCGACGATGCCATGACGCCCGAGAACGCGCGGGCCGTGAACCAGCCCACCTGATGTCGCGAGAACCCAGCACAACCCCGCTGAAAACGCGCCGCGGCGAGATCCGCCGCGCGATCCCAAGGCCGCGAGCGCCCATCTGGTCTTCGCTCCGCGCGCCCGCGATCGGATGGGGCCTGATCATCTGGGGCGCCTTCGCGCTGGTGATCGGCGCCGTCGTCGCGTGGACCTGCGAGCAGCCGCTCGTCGCCGTCGGACGTGTCATGCGCGACACCCGCACCGTCTACTCCAACTTCCAGGTCATCGACCAGGTCGCCACCGAGCGCGAACGTGAAAAGGCCCGCGTCCAGTCCCCTCGCGTCTACGTCGCCGACGCCGCGACGCTCGACGGCATCCGTGCCTCCATCGAAAGCCTCCCCAAGGCGCTCGCCGGCGCCGAGACCCTCGACGAGGTCGAGCCCAGCATCCGCGAGCAGTTTGCCCTCACGCCCCAGGCCCTCGCCGCCATCAAGAACGAAGCCGTCGGGGGGGGCGTCTCCGGCAACTGGCGCACCGCCACCCGCCTCCTCGCCGAGTCCCTCGTCCGCACCCCCATCCTCGAACAGTCCGTCTTCCAGATCGAGAACACCAGCGTCAACCCCGAGGTCGAACTGCGCACCCCGGAGGGCAAGGTCGTCCGGGCTTCCAAGCGATCGGTCCTGAGCATCGGGAGCGCGAACCTCGCCGACGACATCGGCGTCCTGGTCTTCCGAGCGGGCTTCCGCTCGCCCCTCCTGGAATCCATCACCGCGCGAATCCGCCACCAACTCAAGCCCACCTACACCTTCGACGCCGCCGCCACCTCCGTCCTCTCGGAAACCTCCGCCGCCGCCGTGCCCATGCAGCGCGTCGTCTACCCGGACAAGCACGTCATCTTCCGCCGCGGCGACGTCCTCAAGGCCGAACAGCGCGCCCTCTTCGTCCGCGAACTCTCCGAGCGGCGCAAGAACCTCGAACCCTGGCAGACCTGGACCGCCCGGCTCGGACGCGCCGGGCTTGTCGCCGCCGTCGCGCTGGCCCTGGCCGGGTACGCCATCCTCTTCAGCCCCAGGCTCCGGCGCAATCCCCTCCGCGTCGCCGCCGTCGCCTGCCTCCTGGGCGCTACCGCCGCCGCCGCCTGCATCGCCACCGCCCTCGAGCCCGCCTTTGTCTCGATCTCCGCCGTCGCCCCCACCATCCTGGTCAGCATCATCCTCGCCGTCGCGTATGACCGCCGCCTCGCGCTGGCCTACGGCGCCCTCCACGCCGTTATCGTCTGCGCCGCCCTCAACCTCTCCATCGCCTGGTACCTCTTGCTCATCGCCGGCGTCGGCGCTTCCATCTGGCGCCTCCGCGAGGTCCGCGACCGCGACACCTTCATCCGCATGGGCGCCATGTGCGCCCTCGTCCTCGCCGTCGGAATGATGGTCGTCGGCGCGACCGAGTACCCCGTCGCGCTCGAATCCTTGCGACAGTCCGGCGTCGACGCCGGCCTCGCCGGGTTCGCCGGCCTGCTCGTCAGCGGCGTCGCCCTCTTCATCCTGCCCTCCATCGAGCGCGTCTTCGCCGTCACCACCGGCATGACGCTTATCGAACTCCGCGATCCCAAGCAGCCCCTGCTCCGCCTGCTCCAGCAGAAAGCCCCGGGCACCTACAACCACTCTCTCAACGTCGCCAACCTCGCCGAGGCCGCCGCCGATTCCATCGGCGCCGACTCGCTGCTCACCTACGTCGGCGCCCTGTACCACGATATCGGGAAAATGAACAAGCCCGAGTACTTCGTCGAGAACCAGACACCCGGGATCAACAAGCACGACAAACTCAGCCCCGCGATGTCCCTCCTCATCATCGTCGGGCATGTCAAGGACGGGCTCGAACTCGCCGCCGAGTTCAACCTCCCTCACACCCTCCGCCACTTCATCGAAGCCCACCACGGGACCACGCTCGTCGAATACTTCTATCAGCGCGCCCGCCGTCTGGCCGGCGCGGACGGCGAAGCCGCCCCCGCGGGCGCCAACGGCGGCGCCCGCGCCCCAGCGCCCCACGCCTCCAGCGCCCTCCTCCACGACGCCCCCGACGAGTTCGAGTACCGCTACCCCGGCCCACGCCCGCGCACCAAGGAGTGCGCCATCCTCATGCTCTGCGACGCCATCGAATCCGCCTCCAGGACCCTCGCCGATCCGACCCCCAGCCGCATCGAGGCCCTCGTCCGCTCCATCGCGAGCAAACGCCTGCACGACGGGCAGTTCGACGAGTGCGACCTCACCCTGCGCGAACTCAGTTCCATCTCAGAAGCCATCGCCCGCACCCTCACCGCCGTCTACCACGGCCGCATCGCCTACCCCACGCCCGCCTCTCCGGCCCCGAGCCCCATGCCCCCACCCGCCAGCGCCGGGCCCAAGACCACCATGTTCACCCTCCCAAGCGAAACTCGCTCCTCGGGATCTCGCGCCATGTGAAGCGGCGGCGCGCGACCCTTCCCGATACGCCTCCTGCCGCCCCGTGTGCATCGTTGGACCGCACGCCCCGCCAACGCTTCCGCTAGCGCGGATGAAATCCAGGCCTAGCGACATGGGTAGTGGACCGGGCGTCCCGCCCGGCAGAGTCCGCCTGTTTCCCGCCACCTCTGCAATGAACTGGCTCTAGTACCAGTTCCGCTTCCGTACCAGCGCCGGGTCCGTCAGGTCCGTCGCCGCCAGGATCGCCGCGATCCGCTTGCCGCTCGTGCCATCGCCGTACGGGTGCGATCCCGGGACCTGTTCACCCGGCGCCGCCTGCGCCGCCCGAAGCAACGCCTCGATCCCCTCCGGCTCGCCCCCGCAGTAATCCAGCACATTTCCCCCTCGCTCCCGCCCGTTCTGCCTCGGCGGGATGTTCACGCACATCGTCCGCGTCGCCGCCGCCTCGATCAGGCCCGCCGACGAGTTCCCCACCAGCACCCCCCGGGTCTCCGTCTGATCCACCGACAGCCGCTTGAGCAGCCCGACGAACGTCTCGCGCGGCACATGCTCCACCCGCCGCCATCCGAACTTCTCCGCCGACATGTTGATCTCCTTCAGGAGTGCCCCGCGCCCCGCATCGTGATTCGGCGACAACGCCAGCACCCGGCGCCCAAACACCGACCGCGTCGCTTCACTCACCCTGCGGGCCGTCTCGGCTTCGTGCTCCGCCGACTGTCCCGACGGGTGCAGCAGCACCACCGCCCGCGGGTCGCCAAGTTCACGCGCCGCCGCGTCTGACATCGGCTCGACGTCGCCGATTATGTCGATCGCGGGCGATCCGACCAGGTGGATCCGCGCCGCGTCTTCTCCCATCCGCGCCAGCCGCTCCGCGGACTCCCGCGTCGCCGCGAAGTGAATGTGCGACAGTTTCGTGATCGCGTGGCGCATGCTCTCGTCCGCGATCCCCTCGGCCCGGTCGCCGCCGTGGATGTGCGCCACCGCCGCCCCGGCGATGCTCGCCGCGCTCGCCGCCGCGAACGCCTCGATCCGGTCCCCCAGCACCACCACCGCCTGTGGCGCCAGACGCCGAAGCACGCCGCAGAAGCCCGCCATCCCGCGCGCCGCGGCTTCCGCGTCCGCCAGCCGCCCCTCGCACGTCCGGCCCCCGGTTGCCCCGTCGTGCCGGCCATCACCCCCGACCTGCATCGTCACCCGCTCATCGATCTCAAACTCCCCCGCGACCTCCAGCACCGTCTCCGCCGGCGCGAGCAGATGCGAGCCCGCGACCACCGTCGCCAGCCTCAGCCGGGGATGGTCGCGTATCGCGCGCATCACCGACCGGAGCAGCCCGAACTCGGCCCGCGACCCCGTCACGACGGCGATCGTGCTGACGCTCACGCGACGCTCCTGCGCGGCTCGTCCACCTGCCGCGACTCTTCGATCAACATCTCCTCGCGCAGCGTCGTATCCGCCGCCAGCCCGGCCCGCACCGCGCGCCCCATCACGCTGTTCAGGCGCGCCGGCGCGATCCCGTGCCCCGGCCGCTTGATCGTCAGATCGTCCCGCGACAGCACATGCCCGCCGGGCACGTCTCGCGCCAGCGTCACCGACTGCCGCGAAACCTCCCGAACGTCCTCTTCTATCTCCAGCACCCGCTTCTCCGCCCCTCCAACGCCCGTTTCCCCTCCCGCGATCAGCGCCCGCCGCTCCGCTTCCGCGAGCCGCTCCGCCCCGCGCGCCTGCCGCACATACTCGCTGAACTCCGCCGGGCACAGCGACGCCGCGTGGTCCGGCCCCGCCGCGCGTCGGTCGTACGTCAAGTGCTTCTCCAATATCGCCGCGCCGAGCCGACGCGCCAGCGCCCCCGTGGCCACCTCCGCCGTGTGGTCGCTGTATCCGACCGGACACCCCGTGAGCGACTCCAGTGCCAGCATCCCCCCGATCGAAGCCCGCTCCATCGGCGTCGGATACGCGCTCACGCACTGCAGAAACGCCAGCCGATCGTCCGCGTCCCCTAGCCACAAATACGCCTGAAGCACTTCCCCCGCCGTCGCCGCCCCCGTGCTCACGATCATCGGCAGCCCGCTCCGCGACATCGCCTCCAGCAGCGGTCGGTTCACCACGTCCGGCGACGCCGCCTTGAACCCATCCCACTCCACCGCGAGCGCCTCCTCGATCAGTTCAAGACTGAACACCGTCACAATCGAGTGCAGCCCGCGCTCGCGCGCCCGTCGGACGACCCGCCGCATGTCCTTCAGCGGCAGTTCCAGCCGTTGGAGCATCTCCGCCGGATTCCGCTCGCCCGCCTCGCGCTGATACGCGGCCAGGCGCGAAGCCCGGCTCATCAGCATCCCCGCCTTGAAGTACTGCATCTTGATCGCGTCCGCCCCCGCCGCCGCCGCCGCGTCCACCAGTTCCAGCGCGCGCCCCACATCCCCGTCATGATTCACCCCAAGCTCCGCGATGATGTACACCGGAGCCCCGCCGCCGATCCTGTGCTCGCCGATGTTCATACGCCTGCTCGCCGCTCCGTCGGTCCCGAAAGCACCAGCCCCGCTCGTCATTACCCCGCCCGCCGGACCAGGCCCGCCGCCCGCCGTTCCCACTTCAGCGCCCCGCGCGTCCGCAGCGCGGCGTCCGCCGCCAGCACGTCCGCCGGACCATCAATATCCACCACCGAGCCCTCCGGGCTCACCACCCCGCGACGCCTCTGCTGCGGACCCAAAAAAGCATGCGGTCCCTCCGGCTCTCCCAACTCCAACATCAGCGCCCGCCGCGTCACCACCATCACACCCCCGTCCGGCACATGCGCCGCCGGCAGCGATTGCCGCCGATACACCCCGTGAAACAGCGCGTCCTCCGTCCCCCCGTCAAACGGCCGCACACGCCCGTCCCCCTCCACCACACACGTCCACCACGGGTGATACTTCCCCACCGGCGAATAACTCTGCACCGACTCGGCCCCGCTCTCACGAAGCACCCGCACGCATTCATCGATCAGCCCCGCCGGACGCACCGGCACATTCGCATACAGCAGCACGATCGGCGACTCTCCTCCCCCCAGCCTCACCCCCCTCGACTCCGCCTCCACCACCGCGTGCCGCGCCGCGTCATCCACCCGCGCCTCATCCGTCGCCAGTTCCGCCGGCCTCATGATCACGTCCGCCCCGTACCGTTCTCCCACCCGCGCCACCGCCGGACAGTCGGTGCTCACGATCACCCGTCCCACCGACCTCGACTCTCGCGCCGCGATCAGCGTCCACTCAACGCACGGCTTCCCCGCCACCAGCGCCGTGTTCTTTCCGGGCACCCCCTTGCTCCCCGCCCGCGCCAGCACCACCGCCGCCGCGCACCGCACGCCCCTTTGATGTGTATCGCCATGACTCATGCGAACCATCCTTGCTCGCGCCGCCGCGCCATCGCATCCGCCCAGCACTCCTCCAGCGACCGTTCCGTCAACCTTCCAAGCAACATCGAGCGATCCGTGCCCGCCGGATCGGCCAGAGCGAACCCGCCGTCCGTGATCCACACTTGTGTGCGAGCCAGTCGCCGCCGATACGACGCCGGCAGCGCCAGCGCCCGGATCCGCCCCGACGCCACCGCGTCCTGATCGATCACCGCGCACCCCGCCTTCATGCTCCATTCGTCAAAGCACGACTCGATCACCCCAAGCATGCCCTCCCGCCGCGCGATCCGCGGCACAATCCACGTCGCCGGCACGCTCTGATCGATCTGCGCCCCGGCGGCCAGTTCCCGCAGCGCCCCGCTCACCAGCGCCGTCCCGCTCTCCATCGCCGCCTCTCGCACCGCATCCGTCTCCCCCCTCGTATCCCCGGGCAGGAACTCCACGCTCACCACCTCCGGTCCCGCCACCAGGATCGACCGCATCCGCTCCTGCGTCGACGTCCCGGGAAGCCGCACGTGCACATTGACGCGCCGCTCCCGCGCGTGCTGCACCACCTCCACCAGGTTCGGATCATCCGCCGCGCTTTGGCATCGGATCGTGAGCGCACGCCCGCTCCCACCCGCCCCCAGCGATTCGATCACCCAGTGCAGCCATCTCGCGTCCCCGTCCCCCGGATGCTCCGCCACCACCTCTTCCGGCAGCACGTCCGGCGCCCGCTCGGCGTCGATCCGCACCGCCTCCGCCACATACTGGCTCGTCGGCTCCATGAACGTCCCCGCCAGCCCCTGCCACATCCGCTCCAGCCGCGTACGCACCACTTCCGAGTCCGCGATGAACCGCATCCCGCAGTCCCGCACTCGCGCCGGCACGCTCACGCACGCTCCCGTCCCGATCGGGTCCATCGTCGGCGCCGTCGGGATGTACGACAGCAACCGCCCGATCGGCGCCGCCCATCGCGGATCCTCGCTCGCGCCCGCGATCGTCCCGACCAGCGACCGTTCCACGACGCACCCGCCCAGCCCCGGCGGCGCCAGCGAAAACGTCAGCCGCCGCCCCGCCGGATCAGCCATGTGCCGATCGATCACTTCCTCGCACAGCCGCGGATCGATGAAGCACCAGTCCGGCCCCGCCAGCAGCGCCGCCGACCCTCCGACCTGCCGCAGCCCTTCCAGCGTCGCCCGCGCGTAGAACACCTCGTCGTAGCACGTCGCCCCGCCGATCCCTCCCCGCCAGCACGTCCGCGCCCACGCCCGCGCCCCCCGGATCCGGTCCCGCTCGATCGCCGTCCGAAACTGTTCCACCCGCTGCACCACGAACGGCAACCGGCGATTGGCCCCCTCCGTCAGCCGCCGTGCTTCCTCCGGCCGGTTCGTCAGCACCACGATCCCCTCCGCGTTCCGCACACACGCCAGCCGCGACAGCGTCCGCTGGATCACGAGTTCCGTCCCGATGCTCTCCAGCGCCGGCCGATATTTCAGCCCCGTGACGCCTTCGCTCAGGTTCAGGGGGATCACCGCCCACACGCGCGGCGGTTCCGTGACCCCTCCGATCTCCCCAGCGACCCCTACCACCGCCGTCGGCAAACCCGCCCGAGGTGCTTCGTCGTCCATGTCGAGCGTCGAAAAGCACTGGCTCCGGTCCAGCCCCGGAGGACCCGCCTGCCCCGCCTCGCCAGCGCCGCCGGCGGAATCGTCCGCCTCATCCTCGCTTGCCCAACCCATCAGTCCCGACGACGCCGCCTTCTCGAACTCACCCGCCGCGTCCGACAGGATCCGCCCCACGCGCCGCGCCGATTCCCCCAGCCCCTTCACGTTCCGCTCGTCCCGCTCGATCGCGCGCCGCTGCCGCTCCATCGGACTCAACTCGGCGTCCAGGTGAATCGCCCGGTCCGCGCGGATCCGCTGAAATGCACCCGCCTGGTTATGAAAGTGCGCGAGCTGGTACGCCGGGTTGATCCGCTCGATCTGTCCGCGCAGATCGTCCACCCGGCCGATCAGCCGGTTCACCCGCGGTTGATCCTGATGATGCTCCAGCATCTCCACCAGCGCCAGCCGCGTCTTCTCGCAGATCTCTCCCACACGACCCAGATCCTCCTGTACGATCCGCAGGCGCTCCATCACGTCTTCCGACGGCGCCGCGCACGCAGTCCGCCCCCCGCGTCCCTCGATCCCGTGCGGCCCGCTCTCCACCCCGCTCGCCAGCGCCGCCTCCAGCGTCTGCACCAGCGTGTGCGCCTTGCGCACGCCCCCCTCGGTCGCGTCGATGGTCGTCAGTCCCTTCGCCGCGTCGCTCGCAAAGTCGCGCTCGAACTGCACCTGGTAGGTGCTCATCTGTTCGTCGGTGTACAACGACTCCCCGTCCACCCCGACCGCGCGCCGAAGGTTCTTCCCCATCCGCTTGATCCGAGTCCATTCGAGCATCTCGAGCGTGCAGAACTCGTTGAGTTCCGCCGCCCACACATCGTGGATCGCCGCCCCGCTCGCGTAATACTGCCCGTCCGTGAACCCCAGGTCCTGTCCCATCAGCACCACCGGGTCGCACCCAAGGTGCCTCGCCAGGTAGTACGCCAGGTGCGCCACGGTCGCCCCGGCCGAAAGCCGCCCCATCGGCTTGCTCAGCGACTCCCCCAGCACCGCGTCAAGAAACTTGTCCTGCACACACCGGATCGTCCCCGGAAACGCCCGCGGAATCGCCGGGCTGGCCTTGGGCTCCATCACTAGCGTCACGCCCTCCACGTCGCTCGCCGTCAGCCCCTCATAGAACCTCGCGCTGATCTCCGAGTGGTCCAGCGCCGTCACGAAGTGCGGCTTGATCCCCCGCCGCAGCAGCGGCTTCAGCACCGTCTGCGCCGCGATGATCACGCACCGCTCCCGCACGCCAGGACGTGCCAGCACGTCGATGTTCCGTTCCAGGCTCGGCCCCGCCGACACCACGATTCCCCGCCGACCCTGCGCGACACCCGCTAGGTCCGCGATCCCGTCCGCGCTGGCGTAAAACCCGATGTTGGTGACCAGGTTCCGGATTGTCGTATCGACCTGCACCAGCGTCGTCGCGACCATCGTGCGGATCGCCTGCACCACCTGCTGAAACGTCGCGTGAAACGCCGGGCGCTCCCGCTGCAGCCGCTGCGCGCACGCCGGGTGATCCAGCAAAGTCGCCCCCATCATCACGAGCCCCTCCACCCCCGACAGCGCCGCCGACATCCCCGCCGTGTCCGCGCTGTCCGTGATGAGCACGACGTTGCTCTCCGACAGCCACGCCGAGTGATCGATGCGCTCCAGCACGCTGCGAAGCAGTTCCACGTCCGGCTCAAACACCACGATCACGCCCGAGCGCTTCATCTTCTCCGACACCGCTCGCACCAGGTACCCCGCCCCGAACCCGCACATCGCCACCGCCGCCACCGATCGCACGTCGATCGATTCCGCGATCCGCCTCGCTTCCTGCATCGGACCGCGCCGGCTGCACAGCGCCCGCGCGGCGCCCGCCCGAAAAGTTGCACCCACGCCGCGGTTTTCCGCTGTTTCCCGCACTTGCGGCGCTAGATTTCCTTCCGCGGTTGGCAGGAACTCCACGCCCACCCGGGCCGTAGCGAATTGCACCTGCTGAGCGGCCCTTGGGGAGGTCCGGGTGAGCGCGCGAAGGTTGCGCTCAAGTGCGGACGCTGTCCTCTCTTGCCCACGATCGTCACCGATCACGTGAGGAGGCGGCGTCTGATTGCAACTCCGCTGCGTCGAACTGGTTCTCTTTCGGTTGGCCATCCGTTCGACGCCTCTGGCACACCCCGGTGCCTCGTCCGCATCGGCCAACTCGGGAGGACTCGTGCAAATGCCTCTCTTGGGCCCGGACCTTCCCCCACCCGCGCAACTTTCGCCCGTCACCGGCCTCGCCGCCGAGGTCGCCCGCCTCCCCTCCGGTTCCGGCCTTGATCGGTACGTGTTCGAGCAGCCCTGGCCACTCATGCTCGTCCTTGTTGTCGCCGGCACGGGCATCGCCATCGCCCTGCGCCGCCGGGGAAAACCCCGCCACGCCGGCGCCGCCCTCCTCCTCGCGCTCCTGCTCGCCGCCGCCAACTTCCTCGCCGCCTCTGTGGTGACGACCCCCGGCGAGCGCTGCATGCGGCTCACGCGCGCCGCGATCAGGCACGTCCTCGCTCCCGATGCCGCTGCTCTCTCACCCCTGCTCAGGGCCGATCTGGTCGTTCGCCCCTTCTCGCTCTCGAAAGACGCCGTGCTCAGCGCCGTCGCCACCCACATGGCCGGCGACTACGCCGTTCAGAGTTCCTCGATCCTCTCCCTCCGCGCCGTTCAGGACTCCGCCGACGCCGTTCGCACCCAGGTGCATCTGCGAGCCACGCCCCGCAGCGCGCTCTACAACGTCCCCACCGGCTCATGGTGGATCCTCACCTGGCAACGAGACCCC
Organism: Phycisphaerales bacterium; assembly: GCA_050246015.1. Lineage (GTDB taxonomy): Bacteria > Planctomycetota > Phycisphaerae > Phycisphaerales > UBA1924 > JTS-AC122. The sequence continues at coordinate 106,790 of JBFWWU010000010.1, forward strand.
GTCGGCGAGAGCCCATGGGTCGTCACCCAGATCGAATGCCAGCACATCGACGGCGTTTCCAACCCCGCCTCGGTCCGCCCCTGATCCCTCGCGCCCCGGTACGATTGGCCCCATGCTCCGCGCCGCGCTCCCGCTCCTGCTGGCTGTTGTATCGATTCTCTGTGCCGGATGCGCAGGCGCGCGACCGGGCCGGGTGCTGGCGCGCGCCGGCGACGAGATCGTCGTATGCGGACAACTCGTTCACACCGGCGCTCCCGTCGTGTTATGGATGGATCCGGGCGGATACGACGCGTACCGGGTCGAAAAACGGTTCGCCAAGTGGGAAAAATCGGTCTGGACCGAGGATAACAAGGGACCATTGACGCCGAACCGCTACGGCGTGCGATTTGGCGAGGCCGGGCGCGGGGCCGGGGGGGTTGGGGCGCGACTGGAAGAGGAAACATTCGAACACGTGCGGGGCGGCGGGTGGGACCTGGCGTCGCTGCAACGGGTAGTGGATCAGTTTGTCATCCACTATGACGTGTGTGGGACGAGCCGCGAGTGCTTCAGAGTGCTGCACGACGCGCGCGGATTGTCGGTTCATTTCATGCTCGACGTGGATGGCACGATCTACCAGACACTTGACGTGAAGGAGCGCGCGTGGCATGCAACGACGTCAAACGATCGATCCATCGGGATCGAAATCGCCCAGATCGGCGCGTATCCGCCCCGTTCGGAGCCGCCAATCGATGGAACATCGTCGAATCCGAGCATTCTTGACAAGTGGTACTCACGCGACGCCGGCGCGCCCAAGGGGATGCGAACGCGCGTGACGTTCCCCCCCTCGATCGGTGACGGCGGCGTCCGCACGCCGAACTTCGTCGCGCGTCCCGCCCGTGAGTCCTCCGTCACCGGGGAGATTCAAGGCAAGGCGCTCGAGCAATATGACTTCACACCTCAGCAGTACGAGTCGCTGATCAAGTTGACCGCGGCGCTGTGCACGGTGTTTCCGAACCTGCCGTGCGATTACCCGCGGGATGAGAAAGGGGAGTTGATCCGGGAGAAGTTGCCGGACGATCGGCTCGCGGGGTACCGGGGCCTGCTCGGGCACTATCACATCCAGTCGGGGAAGGTGGACCCCGGCCCGGCGTTCGACTGGGAGAAGGTGGTGCGCGGCGCGAAGCGGCTGATGCGGTAGAGGCACCGCGCGGATGTGGAGTGGATCAGACTTGGCGAGCGCTACTAGGCACGTCTATGCTGCGTGCATGTCATCACGCACGATCGCGCGGCCGTATGAACGGATCCTCCGCAGCGTCCCGACCGACGGAAGCGTCGAGTCGCGGATGCAGTCGCTGGTTGATCTGCTCTGGGATTCGCTGAGTGCGACGGGGGTGTCGTGGATCGGGTTCTATGTGGTAGGCGAGAAGGCGGGGGAGATGGTGCTCGCCGCCCGGCGGGACAAGCCCGCGTGTTCCCCGATCGGGCTGCACGGCGCGTGCGGACAGGCGCTGCTGGCCAGGCGGGCGCTGGTGGTGCGGGACGTCGCGAACCTCGGGGCCGGGTACATCGCCTGCGATCCGCGCGACCGATCGGAGGTGGTGGTGCCGGTCCTGCGGCGTGAGGGCGGCTCGGGCGAACTGCGAGCCTGGGGGGTGCTGGACGCGGATAGTTACGACACCGATTCGTTCGGGGTGGAGGACGCCCGGCGGTTTCACGAGGTCCTGGTGAAGTCGGGGCTGAGCGAGGCGCCCGGGATCGAGGTCGATGTCGTGTAAGAGATGGCGCGCCGACTCAATGACGGATTGAAGCGTCCATGCGGCAGAGTGAAGTCGTCAAGCGTTCGCTGATTGTTCGTAAGCGAGCAAACTGGCCCGCACGGTGCGCACTCGCGAACGCCTGCAACAGAGAGTCCGAGGCTCCACTCCGTTTCGGATTCTCCGAACGAAATTATATTTGCCAGAATGACTCGGAATCGCCTTGACAGTCGGGAGGTTTTCATAGATGCTGGCCCGGAAGTCGCGGCACCAAAGTCGGGCCTCAAAGGCAGTCCGACTTCAGAGGCACGTTTGGAGTTCCGGGCCACATCAACGGAGGGAAGGGCGAGCGTAAGTCTCAATCATTAAGGAGATCGGCTATGTCCTGCGTGAATGTCCTGCGTGCTTGCCGGCGTGCTGTGCTCGTGGCCGTTGGTGCTGCCTTTACCTTGGCCGGTCCAGTCATCGCGCAGCAGCAGTACGAACAAGAGGTGCCATGCACCGAGGTCGAGCCTCTCAGGCTCCAGTACGGAGACCACACCACTGGGTGCGCGATCAGCCCGCCGGCCGACGCGGACGTGTTCACGTTCGTGGGGGGGGCTGGCGATCTGGTGTGGATCAGTGTCACAACGACATCACCCGGAATGGACCCGATCATCACGCTGCTTGATCCGAGCGGCGCGACCGTCGCGACCGGATCCTGCGACGCCGGTTGCTGCGCGGGCTGCGTCTTCATCACCCAGCCCGCCGCGGCGCTGACAAGGGCCGGGGTGTACACGATCCGCCTGCTGGACCAGGGTGTTGACGAGTCGGGTTCGTACATTCTCCAGTTGGAGCGGCTGCCGTCGCCTCGCGCCGTGACGCTTGGGTTCGCCACACCTGTGACAAGCGACCTGACGCCGCTGACCGACGTGGACTGGTTCTCGTTCGATGCTCGGGCCAATGCCCACGTCCAGATTGTGGTGAGAGGTTTGACCGGCGGGCTTGATCCGGAACTGATCCTCTACGGCCCCAGCGGCCAGCAACTCACAAGCATGTTCTGCGATGCTGGCTGTTGCAGCACGTGCAACGTCGTTCTTGACACGACGCTGACGACGGCCGGCGTCTACTTCGTCGCGCTGCATGACCTGCGCGCCGACGAGGCCGGCTCGTACGAGATCACGCTCAACTGTGTCTTTGGCGATTGCAGTTACGTCCCGCCGAATGACGATTGCGCGTCGCCGCTTCCGATCTCGGCGGGACGACGGCTCTTCAGCACCCGCGGCGCATCGACAGACGGGCCGCTGGTGGGCACCTGCGGCAACGGCGAGGTCGGCTCCGACGTGTGGTACCGGTTCCAGGCCACATGCAGCGGCGGCCTTGTCGTCAGCACACTCGGCGACGCCAACTTCAACACGATGGTGGCGATCTACAGCGGCGACGGGTGCGAGCAGAACACCGGCCCGTTGCTCGCGTGCAGCGATGACTTCGGCGGGTGCAACGGCACAACCTCCAGGGCCGTGGCCTACGTCACCGCCGGACAGGTCTGCCTCATCCGCATCGGCGGTCGAGACGGCGAGCAGGGTTCCGGGATGCTCACCGTCGACAATCACGCACTCAGTGATTGGAACAAGGACTGCTTCATCAACAGCCAGGACTACTTCGACTTCCTCTCCGATTTCCTGGGTGGCTGGGCCGACTTCAACCATACATGCACCAACGATTCGCAGGATTTCTTCGACTTCATCGCCGCGTTCTTCTCCGGCCAGTAGCCGGCGGGTGGCCTTGAATTCACAATTGGCCGGTGGCATGGGATGAGCGTGGCAGGTGGCCCGACGCTGACGTGCCACGACCTTCACTCCGCCCCCAAGACTCCGTGATGGTCGTGGCACAACGTTGGCGCCACCTGCGGGAAGAGGCTTGAAGAGGCGGTCGGGACGCCCGTTCCACTAGAGGCGTGCGGGACGCCCGTTCCACTGGGACGCCCGCTCCACTGGAAGAGCCGGGGCTACTTCGCTTTTTTCTGTTTGAGGGCCTTATCGACTTCGCTTGCGAGCCTGCCGCTGCGGAGGGTGTTTCCCTTGGCGATGATCTTGCCGGAGTCGCCGTCGATGAGGAACATGGCGGGGATGGAGTGCACGTCGTAGACCTTGGCGAGTTTGGCGTTCCAGTAGCCGCCGTCGTAGATCTGCTGCCAAGGCATCTTGTTGTCTTTGACGAAGGCGCGGAGGTTATCGGCGCGGTTGGCCTGGTCGAGCGAGACGCTGACGATTTCGAGTCCCTGCTCGTGGAACGTGTTGTACGCCTCGACCACGTGGGGGATCTCGTCGCGGCAGGGCCTGCACCATGTGGCCCAGAAGTCCAGGACGACGACCTTGCCGGCGAAGTCGCCGGGGAACTTCACGGTCTTGCCGTCCAGGTCGGACTCGGAGAACTCGGGGGCGACCTTGCCGACGGAGAGATCGGGGGGGCCGTTCGGGGCGGGAGTCTTCTCGGGTTCGGGTTGGGGCTTCCCGGGGGGTGTTGGCGCCGGCTTGGTCTCGGGGGCGGGCTTGATCGAGGGTTTCTCGTCGGGCGTGACGTCGATCTTGGTGCGGGTCATGACGAAGGAGATCCGGTCTCCCTCGGCGGTAATGTCCCGAACCTGCCAGTGTTCGTCGCCGATGACGATGGGCTTGCGGGGGTCGAAGGCTTCGCGGCGTCGGTCGAAGCGCTTGTTGCCATCGACGTCGATGAAGAGGGTGGTCCAGATGGACGCCGGGGACTGGCTGCCGCGGAAGTCGCCGGTGGTGCGGTCGTCGGAGAAGAAGGCCTGGTAGGAGTACTTGCCGAGGGTGACGGTGCCGGAGACGCTGAAATCGCGGTAATAGAAGAGTTGCCGTTTGGCGTCAGGGCGAGACGGGTCGGCGGGGTCCATGCGGTAGAAGTTGATGCCGGCGTTGCGGGGGCCGGAGTCGTACTTGATGGAAACGGAGGCGGAGCCGCGCTGACGGTGAAGGGTGAGGGCGTCGCCCGGACCCGAATAACGATCTTGCTTCCAGGTGAGTGGGGGGTCGTTGGTGAGGTCGCCGTCGGCGTTTGAATCGACGAAGAGGCGTGCGCTGGACGTACTCGCGTCGGCGAGCAGGACGGTGTAGCGGCCCTGGTTTTCGCGTGGACCAAGCCGGATGGTGCCGTAGAGGACGTCCTTGGCGTCGGGAGGGGTCTTGGTGACGTTGGTGGGTTGATCGGGGGAGAGGAGGCAGGTCTGAGCGCTGTAGAAGCCAAGGCGATCGAGCGCGCCGGTGGGGGAGTATCGCAGGTCGGTGGCTTGGCCCCATGCAGCGGCGGAGCCGGCGAGCGAGAACAGGATGGTGCAGAGGGAGCGGGGCATTTGTTTGGATCCTGTAAAAGTGCTGAGGAAAGGTGAAGTGCGGGGATGAGAAAAAGGTACACCAGAAATGAAATGCCCCCAGAATGGAAGTATCGGAAAGCGATCAACTGGGCACGAGCGGAGCGACTGGGGAAGGTGCGGGTGAAACCAGTTTCGATTGGGGATCGTATGGGGAGGTGCCCCACGCCGTTTCGACAGAGGCTGATGAAAGTTGAAGGACACGAATCACTCCCGTCGGCCGCGCTGCGGGGAAATAACTCACACAAGCATCGTGGCTAGGCGGACTTGCGATGTGCCCGCGAGTCGGCTAATCTGTGCCCCGCGCTGGGGTGATCCGGGCGGGTGGGGGACCGGGCGAAAAGGGCAAGAAGGCGCAACCGGTTGTGTGCAGGAAGGACGGAGCGATTTCGTATAGGGGCTGGGAGCGGATGGGCGAGGGCGGGGGCGCGCGGGGGTGAGGGACCGGGGCGGGGCAGAAGTCGGAGCATCCCGATCGCGCGGCAGGCGCGATCGGGCGATGGTTGTTGATTGCGAAAGACGTGGAACGTTGACGCTAGACTACTCATCCGCGGCAGCCCACACTGCGGCGGTGATAGAGAAACAAGGCAGGAGTACACATGAGCATCTTTGGCCGCAGCCGTAGGAACTCGTCCGCAGGAACGTCGCGTCGCGGATGGGGCGGTCGCCTGGTCGATCGGCTGTGGACGCGTGCCGGGACGGCGGTGTCGCGATCTCAGAATGAGTTTGAATGCGAGGCGCTGGAGCAGCGGCAGTTGCTGTTCGCGCTGACGGTGACGAATGTGGACCCCGCGACGGGGCTGGGGACGGCGACGGCGCAGTTCGGGTACGTGGCGCCGTTCCTGTTTAAGCCGATTCCGGCGGCGGTGATGGCGGACGTGGTGACGGAAGAGTTCGAGGACGAGATGGCGCCGTGGACGATGGCGCCGCAGCAGCCGCCGGCGGTCCCGAACAACACGATCTTCGCGGAATCCGACATCCGGATGAGTTTTTCATCGGTGTCGGCGGCGCCGGTGACGTGGGTGCTTGGGCCCGACGGGATGATGACGATGGACCGCGACCTGTCGATCCGTCTGTCGGCGAACGACTTTGTGCTGTTTGAGTTCCTCGACGTGCCCGACGCGGGCGGCGGTCCGATCACCGCGCGGGTGGCCAACCAGGTCATTATCAACACGACCGGGCTGGACCTGAATCCGGTGACGGGGACGCGTATCGACTTGCTCTTGGGGGGCGAGGTGGTGGAATCGTTCTCGCCGGCGGCGCTGGCGGCGCTGAACAACGGGGGACAGTTGACCCTGGTGGACCTGGCGGGGCCGAACGGGCTTCCGGCGTTTGGGTTTGACTCATTCCGGGTGTCGAGTTTCCAGACGCCGCCGGACAACAACAACTACTTCGATCAGTTCGTGATCGACGACATCACGGCGACGTTCCCGGGCGGACGGTTCGGGATGTTCAACGAGGAGCGAGTCTTCGGGGCGCAGGTGACGATCGTGGGCCCGCTGGGTGCGACGGCGGAGTTCTTCGACCTGTATGACCGGCAGATCCGGCAGACGCTCGCGCTAGGGGTGCCGCCGGGGAGCCAGCAGATGGTGGCGCTGGTTGATCAGAACGACGACGGGGTTCCGGACTTCAACGACGGGATCGGGCGGATTCGGCTGTCCGGGTTCGGCGGGGCGAGCGGGACGGAGACACGGGGGATGTTCACGATGGTGGGGGGCACCATCACGGTTGTGAACAACGCGTTCCAGTTCAACCTGATAGACAACATCGGGGGGCTGGCGGACGATTTTGAGCAGGCGGGGTTTGGGTACACGCTGACGAACATGAACCCGCCGATGGCGATCGGGTTGCCGGCGATCGCGGGGTCGGTGCTGGTCGGGTCGCCGTTCGTGCGGGACAACTCGACACCGGGGGCGTACCTGGGCGGGGCCGGGGCGTTCAACTTCAATCGGGCGAACCAGGGTGTGTTCAGCGACGACGCGAACGTGTCGATGTCGTCGGTCGTTATCCACGGGACGCTGCACGGGTCGTCGCGGTTCTCGGGCGCGCTGGGGCGCTACGGCGTGGCGATGATGCCCGGGTCGCTGACGGTGCGAGGGGATCTTGGGGCGCTGTACGTCGCGGGCGATTCGGGCGTGTGGACGGCGGATTCGGACCCGAACAACGCGCTGCGCACGACGTCGAGCACGATCCAGGTGGGACGAACGCTGGGCGAGGCGAACGTGGGCGGGCGCATGGTGTCGAACCTGATCGTGCAGGCGGATATCAACAATCCGTCGCTGGCGATCCTGCCGACGTTTGACTACTTCGAGCGCGAGGTGGTGTACGGGATCGACCCGGCGGCGGGTCAGGCGGCGGTGGTGAACACGTTCCTGAACGCGATGAGCCGGCAGACGCAGGCGGTGCCGTTCGGCGGGAACCTGTTCCGGAATGATTCGATCACGGGGGCGGAGTTCATCGGGGTGAACAGCGCGGGGGTGCGGTTGCGCGGGTCGCTGGGGCAGTTCAACGCGATCGACAGCGCCGAAGACGCGGTGGACGTGTACGCGTTCGCGGCCGACGGGAATACGGACGTCGTGATCAGCATGTCGTTCGACGACATGGGGCAGAACCGAGGGCAGGCATATTTCCGGGTGCTGGACGCCAGCGGGTTCATCGTGGCGGGGAGCCGATTCGTGTCGCGTCAGCCGGGGGATGATCGGTCAAGCGCCGCTCAACTCTCGGGCCCGAACTCGGGTGACCGGATCGTGTTCCGGCCGGACCACGCGGACGTGTACTACCTGGTTGTCTCGACGCCGACGGATGGGCAGTTTCCAAGCGACTTGGCGTACGAGGCGGTGGTGACGGGCCTGGCGCCGGTGACGGTGGGTTCGATCCGGACGGGGTCCGGGCTCGGGCACAACATGGCCGGGGGCGCGAACGTCATCTCGGTGTCGGCGGGTAACGTCGGGTCGCTGCGGGTGGGCGTCGGGTACGTCACGGGCGCGGCGGGCGAGAGCGACGGACTGGACGTCACCAACTCGATGGAAGACCCGGACGATGCGGCGAACTTCCGGTTCTCGAGCGTGTCGGTCGCGGGCAACTTGTACAACGTGACCACGGGTTCGGACATCAACGGGGCGCAGTTGCTGATCGGCGGGAACCTGGGCGGGCTGTTCACGGGCGCGTCGGCGCTGGTGGGCGGCGGGCCGAACGAGGGGGACATCAATACCTTCACGCTGAGCGTGGGCGGGACGATCGGGATCATGCTCGTGGCGGGCGGGGTGGGCTGGGAGAACGATTCGATGCCGCCCGCGCCGCGCGGGACGGTGAACATCCGCACGGGCACCAACGGCGGCCCGGGGCACATCGGGCTGTTCCAGGTGGGCGATCGGCTCGTGAGCGGGACCTTCAGCCTGACCACCTCCGACCGCTCGATCATCGACGCGTTCGTCGTGCAGGCGGGCAACGGGGTGGGGATCGTCGGAGAGCGGCTGCCGCAGATCAACATGGGAGTCGGGTCCGACATTCGGTTCATGACGCTCGACGCCGGCAACATCGAGAACGGCTCGAATCCAAACGCGTTCACCCCGCTGGTGCCGGGGCAGACGGTGACGATCGTGGACGACGGCGGCGCGACGCTGACGATCCGCATCGCGGGCGGGACGCCGGGCGCCATGTCGTTCGGCCAGATCCGGTTCCTGCCGATCGATTCGTCCCAGGGCGTGGCGATCGCGAGGATCGATGCGGTGCTCAACGGCGGGGCGTCGCTGGAGATCGGCGGGCTGACCGCGGGCGTCGCGAGCATCGGGCTGATCAACATCAACACCGACGGCGCGGGTTCGGTGGTCAACATCGCCTCGACGCTCACCGAGATCGATATCGGGCTGATCCAGTCCGACAACGCGCTGGCGGCGATCAGGAATACATCAATCCGCGGGGACATCCTGGCGGCGGACGTCGGCGGGCTGACGTCGCTGACGATCTCGTCGGGGAACCTTGGGAGCACGCAACTGAGCGGTGTCGTGGGGCTGGACTTCATCGCGCCGTTCGTGCCGCCGCAGTCCGGGTACAGCAACCAGCCGGGCGCGCCGGTGGGCGTGAACCCGGGGAGCATCAACGGGAACTGGAACGGGCAGGTCTTCGTGCCGGTCGGGCAGCGCACGGCGATGGTGAACCAGGACGAGACGCTCGAGGACCTCGGGGCGCCGTTTGACTACTTCCTTACCGGGCTCATCGTGCGCACGGGCAACCTGGCGACGGTGACGGTGGCAGGATCGATCGGCGACGTGATCCTGCAGGGCGGCAACATCGGGACGCTGCGCGCCAACAGCGACGGCATCACGATGCTGGGCGGGTTCGACGGGATCGTGGGCTCGATCTACGCCAACGACATCGGCACGATCGACATCGGCGACGGGCTGGCGGAGTGGGGTCCGTCTCCGTTCGCCAAGGCGGGGATCTTCGCGGACGACGACATCACGTCGGTGTTCGGCGGGCGTGGTCTGAACCCGGTGATCCGCGGGGTGATCATCGCGGCCGACACGAACGTCGATGCGGGTGGGAACGTCAACGGGCTGCTGTCGGTGAACCTGGATCGCGGTCGCTACGACGGCGCGTACCTGGGCGGGACCGTGTTCGACGAGTTCTGGAACTCGGCGCGGTTCACGCGCAACGACGGGCAGGGCGACGACCTCGCGGAAACCGATCGAAAGAACGTGGTGGCGATCACGGCGACGCTATCGGAGTTCTTCCGCTCCCGCGTCGTGGGCGCGAACATCAACTCGGTGAACATCATCAACGCGGCGTTCGACGCCAGCACGATCGATGCGACGGGGAACGTGGGGTCGATCATCGCGCAGTCGTACCGCAACTCGACCCTGCTGGGCGAGCCGCTGGAGTTCCGTCCCAACGCGATCTTCATCTCGGGGAACCTGGCGTCGCTGATCACCGCGGGGCTGCTGGGTGACATCTCGGACCTGAACCTGAACGTGCGGGGCGCGCTCACGGGTCAGTTCGCGGGGCAGAACATCATCCGCTCGAACGTCGGGATCGCGAACAACACGGCGTCGATCCAGGCGCTCAACGACATCCGCGCGTCGACGTTCACGACGGGCCGCCTGACGTTCCTGTCGGCGGGCGCGGATATCCGGTCCAGCGAGATCACGGCGGCGGGCCCGATCATCACGCTGACGGCGGGCTCGAACATCACCTCGACGGCGATCACGAGCACGGGCCCGGGCGGGGGCATCACGACGCTGCAAGCGCGGTTCTACATCACCGGCTCGATCTCCGCCGCCGGCCCGATCACGTCGATCCGCTCGACGGAGGGCGACATCATCGCGTCGATCATGACGACGGAATCGAACGGGACGCTGGGCACGCTGAGCGCGGGGCGCGACCTGATCGTGTCGCTGGATGTGTCCGGCGACGTGACGACGATCATGGCCGGGCGGAACATCGGGCAGCAGGGTGAGCAGCGCGGGCTGCGGCTGCTGAACATCCGCGGGAATCTGGCGAACATCATGACTCCCAACGGGCAGATCTATACGGATCTGCGCATCGGGCAGTCGATCACGGGCGCGGTGCGGGTCGGGCGGGTCGTCGCGCTGCCGGGGAACGACCTGGTATCGTCGGCAAACATCACGGCGTACGGGCGGATCAACCTCGTGGACATCCAGGGAGACCTGAACGGGAACATCACCAGCGAATCCGGCGGCATCGGAACGGTGATGATCACCAACGGATCGTTCCGCGCCGGCAAGACGATCCGCGCCAACGACGGGTCGATCGGGTCGGTGACGATCCGCGGCGGGCACCTGCTGGGGAACGTGATTGCCGAGGAGGCGATCGATGTGATCCAGCTCTTCGTAGGAACGGACGGGTTCGCGGGGGACATCGGGGTGAACCCGTTCCTGTCGCCGTTCGCGTTCTTTGATCCGCTGCGCAACCAGTTGCCGCCGGACACGCAGTTGCTGCCGACGTTCCAGGGGCCGCGCATCCAGGCGGGGACGAACATCGGGCGCGTGGAGGTGGAGCGGGCGTCGATGTGGGAGACGGCGATCTACGCCGGGAACGCGGTGCTTCGCGTGTATGTGTGGGGCACGATCCTGAACGACACGATCACACCTGGGATCGGCGGGAACTTCATCGCCGCCGGCGACTCGGTGAACAGCGTTGAGGCGCTGCACTTCGCGGGCGGGCTGATCGTGGCGGCGGGCATCACGAACCTGGGCGCGGACAATCGTCCTGGCGGGACCGGCGCGAACGCGGACATCGTGCAGTTCGGGCGCGTCGGGGACCTGTTCTTCCGAGGCGGGACGGGCGCGGTGACGGTGGCGGCGGGCATGAACGCCGGCGCCGACGGGATCTACAACACGGCCGACGACGCGGTGGCCAACGGCATCTCGTCGATCGGGTCGGTGAATGTCACGGGCGGCGCGGTGCAGACGACGGCGTTCGCGGACAACGGGATCGGGTTCACGTCGCCGGGCGTGGTGCGAGGGGGTCCGGGGCTGCACCAGGCCGAGCCGAACAAGGTGATCGAGTTCGTCCCGGGATCCGGGCAGGTGCCGGCGGGCGGGCTGGCGTTTACGACGACGGTGGGGGAAACGGGCCGGATCACGCTGACCGGGCCGGGGCAGGCGTACTTCCAGCAGGTGTTCGATTCGGCGCTGGGGCGCAATGTCAACCGGCTGGCGCTGATCAACACGACACTGGCGACGCGGCTGATCGTCGATACCAACCAGAACTCGCTGACCGACTTCCGCGTGCTGTCCAACGACGGAGCGTCGCTCGGGTACGCGAGCATCCGCGGCAACATGTTCGGCGACTCGAGTTTCTACTTCGACGGGTACGTGCAGTTCGTCGAGTTCGGCGGGCTGAACGTGACCGGGTCCATCGGCGCGGGCAACGACATCGGGCAACTCATCATCGGGAACGTGACGCGAGGGTACATCGACGCCAACCACATCCAGTCGATCCTGGTCGGGGGCGACTTCGGGCTGCGGGATCAGTCGGGCGAGGCGGCGATCCGCGTGCTTTCGGCGGGCGACATCCGATTCTTCGGGTCGCACTTCGGGCTGATCAGTTCGAGCCGGGACATTAGTTCGGTGATGGTCGGCGGAGCGATCGAGCGTGCGGCGATCCGCAGCGGGCGGTCGATCGGGACGATCACGGCGGGGGCCGGGCTCCTGACGTCGCGGATCAGCGCGCTCAACAACATCACGCTGGTGAACATCACGGGGAACATGATCGATTCGCTGATCTACGCCGGCACCGATCTGGGTTCCGACGGGACGTTCGGTGGCGTGGGGTCGGCGGCGGACGTGGTGTCCAACGGGTCGATCCAGACGGTGCTGATCTCCGGGTTCTTCCGCGGGTCCGACATCGCCGCGGGCGTGGCTCGCGGCAACGACGGGTTCCTGGGGACGCCGGACGACGTGATCGACGAGGGGCACTCGTCGATCGGGACGGTGACGATCAACGGGACGGCGTCGGGCTCGCTGCTGAACTCGCAGTCGTACCGTATCATCTCCAACGGGACGATCGGGACGGTGCGGGCGGCGGGGCAGACGTTCACGGGCAATGGAAACCTGCTGGTCCGCCGGTTCTCGGCGACGGCGGATGCGCTGCGCGTGGTGGATGTGCGGATCACGGAGTCCAGCCGGCTGTATTCCGAGCGGATCCAGTTCAACCAGGCGGTGAATCAATCGACGCTCGCGCAGGCGCTCAGCGTGTTCGAGGTGCGCAACGGCGGGACGGTCACGATCCGGCTGGCGCAGAACGTCGATTACTCGATCAGTTACGACCCCACGACGTTCACGGTCATCGTCACGTTCAGCCGGGACATCACCGAGCGGTCGCTGCCGCAGCAGAACGGCGTGCCGGGACCGGGCGTGTACCGCTTCGTGCTCGACGCGGCGGTGCTGCGCGGCGAGACGCAGGGCGCGCGGCTGGACGGCAACGCCAACGGGATCCTCGAAGGCGACGCCGACAGTTTCTCCGCGGACGACATCGTCGGCGACGCGGGCGACAAGCGGGACAACACGCCCAACGACGCGAACAACGTCGGCAACGCCGTGATCGTGGGGAACGCGACGATCGGGTTCCGCACGATCGACCTGCGGTACGCGACGGATCTGAACCTGGTGCTCGACAACAACTATGCCCCGGACGGTCTCCCGGACCCGAACCGGTCGTTCCGGCTGCGTGGGATCATCGGGGATCACCAGGATCAGGACATCAACTTCTTCGGCCCGACGAACGACGTGGATCTGTATCGCGTGACGCTGCGGGCCGGGCAGGTGCTGCGGCTGGGTGACATGCTTGGTGTCGCCCAGGTTGCGGACCGGCAGTTGCTGGACGCGAATGGCAACATCATCGCGGGCATCAACGCGACGGCGCAGCCGGCGCCGACGAACCCGCTTGATCCGACGCAGACGCTGAGCCTGACGGGCGAGCAACAGTTCCTGATCACGACGACGGGGACGTACTTCATCGCGGTCGCGGCGCGCGTTCTGCCCGGGATCATCAACAACGAGACGGCGGTGCCGAACTTCCCGATCATCGCCGGGACGGTGGGCGACTACAACTTCAGCATCAACATCTTTGACGATGGCGACACGGGGTTCCGCGGGGATTCGGATTCGAGCAACGGCGTGCCGGTCGCGACCGCGCCGGTCCCGGCGGCGTTCCGCGGGAACGACAACGTCTTCAACACCGGCGACGACCTGGCCTCGGTCGTCAACGGGCTGTATGTCTTCACGCTCGGCGCGGGGGCCGACGGCGTCCGCGGAACCGGCGACGACATCGTCAGCGGCTCCAACGGCTCGGGCATCACGTCGCAGCGCACGAGCGGGCCCGACGGCGTCTTTGGCACCTCGGACGACCGTATTGTCTCGTTCGTGGACGCCTCCATCGGCGAATCCAACTACACCGGCGTCCCGCAGGTCGTGGCGCCCGACGTCGACGTCTACCACCTCAACAACGGCGAAGTCATCACGCCGGGCACCCGCGTGCGGGCGACCATCCGGCTCTCCGAACTCGGCTCCAACATCGGGCTCTTCTCCAACCCGCTGGCGCGCGACCTGCGGGGTACGGCGCAGTTCGCCATCTTCGATACCACCAACTCCGTCGGGGTGGCCGACGCGCAGCTCCTGGCGGCGCCGAGCGATTTCCGCCCGATCGGCGGCACGCCCGGCGATGTCGTGACCAACGGCAATCAGTCGTACGGCTACGACTCCAGCGGCGACTTCTTCATCGAGTTCGTCGTCCCGGTGCACGCGGGCGTGCCGGGCGGAGCGGGCACCTACGCGTTGTACGTGCAGGGCGCGGTGCAGTCTGATTATTCGCTGGAGATCGTCACGCAGGGGACCGGGACGCTGGTCTCTTCGCCGCGCGTGCAGAATATCCTGCTTGAAACCACGGGCGGGACGGTCGATTGGCTGGGCGAGCACCTGGGCTCGACGGTGCTCCAGCCGTTCCGTTCCTCCGCGGTCGGGTTCTCGGGCGTCATCGGCTCGCAGCCGGTGGACAGTTACATCATCAGCAACCTGGTCGCGAACCTGCAGGCGCTCTTCACGGCGTCGGGCGTCGATGTACGCATCTCGTCCGACCCGGCGTCGTTCGAGGGTCAGGACTTCTCGACGGTCTTCCTCACGTCGTCCAACGAGCCGACGTTCCTGTTCGCGAATGAGACGTTCGGCGTGAGCGAGCACGCGGACGCGTTCAACCTCGATCAGAACGACGAGGCGATCGTGTTCCTCCCGTCGCTGGGGCTCCTGGGCCTGACGCCGGCGCGGGCCGATGTTGATCGGTTCGTGACGTCGCTGACGGGTGCGTCGGCGCGGCGGATCGGCGAACTGATCGGTCTGCGGACGGTGATCGGGACGGACGGCTCGCTGAACCCCTCACCCGCGAACCCGTACAACTCGGCGGTGACGGACCCGATGAACGCGAACTCGGTCCGGGCGATCCCGGCGGGCGTGCCGTTCAGGTTCTCGAACGTCAGCCGGGCGCTGTCGCCGTCGGGCGTCGGGACCGGTCTGGGCGGCGGTGTTCTGGGCGGGAACGGGGGCGACGTGCTGTACGACACCGATTTCTTCCTGGGTCAATCGACGACGGCCGACCTGCTGCGTCGGATCATGAACGGGCAGTAATGGTTGTCGTCGAAATGGCGCGGACGTGACGATCATGAACCCCGGAGCGAGGCATCCGGGGTTTTTTCTGCGCGCCGGGCGAATCGGATCGCGGGTGCTTCAGCCTTGGCGGTCGGCCGCGTACGATTCATGGTGAAGTGCGATCTCTGTGAGAACGAAGCGACGGTGCACGAGTGGACGAAGGTGGGGGGGCAGCGCCACCTGTGCGAATCGTGCGCCAAGCAGGCGGGGCTTCCGGTGCAGTCGCAGGCGCCGTTCTCGCAGATCGTGGCGTCGCTGCTGAAGCACGCGGCGGAGAACGAGGCGGCGGAAGCGGCGGCGGGGGGTGAGACCGAAGTGGAGGAGAAGGCGGGCAAGCCGCTCGGAGCGTGCGCGGCGTGCGGGCTGGAACTGGCGCAGTTCCGCAGTACAGGCCTGCTGGGGTGTCCCGAGTGCTACCACGCGTTCGAGAGCGTGCTGGGGCCGCTGATCGAACGGGCGCACGAGGGGGCGACGCATCACACGGGGAAGGTGCCGCGGGCGCTGGACAAGGGGGGGCGGCCGGCCGCCGGAGAATCGGCGTACGCGGACCTGGGGCGTGAGGAGCGGGCGCGGGCGGCGCGTCGCGCGGAGCGGGAGAAGCGGGCGGCGGCGCTTCGCGCGCAGTTGGCCGACGCGGTCGCCGCCGAGCAATACGAGCGTGCGGCCCGGCTGCGGGACGAGGTCGCGGGAGTCGAGCGAGAACTTGGTGAGCAGGAGTCCGAGGCCGCGCCTCGTGACCGGGGCCGCTCGGAGGATCCCACCGGGCCTGGCTGGGACACGGAGGAGGGCGGATGAGCGAGGCGGGATCCGTGTTTTCGAGCGAGCAGGTGGCGTCGGGCGCGTCGTGGCTGAGCGCGGCCGCGGGGGAGAGCGACGTGGTGGTGTCTTCACGCATCCGTCTGGCGCGAAACCTGGTCGGGTTCCCGTTTCCGAAGAAGGGATCGAGGGTGCAGCGCCAGCAGGTGATGGATCTGATCCGGGCGCGCGTGCAGCGTCTGGCGCGCACCAGCGCGCCGGATGATCGCGCGCGACTGGCGTGGATCGACGTGCACCAGAGCGTGCAGGCCGACCGCATGCTCATGGTGGAGCGTCACGTGATTTCCAAGGAGCACGCGCAGGGCGACCTGCCGCGGGCTGTGGCCATTTCGCTCCCGGACGAGCGGGTGTCGATCATGGTCAACGAGGAGGACCAGATCCGGTTGCAGGTCATGTGCGCCGGGCTTCAACTGGGGGTGGCGTTTGAACAGGCCGATCGGCTCGATTCACTGCTGGGCGGTCTTCGGCCGGCGCCGGAGCAGGGTGCGAGCGCGGAACGTTCGGGGCCGCGCTGGATCCCGGATGAAACGGATGACTGGCTTCGCTACGCGTATTCGCCTCGCTTCGGATACCTGACCGCGTGTCCGACGAACGTGGGGACGGGGATGCGGGTGTCGGTGATGCTGCACCTGCCGGCGCTGCGCTTGACGGGGGAGATCGACAAGGTTCGGCGGGCGACCAAGGACATGAACCTGGCGGTGCGGGGGTATTACGGAGAAGGGTCGGAGGCGGCCGGGGATCTGTTCCAGATTTCGAATCAGACAACGCTGGGCAAGCCCGAGCGTGTGCTGCTGCACGAGTTCGAGCGGGAGGTGTTGCCGCACATCGTGGAATACGAGCGCAAGGCGCGGACGTTCATGGTGACCAAGCGCCGCAAGCAGACCGAGGACACGGTGTTCCGTGCGCTGGGGACGCTTCGGTACGCCCGGCGACTGACGCCGGAGGAGGCCTTGCCGCTGCTGAGCCAGGTTCGGCTAGGAATCCTGACCGGGCTGATCGACGACGTGAAGGTCAACACGGTCAATCAACTGGTGCTGCTGACGCAGCCGCAACATCTGCAGCGATTGGTTGGCAAGGAGATGGACCAGGACAAGCGACGCGAAGCGCGGGCGGATCTCGTGCGGGACTGGGTGAAGCCGACGTGAACCGGGGTGTCGCCGGGGGTATCTCGCTCAGGACGTGATTCGGCGGAAGGTCTCTTCATCGAGGCCGAGGTATTCGCGCATGTGCTGGTCGTAAGCCTCGGCGTCCTGTTCTTTCGACAGGTCCAGGCGGAGTTCGTTGATGACTTTCGTGCCCTGGCGGATCCATGCCTCCCAGCGTTCCTTGCTGACGTTCTGGAAGATCCATTCGCCGACGGGTCCGCGGAAGGGGGGGCGGTCGAGTTTGGCGCCGGCCGAGGAAGCGGCAGAGCGTGAGCGGACGCCACCGAGTTCCACGACGCCGCCCGCCGAGCCTTCCGTGCTCACGGAGGTTCCCGCGGTCTTGGGGGGCTCCTTGCCGATGGATCGAAGCAAATCGGAGATAGCGGATTGCGGCATGCGGTCGCCGCGTTCGGCGGCGATCATGTACCCGCGGGTGAGGACGTCGGCGGCGCGGTCCCTTTGGCCGGCCCGGATGAGGCTGTCGCCGGCGAGTTGGAACGCCTTGCTCATGCCCGGGGCCAACTCGGTGCACCTGAGAAAACTTTCGGCGGCGTCGCGGTAGCGCTGGGCCTGAAGATAGGCGTTCGCGAGGGAGTAGTGGGCCATTTCGTTGTCCGGATCGGCCTGCGCCATGTTTTGAAACTGGGCGATCCGCGAATCAAGGTCGGTGTTGGTCATGTGGCATCGTACCCCTTCAGGCGCGGATGTCCGGATGGTGGGGGGTGGGGGGGCGACCTACCATCAGCCTCGTCGAACGATCGTTCTGTTTGGAATATGGTTGCACGCGGGCCGGTGGCCTTGCGTTTGGAGAATCGAATGAGCGCCGTCCCCGCTTCCGGCATGTCGTCCCGCTCTCACGTTTCGGTTTCGTCGTCGAAGTCATCCACGCTCGCGATCGAAGGGGGGACGCCGGTGTCGGCGACAAACGTGCCGTTCATGTCGGTCGGGCTGACCGAGGCGGACAAGCAGGCGGCGATCGGGGTGCTGAACTCCGGGATGCTGCGGGCGGCGAAGAAGTGCGAGGAACTCGAGCAGCGCTTCGGAGCGATGTCCGGGGCGAAGCATGCGATGACGTGCGCCAACGGCACGTGCGCGCTGCAACTGGCGTACGAGCCGCTGTTCCGCGCGGGTGATGACGTGCTGGTGCCGGCGTGGTCGTACATCGCGACGGTGTCGATGGTGGTCGCCCGCGGCGGGAACCCGGTCTTCGTTGATGCGCTGCCGGATACGTACCAGATCGACGTGGCGGATGCGGAGAAGCGGATCACGCCGAAGACGACGGCGATCGCGTGCACGCACCTGTACGGGTGCCCGGTCGATATTGACGCCGTGCAGGCGCTCGCGAAGAAGCACAACCTGAAGGTGATCTACGACGCGGCGCAGTCGCACCTGGCGACGTACCGCGGCAAGGGAATCGGCGCGTTCGGCGACGCGGTGACGTATTCGTTCTACGCGACCAAGAACCTCGCGACGGGCGAGGGCGGCATGGTGACGTGCAACGACGACGGGCTGGCGCGGCAGATCAAACTGCTGCGCTCTCACGGCGAAACCGAGAAGTACCTGCACGAGCAGGTCGGGTACAACTACCGCATGAACGACATTACCGGAGCGATCGGCTGCTCGCGACTGGATCGGCTGGAAGCCGAGACCAGGCAGCGGCAATCGAACGCGGCGCGGTTCGACGCGATCATCGACGCCATCCCAGCGCTGGCCAAGCCGGTGACGACGCCCGGCGCGGCGTCGGTGTTCCATCTGTACGTCGTCAAACTCAACCTCGACCGGGTGCGCTGCACACGTGACGAGTTCATCGCGGCGCTGGCCAAGGAGGGCGTGCCGACGGCGGTGCACTACCCGCGCCCGCTGACGCGGCAGCCGGCGTTTGCGAAGTTCATGACCGGGGCGGGCGGGGCGGGCGGGTGCGGCTCGTCGGGGTGCGGGTGCACGCGCACCAAGAACGACGCGGCGTCGTACCCGGTCTCGGAGGATCTGTGCAAGCGGGTCTTCGCGCTGCCGATGCATCACGCGCTCACGGATGATCACTTCCGGATCATCGCGGACGCGCTGCGCAAGGTTGCCGGCGCGTACGCGAGGTAACTGCTGCGCGGGGGCCAGGGGGCCGAGCGAGGGCGTTACATTTCGATCGTCTCGGCGACTTCGTCCAGAGGCAGGGGTTTGCGACGCAGCGCGTCGAGCCCTCGGCGGATGGTGTCGAACCACACCGGGTTCAGGCCGCCGACGCCCTCGGGGACGCGGGCGTCGTAGGCGAAGTAGACGCGGTAGAGATGATTGCGGCTCAGGAGAAACTCGAGTTCGTCGAGTTCGCCTGCGGCGGCGTCCGCCTGGAAGTTGCGTTCCCACCCCTCGATCGCCGAGTCGGTCAAGAGGAGGTGGGTCCGGATCGAATCGATGAGTTCGCGGAGGCGTGATTCGTCGGATCGGGCCTGTGCCGCGGCAAAGAGCAAGTCGGTCGCGGCGTCGGAGGTGTGCGGGCGTGCGTTGTGAAGATGAAGAAGACGGGCGACGGCGTCAAAGTCATCCGCGACGCCGATGCTGAGCCCGGCGCGCTGCGCCGTGCCGGCGTTGAGGGTGAGGAGTCGTCCGGCGGGATTGATGGTCTTTCCGGGCTGCTCCGCGGGGGTGAGGATGATTGAGCCGTCGGGATTAGGGATCGCGCTCATGGGTTCGGCGAGCATCATCGCGCGGAGGATGAGGGCGTCGTGCCCGCCGACGGCGCACATGCGTCGCATATGTTCAACGATGGGGTCGTTCGCGGCCGAGGCGCTGGCGGAGTCGGTGATCCAGGGCGCGTTGATCGTGGTTCCCGCTGACGAAACGGGGCACGGGCCGAAGATCCCGGTGGGCCGGAAGACGATCTCGGGCACGACCGCGAGCGCCAGGGCGGCGCCGCCGACCGCTTCGTCGATCCACGCGATCGTGCGGAAGTGGGGGAGGAACTCGGCGAGCAGGACTTGCTGAACGAGCCGGGCCTCGGCCCAGTAGCCGCCCTGGAGATTCACGTCGAGGACGACGATGTCAACGTGTTCGTCCTGGAGTTGACGGGCGGCGTCGAGCAGGTCGGCGGCCTTGAGGTGGATCCCGAGGATGTTGCGGGCGTTGGCGCCGGGCTCGGCCTGGTGTCGAGGCCGACCGAGATTGAGCACGGCGACTGTTGGCGAGCGGTCCGGCGCCGCTGCGGGCGCCGCGGGGGCCGGAAGGGGGAGGGGCAGGGGTGACGCGGTGGAAGTCGTGAGTGGCAACTCGTGTTGCACGCCGACGGCTTCGACTCCGGCGGGCGAGCCTCCGGGCTTCTCGAAACTTGACTGACCAAGCGAGCGAACGGGCGGCAGTCCGATGCTCATCAGACATGTGCACGCGATCGCGAGATGCACACCCCGCTTGCTCATGACCAGGATTCGACGCTCGACACGGAGAATGGTTCCACGTTCCGGCGTGGATCTTGCGCCCACAGCGCCGGGGGGCGCCGAGGGGGCACCGGGGGGCACGGCGCGCGACAACCGGCTACCCTCGCCTGCCATGGGCAAAACGGCGCGCACCGCACGGCTGGGACTCATCTTCTTCACGATCCTCCTGGACGCGCTGGGGATCGGTCTGATTATCCCCGTGGGCCCGAAGTTGGTGGCGTGGGTGCAGCACCTGCCGACGCAGGGTGCCGAGAGCGAGTCGTCCCTGGCGTACGGGCTGCTGACGGCGATGTACGCGGCGATGCTGTTTGTCTTCGCGCCGATATTGGGGTCGCTCTCGGATCACTTCGGTCGGCGGCCGATCATCCTGATTTCGCTGGCGGGGTCGGCGCTGGATTACTTCGCCGCCGCGCTGATGACCGTCTATTTTCCGAGCCTGGTGCTGTTGTTCATCACGCGGGCCATCAACGGGATTTCGGGCGCGAACATCACGGCGTGCAACGCCTACATCGCGGACGTGACCCCGCCGGACAAGCGGTCGGCGGGGTACGCGGTGCTCGGCGCGGCGTTCGGGATCGGGTTCATGTTCGGCCCGCTCGTCGGGGGTCTGCTGGGTGACCCGGACGTGCACATCCCGTTCATCGGGCCTGGGGATATTCACTATCCGTTCCTGGCGGCGGGGATCCTGTGCAGTTTGAACTGGCTGTACGGGCTGTTCGTGCTGCCCGAGTCGCTGAAGCCGGAGAATCGGCGAGCGGTGACGTTCAGCAAGGCGAATCCGTTCGGCGTGTTCAAGTGGTTGTCGGGGCATCGCGTTGTGATCATCCTGGCGTGCGCGCTGTTTCTCCTGTACGTCGCCCAGTTTTCGCTGCATGCGACGTGGGTGCTGTCGCTGAGCATGCGGTTCAAGTGGACGCCGGAGCAACTCGGGTGGTCGCTGTTTGTCGTCGGGATCGGCGCGGTGATCGTGCAGGGGGGGCTGGCGAGAAAGATCATCCCGGCGCTGGGAGAGCGGCTGTGCCTGCTGATCGGCGTGCTGCTGGCGGTCCTGGCGTTTGCCGGGTACGGGCTTGCGACGCAAGGATGGATGATCTATGCGATCGTGGCGGTGGCGTCGTTCGGCGGAGTCTCGGGACCGGCGGCGCAAGGGGTGGTGAGCAAGGCCGTCCTGCCGAGCGAGCAAGGGATGCTGCAGGGCGCGCTCTCAGGACTTCAGAGCGTGGCGGCGGTCGTGGGCCCGCTGCTGGGGACCGGGGTGTTCCGGTATTTCACGCGGGATGGCGCTGACGTGGTTCTTCCGGGCGCGCCGTTCCTGGTCGGGTCGGCGCTGTGTGCGCTTGCGCTGATCCCGGTGGGATTGGTGTGGTCGCGGATGCCGACGTCCGTTGCCCAGATGCCCGACGAAGAAGCGGACGAGACCCACGACGCGGGGTGAGCAGTCGGGCGGCTCAAATCTCGACGAGTTCGGGCTGCATGGGCGCGACCTCTTGGGCCGGCGAGGCGACGTCAGAGGCGAACGCGGCCAGGTCGCTGGAGAACGCCGCCATCTGGCCGCGGATGTCGGCGGCGTTGAACGCGACGCGCAGGACCTGGACCAGGTCGTGGCTCAACTGCCCGATCTCGGGCCCGACGACGCCCGAATCCGGGTCGTTGGTGACGCCCGCGAGGCTGGCGCCGAGGTGGGCGCCCTGCACCGAGGCCTTGTACACGACGGGGTAGCGGGCACGCTGATCGTCCGAGAGCCCCCGGCCGCGGGCCAGGGCCAGCAGATCCTGTCCGATCTGTCCCTCGGGGCGCGACTGCGCCACGCAGGGGATCGCGGCCTCGAATGACTGAAGCAGGTCGCACGCGTTCTGGAACGTGCCGGCCTTCTCCATCCACGTGGCGCCGGGGAGCACGACGTCGGCCCGCTCGGTGAGCCTGGAGGCGCGGGTGTCGATCACGACGACAAACTTTCCGTCGAGCGCGCTGAGCAGTTCGTCGGTCGCCCAATCGGTGGGGAAGTTGCCGGTGAGGACCACGGCGCCCGTGTCGCCGGACTTGATGCGGGCGACGGACTCCTGATACGTCAGGGCCAACGCGCCAGCGGCGGCGGCGACGGCGGCGAGGACGCGGCGCACCCCGCGGCTGTTGGGGCACTTCTCGGCGTACATCCTGAACCCATCGGGCCTGCCGGCGGGGAAGGTCTTGTCCTGCCCGAGGACGGGGATCGGGCCGACGCCCAGGGCGGCCCTGGGGTCAAATGCCAGGCCCGCCTGCGCGAGCACGAACGCCTCTTCGCACGAGAGCATCGGGCTGATCATGACCGCGAGTCGCTTGCCCTGCGCGGTGGCGGCGCGGATGCCGGCGACGGCGTCGGTGTACGCGCGGCTAAAGTCGCTTTCGATCTGCACGCCGAACTGCCGGCGCAGGGGCGATGTGAGCCGGTCCGGTGAGTGCACGTGCTTCCACCCGTAGCGGACTTCGTCCGTGATCCACCACTTGTTGACGCCCAGGTTGGTGCGGGGCTTGATGCGGTAGACGGCGCCTTGGTTGTGTTCGATGAAGATGTTGTCGCCCGAGGCGGTGATGCCATCGATGCTCGGGGTGCGCTTGAGGAACCAGACGCGCTGTGAGAAGAGGAAGTCCTTATCGAGGAGCGCGCCGACGGGGCAGAGGTCAACGACGTTGGCGGACAGTTCGTTGTCCAGCGCCAGGCCGGGGAAGACGTCGATCTGTTCCTGGTTGCCCCGACCCTGGACGAGGAGTTCGGCGGTGCCCGAGACCTCGCGGGTGAAGCGGACGCAGCGGGTGCACATGATGCAGCGATCGCTGTAGAGGTAGACGTGCGGGCCGATGTCCTTCTTGGGCTGCTTGACCTTGGTCTCTTCAAACCGCGAGACGCCGCGGCCGTACTCGTAACTGTAATCCTGGAGGGTGCACTCGCCGGCCTGATCGCAGACGGGGCAGTCGAGCGGATGGTTGATGAGGAGGTATTCCATCACGGCCTTCTGGTTCGCGATGGACTTAGGGGAGTCGGTGTAGACGACCATGCCGTCGGCGCAGGCGGTCTGGCAGGTGGGGACGAGTTTGGGGATGGGTTCCAGGGCGTTGTTGTTGCGCGGGTTGGGTTGCCAGACCTCGGCGAGGCAGATGCGGCAGGACGCGACGATCGAAAGCCCATCGTGGTAGCAGTACTGCGGGATCGCCTTGGCGTTCTGGTTGGCGACCTGCAGGATCATCTGCCCCGGCGTGAACTCGCACACTGTTCCGTCGATCGTGATCGTGGGAGGCGGCATAGGCCCGGATGGTAGGCCCGGCCGTGCTAGAAGCGCTCGTCGGGCCGGATGGAACGGATGATCTTGACGGCGCGCATCCCCTTGTGTTTTCCAAGGTTGGCGATGAATCGTCGCTCCCCCTCGACGCACATAAGCACCGGGGCGGAGGCGGGCCGTTCGGTGACGATGATGTCGCCCCGGCTCAGGCACATCAGGTCGTTGAGCGTGATGGAAGTTTCCGCGAGGATGCTGGTGACGGTCACCGGCGCGGCGCTGAGGTTGGATTCCATGGCGCGCCGGATCGAGGTCGTCTTTTCGGTCTTGGAGACGTTGAACCAGTTCTGGGACGAGAGCGATTCGATGATCGGCTCGATCACGTTGTACGGGATGCACAGGTTCATCGTCCCGGCTCGGTTCGAGAGTTTCATCTCGAACCCGATGACGACGACGACTTCGTTGGGAGGCACGATCTGAACGAGTTGGGGATTGCTCTCGCTCGCGACGATCTCGAAGTGCAACTGCTTGATGCCGGCCCACGCCTCGGAGAGGGCCGCCAGCCCGCGCGACGTGACCTTGCTGATGAGGCGGGTTTCGATCGCCGTCAGCGGACGCTGCGGGATAAACAGGTCGGAGTTCGTCCCGCCCAGCAGGCGATCGATGATCGGGTAGATGATCAGGGGGCTGATCTCCAGACACATCTGCCCCTCGAGCGGCTTGGCCTCCAGGAGATTGAACGACGTGGGATTCGGCAGGCCGGCGATGAACTCGGCGTAGGTCATTTGGTCGCAGTTGGCGACCTTGATCTCGACGATCGTTCGCAGAAACCCGGACAGCGCCGCGCCGAAGTTCCGCGCGAACCCCTCGTGGAGGGTCTGCAGCGAGCGCATCTGGTCCTTGCTGACGCGTTCGGGGCGCTTGAAGTCGTACGGCCTGACCTCGACCGAGTCCAGGTCGCGCCGGGTCCGGCTGAAGATCTCGATCTGGCCGCGCGGCTGCTTGACCTCGCCCGTGTCAACCGCGGCCAGCAGGGCGTCGATCTCGCTTTGACCAAGTACGTCGGGCATCGCCTGGGCGCCAGCAGTCCTCCAGGGGCAGGCGGTCGCCGCGCCATGCGCCTCCCGGTCTGCTTTACTATCGGCCAACCCGAACGATCGATGTACAGACGGGGTCGCGATGTCGCGCTGCGCAGAATCTGCCGGGGCTCGCGCCGGCGGCGCGGGCGAAGGCGGCGGGCGGGTTCACTTGTCCAACCCGGTGTGCTTTCGGATCCAGTTCGTCACGGTTTCCAGCGCGACGGGCGAGAAGGTCTCCTCGATTTCGGAGTACTCCGTCGGCGAGCCGGTCTTGCACGTCTGGAACAGGTGGTTCAGGTGCGGCAACTCGACGATCGTCACGTCTGTGTTGCCGCCTTGCTTGAGCGCGGCCTCAATCAGCGGCAGGTTGTCTTTCGGGGGCACCTGCAGGTCCAGCGTTCCGTTGATCGCGAGCACCGGGCACGAGACCTTGCGGAGATAATCGCGTGGATCGAGCGTGAGGAACCGCTTGAACCACGGGGTGAAGAGCGCGGCGGATTGCTGCTGCACGACGGCGTCGGCCTTGGCGGTGAGTTCGTCGTCGGGCAGGTCCTTGGTCTCGGGCGCCGCCTTGAACTCGCGGATCGCGGCTTCGCGGATGGCGCGCTCCACGTCGCCGCGCTCGGCGCCCGCGACGACCATCTTCAGGATCGCGGCGCTCTCTTTCGCCTGCGCCTGCGCGAGCGCTTCGTCTGTGCCGGTGGCGACGGAAATGAGCCTGCTCTGGATGGGCAGCAGGTCGGCCCCCATCATGCCGGTCCCGGCGAGCAGCACGATGAACGCCACGTCCTTGGACAGCGCGGCGCACATCGGAGCGACGATGCCGCCCTCGCTGTGCCCGGCGATCCCGATCTGATGCGGGTTGATCTCCGAGCGGGCGGCGAGGAACTTCACCGCGGCGAGCGCATCGCGGGCGAAGTCGTCGGTGGTGGCCGTGAGGAACACGCCCTGTGACTGCGCGACTCCGCGGTCGTCGAAGCGAAGGACGGCGATGCCGTGGCGGGTGAGGTGGTCCGCGAGCACCAGGAACGGCTTGTGTCCCAGGAGCAGTTCGTCGCGATTCTGTGGTCCGGAGCCGGAGACGAGCACGACGCACGGGAACGGGCCGTCGCCGCGGGGGATGGTGAGCGTCCCGGCGAGCGAAATCCCGTCCGCCTGGTTTTCGAATGTGACCTCGTGCGCGTCGTAGGGGAAGGGGGCTTTGGGCTCTTGCGGGCGATTCAACTCTTTGACGGCGGACTCACCCTCGGCGAGGCGCTTCATGGTCGTCTTGAACTCGCCGCCCTGCTTCAGCACGCCCTGCGCGGACTGTCCGTCGTCGGCGACTTGGAGTTCCCAGGCGGCGCCGGCCTGCTTGATCCCGAACTTGAGTTGTTTGGGTGTGACCTGGACATCCGAGAGGGGGAGGTCTTTCACGCCCTGCATCGGGATCGAGATCGTGCCGCCGCTGGGAGTGAGGGAGACGGAAAAATCGAGTTTCATCCCGCCGGGAAGTTCGACGGAGCCGCTCCAGTTCGCGGGCTTGTCGTCGGTTTGCGCCAGGGCGGTCACGGCGGTGAGCAGAGCCAGCAGGAATCCCGCGATGTGCCGCAGCATGGTGTCCTCCGTCAGAAGGTGTCGCTTGAGCGAGTTATGCGGAATGACGATAGTCGGGTTTCGGGGTGCAGCCGGGGACGAGGGCGGGGCCGGGAGACGCCGCGGGTTTGGCGTTCATTCGCATCGACATGTACTTGCCCGGGCCCCAAATGCCGACAATGGTTGACGGGGCGACAACAGATCGGCTCACCGATCCGCCGCGGAAGGATGCACCCGTTGGACAAGCACGAAGGGCAGGCCGATCAACCCGAACTGCGTGTCCCGGCGTGCGACGGCGCCGGGCCCGCGCCGGGCCAGACGCCCGCGACGGCGCCGGGTGTCGAAGCGTCGTGCCCGGTGTGGGGAAAGGCGACGCGCAATATCGAAGAGGGGCTGTTCCTGGAAGGCCCGAAGGAGCGACGGTTCGAGTTGTGGCGCGCGTTCCGAATTTTCATGGAGTTGATCCGCGGGTTTCGCGGGCTGCACTTCGTCGGACCGTGCGTGACGGTATTCGGATCGGCCCGGTTCGCCGAGGATCACGCGTATTACAAGTTGGGGCGCGATATGGGGTCGCGACTGTCGAAACTGGGATTCACGATCATGACCGGCGGCGGGCCCGGGATCATGGAAGCGGCCAACCGCGGGGCTCAGGACGTGGGCGGGCCGTCGATCGGCTGCAACATCCAACTCCCGATGGAGCAGAAGCCCAACCCCTATCTGGACCACTTCATTGAGTTCAAGTACTTCTTCGTGCGCAAGGTGATGCTGGTGAAGTACTCGTTCGCGTTCCTGGTGCTGCCGGGCGGGTTCGGCACGCTTGATGAAGTCTTCGAGACGGCGACGCTGATCCAGACCGACAAGATCCGCGACTTCCCCATCATCCTGATGGGCAAGGAATACTGGGGCCCGATGATGGATTTCATCCGCGGCACGATGCTGCCGCGGCGGACCATCTCGACGGGGGATGAGAACATCCTGTACCTGACGGATTCGCCGGAGGAGGCGATCGACCGGATCGCGGCGTGCGCGGAGCGTCAGTTCGGGTTCAAGTGGGTCAAGCGCCGGGCGCCGGTCAAGAAGTGGTACTTGTTCGAGCGGTAGCGGCGCGGCGAGACGGCTCGATCTCATTCGCACGGCGTGAAGAAGCAGGTGACGAAGTCGAAGAAGTCGCTTGTGTTGGTGACGCCGTCGTGGTTGAAGTCGGCGTCGTTGGCGAAGAAATCACTCAGGAATGCGAAGAAGTCCTGTGAATCGAGTGAGCCGCTGAGGTTCCAGTCGCATTCGCACGGGATCCGGACGCGCTCCAGTGTCTGCACGGTGGAAACGGCCCGGGTGAATGACGGCCCGACGTTGATGTCGAGGATAAAACTGGATGCGTCAAAGTCCGCCAGGTCCAGATTGACCGGGAGTGCGTCGGAGGAGAAGACACCGCCCCCGAAGTCCGAGAGATTAAGCGCGGCGTAGTGGATCGCCGTCACGGCGGCCCCCTGGTACGTGTCGCCCGCGAATCCATCGTTGAGCACGTGGACGGCGCCGACGCCGGTTTCGAAGGCGTAGCCGTTGACGTCGAACCGCGCGAATCGCACCGCGGGGTAACTGCCAACCTGCGGATCCGGGTCCGTGTCAGCGGCTTGGGTGTCGAAGACGTATGTGAACGTGTAGGGCGCACCCACGAAGATCTCGGGCGGCGGGGGGAGGGGCCCCTCGATACTCTGGACCTGTCCGGAGCAGGTGATGCGGATAAGATCCGCGCGCGCCGGTTCGGTTCCCCAGGCGACGACAACGAAGCCCAGGATGACGCAGACAGGGAGGCTGGCTGGTTTCATGATGCGGCTCCTCGCCGTGGGCGTGGCGGACTGCTTGAGGTGCACTGAATGATACGACGGCGACGCGGCGCGATGGCGCGCCGAGGCTTTCAGATCTCTGCGAGAATGACGGGAACCAACCGCTCGCCGGCACGCCGCGCCGGCCGCCTGTTGCCCCTAGAGCAGTTCGGCGGCGAGGCTCGCCAGTTCGCTGCGCTCGCTCTTGGTGAGCGTGACGTGGCCGACCAGCGGCAGTCCCTTCATCTTTTCCACGACGTACGACAACCCGTTGGACGATTGGTCGAGGTAGGGGTTATCAATCTGCCCGACGTCGCCGGTCAGCACCAGTTTGGTCCCTTCGCCGATGCGGCTGACGATGGTCTTGATCTCGTGCGGGGTGAGATTCTGCGCCTCGTCGACGATCATGAACTGGTGGGGAATGGATCGGCCGCGGATGTAGGTGAGGGGTTCGAGGACGACCTTGCCGTCGGCCATGAGTTTCTGGATGCGCTGCTCGGTGGTGTGGCTCTCGGCGGACTGCATCGGGGAGCCGCGGGTGGAGAGGAGGTAACTGAGGTTATCGAAGATGGGCTGCATCCAGGCGGTGAGTTTCTCGTCCTTGTCGCCGGGGAGGTAGCCGATGTCCCGTCCCATGGGCATGATGGGGCGTGCGACCAGGAGTTTGTCGTAGCGTTCTTCGTTGAAGACCTTGGCCATGCCTGCGGCAACGGCGAGGAGCGTTTTGCCCGTGCCGGCGCTGCCCAGCAGCGTGACCATCTTGATTTCGTCGTCCAGAAGCAGGTCGAGCGCCATGATCTGCTGCACGTTGCGCGCCATGATGCCGAACGTCGGCTTGCGTGGCGCGGAGATGGGGATGAGGTGATCGGTATCGGCGAGCCGGCGTGCCAGGCCCGTGTGGCTTTCGTCGTCGGCGTCCTTCATCACCACGTACTGGTTGGAGACCAGGGAGCGCTGGTAGGCGATGCCCTCCGGTGACACCGCGCTCAGGTGCGGGGCCACGCGGTTCAGCGCGAGCATGCGCTCGCTGTACAACTCGTCGATCAGGTCGCCGGAGAGGGTGAGGGAAACGTGCCCGCTGTACAGACGCTCGGCGTCGACTTTCTGATTCTCGAAATCCTCGGTGCGGATTCCCAGCGCGTCGGACTTGATGCGGGCGTTGAGGTCCTTGGAGACAAAGACAACGCGGACTTTGTTGCAGGCGGCGCCGCTCTGGACCTTGCCGCCGCTGTAGTCGCCGTTGAGGTGGGCGCAGGCGGAGGGCTGCCCGGTGTGGAGGGCCCAGGCGACGGCGATGATGCGGTTGTCGGGCGTGTTCTCGGCAAGGACGCTGGGTCGTTCGTGTTCGGCGACGTCGATGCGGATGACGCCGGACTTCCCGCTGGCGCTGGTGGACGCGCCCTGGCCGACCGTCGGACTTGAATCGCCCCAGCGCACGCCCTCGATGAGCCGGCCGCGCGAACGCAGGCGGTCCAGGTGGCGGATGCACTCGCGCGCGTTGCGTCCGATGTCGTCGTTGGTGCGCTTGAGTTTGTCGAGTTCCTCGATCACCGCGAACGGGATGACAACCTCGTGTTCCTGGAAGACGAAGATCGCGTTGGGGTTGTGCAGGATGACGTTTGTATCGAGCACGAAGTGCTTGATGCCCTCCTCGGTGTCGGGGAGCGGCGCCGACTGGGCATCGTGGCGTGGCAGCGGCTCCGACACGGAGGGACTGATCGAACGTTTGTCCGATCGGGGGGAGTTCGCGGTTCCGTGCGACGTCGAAGTTGTGGTCTCAGGCATAGGGCTTACAACTGAATACGCGGGGATGGCTCTCAATGTTCGCAGACGGTTGGGTGCCGCGGGCAGCGCCCGGAAAAGCATACATCATGATCGGCACGTGTGCGGGGGCGGATGCTCGGATTCGGTAAATTCTCCCCTTTGCAGACGAGCCGCGGATCAGCGGAACGCGCCGACGCAGAGAATCACCGCGACGACGACGCACAGCCCGGTCTTGATGAGCGTGGCGGTCAATCGCCCGATCGCGGCGCCGGTGCCGATCTTGGTGGCCTCGCGCCAGGTCTTGCGCGCGTTATGGCGCTCGGCGATCATCGCGCCGGCGCCCGCGCCCAGCGCCCCGCCGAGGATGGTCCCCAGCACGGGAAACACGGGCGTGCCGGCGATCGCGCCGACGATCGCGCCGATGAGCGAGCCGATGGCGCCGCGGCGCGTGCCCCCGGCTTTGGCGGCTCCAAACGCCGACGCCACCAGTTCGAGAACCTCCGCGACCACGCCGACGATGACGGCGGACGCCAGCGTCCACGGCGAGTACAGCCCGTCGCGCCAGAACGCGCAGATGACGGCGACGACGATCGCGAGCCAGATTCCCGGCAGCGTCAGGATCGTGAGCGCAATGCCCGCGAGCGACGCGATGATGATGATGACGCCGGCGAGGGTGTCCATGTGAACGAGGATATGCGGTTGTTCGGAAGTTCGGGGCGTTCCTTTCTGCTCGCGCGGCGCCGTCGGTGGAGGTCGTGCTCAGCCGACGGGCGGCGCAGTTCTTGCGCGGCACACGAATATCTTCGCGGTTCGATCGACTCCGGCGCTTTGCGCCGATGCCGACTGGTGGTACGCTGAACGCGAAGGGAGTTCGTCATGCAAAGGTGGAACTGGGTTGGTGTCGGCGGGCGACGGATCGTCCCGTCGCTGCTCATCGCGTCGGCGTGCGTGGCGGCGTGGGGGTGCGAGGCGATGCGCACCGCGGTCGGCGTGCCGTTCGATGTGGCCAAGTATGTCGCGGTCAAGGCGGTCGAGGTGCCCTACGACGCCGCGAAGATGAGTGCGCAGGGCGTCGTCGATGTGGTGTCGGCGATTGGGAGATGATCGAAGGGAGCGAGGGGCCTGCATGGGGGTGTGACCACCTCTTTCTGAGCCGGACCGCGCCAGCGGTCGGTAGGAGCGCTCGGCACGCCCTGCCCGCCCGCTCGCGCCGGTCGGCTCAGATGAAATAGCATGGTCACGCCCCCGCAGTGTGAGCGTGAACCGGCCGGCGCGAAACCGGTATACCCTTCGCCATTCCCGTGCGTGCGAAGCCGCGGGCTGAGAAGAAAGGACCGGGATGTTCTCCATTCGACGAAGCGCCGGCGTGGTGGCCGCGGTGGTGGCGTGTGCGTGCGGGCTGCTGGCGCCGGTGGGCATCGCGGCGGGGCGGAATCAGGGGCGCCAGCCGGAGCCGGATCAGGTTCCGCAGGTGAATCCGAACCGGCATATCCGGGTCGTCGAGGAACAGGACGGACGCATCCTCAAACTCGAGTTGTCGTCGCGCAAGTTTGTGCCGGCGGACCCGGCGAAGAAGGGCCCCGCCGTGTACCTCACGGGCGCGGTGCACATCGCGGACCAATCGTTCTACGAGCAGTTGCAGGCGTTTCTGGATACGAAGGACGTGGTGCTGTTCGAGTCCGTCAAGCCGCCGGGCGCGGGGGCGATGCGGCACTTTGATCAGACCGATGAGCAGCGGGTGACCGCGACCAAGCGGCGGATCCAACTGCTGGCTCTTTTCGTCGAGCAGTTCCGCGGACGAACCAGGTCGTACCCGGGGACGCTCGCCGACCTGCCCGGCGGCATCGATCCCGCGCTGGTCAAGGTGCTCGACGGGCTCAACGTGGACGGCTGGGATCATCCCCTGATCTACCGCCTGGACACCGTTGTGAAGCCCGGTGAGAACGGGGAGCCCGAATCGCGTTCAACGCGGTTCGACCTGATCAGTTACGGGAGCGACGGCGTCGAGGGCGGGGACGGCGCCGCCGCCGACCTGCGGTATTCCGATCAGAAGCCGGTGAACGTGAAGTCGTTGTCGAAGGAAGACGGGATCCAGGCGGACCTGGCGCGCGCGATGGGGCTGGTCTTCCAGTTGCACGCCATGTCGCACGACAAGCCCAACTGGCGCAACAGCGACCTGTCGGTGGACCAGGTGCAGGACCGGCTGGAACTCGGGGGCGGCGCGGACCAGGCGGACCAACTCTTCTCGATGATCGCGGGCGAGTCGATGCTCGTGAAGGCGCTGGGCGCAGGCCTCAAGATTCTGGTTTCCGTGTTCCCATCGGCATCTTCCTACATGAAGATCGTCATGATCGACATGCTCGCCAGCGCGGACAAACTGCTGGCGAACCCGCCGGGCGGTGGCGGGCAGATGGCGGCGCTGATGGACGTCATCATCAAGGACCGCAACCAGGTCGTCATCGACGACCTCGGAAAGATCATCGAGAACGAGCCGAGCGTCAAGACGGTCGGCGTGATCTACGGCGCGGGGCATCTGCCCGACATGGAAGAGCGGCTGATCAACGAACTCGGGTACCGCTACGAATCCGATCAGTGGTTCACCGCGATCACCGTCGATGTCACCAGCGCGGGCATGAGCGTCCAGGAAGCGAACTCGATGCGGAAGACCATGAAGCGGATGCTCGACATGCAACTCAAGCCGGCGAAGCGCGGGAACAAATGAGGGCGTTGCCCTTGGGATCGGTGCAGAACACGAGCCGCGTTAGGCGAGCGGTGGACGGTCAAGACTCGGTTGGGGTGAGCAGGTCCGGACGGCGCGCGCGGGTGCGTTCGAGCCGCTGCTGGGTTCGCCAGCGGTCGATCGCGCCGTGGTCGCCGGAGAGCAGCACGTCGGGGACGGGCATCCCCATCCATTCGCGGGGCTTGGTGTAGTGGGGGCAGTCGAGCAAGCGCCGGCGTTGGCTATTTGGAGAGTCGGCGCTCGGCGCGAGTCCGAAACTGTCCTGCAGCGCGGAGGCATCATCACCGAGCACGCCGGGGAGAAGGCGGACGACGGCGTCGATGAGCACGAGGGCCGCGAGTTCGCCGCCGGAGAGCACGTAGTCGCCGATGCTGATTTCCTTCGGGGCAAGCCGTTCGATGACGCGCTCATCGATGCCTTCGTAGTGGCCGGCGATGAGGAGCAGGCGCGGGAGGCGGCTGAGTTCCTCGGCGAGCGCCTGATCCAGCACTCGCCCCTGCGGCGTGAGCAGAACCCGCTGGGCCGGGCGGGGATCACCGGATTCGACGGCGTGCACCGCGTCCCAGAGCGGCTGGCAGAGCATCACCATGCCCGGGCCCCCGCCGAAGGGGCGGTCGTCGGTTTTCTGGTGCTTGCCCCCGGCGAAGTCGCGGATGTCGGTCGCGTGGTACTCGACAAGCCCCGCGCGGAGCGCGCGGGCCGGGATACTGGTTCCCAGCACGCAGCCGGGATGCAGGTCGAACATCTCGGGAAACGTCGTCAGTATGTCGATCCGGATCGGTGTTCGGGCGGAGGTGAGCGACGCCTCGCTCCCGAGTTCGGGAGCAACGCGTGAGAAAGAAGGGGCGGGTTCGGTCGGCATCGATCGTGTGTTCTGGTGTTTCCGCGGCCCGAAGGGACCGAGAGCGGGCAATCGTATTCGTGCGGGCTGGCCGCCGAAGATGAAGGGGCTTCCCCCTGTTTTGGACCGATTGCGAGCGCGGGGCAGGCGAGTGTCTGTGCGGTCGGGGCGCGTCGTGTAAGATACGCCACTGACGAGCCCTCTAGGACAGAGAACCACACTCGTCATCGCGGGCCTGGTCTGAAAAAGACTGGGCCCGTTGTTTTATCTGGACTCAAATGAAAGAGGCTCGCGAAACCGCGAGCCTTGGGTGAACGGAGGGAGGAGCACATCAAACTACTGAGAAACGGGCATTCCAGCGACGTGCTTCATGCCGCGGCGGCGATCGCGCAGGCGGCGCGACTTACCGACGCGCTCGCGGAGGAAGTAGAGTTTGGCGCGGCGCGAATCGGCGCGGCGGACGATATCCACTTTGGCGAGTTTGGGAGAGCAGAGGGGGACGATGCGCTCGACGCCGACGTCTTCGACGATGCGGCGCACGGTGATCATCTCGTTGATGCCGCGGCCCGCTCGGGCGATGAGGACACCCTGGAAGACCTGGACGCGCTCCTTGTCGCCTTCGATGATTCGCAGGTGCAAATTGACGGTGTCGCCGATGTCCATTCGAGGCAGATCGGTCTTGATGGAGTCTTTGACGAGGCTCTCGAGAATGGCGGTCTGGTTCATGGCGCGTCCGTCCTTTTTGGGGCTGAGAGTATACGCCGGGTGTTTGGAAGGGTCTAATGCGTGCGGCTAGCACTTGGGGACGGTGGGAGAAGACGAGGTTGGGTTGCGCGGCCCGTCGAAAGCCTTGATTTCCTTCCGAAACCCTACCATTTGACTGAGATCGGGTACTTTTGGGGTTGAATTCTGAGAGTCGGCGGCCCGCCGCGCCGACCTTCTGGTATAGTTTTGTAACGCATCTATCCATAGAGGAGCGCATTGATGAAGATGTCACGCGTTGGTTGGGCGTTCTGGGCGCTGGCGCCGGTGGCCGCGCTGGCGTATCACTACGGGCCGGGTCAGACGGCGTACGTGCAGGATCGCGCGGCGAAACTGCAGACGACCGCGTTGACGGCGGAACAGGCCGCGATGAGCGCGCAGGACGCGGCGTACCAGAAGCACCTGGCGGGAATCGACGCGAGGCGAGCGGCGTTCTTGTCGCAGGACCCTGGGGATGAGACCAAGGCGATGCAGGCGACCAAGGCCGAGGACGAGGCATACGCCGCCGCGGCATCGAAGTGGAAAGAGGTTGCGGATTCGCTGAACCACGTGCAGGATACGCTGGGACAGACGGCGCCCGCCGAGGCGCGCAAGATCCGCTGGGCTCGGGCCCGCGCGACGGTGCGGTCGGGCGATATCTGGGGCGGGATCAACGAACTCGAGACGCTGGTGGACGAGATCGACGGGGATTCGCACGGCGATCAGGCGCTGGCGACGTCGTGCCGGGAGGAACTGGCGACGGCGTACTACTACGGGGCTCGGCTGCTGCGCCTGTCGGGGATGCCGGCGCAGGAATGGATGATCGAGTCCGGGAAGGCGCGTCAGCACTTCCGCTACCTGGCGGAGAACGCCGACACGGGCGCCAAGGCGGACACGGAGAACTACCAGAAGAATCTGGAACTGGTGTTGAACCTGGAGCAATCGACGCTGGTGGAACTGCAGGGCAAGGCTCTGCCGAAGGATTCGCCGAAGTCGTGTTGCCAGAACAACCGCAACAGCATGTGCAAGAAGAAGGGCAAGAAGCCGCCGACCAACAAGGACGGGCGCGGCGCGGGCGGCGCTGAAGAGATCACCGAAGGCTGGTGATCCGTCTTGACAAACCGTTGACGTGTGAGACGAACGCGCGGCCGTGAGCCGCGCGTTTTTTTTTCTTGAGCTGTAGAGATTCCGGGGAAAGGTGCGGCGACGCGCGAGGGGCGTGGGCGACTAATCCATGCGGGCGAGTTCGTCCTCGGGGACTTCGAAGTTGGCGTAGACCTTCTGCACGTCGTCGTTGTCCTCGAGGGCGTCGACGAGTTGGATCATGGTGCTGGCGGCGTCGCCGGTGAGGGTGGTGGAGGCGGTGGGGATCATGTCGATGGCGGCCTCGGCGATGTGCATGCCGCCGGACTCGAGGGCGGATTTGACCGCGTGGAAGTCGGTCGGGGAGGTGTAGACGGTCCAGAGGGTGTCGCCCGAGTCGGGCGGCACGACGTCGGCGGCGCCGGCGGCGATGGCGAGTTCCATGAGGCGGTCTTCCTCGACGGGAAGGATTTCGTCGAGGCCCTTTCGACTGGCGGGGTTGTTGGCGTTGGTGGCGACGGGCTGCATGCCGTCGATGGCGATGCGACCCTTGCACTCGAACATGAAGGCGACGCTGCCGCTGGTGCCGAGGTTGCCGTTGTATTTTCCGAAGATCAGCCGGAGGTCGCCGGCGGTGCGGGTGCGGTTGTCGGTGAGGGCATCGACGATGACGGCGACGCCGCCGGGGCCGTAGCCTTCGTAGCGGACGGATTCAAAGTGGTCGGTCCCGAGCAGGCCCGCGCCTTTTTTGACGGCGCGCTCGATGGTGTCGCGCGGCATGTTGGCGTAGCGGGCCTCGTCGATGGCGTAGCGGAGGGTGAGGTTGGAGTCGGGGTCGGGGCCGCCCATCTTGGCGGCGACCATGATGGCCTTGGCGCACTTGGTCCAGGCCTTGCCGCGTTTCTTATCGACGGCGGCCTTTCGGTGCTTGATGTTGTGCCACTTGCTGTGTCCTGCCACGGCGGGAATCTCCAACGGAGGAGGTCGAATGAGTGAATCGCGCGAGGGGCAGCGCCGGGAAAGGCGGACGTCGCCCGCGCTGGCGTTCAGGAGGATTTCGATTTGCTTGGCTTGGCCTTGGTCGACGATCGAGCACGCTGGTTTCCGCCCACCCCGGAGTCGGCGGGGCCGATCGGGATTTCGTCGGCGCGAGCCTGAAGGCGGATGTAGGCGGCGGTGAGTTCTCCGGCGCGGACGCGGCGCTCGACCCAGCCGGCGGCGGCGTCGACGCCGTCATCGGACGGGACGGCCTTGGCCTCGGCCAAGACGCAATAGATGCGAGAGTCCATGGGCATGGAGTGATTGCCGTGCCCGAGGAGGGCGACGCGGGCCGAGACGAAGGGGGGGACGCCGCTCAGCGTGTCGAGGTACTGCTTGGCTTCGCGCTTGCCCAGGTCCTGAACGTGTCGGAGGGTGACGGCGTGGTGGTGGCGATAGAGATCGCCGAGGGTGGCGCGGAGTCGTTCAGCGCGGTCCAGTGCGGCGGGATAGTCCTCGCCGATGAGCCGGACCAGGTCGCCGGGGAGGCAGACGCGGAGTTCGTTGAAATCGACGACGGCGGCCTCGATGCGTCGCATGGCCGAGGCGGCGGCCGTCTGGGTGCACTCCCAGAGCAGGAGCGAGCGAACGAGTTCGGCCAGCAGGGGCTCGTCGGGTTCGATGGCGGGGACGATGGGGGAGACCTCGGCGTCGGGGTAGTCCCGCGCGAGGCGATCGAGCAACGTACCGAGTTTGGCCGCGTGATCCACGCTCACGCCGCGCCCTCCTCGTTCGGTTCGGGGCGCGGGTGGAGCGGCTTGGCCGGGTCGTCGGTGGCGGGCTTGTCCGCGCGCTCTTCAGAGATTCGCGCAATGGCCGCGAGCGCCTGGGCTTCTTTCTTGAGTGCCTTGTCGAGCTTGAAGGTGAGTTGGGGGACGGACCTCATGGCGACGAGTTCGCCGACTTCATGGCGGATGTGCCTGGCGGCGTCGCGGAGGCCGTGGTAGGTGGTCTGCTGCTTTTCCTCGGGGAGGACGGAGACCATGACGGTCGCGTTCTTGAGGTCGTGTGTGACCTGGACGCTGGTGATGGTGATGAGGCCGGCCACGCGGGGGTCGTGCAGACCGCGAGCGAGCACCTGCTGGATCGCCTGGCGGAGGGTGGACGCGACTTTTTCGACTCGATGACTCATGCGGGTGTGGTTGAGAGCGGCCAGATGTGAACGTAGAAATGAACGATAGGTCGTTCAGGGGCCATGCGGAGCGAGCGTGGACACATGGAGT
This sequence comes from Phycisphaerales bacterium, assembly GCA_050246015.1. Classification (GTDB taxonomy): domain Bacteria; phylum Planctomycetota; class Phycisphaerae; order Phycisphaerales; family UBA1924; genus JTS-AC122. The sequence continues at coordinate 144,594 of JBFWWU010000010.1, forward strand.
AGCGCGGGGCCAGCGTCCCGGACCGGGTTCAGGCATCGTCGCGGCGCTCGTCCGGGGTCCAGAGCGGGCCAGAGTCTGGTTCGCCCGTGGTGCCGGTGTCGGCGAGGTCGTCGGCGCCCACGATCTGCTTGGAGACGTCGCCGAGTTCGCAGGCGCCGGCTGCCGCGCCCCAGTCACCGCCGGGCAGCGCCCGGAGTTTGGCGAGAATGCGGTCCAGCAGGTCGGAGAGGTACTTGCCGTCGTTGGAAACGGCAGCCAGCCCGATGCGGGCGACGGCGTGGTTATCGAGCGAGCCGACTTCGGCGACCGCGACGAGGTGCTCGCGGTGCAGCCGGTCTCGCACAGCACGGACCGCGCGCCGCTTGTCCTTGAGCGACTCGGCTTCGAGCATGAGCAAGTCAAACTGAAGAATGCCCAGGTGCATGTCGGGACCCGGGCGGACCGCCGGGCGCTTGAAGCGTAGCGCGAGGCGGAAGCAAACGGGCTGGACAAAGCACGGGTGTGACTATGCCATTTTCATCTGAGCCGCTCGGCGCGAACGGTCGGGGAGGGAGGGGGGCGTGCGTGGTCTCATGGCCCACGCCATCATTCGATCGCGCCGGGCTGCCGAGCGCTTCCACCGACCGCTCGCGCGGTCTGGCTCAGTTATGCGGTGGATCGCCGCGGACGGTCCCGAAGGTCAACTCGCCGGGGAAGTGGCCTTGTCCGGGACGGGGTCGGCGGACTTGGGCTTGTTGGGCACACGGATGGTCCCGCCACAACTTCGGCAACGGACGTTGCGTCCACGTGAAGAAGGGGGCACTGCCAGGATTTTCTGGCAGGTCAGATTCGGACACTTGATGCGGATGTTCTTTTCCAACGGGACCTCGGCCTCCGTGCGCAGAAACGGTATGGACATATCGGCACGGGCAGGGCGCCACTTGACGATGATGAACTCGCCCGAATCGTGTGCGCGAGGTTATTGGTGCGCGGGCCGAGCAGGAGTTGCGGATCTGTTTGTATCTGCTAACATCTCGGCGGTGGTTGCCGTCGCGCACATGTGGCCCTTCGTGTGGATTGCACTCGTGATCGGGTGGATGGCGCTGGTGGTCGTGGGGCCATGGCTGCTGCGGAATCCGCGGGAGAACGTGGAAACGGGATTGGCGTGGTACGCGATTCGTTTGTACGTGAAGGTGGTGCACCGGGTGGTGGTGCGGGGCGTGGAGCACGTGCCCAGGGAGAGGTATCCGGGGCCGATCGTGGTGGTGGCGAATCACTCGGCGGGGATCGATCCGCTGCTGTTGCAGTCCGCCGCGCCGTTTGAGATCAGGTTTTTGATGGCGCGGGATATGCAGCCGAGATTACTAGGGGCGTTGTGGCGCTGGGCGGGTGTGATCAGTGTAAATCGAGAGGGCGGCGACACGCAGGCGGCGCGCGAGGCGGTTCGGTTTCTGCGATCAGCGGGCGAGATGCTTGAGGCCGGGTATCGGTGCAGCGGGGTGGTGGGGATTTTTCCGGAGGGGGGCATCGAACGACCCGCGGAGGAGTTGCTGCCGTTTCTGCCGGGAGTGGGACTCATCGTTCACCGAAGCGGCGCGAGGGTGCTGCCGGCGGTGATACGCGGGACGCCGCGGGCGACGACGGCGTGGGGTAGTTTGCTGGAGCGGAGCCGGTCATCGGTCGAGTTCTTACCGATGATTGAGTACGGGGCGACGGGGATGAAGCCGGCGGAAATCGCGGCGGACCTCCAGCGGAGGTTTCAAGCGCATACCGGCTGGCGGGTGGCGAAGTCGGCGGGGCCGGCGACACGGAGTTGAGGCCAGGCTGCCCGCTGAGCGAGTCGGAATCGGGGTGTTCGCCGGACGACGCGTGTGAAGGGACGTAAGCGATACACTGGGATCGACCGGTGCGGACAGATGAAGGGGACGGGGTGCGCGGGGACGCGCGGGGTGGTGGGGTGACCGGAGACAGCGGCGTGCGATCTCAAACGGAACAATCCGAGGGCGCTATCGAGCGAGGGACGCCGGGGGAGGGAGAGGGCACGTACCGATTTACGGTCGATCTGTCGGTCGTCGGCGTGATCGATGCGCTGGACCGAGCCGCCCGGCGAGGGAGGCTGCCGGGACTGACCGTGGATCGGGAAGCGAAGACGTTCGTGGTGACCGATTTCGGTCGCCCGTTTGAATCGAAGTTGGAGGGGAGAGTCGTGCCGCGAGTCGTGCTGGAGGGTGGCGGCCGGGAGAGCGCGGAGGTTGAGTCGAGGGTGCGGGTGAAGCCGATGTTGCCGGCGGTATTTGCGACCGTGCTGGTGGCGACGGTGTGGCCCGGGATACTGCTGACGGACTCGATGCTGAGGCTGTACTTTTCGTGGTATACGATCCCGACGTGGTGGTGGTATCTGCCGTTGACGGTGCCATTCTGCCCGCTGGCGTGGGTGAAGGCGTGGCGACAATCGAAGGCGTCGGGCGGGAAGGAAGGAGCAGACCTGATGGGGAAGGTGCAACAGGAGTTGGGCAGTGCGGCAGGAGGGCGAGGGGCGGGCGGGTGATTTACGGCAAGTGTTTGGAAATCGGATGTTGGGGTGTGGTAGAAGGGTGAAAATCGAGAGAGGATGGAAGTGAAAGGCTTGACTCAGGAGAGGACCTTTCTACACTTCTCTTCGCGTCGGCGGAAGCCGGCAAACCGGAAGTGAAAGCATTTTCGGCGCTCGAAGCGGCGTGAAGCCGACGAGGGCGGGCATCTTTGACAATCGGATACGGACAGGTTGCTCCGGCACGTGGTTTTCACATGGGCATAGCCGCAAGGCTGATGTGCATGTGGGGTCTTCCACGGAGCCGGACGATTGAAGAATTTGTAGGATTCAAGACAAGAGCGTAGTGGCGAACAAAGATGAATCGAGAAATCGTTGGACATTGGGAGGCGCGCTAGTCAGACGGGGTGCCGGTCGGAAGACTGTCACGGCGGCTGGTTGGCGTGACCAAGCCAATAAGAGCACACGAAGGATGTCTTGGCGTCAAGAGGCGATGAAAGACGTAGGAACCTGCGATAAGCCCAGGGGAGCTGGTAACCGAGCATCGATCCTGGGATTTCTGAATGGGGCAACCCACTCCAAATGGAGTACCTTTCGCTGAATGCATAGGTGAAAGGAGCGAACGCAGAGAACTGAAACATCTCAGTACCTGCAGGAAAAGAAAGCAACCGCGATTCCGTGAGTAGCGGCGAGCGAAAGCGGATCAGCCAGTGGACGAATGAAGCGGATGGAAACCCGCGCCCGAGAAGGTGATAGCCCTGTAATCGAAAACTGGTGAGCCCATAGAGTAGGTTCGAGCTCGGGGAACTCGGACTGAAGATGGGGGGTCCACCCTCCAAGGCTAAATACTACTTGACGACCGATAGCGAATCAGTAAGGCGACTGAATGATGACAAGCACCCCGACAAGGGGAGTGAAAGAGTACCTGAAATCGTGTGCTTACGAGCGGTGGGAGCCCGACCGCAAGGAAGGGTGACCGCGTGCTTTTTGCATAATGAGCCGGCGAGTTAGTCTGTGCGGCGAGCCTAAGGCCTATCGGGCCGGAGGCGGAGCGAAAGCGAGTCTGAAACTGGCGTTGAGTCGCACGGGCTAGACGCGAAACCTTGTGATCTACCGTTGGTCAGAGTGAAGGGCGGGTAAATCCGCCTGGAGGCTTGAACGCGTGACCGTTGAAAAGGTCTGCGATGAACTGACGGGAGGACTAAAAGTGTAATCAAACTGGGAGATAGCTCGTTCTCTCCGAAATAACTTTAGGGTTAGCCTCATGCGGCAAGTGATGGGGGTAGAGCTACTGGATGAGACTTGGGGTCTACCCGACTACCGGTCTCAACCAAACTCCGAATACCATCACCCAAGGCATGGGAGATAGACGGCGAGTGACAATATCCGTCGTCAAAAGGAGAACAATCCAGACCACCGGCTAAGGTCCCGAATCCATGCTCAGTTCGAAAGGAAGTCAGATTGCAATGACAGCCAGGATGTTGGCTTAGAAGCAGCCATCATTTAAAGAGTGCGTAATAGCTCACTGGTCGAGGAGTCTGGCGCCGATAATGATCGGGAATAAGCATGGAGCCGAAGCCGTGGACTCGAAAGAGTGGTAGGAGAGCGTACTTCTCGGCAGCGAAGCGGGAACGGAAGTGACCGTGGAGCGTGAAGTAGTGCATATGCCGGCTTAAGTAACGATAAAACGGGTGAAAATCCCGTTCGCCGTAAACCCAAGGTTTCCTGGGGAAGGTAAATCCGCCCAGGGTTAGCCGGGTCCTAACACGAGGCTGAAAAGCGTAGTGGATGGAAATCAGGTCAATATTCCTGAGCCAATGCCCAATAAGGTTCGGATCTCAGAGATCAGCGGGACTGTCAGATGTCCAGGGTGTATGCCCGAAGCTGGTGGATGAGGTTCCTAGAAAAGCCGGGCGTGCCCGTACCAAAACTGACACAGGTGGGTGAGGCGAATAGCCTCAGGCGCTCGAGAGAACGGTCGTGAAGGAACTAGGCAAGTTAACCCCGTACGTTCGCAAGAAGGGGGGCCTACTCCTTCGGGAGAGGCCGCAGAGAAAAGGGTCTGGGAACTGTTTATCAAAAACACAGCTCTGTGCTAACTCGGAAGAGGATGTATACAGAGTGACGCTTGCTCAATGCTGGAATGTCATGGAAGCGGGTTAGCGCAAGCGAAGCTCGCGACCGAAGCACCAGTGAATAGCGGCCGTAACTATGACGGTCCTAAGGTAGCGAAGTTCCTTGTCGGGTAAGTTCCGACGCGCATGAATAGCGTAATCACTGGACTCCTGTCTCCACGACCGACTCGGTGAAATAGTAGTGGCGGTGAAGATGCCGTCTACCCGCAGCAAGACGGAAAGACCCCGTGGACCTTTACTATACGTTGTCATTGGTCACGAGCATACACTGCGTAGGATAAGTGGGAGCCTTTGAAGTCGGGGTTTTGGCCCTGATGGAGGCAACGGTGAAATACCACTCTGTGCACGTTTGTGGCCTAACTTCGGTTCCCGTGAATCCGGGCGAAGGACCGTGGCAGCCGGGTAGTTTGACTGGGGCGGTCTCCTCCAAAAAGGTAACGGAGGAGTGCAAAGTTCGGCTCAGCACGGATGGAAACCGTGTGTCGAGTGTAAGAGCACAAGCCGGATTTACTGCGAGACCGACGGGTCAAGCAGTCTCGAAAGAGGGCTCTAATGATCCTGCGATCCCGTGTGGAAGGGTCGTAGCTCATCGGATAAAAGGTACCCCGGGGATAACAGGCTGATCGCGCCCGAGCGTCCATAGCGGCGGCGCGGTTTGGCACCTCGATGTCGGCCCATCACATCCTGGGACTGAAGGCGGCCCCAAGGGTTCGGCTGTTCGCCGATTAAAGTGGTACGCGAGCTGGGTTCAGACCGGCGTGAGCCAGGTCGGTCCCTATCTGCTGTGGGCGTTGCAAGCTTGAGAGGAGTCAACCTTAGTACGAGAGGATTGGGTTGGACCAACCCCTGGTGATCCAGTTGGACTGCTAAGTCCATAGCTGGGTAGCTACGTTGGGCAGGGATAACCGCTGAAAGCATCTAAGCGGGAAGCCCCCCTCAAGATGAGGCTTGCTTGTCGAAAGACGAAAGACCCCTGGTAGACCACCAGGTTGATCGGCCGCAAATGTAAGGGCAGTAATGCCTTCAGTTGAGCGGTACGAACGGTCGAAGGCTTGGTCACTCCAACCGGATGCCGTGCATGTTCTGACTTCCGGGTCAGGTCATCACGGGCGCTCGGTTTGAAACAAGCCCATGTTCAATGTGTTCGATTCATCGCTTCCAAGTGGGTTGACCCAGTTGGAGTGCGTCACACGCTCTTGTTTCAATCTCAGCAACCTGTCATATCCGAGTCTTCATGCCGAGGCGGGCTAGCGCCCTCCTCGGAGTTTTCGGTGACTATGAACTCGGGGCCACACCTGTTCCCATCCCGAACACAGCAGTTAAGCCCGAGTTGCCGATGATACTGCCTAGCGGGAAAGTAGGTCGTCGCCGGAATTTCGACCCTTCCAAGGGGAACCTTGGGAGGGTCGGTTCGTTTTTGCCGGGTGACTTGGCCGCGGGGTTCGGCGCTCATCGGCGTGAGGACCCCATCCGCTAGAATGCGGCTGGGGGCGCGGGGCATCGCGGTGCCGGCCGCTCGCGCTGAAGGGGTCAGGCCCCATGAAATACGCCGTCATTATCCCGGTGTACAACGAGCGAGAACTGTTTCCGATTCTGCTCGGGCGGGTGATGGCGACGCCGGTGCCCGGTGGCGCTCGGCGAAATGTCGCCGCGGACGCGCCGGAGCCCGGCGTGGAGGCGGTCCGCTTCGAGCGTCATGTGATTGTGGTTGACGACGGCTCGACGGATGGCACGCGGGAGTACGTGGAGTCGCTGCGGGCGCGGGGGACGGAGGGGGTGCACGCGTTTATTCAGCAGAGGAACTGCGGGAAGGGGGCGGCGGTACGGTCGGGATTTGAAGCCGCGCTGGCGCTTGGGGTTGATGTGGCACTGATCCAGGACGCCGATCTGGAGTATGACCCGCGAGATCACGCGAAACTGCTGGAGCCGATGATCGACGGCCGGGCGGATGCGGTCTTCGGATCGCGGTTCCTGGGGGATACGCACCGGGTGCTGTACTACTGGCACGCGGTTGCGAATCGCTTCATCACGGCGTGCTCGAACACGTTGACGAACCTGAACCTGACGGACATCGAATGCTGCCTGAAGGCGTTCAGCCGTCCGGTGATGGAGCGGCTGCGGATTGAGGAGAACCGGTTTGGGGTGGAGCCGGAACTGGTGGCGAAGGTGGCGAAGATGCGGTTGCCGCGACCCGTGCCGATGCGGGCGGGAGAGGGGGCTAGGGTGCCCGAGGCGGAGCGAGGGGACGGGGCCGCGGGGAGGATGTCGCCGACACGCCCGGCGCGGGTGTACGAGGTCGGGGTGAGTTACGCGGGGCGGACGTATGAGGAGGGGAAGAAGATCACGTGGCGCGATGGGGTTTCCGCGCTGCGGTGCATCGCGCAGTATGGAATGCGGCGGCCGCGACTGTGATGGGGAGCGTGGGCGGCTTATCCGCCGGCCTGGCGTCCTTCGATGGCGCAGATGAGGCACCCGCCGGCGAGGATGACCAGGTCATCGAGTTGCGGATCGTCGCGTTCGACCGCGACGCTGAGCCGGTACACGAAGAGGTTGAAGTGCTGCCGGTAGCGAGCGATGACGGTCCCGTCGGTCTTTTTGACCGTGAACTTCTGCGGGGAGAGGATCGAAACGAAGTCGATGTACCGGCGTGCGAAGGCGAGGAAACTGCCGTCTTCGAGCATCTCGGCGACCTGGTTGCCGTTGCGATCGAAGATGAGCCAGTGGTCGCGGAGGAACGAGGACTTGAGCCCCTTGCGGCGGAAGGACCCGAGGGACGCGCCCGTGTTTCCCTCGGATTGCCCGCCCATGTAGACGTCGTAGCTCGCGCCGAAATCGATGATGCTGCGGGCCTTGATCGCGACGAGTTCCGTGGTGCAGGACTCATCCGTGAAGATGCGGATGTCTTCCTTGAGTTTGAAGGCTTTCTGCTTGCAGTACCCGACGACCTGGCCCTGCGGGTCGTAAATATGGAAAGCGGCGCCGAAGAGTTTGAAGACTTTCCTGCGGATCGTGTAGGACTCGCCGGGGCGGATGTCAAAGGCCATGTGGGAACTCCGTGAGCGGGACAGCGGAATCGGGGCACATGATACCGAAACGGGGCGATTCGTGCAATGCCGGCCCTGTCGTTTACAGGTTGATCGGCTCGCGATCGGCGTTTCCTGGACAGCGAGACGCCCGGGAGCCTCTTCGGGCGGCGGTCGAGATTTTCATGAGCGCATCGCGGGGACGGTGCGGCCGCGGCTATTCGACGTTCTGCACCTGCTCCTTGATCCGATCGATCGCGCCCTTGACCTCGACGATCGATCGGGCGATCTCGGAATCGTTGCACTTGCTGGCGATGGTGTTGGCCTCGCGGAGCATCTCCTGGGCAACGAAGTCGAGGGTGCGTCCGACGGGCTGTCCGCCGTCGCGCGCGAGCAGTTCGGAGAACTGGTCGATGTGCCCGCCGAGGCGGGAAATCTCCTCGTTGATATCGGTTCGCTCGGCGGCGATGGCCACCTCGCGGACGATCTCAACGGGATCGAGTTTGAGCCCGGCGTCCGTCAACAGCGAATCGATGCGGGCGCGGAGGCGTTTCTCGAACTCGGCGACGGTCGCCGGGGCGCGTTCGCGCACGAGGCGGAGGCGATCGGCCATGACATCACGGTTGACCATGAGGTCCTGCAGGAGGATTTTGCCCTCTTTGGCGCGCATCTCCATGAGCCCGTCGCAGGCGCGGTGGAGGAGTTTGAGCAGGGCCTGGCGCGTGCGTTCGAGGCGCTGTTCCTCGTTTGCGGGCGGCTGGAGCACACCCGGGAGGGTGAGCAGGGCGGCCAGGTCGATCCGGAGTTCGCCGGATTTGACCTGGGGGGTTTTCTTGATCTTTTCGATGTAGCGGGCGAGGGCCTTTTCGTTGATGTCATGGGCGGCGTCTTCGGAGACGTCGGTGCAGCGGGCGGTGAGGAAGACGGAGCCGCGGGTGAGCCGGTGGCGCAGTTCGGTTTCGATCTCAGCTTCGAGCCCCTGGAACTCGTCGGGGAGGCGGATGACGGCCTTGAAGTACTTGCTATTGAGCGAGCGGATTTCGAGGAAGTAGGTGACGCCGCCTTCCTGGGATGACGCTTCTCCAAAGCCGGTCATGCTGCGTATCAAGAGAGCCTCCACGCTGGGTGACGGGGTACCTCGGCAATCGAAGTGTAACCGCGAATGGCGCGAGGGTTCAGCGAAGGAGACAAAATGCCCTCCGGCCCGGGGTGTGGGCCGACGGGCTCAGGCGTCAGCGGTCGGTGAAGCCGGGGAGGGGGCGGAGGGGCGTGTGTGGATCCCGTTGCTGGGGTTTGAGGCGAGCGACGGCGTGGGGGTGAGTGGTCTCGCCGCCGAGTCGCGCGGGGCGTGGTCGGCGGCGACGACCAGTTCCTCCATGCCCAGGCCGAGCGCGCCGCGGACGGCGGCGACCATCTGGACGACGATTCCGAAGACGAGCGGCACGAGGAGCAAGGTGAAGAGGGTGGAGACGAGCAGGCCGCCGAGCACGACGGCGCCGAGGCCTCGGTACATTTCGGAACCCGCGCCCGGGGCGATGACGAGGGGGAGCATCCCTCCAAGGGTGGTGGTGGTGGTCATGAAGATGGGGCGGACGCGCTGCCTGACGGCCTCGGCGATGGCGTGGAGGGGGTCCAGCGGCGGGCGGTCTTCGAACTCGCTGGGGCGCATGAGTGCCAGCGCCTGCTCGACGAGGAGGATGGCGTTGTTGACGACGGTGCCGATGAGGATGATGAACCCGAGCATGGTGATGACGTCGAACTGCTGGGGCGCCTTGGTGGGATCGAGCAGCGAGACGCGGTGGACGAGGGCGAGCCCGGCGAACCCGCCGACGACCGCGAGGGGGACGCTGAACATGATCACGAGCGGGTAGAGGAAACTTTCAAAGAGCGAGCACATGAGGAGGTAGGTGACGGCCAGGGCCCAGATGAAGCGGGCGGTTGCGAGTTGCGGTTGCCAGATGAAGCCGCCGAGCAGGCCGGCCAGCACGAGTCCCAGGAGCGTCGCTCCGAGGAGGCCGTAAGCCGCGCCGGACATGTTCGAGAGGCCCGCGTACTGCCGGCGTGGGCCTATGCCTCTGAGCCAGCGGAAGCAGACCAGAGCGCCGGCGGCGGCGCCGAGGAGGGCGATGGCGGCGCAGAGGTAAAGCCCGGCGCGCTGCCAACCGGCCAGGGACTTGTCGGGATCGTGCTTTCCGAAGAGGGCGGTCTGGACTTCGTCGAGTTTGGCGGCGGTGCCTTCCAAGCGGATGCGCATGGTGGGGTCAATGAGACCCTGCTGGCGAGCGGGCTCCAGCGCCTGCTCGCGGACGAAGGTCATGACCTGCTCGACGGTCTCGCCCTCCTTGGGGGTGACCTGCACGGTGACGCTGGGGAGTTCCTCGATGCGCTGGATCTGCTGAGGGGATTGCCCTTCGACGACATCCATGACGCTGTCCAAGGGGACGACGCGGCCGGTGGGGGTGGCGATGGGGATGCTGGTGAGTTCTTCTTTGTAATCGAGTTTGCCGCCGGCGGGGAGCATGACCAGATCGACGGTGTCGCCGGTGAGGAGGAAGTTATCGACGAAAGCGCCGTCGAAGAGGCCGCGGACGGCGGTGCCGACGTCGCGGGTGCTCAGGCCGAGTTCACGACCGCGTGCGTTGACGCGGACGCGCCATTCGGGCTGGGAGAGGTTGTAGTTGGACGGGTCGGGCTGGGCCTTGAAGGGGCCGTACTGGGCCCTGGCCTTGGCGAGGACGAAGTCGGTGGCGCGGTTGACGCGAGCGAGGTCGGGTCCTGAGATTTCGACGTTGACGGAGTTGCCGCTGCCGATCCCGCGACCGAAGATGGATGTCTGTCCCGCGCCGCCGAAGGCGCCGGGGATGGTGTTCATGTTGACGGTGAGGAGGTTTCCGATGGGGAGGACGCGCTGGGGGTCCTGGCTGGTGGCGCCGACGAACAGCCCGCCGTTGAAAGCGCCGATGAAGAAGTTGCTGACGGGCACGGGGTCGAAGGGCTTGGTGGGGTCATCGAACCGAAGGATGGGGGGGAGGTTTCGAACGGTCTCGGGCTTGTTGATGTCCGCCAAGGCGTAGGGGAGGATCTTGGCCTCGATGGTGCGAGCGATCTGGGTTTGCTGTTCGAGGGAATAGCCGGGGGGAATGCGCAGGCCGCCGAAGACGAGGTTCTGATTTCCGGGGGGGAGGTAGTCCATCGGGGGCGCGAGGTACCGACTGCCGAGCAGGCTGGCGACGACGAAGAGAGCGATGACGGCGGGGCGGACGGACCAGGCACGCCAGCCCGTCGATACCCACATGATGAAACGTCCGAGCATCCGAACGAGCAGAGCGCAGAGTGGGGCGACCCCGAGCAGGCTGTGCCAGGCCCGGTAGAGGGCACTGTGCCGGATCGATTCATCCGGGAGCCGGAGGAAACGGGCGCAGAGCATGGGGATGACGGTGATGGAGACCACCAGGGAGAGGATGACGGCACAGGCGATGGCGAGGGAGATATCTCGGAACAACTGCCCGGCCTCTTCCTGGATGGTGAGGATCGGGACGAAGACGGCGGCGGTGGTGAGCGTGCTGGCCAGGAGCGCGGTCCAGACTTCCTTGCCGCCGCGGTACGCGGCCTGCACGGGGGAATCGCCGAGTTGAAGCCGACGGACGGTGTTTTCCAGGACGACGACGGCGTTGTCGACGACCATGCCCGTGGCAAAGGCGAGCCCTGCCAGGGAGATGACGTTGAGGGTCCGTCCGAAGGCGACCAGGGCGAGGAAGGTGCCGATGACGGAGATGGGGATCGCCAGCGCGATGACGCCGGTGGCTGTGAAACTGCGAAGGAAGAGCAGGAGCACAAGGGCGGCGAGAAGGCCGCCCTGCCAGAGGTTGGTCTTCACGAGATTGATCGCGGAATCGATGTAGGTTGTTTCGTCGTAGACCTGCCTGATGCGAAGATCGGGTCCGACGGGGCCGGCGAGGCGAGGCAGGATCTCGCCTCGCACTTCCTGAAGACGCTCGCGAAGTTCTTTCATGACTTCGACGACGTTGGCGTTGCTCTGGCGGATGGCGTTGATGGCGATGCAGGGCTGGCCGAAGGAGCGCACGAAGCCGCGCTGCTTCTGGTACCCGAACTCGACCTGGCCGATATCGCGGACGTATACGGGCTTGCCGTCGCGGTAGGCGACGATGGTGGAGAGGACGTCCTCTTCGGTGACGAACTGACCGATGACGCGGACGCGGTAGTCGCGTTTACCCTCGGCGATGGACCCGGCGGAGATGTTTCGGTTCTCGCCTCGCAGGGCGGCGCTGACGTCGAGCCAGTTGAGAGAGCGCTGGGCCATTCTGGTGGGGTCGAGCAGCACTCTGACCTCGCGTTCGCGGCCGCCATAGATATTGACTTCCGCGACACCGTCGATTCGCTCGAGGTATGGCCTGACTTCCTTGTCCAGAGGGTCGAAGAGGGTGGTGATGTCGAAATCGGGGTGGAGGGCGGCCTTGGCGGGGTCGAGGTCGACGATCATCCAGGCGATGGCGTTCTCGCTGGCGCCCTCGGCGGCCTTGATGGTGGGCTCGTCAACCTCGTCGGGGTATGAAGGGACCTGACGCAGGGCGTCGCTGACTTCCTGCAGGGCGCGGGCGATATCGGCGCCGACGTAGAACTCGAGGGTGATGTCGCAGGCGCCCTCGCGGCTGATGGAGCGCATGCTCTTGAGGTTGCCGACGTTCTTGAGTTTTTTTTCCTGCTCGCGGGTGATGGAGTCGATGATCTCCTGCGGGCTGCGACCGGGCCAGTTGGTCGTGACGGTGACGATGGGGCGATCGACGGTGGGGGTGAGTTGGATGGGAATGGTGCCAAGCCCGATGAGGCCGAACATGACGAGCAGGAGGACGCCGACCGCGACGCTCACGGGCTTTTGGATGCACCACCGTACCAGATCCATGGATCAACTCTCCAGTATGCCGCGTGAGTCCCCGCCGGGGCCGCCCGTCCGTGCTGTGTGAAGTCGAAACTGACTGTGGCCGCTCAGCCGCGGGGCGATTCGCCGTTGCCCTGGGGAGGGCTGTTCTTGGCGGGCGCGGCGCGGGGCGTGGGGGCCAGGGGCTGGCCGGGAAAGAGCCGCTCATTTCCCTCGACGACGACGGGGGTGCCGTCGCGAAGTTGGGGGGAGCGGATGGCGAGACGGTTCTGGACACCGAAGAGGACATCGACGTGCGCGATGGCGGCGACGCCGCCGGCGTTGAAGTAGACGTAGGGTCCGGAGTCGCCGCGAAGCAGGGCGTCCTTGCTGATGGTGAGCGTGGGCTGGCTGGCGCCGACGGGCACGACGCCGCGGACGCTCATGCCGGGGCGGATGATCTCGTCTTTGTTCTCGAGGAGGACACGGATGGGGACGAGGCGAGAGAGCGGATCGGCGCGTGGGACCAGGGCGACGACGGAGCCGAGGCGTTCCTCGCCGAGTGCGTCGATGAGCAGGGGGATCTTGAACGCTCCGACCGGGATGCCGTTTTCGACCTTTCCACCCGCGATCCCGGACTCGCTCTGGTTGATAGCCCGCTGGAGGCGCGGCGCGAGCGATTCGGGGACGTTGAGCCAGACGTCGGCGATGTCGAGTTGAACGATCTCGATGACCGGATCACCCTTGCCGACCCACTGCCCGACTTCGGTGCGTCGGGACGCGACGCGACCGGTGATGGGGGATTTGATCTCAAGATCGCGGAGGCGCTTCTTGGCGAGGTCCACGACGGATTTGGCGGTGGCGCGCTCGGCCTTGGCCTGGTCCACGCGAGCCTGGGCGACGGCGAGGGCTGAACGGGCGTCGGGCACCTCGGTTTCCGACGCGCCCCCGCGGGACGCAGCCGCTTCGAACTTCTTCAGGTCGCGCTCGGCTTTTTCGACGGTGGCGGTGCGTTCGGCCAGATCCGCTTCCCACTTGGCGACTACGGACTCGGCGCGGGCGAGTTCGATCTTGGCTAGCGCGTCGTCGAGCCTGGCGACCACCTGCCCCTCGTGGACGAGGTCTCCTTCACGCGGCTGGATCTGGATGACCCAACCCTCTTCCTGTGAGGCCAGGACCGACTGTCGCAGGGCGCGGATCTCGCCGGTCACTTCGCGCTGCTGTTCGATGGTTTCGAGCCGGGCGGCGTCGGTGACAACCATGGCGGGCGGCGGGCCGCTGGGGGGGCCTTGGCGCGCAAGTGCATTTGAGGCAGCCACTAAGAGCAAACTCGCCGCGCATACGGCTCGCAACATGATCGTGCTCCGCTGGGAGAGTCGAGAGAGAGTCCGATCGGGCGCTGGCCCGAGATGAATGGTACCCGTTTGGGGTTCGCGAGTCGCCACGAAGCGGCCGATCTCTGAGAAAAGATCGGCGTTGCTGATGGAGCGAACTACGATTGCTGTCCCATGCCGATCAGCAAAGAGTCGATACGCGATTCGCTTCGCCGGGTGGTTCATCCGCTGTTTCGTCAGGATCTGCTGACGTGCGGGGGTGTGCGCAAAGTGGCGGTGTGCGACGGATTCGTGAGCGTGACGATCGCGGGAGGGGGTTTGAGCGATCAGCAGGTCGCCGGACTGCGGGAAGCGGTGTCGGGGGCGATCCGCGAAGACGCGGCCCGCGCCGGAGAACAGATCGCGGACCTGCACATCGAGATCACCAGCGAGCCGGCGGTTTCGGCGAGTGACGCGAGCAAGCCGCCGACGGCTGCGCCGACGGCGCGCCCGCCACAGGCTCCGGGCGAGGCGGCGCGCGCGCAGCAAGCGATGCCAGAGTTGCCGGGTGTGCGGCACATCATCGCCGTCGGAGCGGGAAAGGGGGGAGTAGGGAAGTCCACGGTGGCGGTGAATCTGGCGGTGGGGCTGGCGCGGCAGGGGCATGCCGTGGGGCTCATGGACGGCGACATCTACGGCCCCTCGCTGCCGACGATGCTGGGGCTGGAATCGCTCGAGACGGCGGTGCTTCGCGGGATGCTGCAGCCGTTTCTGGTGCACGGCGTCAAGGCGATGACGATCGGCAAACTTGTGGAGCCGGACAAGCCGCTGATCTGGCGTGGGCCGATGGCACACGGAGCGTTCAAGCAACTGGCCACGCAGACCGAGTGGGGGGAACTGGACTATCTGATCATCGACCTACCGCCGGGGACGGGGGATGTGTCGCTGACGATGGCGCAGTTGCTGAGGCTATCGGGGGCGGTGGTGGTGTGCACGCCGCAGAAGGTTGCGCAGGATGACGCGGTCCGCGCCGCGAAGATGTACCAGCAACTGGGCATCGAAGTGCTGGGCGTGGTGGAGAACATGTCATACTTCGTGGGGGATGATGGGAAGGAGTACGACCTGTTCGGTCGTGGCGGCGCGGAGCGCATGGCCGCGAGGCTGGGGGTGCCGTTCCTGGGCGCGATTCCCATCACGATGTCGCTGCGCGAGAACTCGGATTCGGGGAACCCGACGGCGAACTTCACGGACTCATCCCCGCGCGGGCGAGACCTGCGGGCGGCGCTGGAACGCATGGTGTCGGGGGTAGAGAGCCAGGTCGCCCTCTCGGCGATGCGCGCGGCGACGCGGCGCCCGACGCTCAAGATCTCCTGATCGAGTGTGGCTATTAGTTGGCGCCGAGGATGACGATTTCCACGCGGCGGCTCTGCTGCTTCGTGGACTTCGGGTTCGCGGGGCCAAAGGCGGCGGCGTAGATCCGGTCGCCGGGGATTCCCTTGGAGACAAGGTATTTCTCAACGGCCAGGGCCCGCTTGGCGCTGAGTTCTTCGTTGCTCTCAAACTTCGACTTGCGGATGGGATCGCGATCGGTATACCCCTCGACGCGGACGATGTTGCCGGCGTAGCGGCCGCGAATGGTCTGGGCGATTCGGTCGAGCGTGCGTTTCGCCGATGATTTCAGAGTGACGGATCCCGAATCGAACAACACGTCGCCCGCGACTTCGACGACGAGGTCTCCGCCGCGCCGGCTGGTGATGGTGCCGCCGCCGAAATCCGGATCGGTGGCGCGGGGCGGCGTGGT
The DNA here is from genome assembly GCA_050246015.1 of Phycisphaerales bacterium. Taxonomy (GTDB): domain Bacteria; phylum Planctomycetota; class Phycisphaerae; order Phycisphaerales; family UBA1924; genus JTS-AC122. The sequence continues at coordinate 160,251 of JBFWWU010000010.1, forward strand.
GGGCTCATCGACTGGAGGGGCGGGGATCGGCTGGGCGAGTTCGGCGAGCATGCGGTCGCGCTCCATCTGAGCGCGCGAGACGTCTTCGCGGAGTTGCTCTCGCTGGGCGGTCAGCCGGCCGAGCTCGTCCTGCTTCTGGGTGGACGAGCACCCGCCGATGAGCAGGGCGGCGGCGCCGAGGAGCGAGGCGAGCAGCGAGAAGCGAATGTGGGCGGACCGTTTGGAAGTCACGAGAGAGCACTCAGGCATCGATGGTCTCCTATCGGGTGCGGCGCTGAATCATGGACCCTATCAAGCAGGTTGAGCGAGTCAACCCATGATCAGACAGATCGCGACGCTCGCGCCGGTGGGCGATTGCGAAATTGTCAAGGGTTTTTTGGGATCGTGTTTGCGGGTGATTCCAATTTCGCGTATGCTGACAGTTTGGGCGGAGTCGGCGGCCCGCTCGGCCAGGAAGCCGGGCTGGGGTCAATCGTCTTGGTTCGTGTTCTCTCTTTTCTCACAACCTGAGGAGTACCCATGAAGATGCATGCAGCAGGATCAGGAGTTCTCGCATTGCTTCTGGTCGCGGGCAGCGCGCTGGCAATCGACGTGACGCGTCCCGGAGACGCGATCATTCCGTCATCGAACAACAGCCCCGGCGCGGAGGGCGTGACCAACGCGATCGACAACACCGCCGCCACGAAGTACCTGAACTTCGACGTCGTGAACACGGGGTTCACGGTGACGCCCAGCGGGACGGGGACGGTGCGGTACGTGACGTGCATCACGGCGAACGACGCGCCGGAGCGGGACCCGACGACGTACACGCTGGAGGGCTCGAACGACGGGTTCACGTTTGATCTGATCAGCAGCGGCGCCCTGACGCCGTCGATCAACCGGTATTCGATCTTCTCGTCGAATGCGATTCCGAACGCGAGCGTGTACGCGATGTACCGGGTGATCTTTCCGACGGTGCGCGGTGCGGCGAACAGCATGCAGATCGCGGAGGTGCAACTCGCCACGGCGGTGGACATCACGTCGCCGGACGACACGGTATCGATCACGCTTCCGCCCGGGGGGACGACGGCGCCCGGTGAGGGCGTGGCGAGCCTGTTTGACAATCGGCTCAATACGAAGTTGGACGTGCAGAACGCGACGGGCGGGCCGACGATCGTGGACGTGACGCCGCTGGTGGGCCCGACGGTGATCACGGGCTTCTCGTTCTTCAGCGCCAACGACGACGTGGCGTTCCCCGGGCGCACGCCGCAGAACGTGACGATCATGGGCTCAAACGACGGGGTGGTGTACGACCCGCTGTTCTCGACGGGGCTGACGCAGGCGGGGGCGGACTTCGAGGATCAGGAGTACGAGTTCGCCAACGCCACGGCGTACGCGCGATACCGGATCGTGTTCGACATCCCGTACTTCAGCACGGATATGCAGGTCGGGGAATTCCAGCTCTACGGGTTCGCGCCGAACCAGGCGCCGCCGATCAACGACGAGTGCGCGAACGCGTCGGTCATCACGGCCGGGAGCGTGAGCGGCACGACGAACCTGGCCAGCGGAGCGGACATCTCGTCGTGCGGGGGCGGGGATTCCAGCGACGTGTGGTACTCGTACACGGCGCCGGCGAGCGGGCTCGTGGCGCTCTCGACGTGCGAATCGTCGCTGAACACGACGGTGTCGGTGTTCGCCTCGTGCGGGGGCGCCCAGATCGCCTGCGACGATAACGGGTGCGGGCTGCAGTCGTACGTGCTGTTCAACGCCAACATCAACGAGACCTACCTGATCCGCGTCGCCGCGGTGGGCGAGACGGGCAACTTCCGGCTGTCGCTGACGGAGAACGCGGTCGAGCACACGAATCAGACGCTCGATCTCAACTGGAACTTCAACGGCATGACGCACGCGGGGGAAGAAGGGCAGCCGGACGCGCCGAACGGGTATCGCTCGATCTCGGACCGCGGGCTGCGGATCGATGCCAACCAGGGCGACTCGATCGCGGCGGGCACGATCCGTTCGGACACGGGCCTGGTGTACGAAGTGGTGGGCGAAGCGAACACGCTCGATATCGTGCACCTGGGCGACCGGAACACCGTTGATAACTTCAATCACGTGTTCGATGATGTCGTGGACGGCGACGAGGTGGGCGTGCAGCCGGATTGGCTGCCCAACTCGGACCAGACCGGGCCGCAGACGACGGACGTGACGGGCGCGAACATTGTGTTGGGAGCGGATACGAAACTCGGCGTGCTGTACCAGATCAGCAACGGGGGCGGGTTCATGATCCTGACGCTGGGGTTCGCCGACGGCGCGATGGTGCAACTCGGTCTGGATGGGCCGGACTGGTTCTTTGACCAGGTGCCGGGGGCGCCGGCCAACGGTGTGGAATCCCAGGCGCAACTCGGCGTGTTCGCGGGTACTCAGAACGTGGATCTGGCCGATGCCGGAGCGTCGCTGAACGTGGTCGAGGCGGTGGTGAGCACGGCGTCGCTGAGCCTGGGCGGGTTCGGCGACTTCACGGGCCGGCAACTCACGAGCATCACCTTCTCCGATCGCTCCAACACGATCGCCGGGTACGCGATCATCGCGGCGTCGGTGCTGGACAATGCCGGCGCGCCGCCATGCCCGGGTGACTTCAACGGCGACGGCTTCGTGAACTCGCAGGACTTCTTCGACTTCCTCGTCGCGTTCTTCTCGCTGGCGCCCAGCGCGGACTTCAACAACGACGGCTCGATCAACTCGCAGGACTTCTTCGACTTCCTCGTGGCGTTCTTCGCGGGCTGCTGAACGACTGGCCATCATGAGACAGGCGGTGCGCCTGTAGGGCAAAAGATGTATCGCGAGCGGCTCCGCATGGCGGAGCCGCTTTTCAATTGTGTGCTTTCCTTTGAGCGTCTTGCATGCCTCCGTGCCGGAGGAACGAATCCGCTGGATCGGATCAGCCGGGGCCGGCGTCGGCATCGCCTGCGGGAGGAGGAGGCAAAGCAGACGGCGCTGGGGACGGCGAGAGTGGGGGGGATGGGGGGGCGTCGGCGGGGGCCGGGCGATCGCGCCGGGCCTTTTTGTCTTTGTGGTGTGTCTTGGGCGTGACGTGAAAGACGGCGGTGCTCTTGCCGACTCGCTTTTCGCGCTCGCCCGGCTTCACGATCTGCTGGCACACGTCCATGTCGATGGTGATGTTGAACTCGCTCCCGGTGGCGATGAGGGCCTGGATGTCCTCCTTGGGGGTCAGGCGGTAGATCGCCGGGCCAAAGCACGGGCGGAGGAACTTGTATTCCAGGTGCTTGCAGACGACGGTGTAGTCCCCGCCGCAGACTCCGAAGACGTACATCCCGCCGGCGATCTCGGAGTTTCCCAGGAGCGCGGCGCCCGCCATGGCGTTGTACCAGTTTCGGTTGAATCGCTTGAAGGGGAGGATGGCGGTAACGATCTCGCGCTTGCCGGCGTAGGTCTTGTCGTCGATCCGCTTCATGCGGATCCCGCTGCGGAAAGCAAAGGGAAGCCAGATGAGCGAGGTAACGCGGTGCCAGAAGTTGTTCCTGGTCGAAAGGCGGCTGATGGAGGCCTCGATGCGGTCGAGCAGCGATTTTTTCTTCGGCCTGGGCGGTGGGACGGAAGAAGGCGCGGGGTCTGGAGCGGCTCGCGCGCCGGCATCGCCCGCCGCGCCCGCACCGGCGGGAATGGGAGGGGAAGGGGTGCGGGCCAGAGCCTCGGATGCCGCGGCGTAGGGCGTCAGGCCGGATCTCCCGAAGAAGGGTGGAGCAAGAACAGGAACACGACGTTCGATCATAGTTCGATTCTCGCGCGATCGGCGAGCGATGCCGGCATCAAGAATTATGAGGTGCTCGGAAACGGCCGGTGGGGGATTCGGTAATATTGGTGATGGGAACGGTATCGCGAGCGGCTGTGCAGATGGGGATCTGGGGAGCCGTGCTGCTGCTCGTATCGGGGTGCGGGACGGGTGGGGAGGCGTCCGGACATCCGGCTCGGTCGTCGCCGGTCCGGCCCGCCGCTGGGTGGGACCATGCAGTGGATGGCGTGGCGCCGCCGAGGCTGGACGCGAGTGTACCGGAGGACTACGCCGGTCTGCACAACGTGGTGGCGTATTCGGAGGGGTTGTACAGCGGGAGCGCGCCGGACGGCGAAGACGGGTTCGAGATCCTGCGCGCGATGGGGGTTCGAACGATTGTGTCGGTGGACGGGGCGAGGCCGGACGTCGAGCGCGCCGCGGCGATGGGCCTTCGCTATGTGCACCTGCCGATCGGGTACAACGGGATGAGCACGCCGCGACGGCTGGAACTGGCACGGGCGGTGAGGGACCTGCCCGGGCCGGTGTACATCCACTGCCACCACGGGAAGCACCGCAGCGCGGGGGCGGCGGGCGCGGTGGCGGTGACGCTGAACCGCGCGACGCCCGAGGCGATGCTTGAGAAGATGAAAGTCTCCGGGACCGCCCCGGCGTATCGCGGGTTGTTCGCGTGCGTCGCGGATGCACGTCCCGCGAGCGCCGAGGAACTCGCGAGCGCGAGCGACGAGTTTCCGGCGAGTTGGAAGCCGACGGGCCTGGTCAGCGCGATGGTCGAGATTGATTCGGCGCACGATGGTCTAAGAGCAATCGAAGGGGCCGGGTGGCGCACCCCGGCGGAGCATCCTGATCTGGTCGTGGCGGCGGAAGCGGGCCGGCTGGCGGACCTGTTCCGCACGCTACAGGATGATCCCGAGTCGGCGTCCCACGGAGCGGAGTTCATCCAGACACTGAGACGTGAGGAGGCGGAAGCGACCAGCCTCGAAGAACTGCTGCTGAAAATCGATACAGCGGCGGTGGCGCCGTCGGTGGAGCCCGGCCGAGAGGTCGTGAAGAAGGAACTCTCGGCGTCCCTCAAGCGGCTCGGCGCGTCGTGCAAGGAATGCCACGCCGAGCACCGCGACAACAACCCCACGTGGTAGACAGCGGTGGAGGCGTGAGCGGCTGCAAGGAAGCACCGGCTTCGGCTACGATCGGGCATGACACAGGGTGCAAAGCAGTCGAGCATGCGGACGGTGCTTCCGGATGCCCGCGTGACGCCGCGGTTCGCCGGCGTGTGCACGTTCTGCCGCTTTCCGATGTTGGACGATGTGCCGGAATCGTCGCGGCCGGTGGACTGGGTGGTGTACGGGGTGCCGTTCGACGCGGGGGTGACATTCCGGCCCGGCGCGAGGTTCGGGCCGCGGGCGATCCGTGACGCGTCGCAGTATGTCAAGCCGTACTCGATCGACCACGACGTGAACGTGTGCGAGGTGCTGAGCGTGGCGGACGGCGGGGATGCGCCGATCAAGCCGTTTGCGCTCAAGGAGACGTTGGAGGGGGTGTGCGAGCACGCGATCGGGCTCAGCGAGCGGGGGGGAGGGGACAAGGCGGGGGCGAAACTGCTGGCGGTCGGTGGAGATCACTCGATCGCGTACGCGAACATGAAGGCGACGTGGGTGCGGCAGGGCAAGCCGGCCGGCGGGCTGGCGCTGGTGCATTTCGACAGCCATCTGGACACGGTCGATATCACGGGCGGGGAGAAGTGGTCGCACGCGTCGCCGTTCATCCGCGCCGTTGAGGACGGCATCCTGAACCCTCGGAAGATGCTGTCGATCGGGGTCAAGGGCCCGCTGAACTCGGGCGCGGACCTGGACTATGCCAGGGCGCGGGGCATCACCCTCGTGACGTACTCGCAGTGGCAGCGAGAGGGCGCGGGGCGTCTGGAAGCGTTCGTGGACGCGCTGGCGGGTGAACCCGTGTACCTGACGTTTGACATCGATTGCGTGGATCCGGCGTTCGCGCCGGGGACGGGGACGCCGAGCGTAGGGGGGTTCACCTCCGCCGAAGCACTGAGGCTGGTGCGGTCGCTGTCGCGCCAGGGCGGCGGGCTCAATGTCGTTGGCGCGGACGTGGTGGAAGTGCTGCCGGACCGCGACGTGTCGCAGATCACGTCGTTGCTGGCGGGGCATGTGATCTTCGAGGTGCTATGCCTGAGCGCGCTGCACCGGCGCGCGGGCGGGTGAGCACCGGGTCAGGCGGCCGGGGGCGTGAGCACCAGGTCGTCGGCGTCTCGGGGGTGAGGCCGCGACCGGGTCCAGGTGGTCCACCCGAGTTGCCCGAAGCGGCCGAGTTGAATGGCCGGCACCTGGGCGCGCTTGAGGATCAGGTTCATATCCCAGGACAGTTCGGCGCCGCTGTAGAGCGAGATCCAGTCGGTCAGCCGCGACAGGCTGTCGCCGCCGGGGAGCATGCGCTGGTAGTCATTCAGCGAGACTGGCCCGACGACCAGGCGGAACTTCTGCTGGGCTTCCCAGATGGATGATCCGACGATCGCGCTGGAGCCCAGCCTGCCGGTCTCGGGTGATTCGCCCAGGCGCAGGCGGCAGTCAGCGGGCAGGCGCATCCATTGGCCGACGAACTGATCGACCCGGCAGGGGACGCCGAAATAGTCGCTGACGACCGCGGCGAGCCCCTCGGCGCCGCGGTTCTGGGCGACCAGGCGCCCAGAGTAGTGAGCCTTGGCGATATCCGGGACGCGGTCGCGCCGGTGCAGCGAGGGCATCCCCAGGCCGAAGAGGCTGGCGATGTACATGAAGAATCGATCGGCGGAGAGGTCCGGCGCGTCCTCGTCGCCCAGGCCGACGGTCGCGGCGTCGTCTTCGCCGGCGGCGCGAGACGGGGAGGCGGGGGCGGCGGGGGACCGCTCGCGGATCACGGCGGCGCCGGCACGCTCGTACTGCACCGCCTTGTTGTTCACCGCCCAGGCGCGGTAGAAGAGCGAGAGCAGACGATGATGGAAGATGTCGGCGAAGCGGGAGAATGTCTGGTCGCTGAAGAGTCGTTCACGCTCGCGGGCGTATTCGGTCAAGTGATGCGGGAGGGGGCCGTTGGGACCAAAGACGCCGAAGAACGTGACGAGCAGGCGCGGGAGCGAGCCCGACTGGATCGTCTTGGAGAACGCGGCGGGGGCGAACGCCAGGGATGGTTCCTGGCCCAGCCGGATGGGATCGTCGGCCAGGCGGCGCGAGTGCCCGATCCGCGGGAGGGGCGCACGGGCGTTCTCGACGCGGCGCAGCGCCATGAAGAAGTCAAACGCGAACGGCTCCTTCAGCAGCCGAGCGATGAGTGCGTCGCGTGCTAGAGCATCGGTCGAAGCCCGATCCGCGCCGGCCATCGCATCACCTCCCCTCGTGCCTGCGACCGGATGACGGTCTCGGTGAAGGAGTTGATGGAGACGTAGCGGGCGAAGAACTGCTCGAGGACCGAGCCAAGGACAAAGATGCCCACGCCCTCGAAGGGGAGTTCGTCGAACGTGACGGCGACCTCGAGCCCGCGGGCAAACGCGATCGGCCCGGGCGCGCTCACACGCCGCGTGATCGGTCGAGATCCGATGGACCGCACGCCCTCGACCTGCTTTCGGATCGCGGCTTCGGAGGTGTCCGCGTAGAGTTTGAGCAGGTCGCGCAATGCGTTCGCGCCGCCCGCGCCGGCGAGCGAACTGGCGCGGCTGCCGGCGGGGCCCGGGCCGTCGCCGGAGTCCGTCAGGGAAAAGTAGTTGAGCGCGAAGTGGCTGATGACGCGCCAGGCGGTGTCGCCCTCGGCGAACGAGGGCTTGGGGGGCGTCGGGCCCGTGAGACAGTGAATGGATTCGACGGGCGCGCCGGCGTCCATCGTGAAGTCGCTCCGCCCGCCGCCCACGGGCATGTTCACCGGCAGGTCGCGGTTCGTGCAGAGCGTTTCAACCCCGAGTTGTTGCAGGTCGGTGCGGTACGGAGCGCAGTGGGCATCGACGAGCGTGATGTAGGATTCGGAGCCTGAGTAACTCTCGGAGCGGCGCCCGCGCTTCTTTTCCTTTTCGGACAGGACGCGCGGGACGCGGTTGACGGTGAAGTACGCGCCGCTGCCGCGCCCGTCGTGATCCAGGTCGCTTGCCGAGTAGAACGGCAGGAACTCCTGGGTGACGTCGGCGGTCTCGCCGTAGCCCGTGACGGCGCGCACCTCGAAGACCTCGAAATCGAGGGGGCGGGTGCGGTCCGGGATGACCTGGTACTCGTTGAAGCGGTCGGTGAGGTGGATGCGGTCAGCCCGTCGCGGGAAGAGGTTGATCGCCGGCGAGCAGAACATGGAGACGTTCGCGGCGCTGAGCGCGGTTTCCAGGTCGGGCTGGGCGTGGTTGAAGAGGATAATCAGGTCGAGTTCGGTGTCCTTGGACCGGGAAACGGCGGGTTTGAGCCCGGAGACCTCGACGAACATGAAGCGCTGCGGGAGCGTGAAGTATTCCTGGAGCAGGCGGTAGCCGTGGAATGAGCGGGGGCTGTGCGGGAGCGCGGCGTGGTGCTCGTCGTACCCGACGCGGTTGATCGCGCCGCCGGGAGAGCCCGGGCCGGCGTGGCCGAACGCGGGCAGGACCTCGCGCCACTTGACGGGGTTGCCGAGCGGTTGAAGGCTGACGGCGCGGGCGTGCGCGAAGAACGCCTCGTAGAGTCGCATGGGAGTTTCGTCGGACCCGTGCAAGTAAAAGACCAGGCGGTCGAGGTTGAGTTTCTGGAAGGTCATCCCGGCGGTGCAGCGGAGGCGGATGCGCAGCCCCGCCTTGTCGCCGGGTTCGGTGGGCGCGAGGAAGGCGGCGAGCCCGCGCGTCTGGTACTCGACCGACACGATTTCCAGCGGGTAGAGCGTGACATCGTGCGCGGTGCGGTATTCGCAGGCGGTCTGGTCGCCCTTGCCGATCCGGCTGCGCAGCGCGGCGCCGCGCGGGATCGTCACGCCCTGCGCGAGCGCCCCCTCGCTCAGGTCTGGCTTGAACTTGACGACCGCCATCGACGGCGTCGGGGCCAGGTAGTGCGGGTAGACCGTTTCGAGCAGACCCTGGGTGAAGCGTGGGAACTCGGCGTCGAGTTTCACCTGGATCCTGGCCGAGAGGTACGCGAAGCCTTCGAGCAGGCGCTCGACATAAGGGTCGGCGACCTCGGACGAATCCAGCCCGAGGCGCCCGGCGATTTTCGGGAACTCCTTGCCGAACTCGACCGCCGATTCGCGGATGTGCTGGAGTTCACGGTTGTAATACGTCAGCAGGCGTCTATCCATTGGGGCGGTCCTGCACCTTGCAGAGTCCGGTTTCCAGGTCCACGTCGGTCTTGACGTAGAGGCGCTCGGGCATCGGCTGCGCCCAGAGCATGCCGCGGATTTCGAAGCACACCGCGTTGGTGCCGAGATCCTCGGGGTTCGAGACGGCGTCCACCGCGATCGATCCCGGCAGGATCCGCGGTTCATACCGCTTGATCACCGCCTGCACCGTGCGTTCCAGTTCCACCACGTCCACGCTCGACGACGTCAGGCCGGTCAGGTCGGGCATCCCGTAGTTCAGCACCGACGTGATCACCTGCGGGTAGTCCTTCAGTTCGTCCACGTCCGATCGGGACGCGGTGTTGAACAACCATTCCAGGTCGCGCAGCACGCTCCGGCGGATCTGCGGCATGGACATCACGCGCTTGTCGCGGCCCTCCTGCGCCGTGCCCGGCTCGTCGTCGGTCAGGCGGTCAAGCAGGCACGGCTGGCGGCGCTCCCTGGAGGTGAGTTCAGCCACCCGCCCCTCCCCCGAGACTCCTCGGATCGCCGGACTTCAGGTGCAGCGATGTGGAATCGCCCGCGGGGGCGGGCGGAGCGGCGGTCATCGCGTTGTTCAGAACGACGCGCCGGACTTGCAGGATCGAATACTCGCCGGCGTCCGTCGCGAACGTGCGCTGTCCCAGACCGAAGTACGACCCGTGCCCGCGGTCGTCCCACTCGGTCTTTCGCGCCAGGCGGATGGCCGGATCGGGACTCGCCTCCGACCCTGGGTAGCGAGTCGGGATGAGCGCGACGGCGTGCCCGCCGTTGGTCCACAGGATGTTCGCCGGCGCCCACACGACGTCGCGCAGGTCCTTTGGCTCCTCGATCCGGATCTCCTTGATGCGGGTGTACGGCACCCAGTAGTACCGCCCGTCGATGATCGCTTCGAGCATGGGCCCCAGGCGTGTATCGGCATCGGCGATCCATTCGAACGCCGCGCTGGGCGCATCCGCCGCAGCGGTCTCGATCATCCCCGAGACCGTCGGCGCGCTCTCGAAGGCCTGATCGCGGATCTGCTCCGCCTCGGCGTAGCGTCCGAGCCCCGCGAGATTCGCCGATTGCAGGAGCAGCCCGACCCACTCGTCGGGCTGACCCATGACCAGCGGCATCCGGCGTCCCGCGAAGATCTCGGCCCGCAGCGCCTCGCTGTTGAGGGCTGGTCGGCAGACCTGCGCCATCAGCAGCGTGGATGGGTCCATGTCCGCCGCCACGTTGAGCTGCGTCATCGCCCGGTCCCATCGGCCCAGCACGCACAGCAGTTGAAAGAGAAACACGCGCAGTTTCGAGTCCGCGGGCTTGGCCTTCACGGCGGTTTGCAGTTCGGCGAGCGCTTCATCGAGGCGCCCCGCTTGCACGAGTTCTTCGGGCTTCATCGAGGTAGTGTAGCAGAAGGGTGTTGGACGTTGGGAGGAGGCGGGCTCGCCGGGCGGGACGCGCGTGTGGGAACCGGTGTGGGGGGGATGTGCGAATAGACCTGCCGCACGGCGCAGGTTCGCCGGGCGATCGCGTGGCCAGCGGAATACACTGAAAGCCCGCCGGGAAATCATCGGGCGGAATCGGTAGATGTTCGTATACTGCTTGCCGAGGTGAGCCGGATCTGAAAGCGTGGACCGGGTGGGGAGTGGGGGTTCGACAGGACCGTCAGGAAGGTAGAACGAGATCATGACCGTAGCGACCGATTCGACGACGACGGAAGCATCCGCCGGGCACGTCAGCCTCGACCCCGACCGCAAGCACGATCCGCACGCGACGCGCTTCGGCGACTTCCTCAAGGCGGCGATCAAGTTCGAAGCGTCCGACCTGCTGCTCAAAACGAACAAGGCCCCGGTTATTCGGCTTCGCGGACTCTTGAAATCGCTGGAAGCGCCGGCGATCACGGGAGAAGAGTTTCACTCGATCTGCAAGCACATCCTCACCGACGAGCAGATGATCGACCTGCACAAGTTCGGGTCGGTGGACTTCGCGTACGACTACGACGATAACAACCGCTTCCGCGTGAACCTGTTCCAGGCGCGAGGGAAGATCTCGGTGGCGGCGCGCCTCATCACGAGCAAGATCCGCCGGTTCGAGGAACTGTACCTCCCGCCCACGATGAGCGATATCGCGATGCAGCCGCAGGGGATCGTGCTGCTCTCGGGCGTGACAGGCTCGGGCAAGTCCACGACGATCGCGGCGATGCTGGATTATGTGAACGAGCGCAAGCCGGTGCACATCGTGACGATCGAAGACCCGATCGAATATATCTTCAAGGACAAGAAGGCCACGATCAACCAGCGCGAGATCGGGATCGACTGCCTGAACTTCAAGATCGCGCTGCGGGCGCTGGTGCGTGAGAACCCGGACATCGTGCTGGTCGGTGAAATGCGAGACCAGGAGACGTTCGAGGCGGCGCTGCACGCCGCGGAGACGGGCCACCTGGTGTACGGGACGATCCACGCGTCGAGCACGACGCAGACATTCAGCCGAATCTACGGGCTGTTCCCGTCGGAAGAAGTGGAGCAGGTGCGCAAGATCCTGGGGTACCAGATGCGGGCGTTCGTGTACCAGAAACTGCTGCCGACGCTGCGTCCGGAGATCCACCGCATCCCGGGCCTGGAGATCCTGATCAACAACTCGGTCGTGCGAAAGCACATCCTGGAAGGGCGCGAGGGGGAGCTGCGCGAGTACCTCAAGACGATCGAAGCCCAGCAGACGGGAATGAAGGACTTCAACCAGTCGCTGGTGGAACTCGTGGAGCAGGAATACATCCACATGCGGGTGGCGATGGAAGCGACGCCGAACGCCGACGAGTTGACGATGCGCCTGAAGAAACTCGGCTGAGCCGCCCGAGGCGGACGCGGCCCGTCCCGGCGTGGTGGCCGCGGGAGAACACGCTTCCAGAATGGACAAGGACGGCCGTTTGGCCGTCCTTGCAAGTGCCCAGGAGAGGACTTGAACCTCCATGCCCTTGCGGGCGCTACCACCTCAAGGTAGTGCGTCTGCCAATTTCGCCACCTGGGCAGGTGTTCGCGGCGGGCCGATGCACGATCCGCGAAGGCCGAACGATATCGCGTTTGACCCGAAGAGTCGAGTTCCGTCGCGTTAGAAGCGGCGCGAACCCGCCGTGCGCTATTGCCCCTGCGCCAGTGAATAGCCCGGGTGGCCGTCGAATGTTCGCAGTAACTCAAAGCATGACACCGCGAAGCGCTCGGCGATCCGGTCGAGCAGGGCAATGATCGGGCCTTGTCCAAACCGCCCCGGTTCGATCCCGGGCTTGAGTTCAAATCGAGCGCGGTAGTAGTCGGTGCATTCGGTGAACACCGAGCCGGTGGGCCAGACCTGCGTACCGCGGTTGGAGATGAGCGTCAGACGGAACGGGGTATCGGTCGCGAGGCGTCCGAGAATCTCGGCCAGTTCAAAGACCGCGATCGGCTCGTCGATGTAGACGTCCGCGCCGCTCACGTGCTTCTGGACCTGCGTGAAGGTGTGCATCACGGTCTGCGTGGTGGGTCGTGGGAGAGGCCGGAAGGTGATCGAGTCGCCCCCCCCTCCCCCCCCAGCGGCCGCCGACTGGCGCGGCGGGATCGACTGGGGTGTCTGCCCGAGGCGCTTGATGATCTGCCGGATGTAGTCGTCGGTGCGCAGGGCGGTCGCGGGGTTGTTGCCGAAGTCGCCGGTGTGGACGCCGTCCTCCAGCGCGCGGAGCAGCGCGTTCTCGATGGTGTCGGCGTGCTTGAGCAGGCCGATGTGCCGGAGCATCATGAGCCCGGAAAGAAGCAGCGCGGTGGGGTTGGCGATGCCCTTGCCCACGATGTCCGGCGCGGTGCCGTGGACCGCCTCGAAGATGCTGATGTTGTTCCCGATGTTCGCGGAGGGGGCGAACCCGAGCCCCCCGACGAGCCCCGCGGCCAGGTCCGACACGATGTCGCCCTGGAGGTTGGGCAGGACGATCATCTTGTAGGCGTGCGGCTTGAGGACGAGGTTCATGCACAGCGCGTCGATGATGACGTCCGCTGTCTTGATCTCCGGGAACTCCTGCGCCACCTTGCGGAATCGATCCAGGAAGAGCCCGTCGGTCATCTTCATGATGTTGGCTTTGTGCCCGCAGTGGACGGTGTCGATGCCCAGGCGTCGAGCGGTCTGAAAGGCGAATCGGTGCACCTGGTCGGATCCCGGCGCGGTGATGAGGCGCTTGCACTGCATGACGTCGGAAGAGACGCGGTGCTCGATCCCGCCGTAGGTGTCTTCGAGGTTCTCGCGCACGATGAAGAAGTCAACGGGGATGCCCGCGCGGCTGAAAACGGTCTCGACACCCGGGAGCGACTGGAACCGGCGTAGGTTGGCGAACGCGGACCAGAGTTTGCGCGCGGTGACATTGATGGATTTGCCCCCCGTGCCCTTGGGGGTCTCCATGGGCCCCTTGAAGAGGATGCCGCACTCTTCGACGGTGCGGATGGCGTCGTCGGACATGCCGCGGGTGTTCCCGGCGAGGAACATGCGTGCGCCCATTTCGATGGGGACGAAGTCGATATGAGCCAGCGCCCCCGCCGCGTCGAAGAGCGCGAGGGTGGCGTCCATGATCTCGGGGCCGATGCCGTCGCCCTTGGCCAGGGCGATGCGGAGGGGGGGGGGCATAAAGACTCCTGCGGAGCGAGAGAAGGGGCGGTCTACAGATGATCGGCGAAAGAATACGCCGCGTTGTCGAAGTTGTATCGCACGGCGCATGAACCGCTACGCGTCGGCTAACAGGCTCTTGAGTGGCGCAACAAGTGCCGGAACATGTACCGTGGCTACTTTCCAGATCAGGTCGTCATCGATGACCCCGTACTCGTGGGCGAGTCGGTGGCGCTGGGCTTGAATCGCAGACCACGGTACCTCCGGGTGAGCCTCGCGGAACACGCGGGACACAAGCCGCGAGGCTTCGCCGATGACCTCGACCTGTCGCTCGACCGCCGAACGGAGCAGCAGGTCTTTCGCGTAATCCTAGCGGGTCTTGCCCCGCAAATGAGATCACGGCTTCGCCGGCGAGGCGCATGTCTTCGAGGTACGCCGGGTCCCGCGCCGGGTCTTCCTTCCTACGCGGCATACAGCACCCGGTGATTCGCCATGATCGACGCGAGGCGGAATCGGTTGCGGATGAGTCTCTTCTCCACGACATCGACGGGGCGGCCGAAGATCTCGCGGAGTTCGGCCTCGATGACGGGCGTGTTCTCGAACGTGAAGCCGTGGCCGGGGAGGAACTCGAGCATGACGTCCACGTCGCTGCCGGGTTTGAAGTCATCGCCGAGTGCGGAGCCAAAGAGCGAGAACTCCCCAACGCCCCACCGTTGACAGAAGGCGCGGATCGACGCATCGGGGATGCGAAGCGGCTCGTGCATCTCTGTGCACATTGTACGCTGCGGAAGGGGGAAGACCCAAACTCGAACCACCTCCCGCGATCTTCTTCGCGTCCTCTGCGCCACGGGTCCGTGTCGTGAGGGAGAGTGCTGTTGGGGAGCGAGCCAGATGGTCGAATGGTCGAACGGCAAAGATACTGACCCGCCAAGCCGGGTCAGTGCCACGGTGAAAGTCGATGCCACCCGCCGAGAGTAGATCGGCTCTAGGGTACGCAGGAGCGATGCAGAGTTCGGAGAGCGGCAGAATGTGCGCGTTGAATTGAACTTTCAACGGCGACTTATCACTCTCCTATTACCCCCAGTGCCAACTTGGCCCAGCCGTGCCACACGATTGAACCCACAGGATCATTGCCAGAGTGTGGTTCTTCTCGCCCTGTGGACGAAATCGAGCGAGCATCAAATCAAATAGTTTCCAAAGCGGCAATGTGATCTCGCCGTAGTCACGGGCAGAGATATCGATACCTGTTGGAAGTGCTTGTGGAACACCCTTGATCTGCTTCGGCATGCTGCTACAACTCTATCGCGCACACTACTTGGTGTACGCGACAGAAACGACACCCGATCGGCTGCATCTCTCATGGCCGATGCCGCACACCCGCATACTATTCGTCATGGCAGTCAAACGACCGGTTGATACGGCTAAGGGGCGTGAGTTCAGCGTCATCATCGAGCAGGACGCCGAGGGGTGGTACGTCGCGTCGGTGCCCGAACTGCGTGGCTGCCACACGCAGGCCAAGTCGCTCGACGTGCTGATGAAGCGGGTGCGAGAGGCGATCGATGTGTGCATCGACGCGGATCGCAGCGGAACGCGCAATCGATTCATCGGCGTGCAGCGGATCGCGGTGTAGGATGCCCAAACTCCCGCGAATCCGAGGGAAGGCGTTGATCGCCGCGCTGCGCCGTGCGGGATTTGCGGTCGTTCGCGTAAGAGGAAGCCATCATTTCTTGAAGCATCCGGACGGTCGTGCGACTGTTGTACCTGTGCATGCAGGCGAGACGATCGGCCCCGGTCTTCTGAGCAAGATCCTCGCAGACTGCGAGATGTCCGCACAAGATCTGCATCGGCTGGTTTAGTCTGATATTCGGGCGAAGCAGTTCCGACGCCGAGCCGCCTCTCGCGTGCCGCCGCACGGGATCGGCTCGATCGCACGATCCGTCGGAACGCCGGGAGATTCGTAGCAAAACAGGCCCGTGCTCGCGCACGGGCCTGCCGATGAGGCGATCTGGATTTCACCGAGATCGGCGATCAGTCTTTGACCTCGAACTCGGCGTCGATCACGTCGTCGTTCTTCTTGCCGCCCGAAGCGGGTTCGGCTGCGCCCGATGGCGCGGCGCCCGCCGAGGGTCCGGCCCCCGCGGCGCCGCCGGCTTGCTTGGCGGCTTCCTCGTAGATCACCTTGCCCAGTTCCTGCGACGCGGTTTCCAGTTCCTTGACGGCGGCTTCGATCGCTGCCTGGTCGTCGCCCTTGATCTTGTCCTCAAGGTTCGAGATCGCCGACTCAATGCGCCCTCGCACGTCAGGCGAAACCTTCGCGCCGTGCTCTTCGAGACTCTTGCGGGTCTGGTGCACCATGCCGTCGGCGCGGTTCTTCAGGTCGATGACCTCGCGGCGCTTCTTGTCCTCGGCGGCGTGGGCCTCGGCGTCGCGCTTCATGCGCTCGATCTCCCCCTTGTCCAGCCCGCCGGAGTTGGTGATCTTGATGTCGGCCTTCTTGCTCGTCGCCTTGTCCGTCGCGGTGACGGTCAGGATGCCGTTGGCGTCGATGGAGAACTCGACCTCGATCTGCGGCATGCCGCGCGGCGCGGGCGCGATGCCCGCCAGTTCGAACTGCCCGAGCGTGCGGTTATCGCGGGCGAACTCTCGCTCGCCTTGGAGAACATGGATCTGCACGCTGGGCTGGTTGTCGCTGGCGGTCGAGAAGGTTTCCTTCTTGCTGGTCGGGATGGTGGTGTTCTTCTCGATGAGTTTGGTCATCACGCCGCCGAGGGTTTCGACGCCGAGCGAGAGGGGGGTCACGTCGAGCAGGAGAACGTCCTTGACGTCGCCCTTGAGGACGCCGCCCTGGATGGCCGCGCCAACCGCGACGACTTCGTCGGGGTTTACGCTGCGGTTGGGCTCCTTGCCGAAGATTTCCTTGGCGATCTGCTGCGCCCTGGGCATGCGGGTGGAGCCGCCGACGAGGACAACCTCGTCGATCTTGCTCGCGTCGATCTTGGCGTCCTTCAGAGCCTGGAGGCACGGCGCCTTGAGCCGCTCGAAGAGGTCGTTACAGAGCGACTCGAACTTGGAGCGGGTGATGGAGACCTGCAGGTGCTTGGGCCCGTTCTGATCCGCCGTGATGAACGGCAGATTCACGGTCGTCTCCTGCATGGTTGAAAGTTCAACCTTCGCCTTCTCGGCGGCTTCCTTCAGGCGCTGCAGGGCCATGGCATCCTTGCGGATGTCGATGCCTTCCTTGCGCTTGAACTCGTCGGCGAGGTGGTCGATGAGCCGCTGGTCCCAGTCATCGCCGCCGAGGTGCGTATCGCCGTTGGTCGCGAGGACTTCAAACACGCCGTCGCCAATGTCCAGCAGGGACACGTCGAAGGTACCACCGCCCAGATCGAACACCGCGATCTTCTCGTTGGTCTTCTTGTCCAGGCCGTACGCGAGCGCCGCGGCGGTGGGCTCGTTGATGATTCGTTCCACCTTGAGACCGGCGATCTCGCCGGCGTCCTTGGTCGCCTGACGCTGGGCGTCGTTGAAGTAAGCGGGGACGGTGATGACGGCACGGTCCACCTTCTCGCCGAGGTAATCCTCGGCGGTCTTCTTAAGATCCTGAAGAATGAACGCGGAGATCTGCTGCGGGGTGAACTCGCCCTGGTTCACGCGCACCTTCACGAAGTCGTCCGCCCCGCCGGTGATGGTGTAAGGCACTTTGGCTTCTTCGTTGCCGCTCTTGCCGTAACCGGAGTCGCCGCCGGAACTCACTTCCACCCGCCGGCGTCCCATGAATCGCTTGATGGAGTACACCGTGTTCTTGGGGTTCGTGACCTGCTGGTGCTTCGCGGGCTGGCCGACGAGGCGCTCGCCCTTCTCCGTGAACGCGACAACCGATGGCGTCACGCGGTTGCCCGAGGAGTTGATGAGCACCTTGGGCTGGCCCCCCTCCATGATGGCGACACACGAGTTCGTCGTACCAAGGTCGATTCCGATGATTTTGGACATGTTGGTAGATTCCTTCCTGCCTGGCGAAGGCGCGCGGCACGAGAGATAGTGCAATCGCGGTGCCGACCGGTGCATGTCAGATTCGACGCAGTGACTTGATCTGTGGCCGATATTAGGTGTCTGGGCGGGGTCTCAGGCGAAAAGACCTGTCGGAATGACAGGTCACAAAGCCCGTTGTGCGAGTTTCCCTACTCGCACTGTGACCAGTATCTAACTCGCTCCTGCTGATGGGTTGGCCCGGATGTCGGCGTCTTCGTTGATGAGACAATATTCAAGGCACAATTACAAGTTCAGGGCCACCAGCCGGCGGACGTGTCAAGCGGCGTCGAGCATTCGCCGGGGGGGGTGAAGGACGCGGAGCTGATCGCGGCGTTCTGCGAGGCGGTACGGCCGGGGGATGCGGGATGATGTGCGCGGTAGTCTGCGTTTGTGGAGATCAGTACCGATCCCAGCAGAAAGACATATGTTGAGTTAGCCAGGTCCAGATCCCGGGCAGCTTGAGCCGTCACTACCGTCTGCGGCGTTGGAACCGTTGGACTCGTTCCCGGCTTGGCCAGAGATTCCACTGGCTCCCCCTGGCGCGCCGCCGAGTCCGGCGGCTCCCTTCGAGCCAGCGGTGCCTTTGGCTCCGAAGCCGCCCTTGGCTCCATTCCCAGGAGGAACACCGATTCCGCCATGACCTCCTGGTCCACCACTTCCGCCGCCTCCATTGCCACCACTTCCGCCGTTCCCGCCATTTCCGCCTGAATACCCAGACCCGAAGCCATTCCCGCCGCTGCCTCCTGAGCCTCCGGCCCCGGCCACTCCAGGCGCACCGGCTCCGCCCTCGCCGCCCTCTCCGCCTTGACCATTGGGTCCACAGCAGGCTCCACCGTTTCCCCCGCGGCCGCCGTTGCCACCCGAAGCCGATCCTCCAGCGCCGCCCGGACCTCCGTTACCACCGAACCCACCAGGTGAGGTCGCGTTGCCTCCATTTCCACCGTTTCCGCCGATCGCACCCTGAGCGTTCACGCCGGGGTTGCCGTTCGTGCCATCTTGACACGTTCCGCCATCGGCACCGTCAGTGCCGTTGGCTCCGGTTACGGTGGTTTGATTCATGCCCGGTGCCCCGTCGGCACCGTTGTCATTGATCGGAGTTTGGCCACCAGGTTGTCTCCAAGGGACAAATCCATTGACAGTGGCATTCCCGCCCATGCCTCCTTGGCCGCCGTCCTGCCCATTCGCCGAGAGCGGCCAGCGGGGGTCAGAGTTTCCAGACAAACCGTTCCCGCCGTGGCCGCCTCGACCCGCGAAGATCGAGAAACCCTCCACGACACGTGGATTGGTTGCGCCCAAGTAGATCGACCCGCCGTTGCCGCCAGGAGCGCCCGCCGCGCCGTCGCCACCGTCGCCGGCGGAGAGAGACCGAAGCCTCACGATCACGGTCGGTGCATTGAGCGATAAGGAGCCTCCGTTTCCGCCGGGGCGTCCGCCAATTACGCCGTCAATTCCGCGACCGGATCGACAATACCCGTTGATGGTGATGCGCCGCATGGCCTTGAGCGTAACAGCGGCACCGTGAGCGCCGCGATTGTGGACCGACCCACCGTCGGCACCGATCAAGGCACCGTCGATCACGATGTCGCCTTGACTCTCAATGACGACATCGTTCGTAGCGATCACGACAGTCCCTGCCGGAACGACAAAGCGGTCGACTTGGATCAGGCCTTGAACTTCCTGTGGACCGCTCGTAATGCCCGGCCACTCAACCGCCGCCGTTACACCTACATCGGCGTGCAAGAGCAGAATCAACGCACTCACGATCAACGCGATGATCGAACGAAGGCAGGTGGCGTTCATTGTGGTTCCCCATCACTGTGCGAGTGTGCGTGACACAGACATTCAATGTACTTATGGGGGAGGGGGGCATGTCAAGGGAAACTTTGCTTTGTTCTGAAGAACACGTCGCGCGGAGTCTTGGTGCATGAAATGGGTGGGGCGAGGTTCAGGAAATCGTCGCTTGGTATCCTGAGCTTCGGCGGACCTGAGCTCCGGCGTCGCATGAAACCCCGTGGTCACACCGGCGGGTGGCCCGGATGTCGGTGTCTTCGCTGATGATACGACATTCAAAGACACCGAAGTCGGTTCTCAAAGGCAGAACCGACTCGGTGGCCCGATCATAACTTCCAGGGCGCCAGCCGTCTGGCGCGTGGACCGGGCGCGCTTACGGCCGATACTGAATCTGCACCGCGTGATTGTCCCCGCCCTGATCCGCCACCACAACGTTCAGGCGCTTGCCGTTCATGAAGCCGTTCTCCGACAGCGCAGAGAAGAGCGACAGTTTGTTTTCGACCTTGACCTTCTCCACCTCGGCGATGATCATCCCCGGACGCAGCCCATCACTGAATGCGTTCGACTCCGTGTCGATCGCGGCGACCACGACGCCCTGGGTGGTTTCCGCCGACGCGATTCCGTAGGACTCCAGCGCGCGTTCGATGCGGCGCATCGAGTCCATCGTGCGAGCCAGGTCATCGAGCACGGCCTCGAGGTCCAAGGTCTTGCCTTCACGCCACACCCGGACCGGCACGCGGTCGCCGGGACGGTTGATCGTGATCGCCTGGCGTGCGCTGGCGATGCTCGTGACGGTGCGGTTGTTGATGGACATCAGCACGTCGCCGTCCTGCATGCCGGCCTTGGCGGCGGGGCTCCCCGGGGTGACCTGGCGGATGACGACGCCGCGACCGGCGTATCCCATGGCCTGAAGGAGCGATCGGTTGTAGTCCTCGGCGGCTTCCGCGCTGCCGCGGGCGCGTGGATTCTCAGGAAGCGCGATGCCCAGGTAGCCCTTCGAGACCGTCCCGCCCGTGACAATCTGGTCCACGACGGATTCAATGGTGTCCAGGGGTATGGCAAACGAGATCCCCGAGTTCTGTCCCTCGGTGGTGCCGTTCGGAGTCGTGCCCGTCGCGATCGCGACGTTCATCCCGACGACGCGCCCGTTCACATCGACCAGCGGGCCGCCCGAGTTGCCCGGGTTGACCGCGGCGTCGGTCTGGATGAAGTTGGTGTATCCCCCGCGTTCGAGCACCGCCGCCGGGCTGCGCCCCAGACCCGAGATGATACCTTCGCTCATCGAAAACTTGAAACCGAACGGCGAGCCGAACGCGTACACCCGGTCTCCCTGGGCAACCTCGATGCCCGTGGCTCGCCGCGCCGGAAAGATCCCCTCGTTGACCGGGACGCGAAGGACCGCGATGTCGGTGGTGGTATCGACCGCCACAAGGTCCGCCGGGACGGTCCGCCCGTCGTAGAACTGGACGGTGATGGACGGGTCGCCGCGCGTGCCGCGCACCACGTGGGCGTTGGTCACGATGTGACCCTTCTCGTCGTAGATCCAGCCGGAGCCCTGCGAGATGCGTTCGCGTCCCCAGCGCGAAGATTGCCCCTCGACGGCGATGTGAACGACCGTCGGCTCGACGCTCCGCGCGATGTTGCGCACTTCCTTGTTGATCTGCTCCAGCACCGATCCCTGATCAAGTTCGGCTCGCGCGAGCCGGATCTGAACATCGGTCTGCGCGTAGCCGATGCGGCGCATGGCCGTCGGCACGGCGACCAGGGCCGCGACCACCGCGAGCAGGACGACAAAGGCGGGACCAAACGTGACGAATCGACGCATGGCGGAGGTTCCTTGTTGAGCGGGACTCGCCGATGTACGAAGCGCACTCCCGGCCGCTACAAACCGCGACCCGGTTTGCCTCGCTTCGCTCTCCCCCGGAGCACCGACGATGTCCGCCTTCTCTTTATTGCCACATTTCGTGAGTTTGTTTCGACAAAATCAGTAACCACTGTGTATCAACGGCCTTCGGATCTCCCGGCGAGTCAGTCGATGCGCTCTCCGGGTTTCATCTGGTACGACCTGGCCCCGATCGAGCGGCCGGCCACGCGAGCCATCCACTCGTGCGCGGCCTGCTCGATCGCCCTGCCGACCGCGCCGGTCGCCTGCGCAAACCTCGGCGGGGCCTCGGACATGCCCAGGAGGTCCTGAAGCACCAGCACCTGCCCGTGGCACTGCGCCCCGGCGCCGATGCCGATCAGCGGCGTGCTCGTCGCTTCCAGCACCGCGCTGGTCACTTCGTCCGGTACCGCCTCGATCAGCAGCAGCGAACACCCCGCCTGTTCGAGCGCAATCGCGTCCTGCACGATGGCATGGGCCTCCGGCGCGGTGCGCCCCGAGGCGCCATACCCGCCCGAAAGCGCGGCTCGCTGCGGGCGGCTACCCACGTGTCCACAAACTGGAATTCCCGCTCGAACCATCTTCGTGATCATGGGCGCGAACGACGCATCGGCCTCCACCTTGACGACGTCGGCAAGCCCTTCCGTCAGGAATCTTCCCGCGTTTCGGATTCCGATAGGCTCGTCGGCCTGATAACTCATGAACGGCATGTCCGCCATCACCACCGCCTTCGGTGCCCCGCGCTTCACCGCCGCGGTGAGCGAAAGGAGCACCTCGAGGTTCATGTCGATCGTGCGGGGATAGCCGAGGATCACCTCCGCCGCGGTATCGCCCACCAGCAGCACCGGCACGCCCGCGCGTTCGAGCCAGCGCGCGGTCGTGTAGTCGTAACAGGTCAGGCACGCAAAGGGGACGGCGGCGCGCTGTTCGATATCGCAAGCCGCGCGCCGGAGTGTCTGCAATGTCACACGCTGCGTCGCGCACGAAAGCGGTAGCATGGCCGACCGAGAGGACGCCGCGGCGCGATCCCGCTCACCTCGGGGCGACGAACAGCCGTTGGATTCACCCGCATGCGACATCATGCAATCGTACGCGCGGCGAGGACGCTTCGATCAATGGTCCCCCGCATATGCTCTTGCGTGACCGTTTCGAAATGGCCCGGCATGCCCGATTCCGCGACCCTGCTCGGGATCGAGACCTCCTGCGACGAGACCGCGGCGGCGGTGGTCCGCGCTGATGCAGATGGCACGGTCGTGCTCAGCAGCGTCATCGCCTCACAGAACGAGTTGCACGAGGAGTACCGCGGCGTCGTGCCCGAGATCGCCAGCAGGGCCCACGCCGAGCGACTCCTGCCCGTCGTGCGACAGGCTCTGACTGAAGCGGGCGTGTCGATGGGGGATATCAGTGCGGTGGCCGTGGGCAATCGCCCGGGGCTGATCGGGTGCTTGCTCGTGGGGGTCTCGGGCGCCAAAGCGCTGGCGTGGTCGCTGGATGTGCCGCTCGTTGGGATCGATCATGTTCAGGCGCACCTCTACGCGGCGTGCCTGAATACGTCGTGGGACGCCGGGGAAATCCAGCCTGCACGGCGCGTGCCGGCGCCGCGCTTTCCGGCGATCGGGCTGGTCGTCAGCGGCGGCCACACGTCGCTCTTCCGGTGCGATTCGCCGACGCGCATGATGCGCCTGGGGAGCACGATCGACGACGCCGTCGGAGAGGCGTACGACAAGGCGGCGGCGATCCTGGGGCTCGGGTTTCCCGGGGGGCCGCAGGTCGATCGGCTCGCGCAGCGAGGCAATCCGGACGCCGTCAGGCTCCCCGTCAGCCTGCTCGATTCCGATTCACTGGATTTTTCGTTCTCGGGACTCAAGACCGCGCTGCTGTACGCGGCGCGCGGCGTGCCGGCCCACCCCTCGCGGGCCGCCAGGTCCGGCGATGCCCACGCCCTGGCTGTGCCC
Organism: Phycisphaerales bacterium; assembly: GCA_050246015.1. Classification (GTDB taxonomy): domain Bacteria; phylum Planctomycetota; class Phycisphaerae; order Phycisphaerales; family UBA1924; genus JTS-AC122. The sequence goes on from JBFWWU010000010.1 coordinate 183,601, forward strand.
GCGACCGGCGCGAGCGCCCAGGATCTCGCCGCAAGTTTTCAGCACGCCGCCGTCCGGGCCCTGATCGTCAAGGTCCGGCGGGCGATCGAGCGGCATCCGGACTGCCACACGCTCCTGATCGGTGGGGGGGTGAGCGCCAACTCGCTGCTTCGCGCCAGGCTCGATGAACTGGGGCGCCAGACGATCGCGCCCGGGCGGCGCATCGACGTGCGGATCCCCGAGATGCAGTACTGCCTCGACAACGCCGCCATGATCGCCGGGCTGGCCTGGCATATCTTGCGGGAACGCGGCGGAACGGGCGACGACCTGTCCCTCTCGGCCAGCCCGCGCGGTGATCTGGCAACCGTCTAACGGCCTACTCGGCCGGCGGCGGCGGGCGCTCCCCAAGAAGCGTCTGCGCGATCTCGGCTTTCATCCCGCGCGCGGTCTTGACCTTCCCCTGCATCCGCTTCGGCGGGAGTTTCGTCGGCACGATGCCCCCCGGAAACTTGTTCGGATCGATCGCCGCCGACGACTTGGCCGCCGCTTCGAGTTTCTTCTGCGCCGGATCCGCGAAGCGGTTGAAGTTCTGCGCCACCGCGGCTCGCTTGGCGTCGAGCTCGCGGCTGGCTACCACTTCCTTCGGCACGGGCCCCGGCTTGAAGTCCGGGTAGTCCAACTTCGGAATCTCCGTGTTGATCAGGTGCTCGATCTGCGTCAGCAGGTCGCCCTGCTCCGGCGTGACCAGCGCCCACGCCACCCCTTCACGCCCGGCTCGCGCCGTTCGACCGATGCGGTGGATATACAGATCGGGGTCCTCGGGCAGGTCGTAGTTGATCACGTGCGTGATCCCTTCCACGTCCAACCCGCGCGACGCCAGGTCCGACGCGATCAGCACCGACAGGTTCCCCTTGCGCAGTTTGTCGATCACCTTGTTGCGCTTGGATTGATACATGTCGCCGTGGATCGCGTGGCTTTCGATCCCCTTCTTGTTCAGGTACTCGTTGAGCACATCCACGGTTTTCTTCATGCGGCAGAAGACAATCGTCAGCGCCGGCTCTTCATGCGTCAGCAGGTGGTACAGCAGCGACTTCTTGTCCCACGGCTGCACCGTGAGATAAAACTGCTTCACCCGGCTCACGGTCAGCGACCCGCTCGTCGCGACGATCTTCTCGGCGTTGTTCGCGTACGAGCGGGCAAGTTGCTCGATCTCGGGCGAGAGTGTGGCGGAGACGAAGATCGTCTGACGCCCCGGCAGCCGCTGGCCCTGCTCGTCAAAGCCCGCGGGCGGCGGGCATCCCTTCAGGATGCGCCGGATATCGTCGCGGAACCCGATGTCCAGCATGCGGTCAACCTCGTCGAGCACGATGTACTTCACATGCCGGTGATGGATGTGCCCTCGCTCGACCATATCCATGATGCGCCCCGGCGTGGCCACGATGATCTCCGGGCCGCGCTCTAGCGCCTTGACCTGCACATGCACTCGCTCGCCCCCGAAGACCGCCGACGTGCGGATCGGCGTGTACTTCGCGAAGTTATTCATGTCCGTCGCGACCTGGATCGCCAACTCGCGCGTCGGCACCAGGATGAGCGACTGGAACTCCTTGCCACGCTCCGCGCCGTGCAGCAGCGGCAGCCCGAACGCCGCCGTCTTGCCCGTGCCCGTCTTGGCCTGCCCCAGCACGTCCTTGCCGGCGACGATGAGCGGGATGAGTTGCGACTGGATCTTGGTCGGCGTCTTGAACCCGAGTTCGTCGATCCCCTTGAGCACGCTGTTGCGCAGGCCCAGCGATGCAAATGACTGATCGTCCGCGAAGATGTCATCCGCCCCTTTGGGGAGCGGCCCCGCGGGAGCATCGGGTTGGGTGGCCGCTTCGGGTTGGGTGAGCTCGGGTCCGGTGGAAGGGTCGGAGTCGTTTGATTGGGTGTTCATGGCTATCGGATCATCATGCCGCGATGCGCCGGCCAGCCGAATCGGCCGGGCCTGTGCGGTCGCACCGGCGTCTGGGCGGCATGGTTCCAACCGCCCGAAACCGCTTGACTCCCGGCATGCCCACGCTGGACACGCTGGGGGCCGTGGCACGCCGCGACGTGTTCGCCGGGGTGCCACGGTTCCACCACTCGCTTCGATCCGGCGTTGATCGTCGGTGTTCGAGCCGATCGGGCCGGCACGGAACGCCCACGTCTTCGCGGCGCCCATCCACGGGCAGGACCACAGCGGTGCGGAGTTTGATCGTAGGAGTCCGATTTGGTCGATACAACTTTGAGCAGCAGGCGTGCCGCCGAGCGGATCTTGGGGATGCTTCCCTGACAATCGGCGTACGCTTGGCGCGGGAAGGATTCCAGTCGCGTGAGCACCAGCCGAATCGACATTGATCTGAGTGCCATCGGAAACAACATCCGCGCGGTCCGGCGCGTGTTATCCGGTGAGTTGGCCTCGCGCGAACACCCAGAGGCCCAGCGCGATCCCGCCAGTTCCGAGAGGCCCCGAGTCACCAAGGCGCCCGCGATCTGCGCCGTCCTGAAGCAGGATGCCTACGGCATGGGCGCCGTGCGCATCGCGAAGCGCCTCGCGGCGTGCGGCGTCGACATGATCGCCGTCTTCTCCGTGGACGAGGCTCGCTCGCTCGTCGAAGCCGGGATCGCCGCCCCCATGCTCGTGCTGATGCCCGTCAGGAACATTGATCGCAGCGACCCGGTCTATCGGCACGCGGTCGTCGGAAAACTCCACCTGACCATCCACGATGAGGACCAACTCGCCGCCATCACCGAGGTCTGCGGAAGGCTCGGCGCCGCGATGCCGCTGCACGTGCAGATCGACACCGGGCTGGCGCGCGGCGGCGCCCTGCCCGCGGTCGGCGAGCGGATCGTCGAGTCGATCGCTCGCAACCCCAGGCTCCGCCTGGGCGGCCTGATGACGCACTTCGCGACGCCCTGCGGCGACCCCGAGTTCACTCGTGAACAAGCGAGGCTCTTCCGCGAGTGGGTCGAGAAGATCAAGCCGATGCTTGTCGCCGGCGCGGGTCATCGCATCGACGCGTCCACGCCCCACGGGTTGCTGATTCACGCCGCCAACTCGTGCGCCGTGTTCCGCTCCAGCAAGTACCACGGCAACCTCGTCCGCATCGGTCAATGCCTGTACGGCTACGCGCTGGAAGGAGCGTCCGACCGGGAGGGCGCTGAGTTCGCCGCGGCGGCCGCCTCGCTCCAGCCCGCCACACGCTGGACCAGTTCCGTCGTGCACATCAAGGACGTCCCGACGGGATTCCCGGTGGGTTATGGCAGCACCTGGCGCGCCGCTCGCCCCACGCGCATCGCGCTAGTCCCGATCGGATACGCCGACGGCTATCCGCGGCTGCTGAGCAACGCCGCCGTCGTGGGCTTCACCGGGAATGCCTGGGAGCGATCGGGCGCGACACTGCCCCCCGGCGCCGACACGGCGTCCGCGGGTTCGCCCACGGGCCGGGCGTCGAATCCGGCTCCCACGATGTACGCCCCCGTCATCGGACGCGTGAGCATGGACCAGATCACCATCGACGTCAGCGACGTGCCCATCTCCATGTGCAAGGTTGGTTCCGAGGTCGAGATCGCCGTCGGCGAGCGAGCGGCGCCCAACTCCTTCCTGCGACTCGCGGAACTCTCCCAGAGCATCGTGCACGAGCAGATGTGCCGCGTCGGCCCGCGCGTCGAACGATCCTACAGACTGTCCGCGTCCGGGACGCAGCCGAGAATCCACGTGTTCCCGGAATCGCCGGCCAGCGGCGCGAGTTTCGGAGGCGATCGCGGCTCCGCGCTCGCGTGCGACTACCGCGCCGACGCGGTCTAGACGCCGACGACGACGGGTGGGCACGGCTTGCGTGATCTGTCGTGCCACGGCTTGCCGTCCTCGGCAAGCCGTGCTTTTGAGGTGTTTGACGAGCCCCGGACACGGCTTGGCTCAAAAGCAGCCAAGCCGTGGCACGCCAGCGAGACCGTGTCACCTGCCGTGATCTGTCGTGCCACGGCTTGCCGTCCTCGGCAAGCCGTGTCGTGTGTGCGTCGGTGACTAGTCCCGGACACGGCTTGGCTCAAAAGCAGCCAAGCCGTGGCACCATCGCGGCGGCGGAACTCACCGGATGAAGATCATCCAGTTCACCACCAGCACCGGGAGCAGGATCACGCACGCCAGCCCGAGGTAACTGAAGAACGACGGCATCTTCACGCCTGCTCCTTCGCTGATCGCCTTGACCATGAAGTTCGGACCGTTGCCGATATACGTCATCGCCCCGAAGAAGACCGCCCCCAGCGATATCGCCTCCAGCAGCGTCTGGCCACGGAAGTGCACCGCCGAGCCGTCGTGGTGGATCACGTCGTAGGTGTGAGCGATGAACCGATGGATGCCCTCGGCGTCCAGCGGCAGATGCAGCACGCCCAGCGCGGATTGCAGAAAGTTCAAGTACGTCGGCGCGTTATCAAGCACCGCCGACAGCGCGCCCGTGAAGAAGTAGTACTGCGTCGGCGATTCGAGCCCGAGTTTCCCCGCGTTTGTCGCGAGGTACCCCAGCGCCGGAACCATTGTCAGGAAGATCCCGATGAACAGGAACCCCACTTCCTGCACCGGGTGAAAATCAAAGGAATTGGCGTCGTGGATGTCTTGGCTCGCGGTGAAGTACGCGATGACGGCGACCGCCACCTGGAACGTCGCGCCGATCGGGTACCCGTGAATCCCCAGTTGCGACTTCAGCAGGGGATCGATGAACACCCCCGCGACCATCAGCAGCAGATACCCCAGCGCGGGCAGACCGGCGATCCGGACAGGTCCGATCGTGACGGCCCGGTCCGGCGGCTGCACCGGGGCTCCTTCACCTTCGCGGTGGTATTGGGTCGGCGCCGCCGGATCGGACGGCTTCTCCGCGGCCCTCGCCAGGCGCCGTCCGTGCGCCGCATCGATTACGAAGAACAGCGCCAGCAACATCCCGACGCACGCCCCCCACATCGGCCACAGGTGCGTCATCGTCCACTCGAAAGGAACGCCTTTCAGGAACCCCAGATACAGCGGCGGGTCGCCGATCGGCGTCAGGCACCCCCCGCAGTTCGAGACGATGAAGATGAACATCACGATGTGGATCGGCGCGAGCCGGCCCGCGTTCATCCGCATGAACGGCCGGATCAGGAGCATCGACGCGCCCGTCGTCCCGACGATGTTTGCCAGCACCGCCCCGCACGCCAGCAGCACGGTGTTCGCCAGCGGCGTGGCCCGCGAGCTCACATCGATGTGGATGCCCCCGGATACCACGAATAGCCCGCCCACCAGCGCGATGAACGCGTAGTACTCCATCACCGCGTGCAGAACCGCGTGCTGACCATACGCACCCAGCGCGCCAAGGTAATACGCCGCCACCGCCCCTCCCAGCAGGAACGCGAAGTCCGGGAAGTGCTTCCCCCAGAAACGCCCGTTGATGAACGGCATGAGCGCGATGCTCGCCAGCAGCGCGGCGAACGGCGCGCAGAGCCAGAGCGGGATTGCCGGAGCAGCGTGCTCGGCGTGTTCCGACGCCGCGCCCGCGCCATCCGCCGCGCCTTCCGCGGGTCCGGCATCGGCCCACGGCACGGCTTCACCACTCGGCAATCGCTCGAACTCTTCGCCGCTGGGGGTCGTCTCACGCACCCGCGGCACATGAGACTCGCCCGCCGCCGCCGGGTGTCCCGGAATCTGCTTCGCCGGCGGCAGCATCTGCACGACGCCGAGCCCGATGAGCACCCCGACGATGGCGCTGAGAATCCAGCACTTGGGCCCATAAAACCCACGGATGATCGACATGTCGCCGCTGTTGGACATCACGTTCTCTCTGAGATGAGCCTGATCTACGTGAGATCGGGCCGGGTCTGGGCGGACGGATCGTCGCTCGTGCTCGCGGCCCCGGTGGTTCGGGTGGCGCGAACACTATCGCGTTGGATGAGTCGGTGCCGGATCGGAGGCCGTCTTGCCGATCCAGATATCGCCGGATTGGCGGCGGGGCGGCGGCGCCCCTTACTTCGCGCCCGCGCTGGACTGGATCCACTCCACGATCACGTCGGCGACGCTCGGCGCTACCGTCGTTTCGATCGAGTCGTGCTCGTCGGCAAAGCCCGAAACGCACGGCTGGAACCAGTGATTGAGTCCGGGGAGCGTCTTGCTGGTCACGCGACTGTTGCCGCCGGACTTCAGCGCGCTCTCGGCGCCGCCCAGCAGGCTCGGTGGGACCGCCATGTCGCGCTCCGCCGCGAGCAAAAGGACCGGCGCCGAGATGGACCCCAGGTGCTCTCCCGCGTTTTCATTGAGTCGCGAAAGAATCCGCGGCGTGAGGTAATAGTCGATCTGCACCTGGATCATGTCGCGCTGCTGGAACGTGTTGAGAAATCCCATCGCTCGTCCCTGGGTTTTCTGTATTTCATAATCCTCTTCCAGCACCTTGGCGAGATCGTCCTGCTTCTGGCTCGCCGCCAATGCGAGGATCCGCTCGAATCGCTCCACCCGGGCGCGGGCGTACGCGGGGTCCTCGCCTTGCGCTTCAAGTTGCCGGCGTTCGCGCGCCACGAGCACGTCCCGCCACGGCGCCGCGCTGGGCGCCATCAGCACCACGAACCCGATGCGGTTGTTCTTCTCCGCGGCCCGCGCCGCCACCAGCGCGCCCTCCCCGCGCCCCACGATCCCCACGCGCGTCGGGTCCACCCCGTTGATGCCCGCCAGATACGCCGCCATCCCCGCCGCGTCGCGCCCCGCGTCCTCCATCGAACTCGACAGGTACGAGCCCGTATCGAATCCAGTCCCCGGCGCGGCGCAGCGCAGCACCGCGATCCCCCGCCGCGTCAGCAGGTCGGCGAGCACCGCTCCTGACTTGTGCGTCCCCTCCGTGTGATCGACGTCGGTCGCATCCTCGTCCGGCAACAACACCACCGCCGGCACCGCCGCCGCCTTCCCCTCACCCACGGGTTCCCGTCGCGGCATCGTCAGCACCCCCACCAGGTCACGCCCGGGGCCCAGCGTCGTGATCGTGACGTCGCGGCGCTCGTACGGCAACGGCTCGACCGGCGTCTGCGGCCGCCGCGGGGCCGCGTTGCGCGCTTCCGCCTCCGTCGCCCGCGACGCCCGGATGAACACCGGCTGCACCTCCCCGATCACCAGCCGCCCCGTCGCCCGCTGGCCGTCCGGATCGATCGTGAGGTCATAGATATTCCGGGCCGGCGGCGGCGGCGAGACGAACCGGATCGATGTGCCGGTGCGCGTCACCTCTTCAAGCGGGTGCTCGAACATCCCCTGCACCCCGCACCCCGGCGACATGCTCAGCGTCCCCGACCACCCGCCCTCCTTGCTCGTGAGCGTCAGCACGAACGTGATCTGTGCGCACGCCGGATTCGGCACCAGAATCTGCCCGACCCAGTATTCCACCTGCGGCCCAGAGTCCAGGACCGCGCGGGGGCGCTCCGTGGGGCGCCGCGGAGACGACACGCTCGCAACCGGCGCGTGCGAGGCTCCGGCCGCGGGCGCGCACGACGCCCCACCGTACACAGACGCGAACATGAGCGTCGTGCCTGCAAGCCACGCGCGTGTGAGTCCATTCATGCCGGATTGTTTCGGCGTACCCGGCCGGTCTCAACCCGCGAGCACCCGGAATCGACCCGGATGGCCGCGCTACAACTCGACGTCCAGCCGTCCCTGTTGTCGGTACCCGTTCAGCAGCGCCTGATGCAACTGCCGGGATTCTTCCTCGCGCTGCGCCACCTGCCGTGCCTCGCGCTGCTCGCGGTCGTGCAGTTCCTCCGCGGCCTGTTCCTCTCGCCGTTCATACTCGCGCACCCGCTCCTCCCGCGCGTCCCGCTCGCGCTGCTCGGCTTCTCGCTCTTCCCGCTCCCGGCGCGCCTCGGCCGCCCGGCGAAGCGATTCGTCCACGACCGCCAGCACCACGTCCGTGTTCTTCGCCTGCGCGATCGCTGTCACCAGCGCGGGATGGTCCGTCGGCGTCCGCGACATCGTGCCTCCTGGGCACATCGTCGGCCGTTTCGTGTCGCGTCTGAAACGGCTGTGCGGTGTACAACGAAAAAAAACGATCAACCGCGGGGAGGCCGCGGCGTCATGGCGCAGCCCGTGCGCGGCACCCTTTCCCCCAGCGGGCCCACGCCACACCGCGTGCTCGCGCACGCGGCTCAGAAGCAGTCACGGCGCCCACACGTTGGCCGTCGTCGTCTTGATCGCACTGGGCGCGCCGTTCCCGGGTTCGCTCTTGTGCGACGGCGCGGGGATCACCCCCCCGGTTGGGTCGGCCTTGATCACCCCGACCGGGCCGACCTCCCCCGGGAACGCCGCCGCGCTCGCCGGCGGCACCGTCGCCCCGTTCAGGTGCATCTTCCCACCCGAAAGTCCCGGGAAGTGCTCCCCCTGCCAACTCTCGGGGTACTTCACGTCGTCCATCGACAGCGCGGCTTTCGTCGGGAACAGCGGACGGAACGTATCGCACATCACCGCCAGTTCCTGCGTGTGCGTCGCCGCCAGGCTCGCCTCGATCGTCCCCGGGTGCGGGCCGTGCGGGATCCCCTGCGGGTGCAGCGTCAGGCTCCCGATCTCGATTCCTTTGCGGCTCCCGAAGTTCCCGTCCACGTAGTACAGCACCTCGTCCGAATCCAGGTTCGAGTGGTTGTACGGCACCTTGATGCTCTGCGGGTGATAGTCCAGCATCCGCGGCGCGAACGTGCAGATCACGAAGTTGTGCGCCTCGAACGTCTGGTGGATCGGCGGGGGCATGTGCAACTTCCCCGTGATCGGCGAGAAATCATCCGCGCTAAACACGAACGGGTAGTAGCACCCGTCCCACCCCACGATGTCCAGCGGGTGGTAGTGGTACACATACTCGTGCACCAGGTCCCGCGCCTTGATCCGCACCGGGAAGTCGCCCCGCTCGTCCCACGTCATCGGGAACTCCGGCGTCCGCAGGTCCCGCTCGCACAGCGGTGCGTGCTCCAGGTACTGCCCGTGCATCTTGCTCACGTACCGCGGCGGCGGGCCGATGTGGCTCCCGTTGGTCGTCTCGATCAGCAGCACCTTCCCGTACGGCATCGACTCGACCGCCGGCCCGCCGTCCCTGGGCTTGCCGTCCGCGCCGTTCTGGCGCGCGTCCCAGATGATCGTGTAGATCACCCCCTTGGGGATCACCAGATAATCCCGCGGCCCAAAGCGCAGCGTCCCCAGCATCGTGTGGCACGCCCCGCTCCCGTAGTGAATGAACAGGCACTCGTCCCCCTGCCCGTTCTTGTAGTGGTACTGCATCTGCTCCGCCGGGTTGCACACCGCCATCTCCACGTCGCTGTTCCCGAACAGCACCACCCGCCCGGTCACGAAGTCCCCGTGCGGCTTCATCGGCGCGCTCTTCACGTGCCGCATCCGCATGATCTCCTGCTCCACGTACTGGGCCTTGGTCCCGTACACCGGCTTCCACCCGTACACCTGCGTCGGCGGATGAATGTGGTACATCGTCGTCGTCGGCCCGACGAACCCTTCCGTCCCGAAGACTTCCTCGGAGTACAGGCACCCGTCGGGGCGGCGGAACTGCACGTGGCGCTTCCGGGGCATCAGGCCGAGTTTCAGGTAGTGGGGCATGACGAACAATCTCCTGCGGCAGAAAAAAGGAAGGTCCGCTGCGGCGTGCCATTCAATTGTACGGCGATACGTGGTGGAAGACGTTCTTGAACGCGAAGGACGCGCAGGACCGCGAAGAAGACGGAAGGGAGCACGGAGATATGGGGGGGAGAGGGAGAGGGAGAGGGAGAGGGAGAGGGAGAGGGAGAGGGAGAGGGGGTGGGGGGGAGGGGGGG
>JBFWWU010000011.1:0-159420 GCA_050246015.1 Phycisphaerales bacterium
TACCCCCCCCCCCCCCGACCCCCCCCCCACCCCCGACGCCCACCCCCACGCTCAGTGAATCGAGCCAATCCGCCAGCGCGACGACGCTCAGCCGGCCCGGCGTGCGCACGGCTTCGCCCGCGGGGTCGATCGCCGTAAAGCCGGGTGCGGCCCCCTCGTCGAGGATCAGACGAAAGGTCCGCGCAGACGCCGCGTCCGCGGCGAGCGAGGGCGAGGGAGGGGCGGCGTCGATCAGGATCGTGTGCCCGAAGAACACGTCCGGCCCGGCGTCGCGGCGGACGCGCCCGGCGGTGGAGGTGAGTTCCAGCCGCGTGAACTGTCCCGAGGGGGACGCGAGCACCACCTGGCGCGTCACGGTGTCGTAGATCAGCCCCGGCACGGCGCGGGAGGCGATGAAGGTGCTCACGATCCCGGCGACGATGACCAGGGCGGTCCACGCCGTCCATTTCGTCAGGAGCGAGGCGTGGCGCACGGGGCGCAGGTTCGGCGTGAGAATCCCGACCTCGCGCAGGTCCCTCCCGCACTCCGGGCAGTGGAGCGATGCCAGCCCCTTCACGGGGTACCGGCACGCGGCGCAGCACGGCTGGGTAACGCCCGCGCGGCGCTCCCTCAAAGCGGCGATGAGCAACGCGGCGACGACGAGTGCCAGCAGTGCGAGCAGGCCGAGCATGGGGATGACGCCGGCGTTCATGAGCGCTCCTTGCTCCGCGGGAGACAGCGAATCAACGACCCTCGCCCGGAGAGTCTACACGCGCGGGCGGCCCATAGAATGGCGCGTCAGCGGGATCGTCTCTCTCTCTTCAGGATGCCATGATGTCGCCAGCCGCCAAGGGACTGCTATCGGTTGTTGGAGTCGCCGGGGTCAGCGCGGGGGTGCTGCTGCTGGTGCTCAGCGGGGGAGGAGGCGGCGGCACGAGGGCGCCGGCGGACGACGGCCCGAAGGTCGTTGTTGACAACGGGCAGACGCCCCCGACCGACCCGCTGCGGCCGGACTACCGCGTGGAACTGCTCAAGTTCCTCCCGTTCTCGCAGACGGACCAGAACGGGAAGACGGTGACCAACGACGCGTTCACGGGGAACGTGACGATCGTGTCGTTCTTCTTCACGCGGTGCACGTTCATCTGCCCCGCGCTCACGGGGACGCTGATCGAGATGATGGACCGGCTGAAGGACACGCCCGCGCGGTTCATGAGTTTCTCGGTGGACCCGGCGCACGACACGCCCGCCGTGCTCAAGGCGTACGCGCAGAACCACAACGCCGACGACGGGCGCTGGACGCTGCTGAGCGGGCCCAAGGAAGAAACCTGGGGGATCCTCCGCACCGGTTTGACGTGGGGCATCGAGGAGCGGCCGGAAGAGCGGATCATCCTGCCCGGCGGCGGGACGATCTCGAACATCCGGCACCCGGCGTGGTTCGTGCTGGTGGGCCCCGACGGGCGCGTGCTGGGGCTGTACCAGTCGTCGGAAGAGGACCAACTTCAGGCGCTGGAGTCGCGGGTGCGGGCGGTGGCGGCGCGGATGAAGAAGTAGGAAGAGGCGACGCGGGGCACGCCGTGATGATGGCATGCCCCGCGCCGCGCGGTTGACCCTGTTCTGATTTCGGTGGAGCGGGCGTCTCGCCCGCGCGTGAGGACCTACGCGCACCCGGCGAAGAACGCGGCGAGGAAGTCGAAGAAGTCCTGGGAGTTGGTGGCGCCGTCGCCGTTGAAGTCGGCGCCCCCCTGGCCTCCGAAGAAATCGGCGAGGAAGTCGAAGAAGTCCTGGCTATCGACGAGCCCGGAGCCGTTGTAGTCGGCGGGGCAGTGCGTCACGTGCAGCACTCGCCCGTTGGTGCCGGTGGGCCCGAGGGTGGTGCTGCCCATGACGTAGATCTCCCCCGCCTGGTCGCGGCCGAAGCCCTTGACGTAGAAGCCGATGTCGAGGTTGGCCGCGCCGTTGCGCGGGCGGAAGATCTGGTTGAGGTCCCCGCCGTCGGTGGTGTCGATGAAGAAGAGGTGCCCGTTGGGGGCGCCAAAACTGGTGGAGAAGTCGCCGAAGAAGTACTTGCCGGCGAGCCCGGGGAAGGCCGAGCCGCGGTAGACGTACCCGCCGATGATGGAGATGCCCACGTCGCGGCCGTACTCGGCGACCGGGTCGATGAGGCCCGTGGTGTCGCAGGAGGGGAGCGGGGTGTTGGGATTGAAGGGATCGAAGCAGTGGCGGCCCTCGCGGATCACCCATCCGTAGTTCCCGCCGGCGGTGACGATGTTGAGTTCTTCAAAGAGGTTCTGGCCGACGTCGGCCTCGAAGAGGCGGCCGGTGCCGCCCCCCCCTCCGGTGCCGTCGTCGAACGAGAACTGGTAGGGGTTGCGGTGGCCGTAACTGAAGATCTCCTCGCGGTGTCCGGTGCCGACGAAGGGGTTGGAGGGTGGAATGGCGTAGGGCGGAGCGCCGTCAACGTCGATGCGGAGGATCTTGCCCAGGACGACGTCGAGGTTCTGGGCGTTGCCGATGGGCCCGTGGGACGGGGGCGTGTCGGCGAGCCCGTCGTTGGCGCCCCCGCCGTCGCCGAGTGAGAAATAGAGGAAGCCGTCGGGCCCGAAGGCGATCGCGCCGCCGTTGTGGTTGAACTGCGGCTTATCGACGCGGAAGAGGATCGAGCCGGCGGGGTCGGCGATGTTGGGGTCGCCGGCGGAGACGTGGTACTCTGCGAGGATCTCTTCGTGGCACCCGCGCGAGGTGCCGAAGCAGGGTTCCCCGGCCATGCCGGTGCGGGGCTTGCTGTAGCGGACGAAGAAGCGGCCGTTGGTGGCGTAGTCGGGGTGGAAGGCGACGCCGAGCAGGCCGCGCTCGTCGAAGCCGGGGTTGAGCGGGGGGAGTTCGGCGGTGAGGTTGAGGAAGGGCGCGGGGAGGAGCACCCCGTTCTGCACGATGCGGATCGTGCCGGCCTGATCGACGATGAAGAGGCGGCCGGAGCCGTCGCCGGCGTGGGTGGCGAAGATGGGCGAGATCAGGCCGGTGGCGACGCTCTGAAGGTGGACGGTGAACGAGGACTCGGCGACCTGGGCGCTGGCGGCGGCGGGCGCGAGGAGGAGGCCGGCCGCGAGCACCCCACTCCCCCGACCGCCCCGGCCGGCGCGAGCGCGGCGGCGAGACATTGAATGAACTGGACGACGGGATCGGAACGGGTTGAGAGACGGGGCAGGCATGGTCGGCTCCTTGTGTGTGAAAAAAAAACCGCGGAGGCCAGGAGAATGCGGCGTCGGGCCGGCGACAGCGAAGCGCGCCGGGCGAGTTCGCGCCGCGATCGAGGCGCGCCAGAGGGGGATGCGGGCGCATGTCGGCGCGGCGGGCGCCGCTTGCGGCGGCGCGTCATTTCCTGAAAAATCGCGCCGCCGCATGCGGTTTCTCTTTTCGCGCTGGTCGAAGGGGACCACGCGGAAGTCGGCTCGCAACGCCGCCCGCGACGGGCAGACGGGGTGCCGGGGGGGTGCGCCTGGGGGGGCGCGCCGGGGGGGGGCGCGCCGGGGGGGGCGCGCCGGGGGGGGGGAATAAACTCGCGGCCGGGCGTGTTCAGCAGTTTGTGGCGCATGCGGGCGGCGTTGCGGCTATGCTCTCGGTTCCGCGACCGCCCTCAAATCCGGCCAGCCGCCCGCGCCGCGTCAGGACGATCGTCGCCACGCCATGAACAAGCCCGCCGATGCCGGCGCCATCGAAGTGTTCCGTCTCGAATCGGTGGATTCGACGAACATGCACGCGCGTCGCGAGTTGGAGCGGGGCTCGCCGCCGGCGGGACCGCGCGTGTACATCGCCCGCGAGCAGACGCTCGGGCGCGGGCAGCGCGGGCGGACGTGGGCCAGTCCACCCGGGGGACTCTGGTGCACGTTCGTGATGCCGCGGGGCGGCGCGATCGCGCCAGACGAACTGAGCGGCAAGGCGGCGGGGACGCTGGGAATCCGCGTGGGGCTGGCGTGCGTGAGCACGGTGCACGCGATCCTGCGGCAGGACCGCGCGTCGGTGACGGTGTCGCTGAAACTGCCCAACGACGTGCTGGTGCACTCGCGAAAGATCGCCGGGATCCTGACGGAGGTGGTGACGACCGGCGCGGGGGACCCGGGGCGGGTGTACGTGCTGGTGGGGGTGGGGATCAACGCGGACGTGGCGCTGACGGAGTTGCCGCCGGCGATCCAGCCGCAGGCGACGACGCTGCGGACGGTGCTGGGCCGGGCGGTGGACGTCGCGCTGCTGGAGCGCACGCTGATCCAGATGATGGCGCCGGCGATCAGCGCGGGGCCGCTGACCGCGCCGGAACTGATCGCGGTGCGGGCGTGCCTGCACGGGCGGGGGAGTTCGAAGCGGGTGGTGACGCCGGGCGGGCTGCTGGTCGAGGGGAAACTCGAAGGCGTCGATGCGCTGGGGGCGGTGGTGGTCTCGACGCCGACGGGGACGGCGTCGGGGACGCTCGAGCCGAGTCTGCGGTGACCTTAGAGGACGCCCGCGCGCGGGGCGCCGGCGTCGGATGCCGCGTCCAGATCCCTCGCGGCGAGCAGGCGGTCGATTCGCAGATACGCGGCGGCGGCGCCGGCGGCCAGGAGCACGACCACCGTATCGATCGCGGTGACGGTGAGCACGACGATGGAACCGGCGGCGACCGGATCGGCAACATCCGCGGCGCCGCTGGCGCCCGCGACGCCGACGACCGCGGCCTCGCGGAACCCCAAGGCGCCCGCCGGCGACGCGACCCCGACGAGAAAGTACGTGGCCGCCGCGATGATCGCGTCCGCCGGGGAAAGGGTCTGCTGGAGGATCGCGGCGGCGACGACGAACCGCGCGGCCTGGATCACGACGTCGGCACAGCGAAGCCCGGCGGCGCTGAACACCGCGGTCGGGCTCGACAGCGCCCGCACGCCCTCGCGCGCGCGATCGATGATCGCGAACCGCTGCACGAGTCGGCGGAGCACCCCGGGGCGCGAGGCTCCCGCGCGGGGATTCCATCGGCGCTCAAGCGCGGCCCACCAGGCCCCGCGCGATGCCGCCCGCGCGACCAGGCAGATCAGCAGCGCGGCGGCGATGACCCCTCCGCCCGCGCCGGCGAACCAGGCGGCGTCCACCCGACCGCGGACGACGCTGACCAGAACGAGCGGCGCCATGGTCGCGACGATGAGCAGGAGCATGTTCCCCATCCAGGTCGTGATGATGAGCAGGGGCACGCCGTCGCGCCGGTGGTGCACGACGAACCGGCACAGCACGCTGAGTTTGAAGGGGATGCTGGCCAGCGCGGTCGCCAGGGCGTTGACGGCCAGGACGCTTAGCACCGGGATGCGGCGCACGGGCCGGAGGACGACCCAGAAGGCGAGCCCGTTGGCCAGCAGCGACGCCGCCGAGAGCAGCGCCAGCAGCGCGACCAGCCGCCAATCCGCCTCGCGGAGCATCCGCAGTTGGGCCCGGTTGTCCGGATTCAGCGCGACCGCGACGCACCAGCCCAGCAGCGCGAGCCCGGCGCAAAGACCCAGGGCGTGCAGGAGGGCTCTGGCCCGGCGGCGGCGCGGGCCGGGGAACTCGTCCCCGCCGGGGCGTGCGGAATCACCAGCGTGCTGAGTGGGATCCTGGTCGCTCACCGGTCCGGTCTCCGCAGCCGGTACAGGAACGAGCCGAGCCCGGAGAGCGGATCAGGCCATGATTGCACGATCTCTCCTTCCTCCTTGATCCAGCCGTTCACACGATCGAGCGTCAGTTCGGGATCAAACCAGACGGGCTGTCCGGGCTGGACGGGGTAGAGGCGGCGGATTTCGTTTTCATCGACCAGAACGTATACATCGTCCAACGAGAAGCCGCTCTTGCGTGCTTTGATCCCAAGAGCATCGCGGACCGTCCGGGTCCACGAGGCGTGGTCGGCGGGGTGAGACCGGACCGCCCGACCGAGCGGGGACATATCCCAGGTGGAGTTGTACCAGAGGTTGCGCACGCCGTTGGTTCCGCCGGGGAGGTAGTACATCGGCGTCGCGGCGCCGACCATGTAAAGGGCGTCGGTGGCCCTGAGCCGGTAGCGGGCCGCGAGGACTTCGTCGGCCTGTTCGCGGAGCAGTTGCTCGGCCCGGTCGTTGTCGAGTGTCGCAAGATGGGCGGCGAATGCCTCACCGGTGACAAACTCGACGCCCTGGATGAGTAGCGCATTGGGGTGGCCTTCGCGCTGACTGAGAAAGAGCCGGATACTCGAACCGGCCAGGACGATAGGAACCACGGCGGCGACCGCGAGGACGACGGTCCGCGGATGCCGCGAACCGGTTGTCGCGGCGGGCCGTGCGGGGGGGGGAGGGGGGGCAGGGGGGGCGCGCCGGCGCGAGGCCGGGGCGGCGCGGCGCTCCGCGCCCCCCACCAGCGCCAGGGCGCCCAGGCCGATCCCCAGCGAGAGGGGCACGGCCGTCGGCAGCAGGAACCGCGACTGCAGGTGCGTGGCGAACATCCATGCCAGCACCTGGAGCACAAGCCCGGCGTGCAGGCACAGCGCCACCCGGCGGTGCGTGCGGTCGCACGCGGCGATGATCAGGCCGATGATCCCCAGGGGATAGAGGATGGACCACTGTGGGTTGAGCAGGCCTCGCGTCGAGGAGAACAGGAGGACGAAGCGATCGGCGAGCGAGCCGGAGAAGCGATGAGCCGAGGCGAAGCGGACGAACTGCTCGCTCGTCCAGTGCGAGTTGCCGAACCATGAGTGCAGGAACGGGAAGACCGGGTTGCCGCTGGCCAGGGCGTTTCGGATGAGCCACGGGGCAACGGCTACCAACCCGCCCAGGGCTCCCCAGAGGACGGTGAGGGCCAGGACGCGGCGCGGCGCCGGCCTGGCGAGCAGGACGATGCCGATGATGGGAAGCGAGAGGAACAGGGAGGTGGGCTTGGCGCTGCAGGCAATACCGGCGAGGAAGCCGATGGTGAGTCCCTGCCAGGCGATGCGTCGATGCGGTCGTTCGGAGGGCACGCCGCCGGGGAGCGCCAGGGCGATGGCCGCGACCGTCACGCCGATGACGGCGAGTTCGTTGTACGCCAGCGAGCCCGCGACGGTGAACCACGGCACGCCGACCATGCTCGCCGCGGCGATGATCCCGGCGATCCGCCCGCGCGCCGGGGTCTGTTCTTCGGTGAGACCGGGCGTGCGTGCGCGAGCAGCGGCGACGCCGGTCGGCCCGGGAGTGGTGAGGGAGCCTAGCACGGCGCACAGCGCGAGGCCCGCGACGATTCCGACGCCGGCGTGCAGGTACTGGCAGGCGATCACGCCGGTGCCGGTGCCGGCAATGAAGTCGCCGCCGGATCGCCGGCCGGCGCCGGTCATCGCGGCGAGGTGGAGGTAGGCGGCCTCCATGTAACTCGGGAGGAAGGAGTACACGTTGTGTTCCAGGGGCCGGAGGCGGCCGGTCCCGCCGTCGCTGGTGGCCGCGGCCCATTCCTTGGGAAGCGGAAGATGGTAACTCTGCACGTCATACGCGCCCGCCTCGCTGGAACTGCTCGTCCACAGCGCGCCGGGCGGGTTGCTCGCGGCGACAACCAGGACCGCGGCGGCAGGCCAGAAGAGCATCCACCAGAGCGATGCCGTGCGAAGCGCCAGCGGTTCGCGGCGCAGGACGTGTGCAAGAAGCGGCCGCAAGGCAAGCGCCACTCCAAGCGCGACGGCTGCCCACCCCCAGAAGATGCCCGGTCGGCCCGAGAGCAGGCCCATGACGCCGAGCATGTGGCTGAGCCACAGCATGCCCGCGATTCCGACGAGCCATTGCACGGTCCTGGGAGGAGCGCCGGCGGCGCGCGTGGCGCCCGCTGAAAGAAGAGAGCCGTATCCGAGAGCGGCCAGGAGGTACGCGCCGGCGATCGGCCCGCTCCGCGCGAGCGACAGCACCAGGGCTCCGATCCCCGCCAGCGGCGACAGATTCTCCGGCAACCCGACGGCGGCGAGGCCGCCGGCGGCCGCGAAGCACGTCACCACCAGAGCGGTGAGACGATACAGGGCGCCGCTTTGGTTCTGATCGCTTGACATCCTGTCGCTGATTTGCGGAGCGTGTTGGTATCTCACAGGACGGGATGGAGGAATGCTGCACCGTCCTTGCCAAAGTCAACGAATTCGGAAGCCGTAGGGTACCACGGATCGAATAATTGTGGTATGCTATCGCGAGCGAGCGTTCTGCTCGTGGTTGGCCGAGAATGCGACCTCTGCGTACTCGATCGTGACTTCATCAGAAGGAGCTGATGCCGTGACATTTTCACCGCAAGCGAACCAGAGGCGTGCCCGGTCGGACGGACACGGATTCACGCTCATCGAGATCCTGATCGTCATCGCGATCATTGGAATCCTGGTATCCATCCTGCTGCCGGCGCTACGTCATGCCAAGGCGGCGGGGCAGAAACTCAAATGCTCCATCAACATGAAGCAGATCATGACGGCGGCGGTGGTGTACTCGCAGGATTACAAGGACCAACTCTGGACGGCCGCGAACTGGGCGGATGCCGATCCTTCGCCCACCGTGTTCACGCCCGGCCTGCTGTTTGACTACGTCGAGTACGCGGACTTCATCGTCGAATGCCCGACGAACAAGCGCGCCAGCGCCGGCGGAGCGGGGAACGGCACCAACGGGTTCGGATGGAACCGCGATCTGAACTTCGACTACACGATGTTCGACGAGACGCAGGGGGCGAAACTGTCCAACGCGATCTACGCGGGGTATGTCAGGCCGAACGCGGCGACGCCGGCTCAGTTGCCGGTCAATCAGGTGGCGACCCTGACGATGTTCCGGTCGCTCCCGATCTTCATCGAGGAAAGCACGCCGATCTATAACCAGGTGTACACGGACGGATTCTGGGGAAATGACGACCAGGTGACCAACCGTCACGACAAAGCGGGGCACATCGGCTACCTCGATGGCACGATCGATCTGTTCCGTCCGACCGTCGGGACGCGCGACGACCTCGTCGAAGAGAACCTGGATTTCGAGGCCAACGACGTGTACGCGAGCACGATTCTCTCGGACAACTCGTGGTTCAAGATCACGGATCGGAACCAGCGGTACGGGTGGATCAATCGCCCGCGTCTGCAGCCGTGATGCCGCGGCGCCAGATCGGATAGACCACCGCGCTCGGGTCAATAGCAGACAGGGCCTCGCTCACCTGGGCGACCGAACTCGCTCGCAGGACCACCCGGGCCGAGTCGCGCTGCATGACGACTTCGCTTGAAGCGAGCCCGCGCCGGCACAGACACCCAAGCAGGTCGTCGGGGCGCAGATCGCGGCGCTGAACCCTGGCGTGGAAGCAGCCGACGGCTGGCCCGGGGGGGCACGGGATTCGGTGAACCCGGTCGGACCAGGCGCGGTCGCCGCCGGGTGGGACGTGGGACGATGCGAGGGGCTCGGTGAGGGCGCGGACGACGTCGCCGAGGATTGCCGACGCCGTGGGAAGCGGTCCGGCCCCCTTCCCGCGGAGAACGATTTCACCCGCGAGATCGGTCTCGATGACAACGGCGTTCTCCTCATCGCTGACGCCGGCGAGGAGGTGGGTGTTGTGGACGAAGGTTGGCCCCACGCGGAGCGTCCCGAGGCGGGCGTCGTACTCGGCGATCAGTTTCACGACGTGCCCGGAACGTCGCGCCGCGAGGATATCGTCGGAGGAAATGCGCTGGATGCCCGTGGTGTGCACGTCGGCGACGGAACATCCATCGTTCGGCGCGCCGGCGGCGCGGGCAAGCAGCACGAGTTTCTCGGCGCTGTCTCGCCCGGAGACATCGGCGCTGGGGTCCGGCTCGACCAGCCCGAGGGAGGCCGCCTGGTGAAGAGCCGTGTCATAGGAGACGCCGCGGCTGAGGCGAGAGAGAATGAAGTTGCAGGAGCCGCTCACGACTCCGCCGATCCGTCGCACCCGGTCTCCGCGAAGGTGCCGCAAGGCCGCGAACACGGGTATGCCGGCACAGACCGCGGCTTCGTGGTAGAGCCGGGCGCCTCCCTGTCGGGCGGCGGCCTCGAGCGATTCGGCGTGGTGAGCGACGAGGGTCTTGTTGGCGGTGACGACGGGCACGCCGCATCGGAGCGCCTCGCGGACGTACGACGCCGCGGGCTCGGCGCCCCCGAGCAGTTCGATGACCAGATCCGGCGCCTGCGCGAAGGCTTCATCGAACGACTCGGTGAGCAGTTCCCGCGGGATGCCGCGTGGCTTGCGGGCGTCTCGGACAAGCACGCGGGACAGGTGTACGCCGACGCGGTCGCCGTGCTCGATCAGCCGGCGCGCGACGGCGGAGCCGACGGTGCCGCAGCCCAGGAGGACGACGCGGGCCAGGCGAGCGGCCGCCGGGGTGTCGGCGATCGTACCGGCGAGCGCGCGGGCGGCGCTGTCGCGCCGTGGCGGAGCGTGTTCGAGGCCCAGGGCGCTCATGCGGGCACCGCCTGACCGCCGCGGGGCGCGGAGCGGAGTTCCCGGGGGACGCGCACGGACGACTGCTCGCGGGCCTCGAAGATGGCGCGGTCGATATCCTCGATGAGATCGGCGGGGTCTTCCAGGCCGACGGAGAGACGGACCAGCCCGTCGCCGATGCCGATGCGTGCGCGCTCGGCGGGTTCGACCGCGGCGTGAGTCATGGTGGCGGGGTGGCACAGGAGGGACTTGATCCCGCCGAGCGATTCGGCCAGCGGCCACAGGCGGAGTTTGGGGACCAGCGCGCGGACGAAGTCGATGCCGCCCTTGAACTCGACGCTGACGATGCTGCCGAAGCCGGTGGACTGAGACGCGGCGAGATCGTGCTGCGGGTGCGACCGTAATCCCGGGAACAGCACCCGCTCGACGGCGGCATGGGTATCGAGGAACTCCGCGACCTTCTGAGCGTTCTCCGCGTGCCGAGCGACTCGCAGCGCGAGGGTCTTGATCCCGCGCAGGAGGAGGAAGCAGTCCTGCGGGCCGGGCACGCCGCCGGTGGCGTTCTGGATGAACTTGAGTTGTTGGTAGAGGTTCTCGTCGCTGGTGACGAGCGCCCCGCCGATGACGTCGCAGTGGCCGCCGATGTACTTGGTCGTGGAGTGCAGGACGATGTCGGCGCCGAGTTGGAGCGGGCGCTGGAAGACAGGCGTGGCGAAGGTGTTATCGACCAGGACCGTGGCGCCGGCGGCCTTGGCGATCCGGGCGCACGCGGCGAGATCGGTCACCTTCAGCAGCGGGTTGGAGGGCGTTTCGAGCCAGACGAGCCGGGTGCTGCGCGTGAGCGCGCCCGCGACGTTGACCGGGTCGGTCGAGTCGATGAGGGAGAACTGCACGCCGAACTTCTGGAAGACCTTGGTGAAGAGCCGATAGCACCCGCCATAGAGATCCTGCGACGCGACGACGTGATCGCCGGCGGCGAGGGTCTGGAGCACGGCGTTGGCGGCGGCCAGGCCGCTGGCAAAGGCAAGCCCGTGGCGGCCGCCCTCGACCGCCGCGAGGCTCTCTTCCAAGGCCGACCGCGTTGGATTGCCGGTGCGCGAATAGCACCACTCGGGCGTTCCGGCGAGTTCGTCCTGCGCGAAGGTGGTTGTCTGATAGATCGGCGTCACGACGGCGCCGGAGAGCGGGTCGCTCTCCTGTCCGGCGTGAATGGCGAGCGTGTCGAATCGATATGAACTGGCTGACATGGTGTTGATTCCCGGGTGAGGAGGGGTTTCTGGCGAGCCCGCTTGAGGCGCGCGGTGGAGCCCGTGCGACGCCCCGCGCACGGAGATAGCCGGCGCGTCGGGCACGCGCGTGACTGGATCATCAAGACACTGAGATCGGAACGGGATCAGCGGTACGAGGCCGGGTGAGAAAGGGGCGAGATGCGCCCGCTACGCGGCCACGGCAACGCTCAACGGGTCGGAGCATGCCCGGACACTGAAACCTTCGATGGTGCTGGTTGGGAGGAGTCGTCTTCGCCCGGAAATCAGGCGATCAACCCGCCCACCTGGCACGCGAAGATTCCCGCGTCCGGGCTGGGCATGGACATGTGCATGTCCATCGGGTTGAAAGTGCAGAGACTCATGTGCAGAGAGACTAGACGATGACGCGAAAATGTCAAGCGCCGAGCAAGAATTTTGCTGAGATGGCGATCGGCTGAATGGCGGACATTGAATCGCTCGCGTGATCCATTGAAAGCCGGGGCGCAGGCCTTGCGCGGGGGCCCGCCCGTGTCCCCGCATCGCGGGCCCTCCGGTTCCATGAATGTGGATTCGACATTTCGTTCGTGCGTTCCGCTACCAAGTGCACAAATCTGGGGTATGTTCCCTTTGGCCGCGCGATTGGGAGAATCGCCGGCTTCACATCAGGAGCATCCTCATGACCCGGCTTGGCACGATCTTCATCTCGAGCGCGATGGCGGCGACGGTGCTGCTCGGCTCGAACGTCGCGGCGCAATCCAACTCGTGTGCGTCGGCCACCCTCATTACGCCCGGGATGTACTCGGGCACCACCGTGGGCGCCACCAGCGACGGCACGACGTCGTGCGGGCAGTCGAACTCGACGCCGGACGTCTGGTATCGGATCAGCACGCCGTCGGTCTGCCAACTCGACGCCGACTTGTGCGCGAGCAACTACGACACGGTCCTCTCGATCCACTCCGCGTGCCCCGGTTCGTCGGGGAACGAACTGGCCTGCAACGACGACACCTGCGGGGTGGGCTCGTCGGTCAACGTCTCGGCGCAGGCCGGCAACACGTACTACATCCGCGTCTCCGGGTGGAACGGCGCGACCGGCTCGTTCACGCTGAGCGTGACCTGCACGACGGGCGGCCCCGTCGGCGATAACAGCGCGTTCGTCTCATCAATCCCGGCGCGCAACACCGGCGGGGTCGCGCGGAACACGAACATCTCGGTCACCTTCGATCGCCCGATCGACCCAGCGTCGATCTCGCCGCAGACCTTCAGCGCGTTCGGCAAGAACAGCGGGGCGGCGACGGGGACGTACTCCTTTTCCAACGCAAACCAGACCGTCACGCTGGACCCCGCGGGCAACTTCGCGGCCGGGGAGGTGGTCACGGCGGTCCTTTCGAAGAACATCCGAGACACCAACGGGCAGCCGATCGGAACCGCGGGGTACGCGTTCAACTTCGTCACCGCGCTCAACCCCACGAGCGCCAACTTGCGCCTGCTTCAGGTGCTCAACGACCGCAGCGCGGGCGGGGGCGCGACGCGCCTGTACGGCGGGCAGGCCTGCGACCTCAACGACGACGGGTACGCCGACCTCACGATGATCAACGAGGTGTCGGCGGACATCCGCGTCTTCATGAACCGCGCGGATGGGTCGGGGATGTTCCACCCGTTTCTCCCGCCGCAACCCAACGAAGTCGAGGCGAGCCCGAACGACGCCGCCGACTTTAACGCCGATGGACGCACCGACATCGTCACGTCCAACACGCAGAACGGGAGCATCTCGGTCTTCATCGGCAACGGCAACGGGACGTTCCAGCCCCGCCAGTTCCGCGACGCGGGCGATGAGTCGCACGGGATCGCGACGCTCGACGCCGATGGGGACGGCGACATCGACATCGTGAACGCCAACACCTCCTCCAATAACCTCGCGCTGTTCATCAACGATGGCACGGGGAGTTTCTCGACCGCGACGTTCTTTGATGGCGGGGGGAACGGGGAGTATTCCCTTGGCACCGCCGACATGAACGCCGACGGGATCATGGACCTGGTCTGCGGCTGCCGGAACTCGCAGTCCATCGCCGTCCTTCGCGGCAACGGGAACGGAACGTTTACCCTGCTTTCGTCGAGTCCCGCCGGGGGGCTGGCGTGGCAGATGGCGCTGGGTGACGTGAACGGCGACGGGCGCATCGACGTGACGTCCGCCAACTCGCAGTCCAACAACAGCGCCGTGCTGCTGGGCAACGGCGACGGGACGCTTCAGCCCGCCGTGACGTATTCAACCGGAAATAACTGCATCGCGTCCGACCTTGGTGATATCGACGGGGACGGCGATCTTGACTGGGTCGTCTCCAACTTCTCCGGGGGTGACTGCCGGCTGTTCCTGAACAACGGCGCCGGGGTGTTCACCTTCTCGCGCGCATTCCCGCTGCCACAGGCGGGGTCGTGCGCGATCTTCGCCGACCTGGATAGCGATGGCGACCTGGACCTGGTGTTTGTCGATGAACTCGCCGACGTCGCCCACATCTACGAGAACTTCTGCCCGGCGGACTGGAACAACGACAACGCCGTGACAAGCCAGGACTTTTTCGACTTCATCGCGGGCTTCTTTTCGAACAACGCGGACTTCAACGGCGACGGCATGACGTCCAGCCAGGACTTTTTCGATTTCCTCGCCGCGTTCTTCCAGGGATGTTGACACGACAGCACCAGATCCCCTTCCACTCCTCGTGGGCGGAGCGTCCCGCCCGCCTCTTCGAGCATCTTCCACGATCTGGCGTTGTACAGTTGATCCGACTGAAACAGCCCGTGCACCAGGAAGGCGCGGAAAGGGCGTGTGACCACCAGTTTTCTGAGCCGGACCGCGCCAGCGGTCGGTTTCTCCATGCGGCGTCACGCCCGGATCATCCCGGATCCTTCCAAATCGCGCACGGGTTGACGTTTTTTTGCGTTGGCTCGCGCCCGGAGGGACGTGTGCGGTTCATTTCGGAGATATTTGGATGCACTCCCTCAATCACCTACCGACTGCATAAGTTCGGAGGCTGCGCCGAGCCCTGCCCCGACCCCGCCAACTTCAACCGCGACCACTGCGTCAACTCTCAAGGTTTCTTCGACTTCCTCGCGGCGTTCCTGGCCGGGTGCTGACTGAAATTAGCCTTGCACCCGCCATGGCGATCCTGTGTGCTCATGACCCCCCTGTGGACCCGCTGGCGTTGTGCCGCGGATTCTCTTTGCTTGATGACCGCTACGGGAAGTCTGTCGGTCCGTAGCGGTCAGGCTGGTCAATCGTCAATCAAGGGCCGCATGTCCGGCACGCCCGCAAACCCGGTGGGCTCGGGCCGCGCGGGGGCGGCTTCGTCCTCGGGCGGGAGCGCGATGCCCGCCTGGCCCAGCCTGAACCGCAGGTTCCGCGCCAGAAGGTCCAGCGCACCGGCCATCACGGCGTCGCCGGTCGCGCGCACGCCGAGGGCGCGGGCTAACTGCTTGCAGCGCCGGAACCGCCGCTCGGTTCGCCTGCGGACACGGGTGACCAGGACTTGGTCCGCCTTCGATCGTTGTTCCCAGCGCATCGGCCCAGCCGCCGTTCCTTGGCCGTCAGGAAGTGATTGCACAGGTCGCGGACCGTGACGCCCGCACCCGGCTCGACCACCCCGTCGCGCGGCGTGCCAGCAAGCCGAAGCATGGGTGAGTCGTCATACGCCTTGGCACTCGCGTCGGTCTTTGAAGCGTGGCTCGGCCCGCTTGCCACCCGTTGGGGGACGTTGGCCCGTGCCGCGTTCTTCGCCTCGGTTTGAGCAACGGTCCCCGAAACTCGTGCTCTCGCGTCACGGCGAACCGTCGGGGAACTCCGCGCCGGGCCGGGGCTCCGTCGTGTCAAGGCGGGCGGCGGTGTTCCGGCGTGCAGCGACTCGCGTTCGCCCAGGTACTTTTCGAGCGCCCCGTGCGGATCTCCCCACCCGCCGAAGAACACGAGTTTTCCATTGATCTTCTTGCACCAAGATCCGTTGGCGTGCGGGAAGAGCGGGAAGTCCTTGTACGGCTTCTTGGGCTTGCGTGGCGTCTGGCTGCGATCGCGGCTATGCTGATCCATGTGACCTCCGTCACCATCTTCGACACCGAACAAACGTTCGGTAGTGGTGTCGAAGCGGGTGTCGAAGGCACTTTTCGCGGCCAACCGCGAAAGTCAAGTTCACTAGGAAAAAACCTAGCCAAAGCGCCCGTAGCTCAATGGATAGAGCATTGGTCTTCGGAGGCGTGAAGAGCACCGCTCGCACGCGGGCCAAATCGCTTGGAAATCACGGAGAATTTGGGATCAGGTGCCCTCGCCGCGTGCGGAGTCGGTGACACCCGTTGTGCCCGTTTGTACTCGTTTGCGGGTGTCACGGGCGGGTGTCACGCCGAGAATGTGGCTCCGCATACGGCGGCGTCTGGTATGATGCCTCAATCTGGCACCCAAGCGTTGGGAGGGCGAGTTGACGCAAATCGTCGTAATTCTTGTGTGTCTCTCCATCGCCGGCCTCCTGGCCGCATGGAACGCACTACGAGAGCGCAGGTCAAAGGGCGATCCGGATTCCCCTTTTCCGGAATCAGCTCCCCCATCCGAGGTCTTGGCACAACCTGCGCAAGCAAGCAAGCAAGCGTCGCCACGCGTCGAATCTCGACGGCCTGAAGTGACCGACTTCCCGATCCAGTGGCATGGGCCCGGATCTTTCCTAGAGATCGCTGGCTTCCGCATCGCGGACCCCCTCACATACGCATCGCGCGTCACGAGACGATGGAATCAGCCGGCAATTGACCCGTCTGAAATCACGCTCGAAGCGCCCGTTGTACCAGATCCTGACTCTGCCGTAGGCATGGACATGGGATACTGGCCCTGGTACTCCCGAATCCATCCGACTCATCGCCACCGGTATCTCGCATGGCTCGGCAACGGTCGAACGGATCTACCGCCAGATGACGGCTACCTCTTTCTGTATTACTACGGATTGGAGCGCAGGCTCCTGGTAGAACAGACGGATGCGCCCTTGGTCTTCAGGGAGGTGGTCCGACTCAGAGCGCTTGATGAATCGCGCGTAGGTACGCGCGCTGGTGCGTCATTCCGGCGATATTCAACTGCACTCTTGTGGTTTGCGACAGTCCACGATCCGACCAAAGCCGGAGAGAGCACTTTTGAAACTGCGCGTCGACTCACAGAACGCTGGACTCCTGAACTCCTGAATGCAGCGATGTCGTGGCTCGTGAGTCATGATCGGCCGCTTCGGAGCGATCTCGCGTTTGAGGTTGCGCGGGGCAACCCCAAGTCGCAGCAAAGTGTTGTGACCAAGCGTGTCAGCGCGGAATTCAAAGACCTGTTCACCAAACGGTACGATCATCGCTTCGCCGAAGGAGTGCAACTCCGAACATCAAAGCGGGATGCCAGTTTTCTCTATCGCCCAGCCAACAACGCGCTGACCGAAGCAACTTGTAGGATCGCCAATCCGGCCGGAATACCAAGTCAGTTCGACCCCCTTTGCGACATCTGGAACTCCTGTGTAGAGGACCTACGCGGCTTGTCGCGTTACCGCGGTGAAGGAAGCCTCTCGAAGCTTTCGGTACAGGCGTGGGAGGCGTTGCCGAGCGAGCTGAGGGCCGATATCGAGCACCCGCTGGCGCCGGCCGTGTTTGACCTCGTTGCAAAGCATGGCGAGACCCGAGGTGTGGAAGAGTCGGAAAGCAGTGGGACCGGAGAGTGCTTTGTAACTGTGAGTGCACTTGCGTCACTCCTGGGGGTAGAAGCACGCGAAAAGCTCACGGCCGTGCAGACGCGACGTATCGCCGAGATGCTGGAGCAAGTCGGATATGGGATTGAACCTGACGGCCGAGCGTATCGCCACCAGTATCGGTGGTCCGATTCTGCAGTGCTCTTTCCCATTTTGGATGACAACCAAATCGATCGAGGACGATTTCTCGCCGCGTCCTGCCTTCTTCATCTCGGCTTGTTTGTAGCTTTGGCGGACGGCCACGTAGATCCTGCGGAGTCCCAAATCCTCACGGACCACATCGAGACAATGTTCGAGCTTCCACCTGGCGAGACTCGCAGACTTGAAGCGCTGAGGGCCTATCTTCTTCGGAGCGGCGCCGACATTGCCGGTCTCGCTGGACAGCTTCAGCGAACTCTGAGTGATGCGTCCAAGCAAGCCATCGGGAGAGCAATCGTCGGGATTGCTGCGGTCGAGGACGGAATCGATTCGTCGGAAATGCAGGCACTTCGTCGATGCTATCGGATGCTGGGGCTCACGATGGAAGTGCTCAATGCGGCTGTTGCGCAACACTCATCACCTGACGGCTTGGTCACCGTTGCTCAAGGAGAGCGATCTTCCGCACGGGGCGAGCCGTTGCCTAAGCGAGGAAGCGGTTTCGTGCTCGACCGAGCCGCCATTGCTTCAATCATGGCCGACACTCGCGAAGTTTCGCAGCTTCTCGCCGAAGCGATGCGGGACGACGATGAATTGAGCGAAGCGCCCGTCACCGTCTTGGAACCGCCTGCTGTAACCGCGACAACACGCTCCGTTCCCAGCACTCCAGAATCAACGAGCCGCAGGTCGCCACGTATCGACGAGTTGCCCGATCGGCTTCGGGGCATGTACGCGGTTCTCACCACGCAGGAGACCTGGACCCGCGAACAAGCAGAGCACATCGCACGGGATCAGGGCTGCATGCTGGCTGGCGCTATCGAGGCGTTGAACGACTGGGCCTTCGAGGTAACGGACGAACCGCTTATTGAAGAGGACGGCGACACCCTGCACATTAACTCCGCGCTGCTGTAAACTGAAGTCATGTCCAATCCCATCCGCGAAAAGGAACGATCAGCGATTTTGGCATCACTCGGTGCCGGCGTGGTTCCCTCGCTCGGTCTGCACCACATCCAGGTCGGCCGGAAGGGTGAAGTCAATGCGATGCTGCGCGATCTACAGCAAGTTGAGCAGGGAGCGGCCGCCGTTCGATTCGTGGTTGGGCGCTTCGGAGCCGGCAAGAGCTTTTTCCTCAACGTCGTACAAACAGTCGCGCTTGAAAGAAAGTTCATCGTCGCCAAAGCAGACATCACCACCGATCGTCGGCTGAGCGGCACCGGTGGCGTAGCGAGAGCGTTGTTCACAGAACTGACACGCAACCTCGCGACGCGCTCGCGGCCGGAGGGCGGCGCTCTTGGGAATGTGGTCGAGCGATGGGTGTCAGACGTCGCGCACGAGGTGACCAGTGCGGGCGGAAACGACCAAGACGTCGAACTGCAGGTAGTCGAGCGCCTCAAGCCGTTGCAGGACCTGGTGAGCGGCTACGACTTCGCGACCGTTCTGGCACTGTACTACCGCGGATACGCGAGTCACAAGCCGGAACTGCAGACTTCCGCGATCCGATGGTTACGGGCGGAATACGGAACGCGGACCGAAGCCAAGTCTGACCTCGGCGTGCGTACGACCATTGACGACGATTCCTTTTATGATTATCTGAAGTTGATGGCGAAGTTCGCCAGAATAGCTGGGTACAAGGGTCTTTTGGTCTGTATTGATGAGCTCGTGGTCCTCTCCCATCGGCTGAACAACCGGCAAGCTCGCGATCGAAACTACGAGGCCATTCTCCGAATCGTGAACGACTGTCTCCAAGGTTCGGTGGAAGGCCTCGGCGTCATCTTCGCGGCCACCGACGACTGCTTGTCTGACAAGCGCCGTGGCCTATTCAGCTATGAAGCGCTGGCAACACGTTTGGCAGGAAACCGATTTGCCAGCGATCAGGTGATCGACCTGTCGGGGCCGGTAATTCGGCTGGGAAATCTGACCCCCGAGGACTGCTACGTATTACTTCATAATGTTCGTCGCGTCTTTGCACGCGGAGAAAACGCAGAGTCCATACTCCCTGAGGAAGCCATCGTCGCCTACCTCCAAAGCTGTCAGCAACGTATGGGAGCCGCGTACTTCCAAACGCCTCGGGAGACCATCAAGGACTTCGTGGGACTTCTCAACGTGCTAGAACAAAACCCCGGTGCCGATTGGAGATCGCTCGTATCCGGAATTCGAACGGTCGCAACCCCTGAGGAGCCTGCGCTCTCGGACCCGGAGGAGGGTGACGCCGTCGGCGAGCGGCCCTCTCCACAAACGCACGAACAAGACGACCTTACGTCCTTCCGACTCTAGCATGGAACCTACGCCAATAGTTCCGCAGACCACTCCGAGCGGAGGATGTGCCGACATCACGCGATCGGCATTCGATCAACTCGCGGTCGGCATGCAGCGACAGCTCTACCGGATGGGCTGGACCGAGCTCCGCCCCATTCAAGTTGATGCGATCCGAGAGTATTTCGCTTCGGATGGCAGCCTACTGATCATGGCAGATACCGCAGGCGGCAAGACCGAGGCCGCCTTCCTGCCACTGCTATCGGCGGTCAGTGCGGAACCAACTGGGTCGGTCCGGGCCGTATATGTCGGCCCTCTCAAGGCGCTGATCAACGATCAGTTCAGGCGTCTGGAGGACTTGTGCAGCTACCTCGAAATCCCCGTGAGCCGGTGGCACGGAGACGTCGGCGCCGCGCACAAAAGCTCGCTCCTGCGTGAACCAGCCGGCGTATTGCTCATCACACCCGAGTCGTTGGAATCGTTGCTCATCAATCGAACCTCGCACTTGGGTAGACTGTTCGGAGGCCTTCGAGCGATCGTGATCGACGAGGTTCATGCATTTCTTGAGAGCGAACGCGGGTTGCATCTAGCGAGTTTGATCTCGCGATTGCGGCGATATCAAAATGAGTCGGAGCCTCCGTTTCGCACGATCGGACTCTCGGCCACCGTCGGGGATCCAGCCGTCGCGAGACGATTTCTTGCTCCGGACTCGCCCGATTCCGTCATCGAAGTCCGAGATACCGCCTCCGGCAAAGAGTTGCAGATGCGCGTGCATGCGTACCCAGTGGACCTGACGGGTTGCGGCGACCCGATGACAAAGGCGGAAGCGGAACTGCGCGCGATGTCATCGATTGCATCGGATCTGGTCACGCATTGCCGCGGCCACAGCAATCTCATCTTTGCGAACGCCAAAGGAGACATTGAGATCTTCGCCGATATGGCCAACGAGCAATGTGCTCAGGCAGGCCTGCCCGAGGCTTTTTTGGTGCATCATGGGTCGCTCGCACGGGAGATTCGTGAGGACACCGAACAGGTCATGAAGAGTGATCGCGCGATGACGACCGTTTGTTCGAGCACGCTTGAGATGGGAATCGATATCGGATCGGTCCGGCTTGTAGGGCAGATCGGAGCGCCATGGTCAGTGGCCTCGTTCAAGCAGCGGCTTGGTCGGAGCGGACGTCGCGACGATGAGCCGCGCCGTGTGCGTGGATATGCGAGATTCGAGCTCGATCCCCAAGACGACGACCCAGTATCGCAGTTGCCTTTAGAGCTCCTTCAGATGATCGCTGTGTGCGAACTTCTCTTGCAGCGGTGGATCGAGCCCCCGACGCCCGCTCGGTTCGACCTCAGCACACTTACTCACCAAATCATGAGCACAATCGCCGAGCAAGGCGCTGTTCATGCTAAACAGCTTTACGGCGAACTGTGTGTCAAGGGACCATTCCGATCCGTGTCGACGGACACGTTTGCACGTCTACTTCGTCACCTCGGATCAATGGATATCGTGGAACAGGGAGCGGATATGGGGCTGATTCTTGGTCTGACAGGCGAGAAACTGAGAAACTCCCGAGACTTCTACGCCGCATTTTCCAGCCGAGTGGAGTATTCAATCATTGCGGGCGACCGTATCCTTGGAACGATGCCAGTCGAAACTGTTCCCAAGAAGGGAGCGTTTATCGTGTTCGCTGGACGCCGATGGCAGGTGAGAGAAGTGGATACAGGGCGTCGCCAGATTCTTGTTTCGAAGGCCACTCGTCGTGCCCGGCCCGACTTCCTCGGAGAGCCCGGTGAAGTGCATCCAAGAGTCAGAGAGGAAATGCTCGGTCTCCTTGCCTCCGAAATGGTGCCGCTTTACATCGACGAGGCCGCCAAAGTGGCGATAGCGCGGGCCCGAGGGCTTTCGCGGACGCACAACTTGGCGTGTCGATCGGTACGTTCGGTGGGCGACAGCCAATCCCTGTGGCTCACATGGACTGGGGCCCGGGCACAGCGAACACTGATCGCTTGGCTGAGCCATCTCGGAATCGATGCGCGAGACCACCGCATCGGTATCGAGTGTGACACTTCGTCGGCAGGGCTGCTCGAGCACATGCGCAATTCGTCGCACCTGATTCGACAACTAGACGTGATCGCTCGCTGCGTACCCGTCAAGCAGTATCGAAAATACGACGAGTTTGTGGGCGACGAGTTGCTCGAACTGGCGATCGCGGCGGACCGCCTTGATGCGGAGGTGGCGCTTCAAGTCGTAGCCGATACCGCAGAATTGACGGCGTAAGAACCATTCATCAGCCGTTCTGTAGAACCTCGGCGGTCCGTATTGGGGAGATCTGCTCATGATGGAAGTGGCCATCCTTGCCTGCCTCTTGCTGCTCGTGGCGTGCGTTGTGATTCTGCTTGTGCTGCTTCGGAGATCGAGAACAGGATCCACTGGCATCGATGCGCAGCTTGTTAGTCGGCTTGATGCGCTGGAGCGACGGGCCGACTCACTCCCCGCCGCCATTCGAGACGAAGCTGGTCGCGGGCGGTCCGAGGCCGGCGATGCTGCACGACTCCTGCGTGAAGAAGTTGGCCATGCACTCCGAACGTCAAATGAATCCGTGCAGACGACGGCGCAGGCACTCCGACAGGAGTTGGTTCAGCAGATTCACACCTTCTCTGAGGGCGCCCTCGCTCAGATGAACCACATGCGCTCGTCGTTCGCGGAAGCCGTCGAGCGATCGAAGTCGGACTCTCGGCAGGCATTTGAGGAGTTCCGAGTCGCCTTGGTTCAGCAAATCGAGACGAGCGCTGTTAGTCAGCGACAGCAACATGAACTTGTCGCCACTCGCGTCAATGAAATAGCCGCAGGCACCGAGGCGAGACTGGGGACCGCGCGAGAGACGATTGAAAAACAGCTCGCGATGATCCAAGAGACCAACAACCAGCGGTTGGGGGAAATGAGAGCTGAGTCGAAGGCTGCGACCGAGGGAACGCGCGTGGAGATCACGACAGCGCTCAAGACGTTCCAGGACGCCGTGCGGGTGCAGCTCGATGAGAGCGCGCTACACACGCGTCGGAGCCTTGCCGAAGTCGTAACGGGTCTTGGGAAGGTCTCCGAGTCTAATGAATTGCGCATGGAGACACTTCGGACCGTTGTAGAAAGCCGGCTGAAGGAGATCCAGGAGGACAACACCAAGAAGCTGGATCTGGTGCGCCAGACGGTCGACGAGAAACTGGAGGGAACGCTTGAACGACGGCTTGGCGAATCGTTCAAGTTGGTCAGTGAGCGTCTCGAGCAGGTACACAAGGGACTCGGAGAGATGCAGAGCCTTGCTACCGGAGTCGGCGACCTCAAGAAGGTGCTCTCGAACGTGAAGAGCCGCGGCACTTGGGGCGAATACCAGTTGGGTGGCCTGCTTGAGCAGGTTCTCACGCCGGAGCAGTACGCGCAGAATGTCGCGACGAAGCCAGGGTCCAACGAGCGTGTTGAGTTTGCGATTCGGTTGCCTGGCCCCCACGATGATCCCTCGCGGCCACTGTGGTTGCCTATCGACGCCAAATGCCCTGTGGAGGACTATCGTCGCATCGTGGACGCGACGGAACAGGGTGACGTCGACGGCGCCAGAGAAGGGATCAAGCAACTCGAAGTGCGAATACGTGCCTGCGCCGAATCAATAAGCAGCAAGTACCTGTCTCCCCCCGACACGACGGATTTTGGGGTTCTCTTCGTTCCGACCGAAGGGCTGTACGCCGAGATCCTTCGTACGCCGGGGCTTGCCGAGTCGCTTCAGCACGAGCATCGAGTCATGGTGGCCGGCCCGACGACATTGTGGGCGCTGCTGAGTAGCCTGCAAATGGGCTTCAGAACACTGGCGATCGAGAAGCGATCGAGTGAAGTCTGGAATGTTCTGTCCGCCGTCAAGACCGAGTTTGCCAAGTTCGAAGTGGTTTTCAAAAAAGTGAAAAAGAAGCTGGTAGAGGCAAGCAACACGATTGACGATGCATCGCGGCGCACGCGCGCAGTCGAGCGATCTCTGCGAACCGTTCATGAGTTGCCGTTGCCTGCTGCCGCACAACTGCTCGGGTTGCCCGAGAGTAACTCTGATACGGAAGCGGACGCATTATCGCCGACCAGCAGCGAAGGCCAATGACGCCATCGCGTGCAAGGGATGTGTCGCCCAGTGCGGCGACCTCATTGGCACTTTGAGCACCGGTGGGTGCTCCAGTCGCAGACGCCACGGGTGTGTTTCCCGAGCCGCTCACCAGTGCTTGTTTCGGTGCTCCCCGGCTTCGCAGTGGCAAGTAACATGACATGAGCAAGGACATCAGAGGCCATGATGTTGCCGAAGAAACACCCCGAAGTAATCGGGGCGTTTGGGGACAGGGATGTCGAGACGATCAATCTACTTCGGGGTGCTGCTCAGGCGACTCGCCGTCGTCAGTCTTCTTATCGCATGCGGCGACCGCCGCTTCGAGTGCATCCCACTCTTCGCCGGTGAGCATCTGGTCGGCTCGGCGTTCGAGGACCAGCCTTGCCGCGTGGAGAACCGCTTCGAGTTGCTGGATAGTCGTAGTCATGGCTCAGATCCCCTTCTTCCCGACGTCGAACCCGGAATGCTCGAAGGTGCCGCGCGCGGTCTTCTTGAACCGGGACTCGCGGCCTCGGGCGGCGATCTCTCGAATAATCGCGGCGTAGATCGTGGCCTCGGGCGTCTTCCCCGTGGTAGTCCACAACTTCTTCTCTAGCATTTCGCTGACGACCTCCTTGCAGGTCATCGGCTTGGCCGCGCGGGCGAGGACCTGCGCAGCCACATCAAGCCCGCCCAGTCGCGTGGGCGGGGCCTCTTTGGTTCCCTTCGTACCCTTCGCGTTGGTTGGCCCGACCTTGGCCCGTGCCGCGTCCTTCGCGGAAGCCGCCCCCGCCTTCGCCTTCTTCGCGCCTTTCGCCGTGGCGGGAACGTCGGGCGTCGGGGTGGGGACCGCGGGAGCCGGTGGCGCGGGCTTTCCCTTCTTCACCGGCGGCGCTTCGCCGGGCTGCGTCTGTTCCGAGTGATCGCCAACCGGAGCGGCGGGAACTGGCGGCGTGATATTCCCCTGCTCGTCGATCTCGCCGTGTTCGAGCAGTTTGATCCGCTGGTCGATCTCGGCGATGGCGTTGCGCCGCGCCTTCTCGCCGACGGCAGATCGCATGGTTGTGGTTTTGCCGGGCTTTGCCTTGGGGGATCGGGTGTGGGCGGATCGGGGGGTGCGAGTAGCCACTTTTGGACCTTTGGTCTTCGTCCTCATGGGAATCTCCAATCGTTGATGCGGACGCCCTCGGCACATCGCCTTGGGCAATCGCCGCCGGTGCGGTTCCCCGCGCCGGGGCGTGGGCAGGGGGGTGGCTACTCGGCGGTGCCTTCGTCGCTGGCGGCTGGGGCGCAATTTCCGCGACGACTCTGCGCGATCGAGATGTGGAACACGTCGCCGCTGCTAGTGCGGACGACCACGCCCTTATCCGGCGTCATCAGCATCGCCCGCTCGAACGTCGTCACGCTGATTATGTCGTCGATATTCTCGACCAGGTCACGGGCGATATCCGCCAGCGCGATGTCGTCATCCTCGCCCTCAATCTCGTCCCGCGCGTCGATCAGGTTCTCGATCACACACAGCAGCGTCTCTTGGATATCCAGTTCGTTCACGGCGGTTCTCCTTGTGTCGGGGAGTGCTTTCCGAGACGGCACATGAGTGCCATCCAAGTGCCACATTGCAAGGCGACTTCCATGCTTTTCGAGCAGATGTTCCAAGTTCTCGTCGACTTTTGCCCTTCCCAATCGGCTGTTCCGAGCCTATTCGTAGCGACGTTGCATGCCGTGCCACCCCAAGCGAGCCAGAAGCCCTTCACCGCTCGATGCATACTCTTGACTGCGGGAGTGTGATGATTCCGCGTCGTTCTTGGGGACCGATCGAAAGAATGAGTACAAGATCTTTTGAGCTTGCCACGGAATGCCAGCGGCAGTTTGAGAACTGCCTGTACTCGGCGGCATCGTTCACCATTTGGCTCAAGTGGCTCCGTGGAATTCGTATCGTCCAAATCTCCTCATCGCTCATCCTCGGCGCATTTGCCAGCTGGAGTCTGGTTAGTTCGTCGCCGAACAGGACCATTCAGCTGATGGCTGCGATTGCGGCATTTCTCGCCGGACTCATGCCAGCCATTTGCGCGGCGCTCAAGATCGATGACCGAATAGAGGATTGCCGGCGGCTCTCTGGTGAGTTCACAAATCTCCGAGATCGATTCCGGCAAGCGGCACTGATCCATTCCAGAAAGCCGTTTGCAGAGTTTGAGCGTGAGTTCAAGCCGATCATGGATCGGATGGACTCGGCTCGGTCGACGGGAATAACGCCGCCCGATTTCATCTTCCGTCTCGCCCAGAAGAAGATCAAAACGGGCGATTACACATTCGACATTGACATCGCCCGAGATCAATCTGAGCCGGTTGCATAGCTGGACCAACCCGTAGCTTGTTTACACACGCCCGGGACGGCGAGATACATCATGCCTAGTGATGATCATGATGCGCGACCTGAGTTGCTAGTTCTGCTGAGTGGCGGGATAGATTCAAGCGCCTTGGTTTGCCTCTACCGCAAGCTGCGCCGCCCGTTCGCGACAATGTTCATCGACTATGGTCAGGCCGGAGCCACTCGAGAGCAAGCGGCAGCAAGGGTTATCTCCGAGCATTATGGTGTATTGCTTATGGAGCGCCAACTCTTAACGGCCGGCGTGAAGTCGGACGGGGAAGTCCCTATGCGAAATGCCATGCTTCTCAGCATTGCATGCATGGAACGCCCAGAGACCATTTGGGGGATCGCGATCGGCATTCACAGCGGGACACCTTATGCCGACTGCTCACCAGAGTTCGCGAGCGCCGCGCAGACGCTTGCGACCTTCCAGACGCATCCAGTTCGGATCCTCGCCCCATTTGCAAGGTGGACGAAATCAGATATACTGGCGTTCTGCTTGTCGGAGGGCGTGCCGACCCATCTTACCTACAGCTGCGAGTGGGGCGCTGCATCTCCGTGTGGGAAATGTCTTTCGTGCCTCGATCGAAAGGACATTGATGCAGCCTCGAAGGTCGAAGCTCGTCCGTGACGGCCTCTCGGTGAGCCTTCCCCTGCTCGTGCCATCATTCTCAAGCCGCGGTTCAGAGGCGCATTGCCGGCGCGGTAAGTGGGCATTTGATGTCGCCGGCGATCTAGCCGACTTCGGACACCGGCCCGCACAGTCCGTCCTCGTGAGTGCGTACGACCTTCACCATGGGCATCTGGACCTCCGAGGGGATCGCAGGATCCAACGAGCTGTTTCCAGCCTTCGGGCTGCCGGACTGGTGTATGTCGACAGCGGTGGCTATGAGCTTGCACCGATAGGGGACAGCGCGGAACCGCGTCCAACAGGGCCGGGCGTCAAATCGTTCAGCAAAGCGATGTACCTCCGCGTCCTGAACAAACTGGACGCCGATAGCACACTGGCACCGCTCATCATCACGAACAGCGATTATGAAACTCGGAACTTTGGGCTGCGCCGGCAGGCCGAGGAAGCCAGAAGGCTCTTCGAACGGTTTCCGAGGCACGCGAAAAGTTTCTTGATGAAGCCCAAGTCGCGCCGTGACATTGACCCAACGCAGCTTCCGCAGAGCCATCTTCAGACGCTCCGAGGCTTTGACGTTGTGGGCGTCACCGCCGATGACCTCGGGCGGGATCTACTGGTGCGATTGGCAAGACTCGCGACGCTGCGCAGACAACTGGACGAGGCGGGCGTCAACGCACCGCTGCACGTGTGGGGCGGTCTTGATCCACTCGTCACACCGCTTTATTTCTTCGCCGGCGCCGACATCTTCGACGGAGTCTCGTGGCTTCGATATGCCTTTAGAGACGGCTGCGCCATCAGTCGGGCGGGGTATCAGGTGCTATCTGCCAATGTCGGAGTGCATACCACTCATTCCCTTGTTCGAGCCACGATGACGCTCGAAAACCGTCTGAGCTTGGACCGAATGGCCATCACGCTTCAGCAGTGGCGGGACGGAGGAGGGAAGAGCTTCGACATGTTTGCCGAGCCCGTGCGCGATGCGTTGGCACGAACGTACGCGGCCATGCAGACCTCGATTGACGAACTGAAAGAAAGGAAGTAGTATGGGCGGCAGCGGCGGAGGCGGATATCAAGGTCTGCCGTCTGACTATCGCGCAAAGTTGGACGGTCTCATCGCCCAGGAGCGGCAAACTTTGAACGCGCAAGTAGATCAGTATCTGGCGACGTTTCTCGCGGCTGCGAACGCCGCCGATCCACAATTAGTGCGGAAGCGTTTGGACGACATCGCGAAACACCTTCGTGGTGCCGCCGACGTTGAACAGCTCCTGTTCGGGGGTTCAGTCGCCAAACGGACATCCGTGGATGGAATCAGCGATGTTGATGCGTTCGTGCTCCTTGACCGTGACCCAGCTCAGACACAACAGCCGCAGTTCCTGACGAAGACATTCGCTGAAGAACTGAGGGTGAAGATGCCCGGCCTGACAATCGTCGCTGAAAAGATGTCTGTCACGGTCCAATACCAGGATCGAATGATCATTGAGCTCTTACCAGCGGTTCGACGGGGGAATGACATCATGATCGGGCGTCCTGACGGCGTTCGCTGGCAGCGCACTGCGCCAAAGATCTTCCGCGAAGAACTCACGAAGGCCAATCAACGCACCGGTGGCAACCTGATCCGTGTCATCAAGCTCTTCAAGGTTGCCAACGGTCAACAGCCTTCGCAGAAGCAGCTTGAAGGCTACCACATCGAGGCGATGGCGACGGAGTGCACCAAGGGGTATGACGGACCGTTCACACCAAGAGCACTCTTTGGCCGATTCCTGGAGTCGGCGGCGCAGCGCGTCTTGACGCCGATGTCTGAGTCAACCGGCCAATCTCGATACATCGACGAGTACCTTGGAGCCGGCCAAAGCCTCGAGCGGCGAAACGTCGCTCAGAATCTGCTGGGCCTGAAACGACGCCTTGACGCGGCCTCGTCGATCGCTGAATGGAAGTCGATATTCGGGGAGTAGCTGCCGGAGAGGACCATCAAATCAAGGAATACGCCGGATCGCGCCGACAACAAGACTCCGCCATGACGTATGCCAAGTGCATCCCCGGAGGAACGGCTACGTGAGCAACTCGCAAGGGCAAGTATTGCCGGGTCGGAAGCTCGCGGAGGCGTACATGGGGGCGCGTGAAGTGGTCGTTGGTGCGGGCTTCGGGCGAGAACTTGACTGGCAGGACTCGCGCGACTTCTCCGTCGTCACCGAATCAGAGTTCTTGGCGGAGGCGGCCTGGGTCGTGTTGTCTGCCGGGCTGAGCGAGCGCGTCGTGCACCGGGTGTTCGGGAGCATCTCTCAATCGTTTTGCCAATGGAATTCAGCCTCCGCCATCGTGTCGCGGAGGAGAAGTTGCGTTGCTCAAGCGATGAAGGTGTTCGCCCACAAGCCCAAGATCAGAGCAATCGCAGAGATTGCAGCTCAGGTGAACCAGCATGGCTTTGCACGAATCAAGCGCGAAGTCGAAGCGCTCGGCGTGGAGCGGCTTTCGGAACTGCCGTTCATAGGACCGGTAACGTCATTTCATCTTGCGAAGAACCTCGGACTCGATGTGGTGAAGCCCGACCGACATCTGGTGCGGTTGGCCAAAGCCGCACAGGTCGCCGACCCGTACGCGCTCTGCTCGATGATTGCCGCCTGGACAGGTGATCGCATGGCCACGGTCGATCTGATCTTGTGGAGGTTTGCGACACTTGAACGCAACTACGAGCGAGTGTTTCGAGTCACAACGCGTCATGATCGAACGCTCAACTCCAGGTAGACTGCCAAGCATGAATCCGCTCCTTCAGGCCTTGGCCGTCGTTCTTGCCGGTTGGCTCAATGAGCAACAACGGCGCTCGGTCGCATTCCTCCGAGAGGAGAACCGCGTGCTCAGAAAGCGAGTGGATGGCCGGTTACGCCTCAAAGACTCGGAGCGGCGCCGATTGGCATCCAAGGGCGTCATCCTGGGTAGAAAGCTTCTCGCCGACGTGTGCACGATCGTCACTCCGGACACCATCCTGCGCTGGCACCGCGAGTTGATCGCTCGGAAGTACGACGGCAGCTCGAAGCGGAGGCGCGGGCGACGCGGCGTCATGCGGACGATCCGCGAGTTGTGCGTGCGCATGGCGACGGACAATCCCGGTTGGGGATTCACGCGGATTCAAGGGGCGCTCGCCAACCTCGGGCATCGGGTCGGTCGCTCGACGATCCGCCGGATTCTGATTCAGCACGGCCTGGAACCCGCGCCGAAGCGACACATGCCGTGGCGGACGTTCTTGATGGCCCACTGGGACGCGATTGCGGCGACCGACTTCTTCACCGTGGAAGCGTGGACCCTCCGAGGCTTGACGCGCTTCCACGTCTTCTTCGTGATCGATCTTTCCACGAGGCGTGTCCGCATCACGGGGATCACCGACGAGCCGACGGGCGAATGGGTGACGCGCTGCGCCCGGGCGCTCGTGGACGGGTTCGACGGCTTCCTGCTCGGGCATCGATACTTGATCCACGACCGCGATCCACTGTTCGATACTTCGTTCCGATCGTTGCTTCGCTCGGCGGGAATCAAGAGCGTGCGGCTGCCGGCGCGGAGTCCGAACCTGAACGCCTACGCCGAGCGGTTCGTGCGATCGATCAAGGAGGAGTGCCTCTCGAAGATCATCCCCATCGGCGAGCAGCATTTGCGGCGAGCCATCGAATCCTACATCGAACATTACCACCTCGAGCGCAACCATCAAGGGCTGAGCAACCAGCTGATCGACGGTGAGCCAAGCGAGCTTCCAGCGGCACGAGTCGAATGCCGCGAGCGGCTCGGCGGGATTCTCCGCTCGTACCACCGGGCGGCGTGATGCAGCCAAGCAATCTCCGGACTCTCCGCAGGCCAGTCTTTGCTGATGGCCGGGCGGTGTGCCGCGCGTGAATGGATGCGCCGCTCTCATCGCCCGTCCGCTCATGCTTTCCAGGCCCCTCCAGTTTGCAGCTTCATCGCTCGGCTGACAAATGGAACACTACGGCTGCGCAACGTCCCAGGACATCGAAGTCGCCGGTCAAAAGCACCGCCGACTTCAATGGCACGGAAGAGTCACTTCGAGGCCACCCGCCGTTTCTCAGTCTCCCAAGACATTGACCTCGCAAAAGCCGCGCAAAAGCCGAGGTCAATGCCACGGTGAAAGTCAATGCCACCTGCTGCCCCTCTATGGAAGCCACTGCTGATTTCGACAATAGTGAACAATGGCAGTATTCCATTCATCCGAATTATTCAATATGCTACTGGCCGCTGGACGACACTGTCGTACAAGAATGTCGACGGCATGCGCCTCCTGATTTGATGGCCTTGCGAGGTCCGATAGTAAATATGCATGCTGTGATCGCTTGGCATTGAAGTCACACATGATCTCGATACGAGCGGCTCCGACCGGTCCTGGTGGATCGGCCGGTAAACGAAGGACTCCGCACTGCTCAAAGCGGGCGAGGATTTTGTCCACGGTGGCCGCGGACAACTGCACTACGCAGAGATCGCATCCGGGAAGCATATGAATACACGAGACTACAGCTGTGCCATTGCGCCACAAGGCAAACGCCACGCCGCTGGAGTTTGCAGCACCTGCTTGTGAGATTTGACGGCATACCAAGATCGGGGGAACCCGAGGGATCTGTATTTCCTTTGGTTGACTTGCCTCCGTTGCCAGACATTCCGTGTGCCACTCGCCCAATCCGCCGATGGCCGAAACCGCAACAGACGCAGCAAGACAACATAACAACAAGGCATAGATCTGCAATCGAGTGCTCATGTGATTACCTTTGCGAAGCTGCCCCCGTACACGTTTCTGGCAACTCTTGACAGAACGACAATGCGTCACAGGATTTGATACCGGCTGCCCCACAGTATTCGCTTACATTCTCGCACCAGTCTTTAAGGTACGAGAATACGCGACATATTGCAACTGAATCGCCAGTTAATTGTACCCAGTTCCATACGACGCGAAGACAGCCCGCCTGAACGCAATACGCATGGCATTCTTCTTCGTCTCGCGTCGTGCTGCCAAGCACAGGAAAAGGCCGACAAATAGCATACTCGCAGCAGGCGCAACTCGTCACATCGAAATGGTCCCTCTCATGTGTTACCGTACATATGTTCAGAAGGTATTTGGCGAGTTCGCAGGCAGGAGTGAAACATCTAATATGCCCTCCCCAAGAGCATGCGACGCGACGCCCCTGGCAGCAGATGACACCTCCAATGTCGCGTGTGCCATCGATGTCGCGTGGAGGATTGCACCCTTC
Source organism: Phycisphaerales bacterium (assembly GCA_050246015.1). GTDB lineage: Bacteria > Planctomycetota > Phycisphaerae > Phycisphaerales > UBA1924 > JTS-AC122. The sequence goes on from JBFWWU010000011.1 coordinate 32,081, forward strand.
TCTCTCGGCGCGGACGCAGCATTCGTCATCGCTGAGATAGTAGTCCACCGGGATGTCGGATGGGCCATTATGCGGACATAGATCTCCAATGCGCGTCGAACAGGTAGGGATTGGTTCTGCTGGTGGGCGAGGGCGAATCCAATCAAGCGGATCTCGGAAGGGCTCAAGTCCATTCGGATCTCTCCAAACAACTACTCGAGATTGTACATACTGAAACAACCCCATTCCATCGGCATATCCAATCGGATCTCGTCGTGTCCACCGCCCCAGCGTGGAGTCCAACACGCGGTTCCGCACGTGCCAGAACCTGGCGACAGCCCCATCGTTCTCGTACCCCGCGTACCCCTTGCGATTCGCGATACCCGCGGCGGAGAGCACGCCTCGGCCTAATGTAAGGTAGCCGTAGCCGATGGCGTAGTTGATGTCGTTGGCGTCGACATCGCCGTCGAGTTCGGCGTCTTTCCTTACTTCGTACCCGCCTGCCATGTTGCCCAGGTCGGTGAGGTCCCAGTCGCCGTCGCTGTCTGTGTCGCCGACGGGTAGCGCGAACGGCGTGCCGTACGCCGAATACTTCACCCACTCCACCATCTTCCCGCCACTCGTCACGACCGCCGACACATCCGCTCGCCAATTCTGGCAGTAGTACAGGCGTTCTTCAAGCGTTCCGTCAGCCGCGCTGGTCCAGCCTGAGTTCGCGTCTCTATCTCTGAATATCACGTGATCGATGTAGCCACCAATGCCCCCATGCGCGCCGCCGTACCCACCGAGGCCAGCCGCGTGGTACAGGAACCGCTCCTTGGGCGACGTATCGGACTCGCGGAACGTGGCGACGACTCGCCATTGGTCGTCATACGCGAAGTAGTAGGTCTTGTCGTTGGAATCGCAGTCGCCGTCCGTGTCGGTATCGTAATGCCACGACAGGCGATGATTGAGCCCGTTGTACCGGTACTCCTCCACCAGCGCGTTGGACTGGTTCTTGATCATGCGCAGCCGTCCCCAGACGTCGTAGACGAACTTGTAAGACGCACCGTCGTCCGTCATGTTCCCGATAGCGTCATGCGTTAGGGTATAGTTCACACTGGCGTTGCTGTCCGTGTCCCGTGTTAGCAGCTCATTGGCCACGTTGTGCGTGCGGGTGTCGTCGAGTTCATTGGTATCAACGAAGTCGCCGTCGCCGTTGAGGTCGATCTTGTCGCGCGTCCAGTTCCCGACCTGATCCAGCGTCCACTGCTGGTCCCGGCTGCGGTTGGAGATGCTCCCCGCGCTGAAGGTGCCCTCTTCGGCACGCGTAACCCGGCCCCCCCACAAGCTGTCGATGCTGTATTTCACATCGAAGTTCCGGTTGCCGGCCACCCTCTCCTCGCGCCGCTTACGGCACTATTTTATCTCCTTCGGGCCGCCGTCCTCGCCGCAAGACACCGAAGTCGAAGACGACTTCGGTGCCACGGCAGACTTCGGGGCCACCTGCCTTGAGCACCCGTCCCACTGATCGCTTAAGTGCAGCGATTGGTGGCAAAGAACAGGTCACAGTGGGGCTACCTGCCCCTGGCACATAAACACTACGGGTCACATCCACTGCCTGTACATGTACAATGCCCACAATACGTACAGGACTATAGTTGCGGCGTGCAGCCATGTCACTGCATACGTGCGCTTACGATTGAGTCTCATAGGCCCGCTCGCTATCAATATCATCACCGCACAGATGTTCAACAGAAGTGCGCCCAGCAAATATGAACAGTTACGCACATTGCGCGCCAGCATGTCACTCATTAACAATGCCTCAACGAGAGAGATGTTAGGACCGGAATCGTCGCGAATAGCAAACGTGCTTTGGCGTAATCGAGCAGCTCGAACACAGACTGAAAGAATAATCACCACAGTTCCAGTTAGAGTGGCGATTGCACAAGTAGCCAACGATCGAAAGCGAGCAACGAACGGATCTAGCAAGTACAAGACAGTACCCGTGGGCATGCCACATTCTGAGCACGTTGTTGCGCAGGGGGAGTTTTGGTAGCCGCATACTCGACATGTCTGCAGTTCGCTCATGTATTGTGATCTCACTAGAGGCTATCCGTAAACCTGGCGAACCAGCGGGAATACACCGTCAACACCCCGGTTTACGGATAGCCTCTACACTTCGTTGTGAAAGCCGCCACACTCCGACGTGCAATCATTGTATGCCTTGTTTGTTGCATTCAAACACTTGATGAGAGTCTTGTAGCATTGTGGATTATCATATCCGTTGTTATCAACGCATTTCAACCAGAAGGTGGAACACCCAACAAGATCTCTGGCAAGCTTCTGCCAACAACACAGTTGGCACATGCGCCAATCGTTCGGGTAATCAAAGATACAACTAATCAGTCCCACTGGAGCCGGGTTTATCGTCTGGCTGCACCGCTGTTGGGCACACAATCGCATACGGCCCGCAGCTTCTAGCAAGCTGTTAAGGTACCGCCGTAAAGCGCTCTGAACACATCCCTCCCAATCAGGTGTGCCTTCTCCGAAGACAGCTGTGCAAATAGTTAGCGAATCATCGTATAATCTCTGCGCTGCCCGCACGTCGGAATCATGAATCAGTTGGCAACGTGCAAGGCAGTCTCCAGGGTACGGCGCAGCCGGGTCTCCCGGTTGGAGCGCCATTTCGCTAGACTCCGAATTAGTTTGCGAATACAAGCATGAAGAAGTCGCACACGATTTCTTCAACTGCCCATCGCCGTCGATTCCTGCTATCGGCATGCTGGTGACATACTCATACAACCCCATGCCATCCACGTACCCAATCGGATCTCTTCTGGTCCACCTGCCGAGCGTGGAGTCGAGCACGCGATTTCTCACGTGCCAGAAGCTCACGGCCGCCCCGTCGTTCTCATATCCCGCATATCCCTTACGGTTCGCGATGCCCGCGGCGGACAGGACGCCTCGGCCCAACGTGAGATAGCCGTAGCCGATCGCGTAGTTGATATCGTTGGCATCGACATCACCATCAAGCTCCGCGTCTTTCCTTACTTCGTAGCCGCCGGCCATGTTGCCGAGGTCGGTGAGGTCCCAGTCGCCGTCGCTGTCGGTGTCGCCGACGGGCAGCGCGAAGGGAGTCCCGTAGGCCGAGTACTTGACCCACTCCACCATCTTCCCGCCACTCGTCACGACCGCCGACACATCCGCTCGCCAATTTTGGCAGTAGTACAGACGTTCCTCAAGTGTGCCGTCGGCGGCGCTGGTCCAGCCGGAGTTCGCGTCTCTATCTCTGAATATCACGTGATCGATGTAGCCGCCCATGCCCCCATGCGCGCCGCCGTACCCACCGAGGCCAGCCGCGTGATACAGGAACCGCTCCTTCGGCGAGGTATCACTCTCACGGAACGTCGCGACCACGCGCCACTGGTCGTCGTAGGCGAAGTAGTACGTCTTGTCATTGGCGTCGCAGTCGCCGTCGATGTCCGTGTCGTAATGCCACGACAGGCGATGATTGAGCCCGTTGTACCGGTACTCCTCCACCAGCGCGTTGGACTGGTTCTTGATCATGCGCAGCCGTCCCCAGACATCATACACGAACTTATAGCTCATGCCATCGTCCGTCATGTTGCCGACGGCGTCGTGTGTTAGGGTATAGTTCACGCTGGCGTTGCTGTCCGTGTCCCGTGTTAGTAACTCGTTCGCAACATTGTGCGTGCGGGTGTCGTCGAGTTCGCCCGAATCGACGAAGTCGCCGTCGCCGTTGAGGTCAATCTTGTTGCGGTCCCAGTTGCCGGTCTGCGTCAAGGTCCACTGCTGATCGCGCGAACGGTTGCTGATAGAACCGGCGCTGAACGTGCCTTCGTCGGCGCGCGTCACGCGGTTCATGTTGTCAATATCGTACTTGACATCAAAGTTGCGGTTGCCGGCGACGCCCGCTTTGAGCACGTTGTCGGTGATGTCCGTGATGTTGCTGTCGCGGTCATAACTCAGCGTCAGCGAGTAGAAGTCCTTGTCGGTGCTCAGGTCTTTGGTCCAGATCGAACCGACGACCCTATTGAACCGATCCAGATCGGTGTACGTGCGCGCCGTCGTGCCATCCTGATCGTAAAACGCATCCGGCTCTTCGAGGTACGTCCTGACCACCTGCCCCACGCCATTATATGAGTACGTCACATACGCCGTGCCGAACAGATTCTCGATGCGATACACCCGGCTGGCGTTGGAGTTGATCCCCGAGCCGTAGTTGAACGTGAACGAGGCCGACCCCGGCAGGGTGAACTCGTCGCGCCGGATCGTGTTGCGGCCGCCGGTCGCCTTGGCGTAGGTCCACGAGATGGAGTACTGGTTCCCGCCGCCGGAGACGACGCCGTCGCGGTCCTGCTCGATCTTCTCGATGTTCCCCCAGTCCTCGTAGGTGTACTTCACCTCGTCGGTGACGCTCCCCGAGCCGACCGTGGCGTTGTCGTACTGCGTGACCGTGCTGGTGCGCGACAGCGAGTCGTACGCCATGCTGATCCGCAGGACGGCGGTATCGAGCCCGGACGCCACCGTGGTCGCCCGCTTGTGCGTGATCCGCCCCGCGGTGTCGTAGCTGGTCTCGATGATGCTCCCCGCCTGGTCCTTCTTCCACATCTCCTGACCCAGGGCGTTGTACGCGAACGTCACGACATCGCTCGAGCCGCCGGAGTCCGGATAGGTCACCTTCTGCAGCAGGCTCCCCGAGCTGATGTTCGAGTCGCCCGCGCTGGTCCCCTTTGAGACGCCGTAGGTGTACTCCGTCACCTGGTCGTCGGTATCGACCGTGTTGTCACCGTCCAGGTCCACCCACATCTTGATCATGTGCCCGCCCCCCCCGTACACGTACCGCGTGTAGACGTCGTCGTCGCCGGTCGAACTCGACGGCGTGCCGTTCACATAGTTGGCGATCGTCGCTGTCCGGCGGCCCGCGTCGTCGAACGCCGTCTGCGTAACGAGCCCGCGCGGGTCCGTCACTTGGTAGACGTGCCCGTCGGCGTCGTAGCTGCTGGTCGTCACCAGGGCGGTATCAGAACGGGAGGGGGCGCTCGACTCGCTGTCGCGGTCGTAGTTGCTCCCGCCGTTGGTCCCGTACGCCACTGTGTCGCTCAGCCGGTCCCAGGCGTCATAGAACATGACGCTGATCTGGGCGCGACCCACGATCTTCCCGCCACCGGTCGTGTAGTCGACCAGCGAGAGGTCGGTGTCGGTGTCTAGGGCGCCCGTCGTGGACGTATCGTCGTAGTGCCGGGCAATGTGCACGCGCATGAACGCCCCCCCGGCGCCCGCTCCGGTGTCCTTGTAATAGGTCTGCGACTCCTCGAGCACGTAGTCGCCGCTCACGTCGTCCATGTCGGCGTACACCGAGTCGTTGTCGCTGGCCAGCACGAACTGGTTCGTCGGGCGCCCGAGGCGGTCATAGATCGTCTTGGTCAGCTGCTCACCCTTGACCTTGGTCACGCGCCCCGCGACGTCGTACCACGTCTTGGCCTCCAGCGTGTCGTCGTCCGAGCCGTCGGCATCATCGATCTTGTGCCGGATCGTCTTCCACACCATCCCCCGCTCGTCGTAGTACGTCTCGCTCAGCCCCATGCGATTGCCCGTCTCCGACGTGGGATCATCGCCTAGCGCCAGCCCCGCGGCGCTGCTGTAGAGCCCCACCGCCACCGTGCGCCCCATCGCGTCGTACTTGTTCAGCACGTGCGGCGCCTGCGGGTTCTCCATCACCGCTGCGCGCCCCCGCGCGTCGTACGTGTACGTCGTCGTCCGCCGGTCCGTGCTCGTCCCCCAGTCCCCGTCGGCGTCCAGCGACCGGCTCGTCACCAGGCTGTTCCCCCCCGAGCTCCCCCCGTCGTACGTCGACGTGGACGTCTTGACCATGTTGTCGGTGCCGCTGGACTCTCCACCCGAGAACGACACGTCGTTCGTCCCCGTCCACGACTCCGTCGACCGCCCCAGCTCGTCAAAGACCGAGCGCGAGATCGTCCCGTCCGGCCCCTTCACGCGCCACCGCCGCCCCATGCTGTCGTACCCGAACCGGGTCGCGTCATAGTTCGTCCCTTCCGTACCCGTCCCCGAGCCCGGGATGCTGAAGTACGACCGCGACTCCGAGAGCTTCGTCCCCGACTCCGTGTACACGCTCGTCGCCATCGACCCCACCGGCCCCACGTTCACCGTGTCCACCGCCAGCAGCGGGTCCGAGTCCGTGGTGTCGATCCACGACGACAGCCCCGTGGCCGTTCCGCTGGTCGAGATCGCGATCGTCCCCTGGAACTCCGCCCGTCCGGCGTGGTTCGTCACCGTGTAGCTCGCCGGGCCGTAGAACTTCCCTGTCCCGCTCACGTACCGCGGAATCGAGAGCGTCACCATCCGCCGGTCCGCCAGGACCGTGTAGTACATCTTCGTCACCCGCCCGCTGGGGAGCGTCGTCTCGTCCGGACGCCCCTGGGCGTCGTAGGTGTAGCTCGTGGTGATGTGCAGCCCCGTCCCCGTCTCCGTGATCCCGAACGTCCCGTTCGGATCGTCCGCCGCCGCGAAGTCCGCCGAGTTCGTCTGCGCATCGGCGATCCGCGTGCCCACCAGCCCCTTGCCGTCCAGCTTGCTGTAGCTGTAGATCCCGTCCGCCGACAGCGAGATCGCCGTCGTCCCGTCCTTGCGCATGTACCGCTTCGAAGTCGTCGCCGACCCCGAGCCGTTGTGCGCGGTGTCCACCGCCGGGCTCGCCGAGTCGTGCTGTTTCAGGGCCAGCTCGGCGCTCCCGCCGTGCATCGTGCTCGTCAGCGACGCCGCGTAGTAATCCGTCCCCGGCGTCCCCGCGCTCGTCACGTCCTTCACGTACCCGTTGCTCGCCGTCACCAGCGGCGCCTTGTACGTGTACGACCCCACCGTCTTGCTCGCCGACGAGAGCGTCTTGGACTTCACGTAGTACGCCGTCCCGCTCGTCCCCTCCTTCCACGTCACGTTCTCCACCAGACCCGTCAGATCACCCGACGCCGTCCGCCCGTACACCGTGATCAGACCCACGCTCGTGCTCGCCGAGATCGATCCTGACGGGTTGCCCCCCGAGTCGTGCGTGTACCCCGTGTTCGTCGCCGGCGAACGCACCTCGCTCACCTGACCGTCCGAGTTCCGCACCACCTCCGTCACCCACGTCTTGCTCGGGCTCCCCGCCGGGTCCGTGTCCGTCGTCACCACCGACAGCGACTGGCCCACCTCGTCGAAGTAGAACGTCTGGTACGTCGTGTCCGGACGCTTCACGACCGTCCGCTTCCCCCACCCCCCCGACCCCGTGTCATAACTCGTGTTCCCGATGTACGTCGAGTAGCTCGTCGAGTCACCGTACGTGAACTCGTACGTCCCATTTGTTCCGCCGCCGCACCCGCACTGCCCGTTGAAGTACGCCTTGGCGATCCGCTCCGTCGAGGACGAACTCTCGTACTCGAAGTACGCCGACGCGTACGACTTGATGCTCGCGTCCGAGTCCGCCACATAATCCGCGTCGAACGTCGAGTCCTGCCAGTCGTAGCTCCGGGTCCCCTCCGCGTCCAGGACCATCTTCAGGCAGTTGGCGTGCCCCGGGTTCGTCGAGGCGTTGTACGTCCCGGTGTAGTACCGGTAGTACGTGATCCGCGTCAGGTTCGTCGACGCGGGGGAGAGGGGGGTCGTCGTCGTCACCGTCTTGAGGTTCCCGTTGTCCCCGTTGCTGTCGCTGCCGGTGTAGTACGTGTAATCGACGGTCCCCACCGTCGTCACGCCCGACGGCGAACTCCAGGCGCCGCTTGTCTTCACCTCCGCCTTCACCTGCGTCAACCGGCTCACGCTGTCGATCGTCGTGTACGTGTAGGTGTACCGCCGCCCGTCGTTATCCGCCCCGTCGTACGCCACCTGGATCTTCTTCCCGCTGTACCCGTTCGTGACGGCGGTGCTCGCCGTCGACGCGTCTCCCACGTACGCCGTGTTCCCGTTGGGATCCGCGATCTTCCAGAACTGACCGTCCGCCGCCCCCCCCGACGTATTAAACCCGAAGAACGTCGTCGCCGTCCCGCGCTGGTCGTAATAGACGTACGTGTCGGGGCTCCCGCTCACGTACTGCACGATCCCCGCCGCCCCGTTCTTCCCCTTGAACTCGTTGCCGTTCAGCGCCGCGCGCTTGAACTCCAGGTACCGGTCCGCCCCGTACACGATGTACAGCACGTCCAGGTCGTTCGTCGCGCCCGTAAACAGCACGATCTCCGGCTGGCTCATCTGGAACCAGTTCTTCCCCTGGTACCCGTTGCTGTCCGTCCGCGTCCCGCCGACTTCCTGACGCACGTTCCAAGACCGACCGATCACCCACCGGCTTCCCCCGGGCGCCGGCAGCGCGATGTCCACCTCCGTCGGGTTGTACGTTCCCGTCGCCAGATTGATCCCCGCACCAAGTCTCCCGCCGCCGACGCTCCCTTCGCCCAGCGGGTTCCCCGCCAGGGCCCACCCTTGCAATGACCCTGCCCTCGCTGATCCGTCCAGCCCCACGCCACGCTGGTCAAAGCGCGGCCGCACACCCTGACCGCCCGTCGCGCTCGCGTACTTGTAACTCGTCAGACTCGTCCCGTACGTCTCCAGGATCTGCTGCGCACCGGCACGCTCCACCACCCCCCCCAGGCCGATCAACGCCGCCGCTCCCCCGAGCACCAGCCTTGCCAGGCGGTGGCGAACGCTTGATCCGCGAACGTAAGCAGGTGAGACGGAGGGGTCTGCGGACAGGGGGGAGGAGGTGGGGGTGGGGAGGCTTGACATGGGTGACTCCTTTGTCGCAACGGGCGTCGCAAGAGCGACGTGTTGGCACGCGCGTGGACGTTCTCACGTGAACGTCCACGGCCAGAGTCTGACGCGCGGCACGCGCGGATTCCACAATTTGAAATTTGATTCAAATTACAAATACTGGACGACCGCCCACTCCCAAGGCCTACTTCTTCCTGTCACGCTGACCACACCGTCTCCCGCCGCGCGGCGGCCGAACATAACAGGAGCCCCCCCATGAAGTTCCCCCCCCTGAACTCCCCGATGAACAACGTTACAACGAACCGCATCGGCCGCTCCTCCCATTCCCGCGGCAGCGCCGCCGCCGTCGTCATCGCCATCCTCGCCGGCGGGACCGCCGTCACCTTCGCCACGCTCAGCCTCCTCCCGACCGCCAAGTCCGTCGTGACTCCGATCGCCACGGCGCCGGCCTTCACTCCGCCCACCAGCGCCGAGCTCTCCATGGTCCTCTACCGCCTGGGGCTCTCACCCGACCACCTCGCCGCCGCCGGCGTCAGCCCGGCGCAGACCACCGAACTCGTCGGCGACCTCCGCTCCCACCTGACCACCGCCATGGACGATCTGCGTGACGCGGATTCCAACTACGCGGCCTCGGCCCAGCTCGTCGACTCGCTCGAGCGCGTCGTCCGCGCCGGCACCGCCGCCCAGGAAGACCTCCAGGCGCTCACCGCCGCACGCTCCCAGCTCGCCTCGAGCGCCGCCACGCGGCAGACCCTCCTCGCAAGCGCCCTCAGCGCCGCCACCGCCGACCTCGACCCCGCCATCGTCCAGTCACTCGCCCTGGCTCGATCTGGAACGATCCCCGACGTACGCGCCGGCTGGAACATCCCCCTCCAGTACGCCTTCGCCGACCGACCCGAAGAAGAATGGGTCCACCTCCGCGACGCCCTCTCGAGCCAGCGCATCAGCGCCCGCCACGGCGAGGACCCCGCCCAGGACGCCCTCGACACCATCGCCGCCGCCAACTCCTCCCCCGCCGTCGCCGCCGCCTCCGCCAACCTCCAGGCCAACCTCAATGCCGTCTCCGCCGCCTGGAATAACGCCGTCAGTCAGTAGGCCAGTTGACGGCACGACCCGGAGCACTTCCCCCTTCCCCTCCCCCGCCCTCCCGCACCGGATGCGATTGATGGACACGCGATTCGAGGACAGACTCACGGGCGAGGTGCGGATGAGTCCGGTGCGTACGTGCGATGATTGGCACGGTCACGCTCGTCGCCTCACCGCGATCGCTCTTGCCATCTTCGTGATGCATGCGCCGATCGCTGGCGCACAGCCCGAGCCCGCTCCCTCAGCGACCCCCGCGGCGCCGCCGCTCACCGCGCTGGCCGGGCAGATCGAGCTGGCGCGCCTGGTCGATCTCGCGGCGCGACGCCTCAGGATCAACGTGCAGTACGACGCGTCCGTGCTCAAAGGCTCCGTCACGCTCCGGCTCGAGGGAAGCGTCTCCGACGACGAGCTCTGGTCGCTGACGAACCGCGCGCTCGCCGCGAGCGGCTTCACCTCCGTGCGGCCCGCCGCCGGCTCGGCCGTCTACCAGATCGTCAAGATCCAGGAGGCCGCCGCTCTCGCAACCGTCGAGCCCCCCGCGCCCTCGCCGTCACCCGCGATCGCGCTGCCTCCCGCCCCTCCGACCCCCCCGGCCGGCTTCCGCGTCGCGCTCTTCCGCGTGCGCAGCCGCCCTGCCAAGGAGATCGTCGAAGCGCTCAAGCTCGTGATCTCCAAGACCGGCGGGAGCGTCTCCGAGGTTGCGGGATCGTTTCAAGGAAGTGCGGTGGCGCGTGCGCCGTCGAATGCGGACGTTCATGCAGGCGACGTCGATGCCACCGAGCAAGCGGGCGCCAGCGCCAACGGGGGGGGGCTCATCGTGGTCGCCGATCTTGAACCGCGCGTGCGCGAGGCACAACGGCTCATCACGCTGCTCGATGTCCCACGCACGCCCGGCACCGCCGACGAGCGCGCCTCGACCCAGTTCCTCCCGGTGCGCAACCTCGCGCCAACGGCGCTCGTCGCGCTCGTGCAGCAGGTCGCCGCCAAGCGCGAACTCGTCACCGGCGAGAAGATCGCCGGCGAACTCGTCGCCCTCCCCAGCGGCACACAACCGCCGGGCGAAGCCAATCACGCAACCGGCGGTGGTGTTGCGGGTGGAGGTGGCGGGGGTGTGGGGGGGGTTGGGGGGGTTTTGCTCGTCGCGCCGCCGGAGCACGTCGAGTACTGGACCACGCTCGTCCGCCAACTGGACCAGCGCGAGCCCGTCGAGACCCGCGCCTACACCCCGCGTTACTTCGCCGTCAAAGAAGTCGCTCGCCTTGTCGAACAGTCGGTGCGAGAGAGCGGCTCGGGCGGCGGAACGGGAGGGCAAAGTGATGATCGGTGGCGCCTGGTCGTCGACGATCTCACCGGTTCGTTCCTGGCGACCGCCACGCCCAGCCAGCACGAGAAGATCGAAGCGGTCCTTCAGCGTCTCGACTCCGTCCCCGCCTCGGCGCGCCGGCCCGTGCGCTCCTACAAGGTCCGCAACCGCGGCGTGCATGAACTGCTCGCGGTCCTGAACGATCTCATCCGTTCCGGCGCGCTCGCCGCCGACGCCGAGAAGGGCACGCCATCATCAGCGACCCCCACCCCCCCCGGCGTCACTACCGCGTCTGTCGGCACGCCCACACCCGCTACGACCAACCCCCCCAACTCGCCCTGGCCCCCGCCGACGTCCGATGCGAAGGCCGGCTCCGCTCCGGGCCAGCCTCGTCCGTCTCCTGCAGGCCAGGCTCCCGGCTCCGCCGAGCCCGAGATCACGCTCACCGCCGACGAGGCGACCAGCACGATCATCGCCATCGGCGAACCCAGGCTGCTGGCCCAGCTCGAAGCCCTCATCCGCTCCCTGGACGTGCGCCAGCCCCAGGTCATGCTCGAGGTGCTCCTGGTGAGCCTCTCCGATTCGCAGAGCCTGGCCCTGGGCACCGAACTCGAAAAGATCGAGATCCGCGGCGATACCGCCATCCGACTCTCGTCCCTCTTCGGCCTGAGCTCCAGCGACTTTGGCGGTTCGGCCGCCGGTGGGGGACGCACGGCGCCGGACCGCCCTGGTTTCACCGGCATCGTTCTCAACCCCGGCGAGTTCTCCGTCGTCGTCCGCGCCATGGAGTCGCTCAACAAGGGGCGCTCCCTCTCCATCCCCCGCGTCCTGGTCGGCAACAACCAGCAGGCCACCTTCAACTCCACCCTCCAGCAGCCCTTCGCCACCACCACCATCTCCTCCAGCACCGGCGACATCTCCAGCCAGTCCTTCGGCGGCACCCAGGACGCCGGCACCAAGGTCGCCATCAAGCCCCAGATCGCCGAGGGTGATCACCTCGTGCTCGGCTACGACATCGAGCTCAGTTCGTTCGTGGGCTCGTCATCGGGCGGACTCCCGCCGCCCAAGCAGCAGAACAGCATCCAGAGCAGCGTGAGCGTGCCGGACGGTTTCACAGTCGTCGTGGGAGGGCTCGAGATCAACACCGACTCGAAGTCCACCACGCAGATCCCCCTCATCGGGAGCGTGCCGATCCTCGGCGAGCTCTTCAAGAACCGCACGCGCGACAACACCCGCTCGCGCTTCTTCGTCTTCATCCGCGCCAACGTCCTGCGCCACAACGCCTTCGAAGATCTCAAGTACCTCAGCACCTCCGCGACCTCCGCCGCCCACGTCAGCGACGGTTTCCCCGACGTCAAGCCGCAGGTCATCCGCTAGTTCCATTCGATCGCATCACACTCGTCTTCGCTCAACGTCCCGCATTTCTTGAATAGCCCTAAACCTCAACTGTGCCGACCCACACCACCACACCTCCCCCGCCCCCCCCAAGCCCCGAGTTCCTGGCGCTCGTCTCTCACGAGTTCGCCCGGCGCCACCTCGTCCTCAGCGCCGGGTTCGACGGCAACGTCGAGCGGCTCCTCATCGGACCGCCCACCCGGCTCCCCGCCGCCTTCAACGTCGGCGTGCGGCTCGGCCGGCCTGTGCGCACGGAGGTGCACCCCGCCGAGGACGTCGCCGCCGCCATCGACCGCGCGTACCTGACCCAGGACGCCGGTCAGATCGACGCCCCGCCCACGACCATCGTCGAGTCCTCCGGCGACGTCGAGTCCGATCTCGCCAGCGCCCTGCGCGAGGCCGAGCAGGATCTCCTGTCCACGCGAGGCAAGACGCCGGCCGTGCGACTCGTGGACCTCATTCTCTTCGAAGCCCTCCAGCGCGGCGCCAGCGACGTGCACGTCCAGCCTCTGCGCCAGCGCACCCTGGTGCGCTACCGCCTCGACGGCGCGCTGCACACCGCCAGAGAACTCCCCGGCGGCGGAGCCGGCAGCCTAGCGGGTTCGGGAGAGGCGACCGGCAGCGGGGGCGGGGTTGCTGGGGCGATTGTGAGCCGCATCAAGGTCATGGCGAGCCTCGATGTCGCCGAGCGCCGCGCGCCGCAGGACGGCCGGGCAACCGTCTCCATCGCCGGACGCCGCATCGACCTGCGCGTCAGCACCCTCCCGTCGACCTACGGCGAGCGCGTCGTGCTGCGGCTGCTGGATCCGAGCCGCTCGCCGCACCTGCAGAGTTTCGCGGGCCTGGGGATGCCCGACGCCATCCGCGATGCCTACCTCGCCCACGTCAGCCGCACCAGCGGCATCGTCCTCTCCACCGGCCCCACCGGCAGCGGCAAGACCACCACCCTCTACGCCACCCTCGCCTGGATCAGCGACACCAACGCAGGAAGCAATCTTGCGAGCAATGCCCGCGATGGCGCAGCAAGTCGCTCGTCATCGTCTCTACCCCCTTCTTCTCGATCTCTCTCCGCCTGCGAACTCAACATCATGACCATCGAGGACCCCGTCGAATACGACCTCTCCGGCGCGGCCGGGGCCGGGGCCGGGGCCCGGGGGAGGGGGGGTGCCCGGGATCCTCACGCCAACTCGAACGTCGCTCCGCGTGCGCGTGCGGCTGGCCTGTCCATCAGCCAGACCCAGGTCGACCCCAAGAAGAACGTCACCTTCGCCACGGGCCTGCGGCACATCCTGCGGCAGGACCCCGACGTCATCATGGTCGGCGAGATCCGCGACGAAGAGACCGCCCGCATCGCGGTCCAGGCGTCCCTCACCGGGCACCTGGTCCTCTCGACGCTGCACACCAGCGACGCCGCCAGCGCCATCGCGCGCCTGCTGGACCTGGGCGTCGAACCGTTCTTGGTGGCGTCCTCGCTCTCGGCCGTGCTGGCGCAGCGCCTGGTCCGCACACTCCACGCTCCTTGCGGTGGGCGCGGGTGCGACGAGTGCCTCGGCGGCGGCTTCAAGGGACGCGTCGGCCTCTTCGAGCTGCTCGTCATCGACGAGCACGTCCGGCCGCTCATCGGCGAGCGTGCTTCGTCGACGGCGATCAAGGACGCCGCGCGGCGACGCGGCATGACGACCCTGCGCGAATCGGGCGAAGGGCTGGTCACGAGCGGGCTCACCACCGCCGCCGAAGTCGACCGCGTCATCGACATGCACGAAGAGGAGGTGGCGTCATGAGAGGCTTCGTGCGCTCCGGCCTCCACCGCCGCGTCCTCGCGGCTCTTGTTCTCACCGCGACCGCCACGTGGTGCCTGTGGCCGATGGGCGCATTGCAGACGCCAGCAGCTCAGACGCCGGCGGGGGCTGGGGGTGGTGGTGGGGGACGCGACTCGTTCGGCAACGAACCCGTCGCGCCCCTTCGCCCGTCACCGCTCGATCTGGCTCTCTTTTCTCGTCCCCTCTGGCCGCCGGTGGAGATCGCCGAGTCGTCCCCTTCCGCACCAGTTTCTACCGAGAAGCTTGCAGTCCCTTCGCAACCTCTGCGCCTCCAGCTCCTGGCCATCACGCGCGAAGGCGACCGCTACATCGCGACGCTCTACGACCCCGACGCCGACCGCCTCCTGAGCGTCAGCGAAGGTGAACCTGTGTCAGGTGCAGAGCTGCCGGGAGGGGGCAGAGGGTTGGGGGGGTTGGGGGGGTTGGGGGGGCGAGTCATTGAGTCCATCTCGCCCGATGCGATCCGTCTCCTCAATCCCGCCACCGGCGCCGTCGACACCATCAAGCTCGTCGCGGCCGCCCCTACCTCTCTCGATCCTGACTCCGCGGTCCATGTTGCCGACGCCTCCGACGCACGCTGACCCACCATTCCATGCGCAACCGCTCATATCCCGATGAAGCTCCCGTCCCCCGCATCACCTGCTGAACCCGAAGCGACCGCCGCCGATCGCAACCTGCGCTGGCCCGCCGAGCGGTTCTACTGGAGTGTCGTCACCATGCCGCGGTCCTGGCGAGTCTCGCCGCGAGCGCCCCTCTCGTCGGGGCTCCAGGTCGAACTGGCGCTCGAAGTGCCCGTCGACGCCGACCAGCACGATCTGCACGGCGTGGCGCTCTCCGTCGGCCTGCCCAGCACCGATCCCGCCCGCCCCGGCAGCGTCGTTCTCATCTGCGCTCTCCCACGCGCGAGTCTCGCCCGCCTCGACGACACGCTCCTGTCGCTCTGTCCGTCGGATGTCCCCGCCCCCGTCCTCACCGAGGTCGCTCGACTGACCGGCGCCCTCGCCGGCGACGCCGCGCTCGAGATCAATGCCGACCGACTCAACCTCCTCGTCGGCGAGTTCGAACCCCGCCCGCGGCGCCGCGCCCGGTTCGTCCGCCACGCGCGCTGGGCCGCCGCGCTGCTCCTGATCGCGGCGCTGGTCGCGGGCGGCCTGCAGCGTCGCGCCCTGCACGAACGCGCCGTCGCCGCCCACGCGGCCCAGGCACGCTTGGCGCTCGTGAGCCGAATCGGGGGAACCGAAGAGGAAGGAGGACACCGCTCGGCGCCGCTTGCCGCGTCCATTCTCCAGCTGCGCGCGCTCGTCGACGCCGCCGAGAAGTCCCCGCCCTCTCCCGACGCCGCCTTGTCGCTCACGACACTCCTGGCGGCCTGGCCCGGTGATCCCGAATCTGCGGTGCCCCTCTCCGTCCGCGTCGTCCCCGAGCGCATCGCCGCCTCCGTCCGCATCGACTCTGGCGATCCCACGCAGTGGCTCGGCTTGTTCATCACGCCCCCCGGATGGTCGCTGATTCCGCCCTCGCTCAGCACCCAGGGAACCTCCTCGTTCGCGACGCTCGAACTCACCGCCGCCCCTCCAGTCCCTGGTTCATCGACGCTGCCGGTCCCGACTTCCCAATCGCGCCCCTTGCCCGAATCGGGTGAGCAGACGGAGGCAGTGCGATGAGACGATCGCTCGTCATCCTCTGGCTCCTCACGCTCGCGCTCGCGGCCACGCTCGTCGGTTGGGCCGCACGTTCACACCTTGACGCCCGAGCCGAAGCTCGCGCCGCGACCGGACGCCTGGACGAACTCACCGCCGCCGCCGCCCTCGTCGACTCCCTCCGCTCGCGCGTCCCCGACTGGACCCGGTCCACTCCGGTCCCCTCGGCGCAGCTCCCAAGCCTGATCGCCCAGTCGCTCGCCGACGCCGGTATCCCCGCGTCGCGCCTCACGTCATTCAGCCCGGAATCGAGTTCCGCCCAGATCACATCGCAGTCCCTGACACCCCGCGCCGTGCGGATCCGCGCGTCGCTCTCACTCTCTCCCGTCACGCTCCCCGAACTCGGCCGCTTCCTGGACTCCTGGCGCCGCCGCGACCGGAGCCAATGCGGCTGGATCGTCAGCGCCATCGATCTCACCCCTGAATCCCCCCCCTCCCCATCCCCATCCCCATCCCCATCCCCATCGAGTGAGGTGCTAACCCCGCCCGCCGAACACCAGGACCAGTCGAACACCGTGAAGTCTGTCGACGCTGCCCTCCGCGTCGCGCTCACGATCGAGTCCGTCTCCATCGCCTCAAGCACGCCCATCGCCCTCCTGTCTCCAACAGACTACTCGAGCCCCCCTTCGATTCCTCCCTCGGCCACGCCGGTCGCCTCTGGAGCCGCACGTCCATGAATCGGACCAGCTTGTCAAGCCCGCTCGCACTCCTCTCGGCCGCGCTCGCCGCGCTGATCGCCTTCTGCCTGGGAGCGTGCGCGTCCACTCGGACCGACCCGTACGCGCCCCTCAGCGAGTCTCGCCGCGACACCGCCCGCGCCGAGCAACTCTCCCGTCAGGCCGCCCAGCTCATCGACTCCGACTCTTCCAAAGCCGAAGCGCTCCTGCGCGACGCCCTCGCCGCCGATCTCTACCACGGCCCCGCGCACAACAACCTCGGCGTCGTCTACCTCAAGATGGACCCGCCGCGCCTCTACGAGGCCGCCGGCGAGTTCGAGTGGGCCCGCAAGCTCATGCCCGGCAGCCCCGACCCGCGCCTCAACCTCGCCCTCACGCTCGAGATCGCCGGCCGCACCGACGACGCCCTCGCCGGGTACCAGGACGCTCTCGAAGTGGACCCGAATCACTTGCCCACCATCCAGGCGCTGGCGCGCCTCCAGATCCGTTCGGGCAAGGCCGACGAGAAGACGCCAAAGCTCTTGGGCGACATCGCCCTCCGCGCCAGCGATCCCGCCTGGCGAGACTGGGCGCGCGGCCACGTCGTCCGATTCGCCGGCACCGGCCCCCCCCCGAATTCCCCCCCGAATTCCCCCCCGCATTCCCCCGCGAATTCCGCCCCGACCCCCGACTCGAGCCCTGCCCCAGGCTCTCCGGATTCCCGGTAGACTCTTGATGCGGAACCTCCGCGACCGTGCTCCACGCCGAGCACAGAGGCCGGAATATTCCCTCAATTGGCGTGGTGGCTCGATTTTTCTGATGAGAAAGCTCTGTCAGGTGTCGGAATTGACATGCAGCGACGTTATCCTTTATCGGACGCCGTCCCGCCAAGGTTGGGGACGGCCCACTTCTCGCCGTTTTTTCGAGGACAATCGCGCCATGCGTCCCTCGCTCAGCACCGACCTGGCCAGCGAGTCGCTCCTGTCGCTCTTCGCGGCGATCGGGCATGCGCTCTGGTGCCAGCAAATGATCAGTAATGGGTGGTCGTCCGGCGATCGCTACGACGAGCGGGCTCGCCAGCACGACGCCATCGGCCCGTTCACGAAGCTCTCTCCCGTCGATCAACGCAGTCTCCTGCTGCTGGCCCGCGATCACGCTCATCAGTTCATCGACGCGATCGACTTTCCGCGCGGGCCGGACCGCGAGTTCCTGGCCCGCGAGATGCGCGTCGGACTCAAAGTCGGCTGGGCCCCCTCCGTCACCACCGACGAGCCCGGCCGCGACCTGGAATCCGAGGTCGGCACCGTCATCGACTGGGAATGCAACTCGCCACCCGACCAGGAGACGCTCCGGCTCATCCGCGTCCAGTGGCCCGGCGGCATCGGCGAGCACTTCGCCGTCGAACGCGGACTCCGCCGCTTGTCATGACGCTCGCCGCGGTGGCGCCGGAACCGGGTCCATCCCGCTGACCGTGCCCGCGATCGAGTCGTTGGCCACGTCCTCCAGCGCGATGCGAGATCCGTCATCCGAGCTGATCGAGAGGTGCACGCCCGGGCGGCTCCCGATCATTACGTGTGTCACAACCACCCGGTCCGTGAGCGCATACAGATGCCTCGTCCCACGCGACTCATACCGCACGAGTCCCATGTCGTGCATCGCGTGCAGGTGCGGACTCAGCTGCGTGATGTCCCGGTCGATCGCCTCGGCCAGCGCCGTCACCCCCACCGGGCCCTGGTTGAGCTTGGCTAGCGCGAACAGCACCTCCACCTTCAGGTCGCACGCCACGAGTTGGCGCAGCGCCTTGAGCGAGCGAGGCGGCTTGGCCTCGCCCCAATCCTGCCTGGAGCCCATCCGCGCGTTCCCCTTTCCTGCCCAGTACCCGTGACCGTTTTCCACCTGCGAAGATCGCGGGTATCTCTTGGCGAGAGTGCTATCGAGTCTAATAAAATTCTCAGATCCCGCAAGAGCGAGCTTCCCAAATGACGCAGATTACTTGACAGGTCACACCCCTTCGGGTGGAACATCATGGCTGCCATCCGCGACTTGAGCCTGACGGACGAGTCGCCCGCATGTGCTCGCTGCTTGCTTGGCACTCAATCTTGTGTGGCCCACGCGGAACATGTTGCCGCCCTGTGCGACGTGGATTGCGCCTACCACGTCGATTCCCACTCCAGCCGGAGCCGCATCCAGTCACGCGCTCCGGGCGTCAGCCCGACTCTCGCTCCAGCTTTCACGCGTGCCTGTCGTTCCTCCTGGATCGATTTCCAAGACGCTTTCGCGCCGATACATCGTCCATGTGAGATGCTGACGCGGGCAACTCCAGCGTGTTGAGGATCGCATCGATCTCATCTATGTGTGCCTGCAACTCCGATCGAAGTCTCCGTATCTCCGGAAGCTTCCGACGCAGAAGCTCTGATGCTTCCGGCGCCGAATCAGACCCAGTACGCCGTCGCCGCTTCTTTGCCATTGGATTGCCCTCTTCGTCCACCGTGTTCCCAAGTGTATCAGACCCGCTCCTCATGCAGGGAGCCCAACCCGGTGGTCGGGGGGAGGGGCAGCCGACCCGTCCGAGCACAGCGCCTGGCGATCCCGGTCACCCTACCACGTCGATTCCCACTCCAGCCTGAGCCGCATCCAGGCCCGCGCGCCGGGCGTCAGCCCGAACTCGCGCTCGATCTCCGTGAGCTGCGCGCCCAGCTTCGCCGCCAGCGCCGCCTGCGGCCAGGGCCGAGGCCTGGATCGCTTCCCATCGCGCGACCTCACCGTGTACGTCGGGCCGTGCCGCAGCAGGTACCGCTCCATCGCCATCCACCGCGACCAGATCCGGCAGTACCGCACCAGCGCCTGCCCGTCCACCTGCGTGAGTAACCCCCGCGCCGCCAGTCCCGCCGTCACGAACTTCCACGCGCGCCGCCCCTCGCGGTCCAGCCACTTCGGGCACGGCGGCACCCCCACGAGCGCCGTCATGTCCGGCTCACACGTGCGCAAGGCCGCGCGCCAGCTCCCCCAGCGCTGCAGGTCCCGCGTCGGCGTCGGCCTCGGTCCTCTCCGGCCCATCGCTGTGTCTCCTTCTCACCCCCGCGACTGCGGCTCCGGACCGCCGCACGAAGCGCTCTCGGAGAGACTCTTGCGGGGATGGATCCCGCCTCGCGCCGCGAACTCGGCAAAGCGAGAACGGGGTTGGACGCCCCCTTCAGCAACAAACGCCTGCAACCGTGTGAGCGGCTGCGCCGTTGCCGGAACGCCGGCTCGTCCCGGCCAGCCTCGCGCGGGATGCACACCCACATATCCGCCGCGCCCCCCGACCCCGCACGCGGCCGTGTTCAGGCTCGTCCGCGCCGACGGCGTCAGCCCGAACTCCTGCTCCAGCTTCAAGAGCTGCTGCGACAATCGCGCCGCGATCGCCGCTTGCGGCCACGGCATGAACAGCCGCACCTGCCCACGGTCGTCCTTGTACGGGTACGTCTCGCCGAACTGCAGCAGGAACTTCTCCGCCTTCACCCACCGTGACCACACCTGGCAGTAGCGCGCGAGCGCCGGCCGGTCCAGCTTCGTCAGCACCTGCATCGTTTTCAGCCGCGGCGCCAGGTACCGCCACATCCGCCGCCCCTCCGCATCCAACCACTTCGGACACGCCGGCCCCCCCCCAACCCCCCCAGCCCCAGCCCCAGGCGAGTTCCCTCGGGTTCTCCTACTCGTGTCCGCATCGACCTTGCTCCCACGCTCCGCACCGCTGCGCTCGACATCCCTGCCGGTGCTTCTGGCTCCCGCCAACTTCTTTCGGCTCATGACCGCGCCTCCTTGCCGCTCGTGTTGTCGCTCGTCCTCGACTTTGATCGGCGTGCCGACCCGGCGCCCGGTCCCGGCGCTCCACTCGGCGTCGTCCGCGCCGACGCTTTCGGCATACTCGTCTTTGTCTTCGCCTTCGTGTTTCTCCTCACGCCGGATTTCGCCGCACGGACCTTCGCGTCACTTCGCCGTTTCGCCGCGTTCTCAGGAACCTCCACCCCGCGCTCCAGCGCCACCTGCGCCCACGTCAGCAGCTGACCACCCCCGCACTCACTCTCACCCGCCTCCTGATCGCTCCCAGACCATGGGACCGCCAGCACCGCCTCGCGCCCCGTCAGCATCTGCCACCGCCGGATCGCCACGTCCACGAACACCGGCTCCAGCTCGATCGCATAACACCGCCGCCCCAGCTGCTCCGCCGCGATGAGCTGGCTCCCGCTCCCGCTGAACGGCTCGAAGCACACGTCGCCGATCGCCCCGACGGTGGCGCTGGGCACGCTGCGGCGCTTCATTGATGGCAACGCCCCGCGCGTGTGCCGCCGCATCGGCCGCGCGAAGATCTCCACCGGCTTCTGCGTCGGATGCTCATTATCCCCAGGCCTCGCCTTCCCCCCCCCATGTAACCCCCCCGACCCCACCGACCCCACCGAGCCCCCCGAGCCTTCAGGCAATCCCGCTCCGCTCAATTCCTGATCGCCGCAGACAGGTTCTGCACCTGTCTCCGCCACCCCGATCCCCCCCGCAGCGCCACCCCGCTCCCACCCGATCTCCCACACCGAGTCGAACACGTGCGCTTCGCGCCCCGAGGCTCCGTGCGCCGGCTGCGACCCCTTCACCCACCCCATCATGCACGGCTCGTGACGGAAGTGCCAGTACACACGCCCGAACACCGACGCCGGCTTCACCCAGATGATCTGCTGGTGATCAAGGATCCCCAGCTCCTCCCAGATCCGCTGGATCAGCCCGCACCGCCGGTGCGCGTGCCAGCAGTAGATCGCCCCCCTCGGCGCGATCACCCTCAGCACGTTCCCGAAGACGCTCCGGAAGAAGTGGTCCGCGTCCTTGATCTCCACCTCCCGGTACGTCGCCGACCAGTCCTTCCCGCTCTCCCGGTCCCCCTTCTTCGGACGCTCCCCCGTGTAGTCCACCAGGTACGGCGGGTCCGTCGCCACCAGCGCCGCCTGCTCACCGTTCATCACCAGCAGCACGTCATCGAGCCTCGTGCTATCGCCGCAGAGCAATCGGTGCTGGCAGCCGCCCGCGTCACCCAGCAGCCACAGATCACCCGGACGCGTCACCGCCCTTAGCAGCGGCGCCGGCGCCTCGTCCTCCACCACCGCGCGCTCCGCGCTGACCCTGGCCTCCGCCGCCAGGTCCTCCAGCATTTTCATCGCCGCCGCGCTCTCGAGCGACACCTCCGCCATCAACGCCTCGAGCTTCGTTGGGTCCGCCCCCGCCAGCGCCGCCAAGGGATCCAGCGTCGCCAGCAGCTTCGCGGCCTCCTCTTCGTTCACGTCCAGCACCAAGACCGGCACGTCCGTCTCCGGCGTCACCTCCGCCCGCAGATGCCCGTCGATCAGCTCCAGGCTCCCGTCCGCCAGCTCCCGCGCGAGCAGCGCGTCGGCGTAGCCGATCTCCGCCAGCATCCCCTGCAGCGCCTGGCGCTGCGCCGCCGGGTGTGTCCGCCAGTTCTTCGGGCTCGGGCACAGCTGCTTCGCCGGTACCCGCCGCAGTTCCTTGATCCGGTCCCTGATCTTCATGCGCTTGCGCCTCCTTGCGCTCAAGACGTCCCAACGCCCCCTCCAACCGTCCAATCGCTCCCGCGCCACCCTGCCGCGCCAACTCCTCACTTGACCCCCATCTGCGCGCGCCCGGCGCACCGCTTGGCGCCGTCTCCACCTCGTCGCCGCGCCCCTCCCGCGAGGCGCCCGCCGTCCCGATCCCGCCCGAGCCGCCCCCGGCGCACGTCCACCCCCCTTTACCAAAACCCGTGGCGAAAAAAAAGCGGGTCCAGCCGTCGGTCCCTGCCGGGACCTCCAGAGATTCAGACCCCCATCCCCCCCGGGGGCCGCACTGCAGCCGGTGGGGGGGCCGGCGAAGCCGCCGCCTCTGGCGGGCCGCCATCGGCGGCCCGACCTGCTGTCGCTACGCGGTACAGTCGATCGAGCAGAGCAGGGTCGGGAGCCTCAGCCGACAGCTCTTCATCCGTCAGTACCTCGGATTCCGCAAGCAGTTTCGGGTTGGGCCACACACCCATGATCACGTCGATCATGGACTCGTATTGAGACCGGAGTTCCGGTGGGCACGTCTTCCTCAATCGCTTGAAAAAGTCCCATGCGTGCGACGCTCGCCGCGCCCGACGCCGCTTGCCGTCTCGTTCCAACTCGCGGTTCAATGCGGCTCGGCAATCTCCGCGTTCGAGCATGCCTACGAGCATCCCGCCGTACCTGCGATCACCCGGACGCCGCTTACCCAGGTGGTCGATGCCGATCCGCACTTCCTCCGGGGGATGGATCGCCGAGAGCGCACGACACTTGCTCTCCATCACGTCCGCGTCGGCCAGCAGCCGGTAGGTCTCCGGATATCGAAGCGGTGCTGGGTCTTCGCTGCGATCGGATCTCTTCTTCTCTTGAGCGTTAGCGAAAACACCACCACCAACATCCGAGTGATCGGGCGATCGCGCGGATTCGGAGGCACAGGGGGCGCTGGGGGTGTTCTCCGAATGATTCTCTAATTGATCCTCCGCAGCCGTTGCGGGGTTCGCCGTCGTCGGTTGCGGGGTTGGAACGCAGCCGTTGCGGGGTTGGGCAGAAAAAAAATCCGCCGTTGGATGCCCCGCAAGTTCGCGAAGTCGTTCGATCAGGATTCGGAAGCAGTGGGTTCGCCCGCGGCCGCCTGCCATCTTGCCGCCGGCCGAATAGCGATCGAACTCGATCACACCCAGGGCATGCAACTGATTGAGGTACGCTTGAATCGATCGTGGACAGCGTTTCATATCGTCCGCCAACGTCGTAACGCTCGCGGTGATGCCGCCGCCCGTCGCCCAATCCGCGTACATCACCAGGAGCTGCAGACATGCTGACAGATGTGGTGGCAGGGCCGCATCGGCGATGAGTCGCTGCAGCGATCGAGAACTCGCCCGCGGTCCCGGTTGAACGGACGTGGCGCGGCTCGCGCTGCGAGGTTGAGGCCATCGGGTCGCTCGTGCTGTGTACGTACTCATGATCCTGCGCCTTCCGGACGTGCCGTGACACGCCGCCATGTGTGCTACCGATGCCGCACGCCGCTCGGTCGCATGCAACCTCGCGGCCCCGCACCATTCCAGCCCATACTCATCCGATCGCATCAATGCCCTCCCGTTGCCGCTTGCTAGTAGAACTCCTGAACGCCGCTCACGCGCAGAGTCCGCCGCGCCGGCGCCGGCGGTGCCGCGCTCCGGCTGGATCGAGTTCGGTCGAACAAGTCAAGGGCAACCTGGCTGATCCGCCATCGAGGCTTGCCCACCTTGTTCTCCGCGCAGTTCACCGCCTCGAGCTCGCCGGATCGAATCCATGCCAAGACCTTCTCGGATCGAATACCGCGGCTTCGAGCGACTTCCCTCGGAGAGAACCACACTTTCATGGCTCACCCCCCGCAGGATCGCCGCGACGGTTCGCTCGTGTTGAAGGTCTCGTGCTATTCAGTGCGGCGAGGAACTCCCGCAGACTCTCCGGAGTCACCACGGTTCGGCCGCCGAGCCTTTGCGTGCCAAGGCGAACACCGCGGATGCCCCGCCCAGCCCACCGAAAGGTGGTCGCCGGATTCACCCCAAGCTTGGCCGCGAGCTCCGTGAGCGTCACCCGCTCAGCCGGAACCATGCTGTCCACGAACGTCTTGCGAGGCTTTGCGGTGTGGTGTGCGTTGCTCACGCGACAACTATCGCCGCGCGACGCTGAATTCCGTCAGGTGGCTCCGACGATCGTAAAAGACGTCGCTTTCATACCGCGATCCCCCGGCATGTGACGCGCCGTGAATTGGAATGATGCTGGCGCCAACACGCTACCAATCCGATCGGGGCGGGTAGTTCTCGTTTGCCCAGCTGATCAGGGCCCGGCGATGGCGAGGCTTTGCGACCGCCAAGAGGTCTTCAAGGTCGACGACATGCTGGCCACGCCGCCCCCTCACGTTGATCCTGCGCTGCTTCAGCTTTCTGTGCAGATTGGCATCCCCGAGTTGCGCCTTTGCTTTCTGGATCGGAATCGGCTGGCGCATGGCGGACACCAGCCCCCCGTGCGAGGGTTGCTCGCTACCGCCCGATCGTTCGACCGCGCGCTCCACCGAGTCGATCATGTCGCGGATCGCCATTGCCGACGCCGTGTAGACGTCTGGTCGAAGCACGCTGTACCAACATCGCGGCATGCTGTCAGAGTCGCTTAGCCAGCCAGCCATCAGGCAGCACGCCTTCCTGAGACGATCGGGTGGACCATATGGAATACCCATGGAATCAATGCGAGTCCGCAGCTCCGAACGGAGAATCGGATGTCCCCGCCACGCCCGCTGGTGCAGTTCCAGCAACCATCTCTGAACCGGCCGGCGAATCGGCGACCCGGCGAAGAGCACGCTCGCCCAACCGCCGGCTTGATCCAGAAGTGATTGGTGCAGGCTCCCGTCGAGTGTTCCGCCAAACACGTATCCCAAGAGATTCCGATCCCGATCACTCCAGGCATGGTGGATCGCAAACTCTCCGTCGAGTTGCACGGTCCCTCGCTCGACGTCAGTGGGCATCACCCGGCGGAAGTCGTTCGACTCCGGCTCGCGCCACACCAGCAGGTGCCTGACGTTTCCGCTACGAACCGCAAGTTCCTGGAACTGGCGGGCGAGTCCGTCGAGCGCTGCGATCGCCGCCGTCACGGAGACCGGCATCCTCGCCGGTGTGAACTCGTTTCTCCAGCACAGGCCAAGATCCGACGGCATGACCGTCTCGAGGCGACGAGCCGCCTCCGCGGGAGTCTCCCGCGTGACCAGAATCGAACGTGCCTTCTGAGAACCCGTGACACTCTTCGCGTCCATGCGAAC
Source organism: Phycisphaerales bacterium (assembly GCA_050246015.1). Classification (GTDB taxonomy): domain Bacteria; phylum Planctomycetota; class Phycisphaerae; order Phycisphaerales; family UBA1924; genus JTS-AC122. The sequence goes on from JBFWWU010000011.1 coordinate 57,621, forward strand.
CTCCTCGTTGTCGATCTATTGATCGGTGACCTTCGCCCAGCTCCGTACATGCTCCACGACTTTGCGGAGCCGCTCGTCGCTGATCCGTTCGATGTAGTGGTTGGCGATGTCGGCACCGTCCTGGTGACCCATGATCAGATCGATCGCCGGCCGGTCGCCCACCTCGTCCGCAACCGTCCGGAACGTGTGCCGCAGCGCGTAGAACCCGCGCCCACGCTTGCCCGCCGCGGCCCGTTTGCCACCGGTGGCCCCACGTGCCCCCACGTTCGCGCCGGCAACTCGGCCGGGCCGTTCGCTCGGGTCGCCGTTCCCACGCGACGTGGCCCCGACGTGGGCCGACGTGCCGTCTTCGCCGCCGCCGCCCCCACCCCCCAGGCCCGCCAGCCCCACGCTGCGGATGAGTTTCCCGAACTCCAGCGCGACCGAGTCCGTCACCACGGCCTGAAGCCGCCCCGTGCTCCGCTCGCCAGGCTCCTGCACGCGCACCCAGCGGTACCCGAATCTCGTCAGGAACACCTGCCCGTCGTCCTCCTTGGATTTCGGCTTGGGCCGCGCCTTGAGCACCTGCCGCAGCGCCTCGACCGTCTCGGGCCACAGCACCGCGCGGCGCTCGATCGCCGTCTTGGGACGCGGGAAGTCAATCACGCCCGCCTTGAGGTCCACCGCCGTGCGCGGCAGTTCCGACACGTCCGTGTTCCCCATCCCGCAGTTCAGCCCCAGCAGGATCATCGCCCGCATCTGCACGCCGGCGGCGTCCAGCAGCGTCTTGATCTCCGCCGGCTCGAACATTTTCACCCCGCCGCGTCCGCCTCGGCTTGCCCAGCGTGCCAGCCGCACCGCGCGCCGGTTGGGTTTCGAGAAGTCCGGACCGAACCGCATCGGATGCTCGAACAACCCCGCCTCGAATCCGTGCTTGAAGATCGAACGCACCCGCCCGATCTCGTTCCCCAGCGCCAGCGGTCCACGCCGCAGCGCCAACGCCGCGCGCAGGTTGCTGAAGTCGTCTGGCGTCAGCGCCGTCACGATGCGGTCCTTCCCCAGCAGCTTGACCAGCTTCCCAGCGGTCGTGTGGTATTCCGAGAACGACCGCAGGCCCATCTCGCTGGACTCCACCCGCCGGCGCTTGGCCGTCAGGAAGTGATTCACCAGGTCGCGCACCGTGAGATCGCCTGTGTGCACGGGCGCCGTCGTCGCGACCGATCGGCGAAGCGTGCGCCCCGTGGTGACCAGCGAAGGGCGCGTTGGACTGCTCCCGGCTAGAACATTGGTGTTTTGATCCAGTAGTCCTTCGGCGAGACCGAGTTCGTCATCGCGCCGTGGATTCACCGCCAACACCGGCGCGGGCCGTCGTACGGGTACGGGGCGAGCACGCGCCGGCGCCGGCGACAACAGGAAATCGCGCTGCGCCATGAAGCGTTCCAGCGCGCCGTGCGGATCTTCCCACGGGCCGAAAAACACGAACTTTCCCTTGATCTTCTTCGCCCAGCGCCGCGTCGCGTGGGGGAACAGCGGGAAGCCCTCGTAGGGCTTGGCTGGTCGGTCGCTCCGTGACCTGCTACTCTGTGCCATGTCGCATACTTCTCCGTGAAAACCCCGAGTCAAGGCGCGATCCCGGCAACCCCGGCGATCGCGCGACACCCCTAACGAACGTTCGGTAGTGGTGTCACAACGGGTGTCACGACCAGTAACGCGGCATGCTGGCAAACGTCAAGTTCGCTAGGAAAAAACCTAGCAAAAGCGCCCGTAGCTCAATGGATAGAGCATTGGTCTTCGGAACCAAGGGTTAGAGGTTCGACTCCTCTCGGGCGCGTTTATTCCGAGCCGACATTGGGTCCGCATTCGTGCGGAGGATCCCTCCTATACTCAGTCTCGTGCAACACCCCATCTCATCCGGCAACTCGCTCGCACGAACCGCTTCACAATCTTCCACACCCCCTCACGCTTCCGGATTCCCGGACGGTCCAGCCGCGCGCCTCGCCCTCGAGGACGGCACGGTGTTCCATGGCCGCGCGTTCGGCGCATGCCCCCCCCACTCACCCCCCATGACCCAGACCGCCGAGGTTGTCTTCAACACGGCGATGGTGGGGTATCAGGAAGCCCTCACCGATCCGTCGTACTCCGGACAGATCCTCGTCATGACCCAGCCGCTCATCGGCAACACCGGCGTCAACGAGGAAGACGTCGAGTCCGCAAAGGTCCAGGTCTCCGGTTTCGTCGTCCGCGAACTCGCCCGCTTGCATTCCAACTTCCGCGCCACCACCGATCTCTCCACTTACCTCGCCCGCTCCGGTGTCATCGGGATCAGCGAGATCGACACGCGCGCCCTCACCCGCCGGCTGCGCCGCGCCGGCGTGATGCGCGGCGTCATCTCCACCGACGACCGCCTCTCCGATCCCCAACTCGTCCGGGCTGCGCTCGCCGCGCCCGACATGAACGGACAGAACCTCGTTCCACTCGTGGGCTGCACGAGTTCGCAGTCCTGGAACGAAACGCTCGGCGACTGGTCCCCCGCTTCGACCACATCCCACCCGGCCTCGGGCCTGCGCGTCCTGGCGCTTGACTGCGGGGCCAAGCGCAACATCCTTCGTCACCTGTCAGACCGAGGGTGCGAGGTCCAAGTCGTTCCACACTCCATCTCCGCGCGCGAAATCCGCGATCTGCACCATTCGGGCAAGATTGACGGTTTGTTCATCTCCAACGGCCCCGGCGACCCCGCCGCCGTCGAACAAACCATCAAAACCCTGCGCGACGTCGTCGGCATCGATACGCCCGCGGCCGATGCGGTCCCCACCTTCGGCATCTGCCTCGGGCACCAACTCCTGGCTCTGGCGATGGGCGCGACGACGTACAAACTCAAGTTCGGCCATCGCGGCGCCAACCAGCCCGTGCTGAATCTCATCTCGGGAAGGGTCGAGATTACCAGCCAGAACCACGGTTTCGCGGTCGATCCCAAGTCGCTCCCCGTGCGCCACGGCAAGCCGCTCGCCCAACCCACCCACATTCACCTCAACGACGGCACGCTCGCCGGCTTCGCCGCCACCGATCGCCCGATGTTCAGCGTGCAGTACCACCCCGAAGCCTCGCCGGGGCCCCATGATTCGGGGTACTTGTTCGACGCATTCGTTCAGATGATGCGTGACCGCAAACCACTCCCGACTCAGAAGCCGCGCGCGGCCCACGCGGTTTGAGCCGTGGCCCCCCCCGCCCCCCCCCTGAGACGCGTCGAATTCGAGGATATTTCGGTGGTTCTTGCGTTGCTGGGCACTGTTCCGCACGCGAATCAGGGCAACCGACCGACTATCAACCAATATGACAATGCCCGGCGATCCCGGTCGGGAATCACCTCCGAATCATCCCCGAACGAACTTGGCGGCAATATCGGGCACGATCCGGCGTTGTACGAAGGCCGGGTCTGTGAGGGTAGAGAGTCGGCGGGCCGGGGCAAGGGGTGGAAGAGTTGAGAAGAGCACAAAGCGAGTCAGCAATCCACGTTGGGGCAACTGGTGGGAATCGAATCAAGCACTCTCATTGGAGAACTCGAGCATGTTTGGTCAAGGAACGCGACGTCTGATCGGCACCGCGATCGTGTCGGTGGCGTGTCTGGCACTGTCTGCCGGGGGGGTACTGGCTCAAGGCGGCGGCCCGGGCGGGCCCGGCGGGGGCGGTCCGGGTGGTGGACGGGGCGGGTTCGGCGGGATGTTCGGCGGGGGGCAGCAGGCCTTTGAGCCGTCCATCGACAGTCAGGACATCGACGGCATGACGACGCTCTTCGGCTTCGACAAGGCGCAGAAGGAAGCCGTCAAGCAACTCTTCGACGGGTACCAGCAGGAGTTCGCCGCGGCGGCGAAGGACATGCGGGCGAAGTTCGACGCGGCGCGCGAGGAAATGCGCGACACGGGTGATCGCTCGGTGATGGGCGAAGTGATGGAGAAGATGGGGGAGTTCCGCAAGCACCGCTCCGAGATGGAAAAATCGTTCCTTGGAGATGTGAAGGCGGTGCTGACGGAGCAGCAACTCCAGAAGTGGCCTCGCTTCGAGCGTGATCGACGGCGCACGGAGACCATCGGCAACGGTCTGATGAGCGGTGAGAACGTGGACCTGGTGAGGCTGGTGAAGGACCTGAAACTGCCGGCGGAGACGCAGTCGAGTCTTGAGCCGACGCTTGATCAGTACACGGTGGAACTCGATCCGGCGCTGGACGCGCGGAACAAGATGTACGAGGACATGCAGAGCAAAATCCGGGAGATGTTCCAGGGCGGGGATCCGGATGCGATGGAAGAAATGGTCAAGAAGGGTCGCGAGGTTTCGACCCGCGTGCGCGACGTGAACCGGAAGTTCGCGGCGCAGATCGAGACGGCGTTGCCGGCGGAGAAGCAGAGCGAGTTCGCGACGGCGTTCAGGCGTGAGAGTTTCCCGCGCGTGTATCGTCCGACGCAGGCGACGCGCGTGGTGGACGCCGCGGTCGCTCTGAAGGACTTGACGGCGGATCAGAAGTCGGCGATCGAGGCGATCCGCGATAGTTACCACCGCGACCTGGCGGCGATCCAGAAGGACATGGAAGGCGCGACCGAGGAGATGGAAGCGAACTTCTCGCCCCGGAACATGATGCAGCGCGGCGGGTTCGGGAACGATGACAGCAAACTCGGCGACCTGCAGCGGCGCCGGCGCGAACTGGACCGCGATACCGCCGAGAAGGTCAACGCCCTGCTCACCGAAGAGCAGCGGGAGAAGTTGCCGCGGCGTGACGCGAACGACGGTCAGGACGGCGGTCAGCGCGGACCACGCGGGCGCAATGGGCAGAACGACGGCGCCCAGCCGGGCGATAACGGCGGCCGGCGCAACCGTCAGCCGGGTCGCAACGAGTAATCACCATCGGGCGCGGTCACGCGTCCGCCACGGCGCCTATGAAGAATCACACAAGCCCGCGTCCCGGACGCGGGTTTTTTGTTTGGCGACGCGGCAGCCGCGGCGGCCGCCGCGCGTTGCTTCTACGATGCCCGCGTGCCGGAGCAGAATCCATATCTTGCGCTGATCGGTGGGGGCAACATGGCGCGAGCGATCGTGCAGGGGGGCCTGGCGGCGGGCGTGCTGGAGCCGGCGCGCACGGCGGTGGCGGAGCCCGAGGCGAGCAAGCGGGAGTGGTTCGCGGCCCGAGGGGTGCTCGTGCACACAAGCGCGGCGTGCGCGCTGGAGTGGCTCGAAGAGCGTGATGCTGCTTTGGCGTCCGAGCCGCGCGGGCAGGTGCTGCTGGCGATCAAACCGCAGTCGCTTGGGGGGCTGTCGGACGAACTTGTTCGAGAGAGAGGAACCGACGCGTTCGGGGCGTTTTCGCGGCGGATCGTGATTTCAGTTCTGGCGGGCGTGCCGACGCGCGTGGTGCGGCGGCTGCTTGGGGGCGCGTGCGCGGTTGTCCGGGCGATGCCGAACACGCCGGCGCAGGTCGGCGAGGGCGTGACGGCGATCGCGGCTGGGGCGGGTGCATCGCCGGGGGACGCGGCGTTCTGCGAGCGGCTGTTCCGGGGGGTCGGCCCGGTGGTGCATCGGTGCGATGAGTCACTCATGGATGCGTACACGGGGCTGGCCGCGTCCGGGCCGGCGTACGTGTATTACCTTGGCGAAGCGATGGTGCGTGCGGCGGTGAAGGCGGGACTGGGCGAGGAGGATGCGCGGGCGGCGGTCCGGCAGATGATCATCGGCGCGGGCACGCTGCTCAAGCGGACGGAGGACCCGTTCGAGGCGCTTCGGGCCGCGGTGACAAGCAAGGGCGGCACAACCGAAGCCGCGATCCGTGTGCTTGACGAGCGAGGGACGGCGGGGGCGATCGTGAGCGCGATCGATGCGGCCCGGGGGCGCGGGCGCGAACTGGGTGAAGCATTTGAACGGGCGTGAGCGCTTGCGTCGAGGCGCGCGGCGCCTGCACGTCGGTTCGGCACCGGTTGCTCACCGAGGCTGCCTGCGGGCGCACTGGGCCCAGATCGGGCAATAATCCGCACGGCCCGGGCGGGGGCGTCTTTGGCTCGGCGGACGACGGGAGACCCTGATGGTCCTTGGACTCGTGATCGTGGTGGCTGTCGCGCTGGGCGCGTTCGTGTACATCGCGGAGGAGCGCTACACGCGCGTGCGGCGGCGACTGGCGCGGCTGGAGCGGGCGCAGGCCGAGCAGATGCTGATGCTCAAGCCGATCTGCACGACGATCCAGACGGAGCGGATGGTTCGGGAGGGGAAGCCGCCGCGGCGGGAGATCGAGTTCCGCTCGCAGTTCGGCGAAGACGTGCTGCTGTGGCACCTGTTCCGCGGGAAAACAGACGGGTTCTACATCGAGGTGGGCGCGTACGACGGGTATACCTATGCGGTCACGTACGCGTTTGAGTGCATGGGGTGGACGGGGCTGCTGGTCGAGCCGATCCCGGAGCGTCACGCGGCGTGCCAGTCGCTGCGGAAGTGGAGCCGGGTGGAGCACGCGGCGCTCTCGAAGCGCGGCTCGTCGGGCACGGCGACGTTCGCGCACATCACGTCGAGCAAGCACGACTACGAGGCGAGTTCGTTCCTGCCCGGATCCGTGACGAAGAAGCGGTTCATGCGGCCGCCGAGGTCGAAGAAGGGAGGCACGACGCAGAGCATCACGGTGCCGCTGACGACGATGGACAACCTGCTGAAGGACTACCCGGGCACGGTGGATTTCATGGTGCTGGATGTCGAGGGTGCGGAGATGAACCTGCTGGATGGGTTCGATGTGGATCGGTACAAGCCGGCGGTGATGGTGGTCGAGGATCAGGCGATGGGCGCGGACGGAACGCTGCTGGAGTATCTCGAAGGCAAGGGATACCGGCACATCATGTGGCTGTCGTACAACCGGGTGCTGATCCGGCGGGATCGACCGGAACTGATCGAGCGTGCCGCGCAGGTGGCGCAGGCGGGGCATAAGGGGGTGACGCTGTAGGCGGACGATGGTCAGCAGCCGGAGAAGAACGCGGCGAGGAAGTCGAAGAAGTCCTGGGAGTTGATGAAGGTGTCGTGGTTGAAGTCGGCGGATGATGCGGCCGCGAAGAAGGCGGCGAGGAAGTCAAAGAAGTCCTGGGAGTTGACGAATAAATCAGCGTTGAAATCGGCGGGGCAGACAATGGCGAGTTCGACGGAGTGAGGGAGGACGCGGGCACGGGCGGCGAGGCCGGCGGGGAGGCCGGGGTAATCCACGCGAGAGAACGCGCCGGTGACGGGGCCAGTGGCGGTGAGGATGACGAAGGACTGGCCGCGGGTGGGCGTGAAGCCGGGCAGTGAAGTCGCGCGGATCCCGCCGGCGAGGGAGGCGGAGCCGGTGATGATGAACTGGTCGTGCTGGGTGATGGGGACGAGGCCGGCGAGTTCGACATCGAGGCGGGCGCGTGAGAAGGAGACGAGGTTGCCGGAGAGGCGGAAGGGGCCGGGGGCGTTTCGACCGCCGGGGACGAGGACGGCGTGGTTATTGAGGGTGAGGGTGGTGATGACGGGGTCGGGGGGCGGGGTGAGGGAGAGGACGATGCGCTGGCTGATCTCGGAAAGGATGTCGTCGTCGGCGTCGGAGCCGTTGACGAGCATGGTGGGGACGGTGAAGGTGGCGCCGGGAAGGAGGGTCATGGTGGCGTTGCGTTCGATGACGAAGGGATGGGTCATCGTGGTGGGCCCGTCGAGCGTGGCTGTTCCCTGGAGGGTTGAGACACCGGTGAACCAGGGGGCGGAGGCGCCGCGGCAGGAGATGGTGGTGGGCGGTGCGATGGTGGATATGCCGGAAGGGAGGTTGAGGGTGGCGTCGGGGTCAACGAGCCACGTGCCGGCGGCGAGGGTGCCGGCGACGAGGTCGCCGGGGTTGTTGACGTTGAGGGTGCCGGCGATGACGTGGACGGTGCCGGCAGAGTTGAGGAGGCGGGGGTCGATGTTGCCGCCGGCGGTCCCGATCTTCTCGATGAGGGAGTTGTTGAGGATGGATCCGGAGCCGGTGACATTGCCGCCGGCGAAGGAGAGGGTGCCGTCGTTGGTGATCGTTGAAGCGAGGGAGATCGAGAGGACGCCCGAGAGAACGCTGAAGAGGGCACCGGGGGCGTTGGTGATGTGGCCGGCGGCGATGGTGCCGCCGCGGCAATCCAGTCGGTTGCGGTTCAAGATGGCCCCGTCGGTGGAGGTGCCGGAGACGGCAGCGCCGTTGAAGTTGAGCAGGCCCAGATTGGTGAAGGTGCGGTTGCCGGTGTCGAGCGGGCCTTGAAGGGTGGCGGCGGAGCCGCTGGTGTCGGGCCCGAGGCGGTTCTCGAAGTTGCCGGTGAGGAGTGTGAGGCGGTCGATGACGAGAGTGCCCTGACCCTGGGCGACGGGCGTGCCGGCGCGGACGGTCTGAGGCCCGAGAAGGTGGAGGGAGGGGGAGGCACCGCCGCCGAGGTCGATGGTGGTGGTGCCTTCCCAGGAGGTGGGGCCGGAGAGGGCGAGTTCGCGGGACTCGACGACGATGCGAGAGCCTGAGAGGAGGGAGAGGGGCGCGGAGATGCCGGAGCCGGTGGTGGCTTCGGCGCCCTTGCGGATGGCGCCGGCGCTGGTGACCTGGGCGGTTGTTTGGCCGACGGCCTGGGAGATGGAGCCGACGGTGAGGTAGAGGGTACCTGAGGGCTGGTTGTCGACGAGGGTGTTGTTGGAGAGGAGGAAGCCGCCGCGGACGGAGACGGTGCCGAGATTGCGGATGGAGGCTTGGTTGATGAGGCGGGCGCCATTGGTGCCAACGTTGCCGATGAGGAGGTCGCCGCCGGGCTGGTTGATGAGGGCGTGGTCGCCGCCGAGTTGGCCGAAGAGGAACTGGGCGGGACCGGTGTTCGTGATGTCGGCGTAGAGGTTGACCGGGAGGTCGCCGGCGGTGGTGTTGATCACGAAGCCGCGGGGGGAAGAGAAGGAGAGGTCGGCGGCGAAGGGGGCGTAGAAACCAACACGGCCCGCGGAGATTTCGAGGTCGCCGGAGCCGTCGATGGATCCGCCTAGTTGGGGAGCGTCTGCGCCGGGGGCGGAGGAGGCGAAGACGCGGATGATGCCGCCGTTGGCGACATGCATGGAGCCCGTGGCGAGATCCTGGACCGGGCCGGTGAGGTTGAGGGTGCCGGCGGCAACGGTGATGGACCCGTAGTTGGCGAAGGGGACGGCGATGGAGACGGTGGTATTGCCGAAGTTCTTGGCGAGGTCAGCGTGGTTGTTGAAACTACCGTAGTTCTGGACGCCGGGGAGGATGTTGAAGGAGCGGAGTTCATAGGCGTAGTAGTTCTCGAAATAGCCTTCCCGGATTTCGAGCCCGCCGCCGGCCTGATCGACGACGCCGTAGTTAAGGAAAGCAGGACCGTTGATGATCTTGGCGGCGCCGGCGGTGAGGGTGACGGTGTGATCGTTTCGGATGAAGCCGGAGCCTCCGAAGGCGCCGCCGCTCCAGGTGGTGTTGGGGCCGGCGAGGGTGAGCGTGCCATTGACGGTGAAGGGTGAGTTGGAGCCGCCGGTGTTGAGGAAGTTGAGATCGACCATGTAGCCGTCGGCGACGGTGACGCGACCTGAGACTTCGACGGTGCGCGATGCGGTGAGGGAAGCGAGGACCGGCTCGGTGCCATTGCCGAGTTGAACGCTCGGAGAACCGGGTGGGATGACGACGGTGGCGCCGGCAGGGGGGACCATCATGGGGTCCCAGTTCTGGGCCGAGAACCAGTTTCGGCTGAAGGAGCCGGTCCAGGTGGAGGTCTGGGCGGTGCAGAGGGAGGAGGAAAGGAGGGGGAAGATTGCGACGAGGAGGAGCGTGCGCATAGATGGACCCCGGTGGTGTGGTGGAAGTTTGCACCGGGAACGGGGTGTGTCAAGTGATGATGAGGACGCGGAGGGTGGCAGCGGACGCTACGGGCAACCGGAGAAGAAGGCGGCGAGGAAGTCGAAGAAGTCCTGGGAGTTGATGAAGGTGTCGTGGTTGAAGTCGGCGGATGGTGCGGCCGCGAAGAAGGCGGCGAGGAAGTCAAAGAAGTCCTGGGAGTTGACAAATCCGTCGGCGTTGAAGTCGGCGGAGCAACGGGAAATGGTCACGTTGGCGGTGTCACGAGCGATGTGGCCGCTGGGATCCTGGACCTGGAGCGTGATGCAGTGGGAGCCAAGCGGGAGCGTGATGCTCGGTGCTTGACCCGCGGCGGTCCCGGCGTTCCAGATCCAGGTGTACGTCAGGGCGTCGCTGTCGGGGTCGGAGGAGGTGGAGCCGTCGAGGGTGACGGTGGCGTTCTCGCAGCCGATGCAAGTGATGGTGAGGTCTGGGCCGGCGTTGGCGATCGGCGGCTTGTTCATGGAGTTGAAGAGGGAGATGAGGCCGGAGGAGACGAGGCAGAGGTCGGGGTTGTAGGGCTGGTGTTCCCAGGTCTGGTTGAGGGGGAGTGACTCAAGGGAGCGCATATGCGACGTGCGCAGCGCGGCGTCGCCGTTGTTCCACCCGCCGGGAAGGAGGATCCGCGCCGGCCAGATTCCGTTGAGGCAGCCTAAGCAGTAGGGGCTTGTGTTCACGACGACGCCGAGCGGCTGAGGTTGGCCGGGCCCGCGGAAGCCGACGATCTCGCCGTGCCCGTCGCTCCGCCAGCAGACGCCATCGCCGTCTGGGCAGCAGAAGCCGATCCCATTTTCGTCGGGCCACCCTCCCGGATCGTCGCCCGAATCGCAGGTGGAGACGGGGGACTGCTCGGAGGTGCCTCCCATGGGAACGGCGTGGTCGAACTCACGATTGCTGAGGAAGTCGAATGGGAACAGGGCTTCGTTCTGCCAACGGTGGTAGAGGTTGATGATGTTGCTTCGGAAGCGGATCGTGTTGGCGTTGTCCACGTCGATCCCGGTCACGCACGTGGCTGAGGCGTCGCTGATGTTGGCGAGCCACGGTCCGATGGGGTCGCAGCCGTCGGCGAGAAGCCGCGAGCGGTAGCCGAGGAAGTTGTCGCGCGTCACTCGCCAGCGGGTCCAGTTGTAATGGGGGAACACGGAGTACGCGGGGCCGGCCCAGGGAAAGTTGCGGTTGCCGACGGGGTCGATGGGCGCGAGGATGTCGATGAGGCTATCGGCTTGAGCGCCGAGGTGGACGACCGCGCCGCCGCCCATGCTGTGACCGGCGACGATGATGATCGCGCTGGGGTTGTGTTCACGGATGGCGCGGAGGAAGCGGACGGCGTCGGCGACGAACTGGTAGTCCTCGCCGGGGGCGGCTTTGTCGGCGGCGTCTTCGGGGGTGGTGAAGTTCAGGAAATCGGTAGCCGTGCCGGGGTGCGCCTGGTCGTCGTGGAGCGGGCGTTCCAGGTACGGCGCCAGGAGGTTGTTCCACCACGCGAAGTGGACGTAGGCCCCGCGTGATTGCAGGTGCCTGGCGAAGCGGTAGAAGGTGAGTTCGTCGAGGGAGGCGTTGCGCCCGTAGCCGCTCACGAGAAGGGCGTAGATCGGGCGGCCGTTGGGCACGTCGATAAAGTCGTCCTGAGCGTTTGGGTGCCCGGCCCACACCGCCGGGCGATTCCACCCCTGTCCTTCTTCGTCGGGCGGGAGGCCGAGTTTGGGGAGGTTCACGCGGAACGTGGTCGGCGTGGGCGCGTCGCAGGAATCGGGGCAGAGCACGCTCAGGGTCGCTTCCTGCGTGCGTACGGAGCCGCAGGTGTTGGAGGCGACGGCGCGGTATCGCCCGGCGTCGGCGGGCGTGACGGGGTTGATGGTGAGGTTGGCGGTCGTCGCGCCGGAGATGTTCGGGCCGTCAACGAGGTCAAGGCCGCTGCGCTGCCAGCGGATTTGAAAAGAGCCCTGGCCGGCGAAGGTGGCGCTCAAGACGGTGGCGGCGTCGCAGGGCGCGGTGCGGCCGCTGGGATTCTGGGAGACGGAGAGACCGCTGCCGAGCCAGCCCGATGCCGGGCCGACAGGGGTGCTGATGCCGCACTGGTTGTACGCGAGGATCCAGTAGCGGTAGGTATCGATGTGGCTTGCCGAGGAATCGAGGTAGGTGCGTGCATTGCCATCCACGTCCGTAAGGATCTGGGCGTCCGCGAACGACGTGGTGGAGGCACGGAAAATCTGGAAGCCGTTTGCCGGCGACAACCCGGCGACGTTCCATGAAAGCAGCACGCCCCCGCAGCGCGACCCCTGGGTGGCGGCGAGATCCAGGGCCTGCGGACTTGTCAAACGAAAACCTGTCTCCACGTTGCTGGGCCCGCTCACGCCGCAGGCCGTGACGGCCCGGACCCAGTAGTAATGGAGAGTATTGGGAAGTGCGGTGAGGTCGAGCAGCGAGCCGGCGGGCGAGGTGCCGATGAGTGTGGAGCTCTGGTAGTCGTTGGAGGTGTTGCGGTAGACCTCGTAGAGGGGGTTGCCGGAGACGGTGTCCCAGGTCAGTTGAACACCGGTGCAGACGGCGCCGTCAGAGGCCGAGAGGTTGGTGGGCGTGTCGGGCGTGGTCTGGCGGAAGCCGGTGTCGGAGTTGCTGGGCCCGCTGACGCCGCAGAGAGTGACGGCGCGGACCCAGTAGTAGTAGGTGACGAGAGGGAGCGCGGTGATATCGAGCAGGGAGCCGTTGGCGGAGGTGCCGACGAGGGAGGAGGTCTGGTAGTTGTTGCTGATGTTGCGGTAGACCTCGTAGGTGGGGTTGCCGTCGATGGTGTCCCAGGTGAGTTGGACGCCGGTGCAGAGGGTGCCGTTGGAGGCGCTGAGGTTGGTGGGGGTGCCGGGCGTGGTGCCGCGGTGGCCCTGGTTGCGAGCGCTGAAGCCGCCGAAGTTCTGTCCGGGGATGCAGGCGGCCCGGAAGGCTCGGACCCAGTAGTAGTAAAACACGCCCGGGAGGGCGGTGAGGTCGGTCATCTGGGAGTCGATGGGGGAGGCGAGGAGGCCGGCGTGGTCGATGTCGGTGTCGAGGCTGCGCCAGACCTGGTAGTTAGTCGCGCCGGAGACGTCGTTCCAGTTCAGGGCGACGCCGTTGCACTGCGTGCCGTCGGAGGCGGTGAACCCGGTGGGTGTGCCGGGGGGGCATTGGGCCAGCGATGGAGATATCGGGCCCGCCCAGATGACCAGCATCAGCCCGAGCCAGAGGGCGCGAAGGTGCGACATTGGTATCCTCCTTTGGGGACCGAGGGTGGACAGGCCTATACCCGAGATTACAGCGCGGTCGAGCAAAGGCGAAGCGCGGTGGCCGCACAATCGAACTTTTTTTCCCACGCAAGGTGGACGGGTTATCCGGCGAGGATCGGCTCGGCCGAGGATCCGCGTGCCAGGGGACGAGCCGAAGCATCGATCTGCGCCCACTTGGCTAGGCTAACAGGAAACCCCTCGGCGGGTGCGGAGGGGGTCAAGACGGGACTGAAGACAAGAGACTGCTGGCCTTGCGCAAGCGCTCAGTTGACCATGAGTTCGTCCCGGTGAAGCGACGCCAACTCCAGGACGAGTGCCCTCGCGCGTGACGGCATCTTGCCAATGAACACGCCCCGCTGGTGGGCGGGGCCGTGCGAGATCCCTCTCGGAGAGAGGGGGTACCCATGACCCCACTCGGAGAGCGGGGCTACCGGTTACTTGGCTTTCCACCCGGCCTTGAACTGGTTCAGGGCGGCGTCGAGTTGCTTCTCGATGTCGGCGTCGAGCGCCTTCTTGGCGTTGAGCGCGTCCCAGACCGCCTTGCCGGTGGTTTGGAAGAACGACAGCATGTCTTTCTCGAACTGCGCGACGTGCTTCACCTCGACGTTGTCCATGAAGCCCTTGCTGCCGGCGTAGATCGAGATGACCTGATCGACGACGTTGAACGGGACGTACTGCGGTTGCTTGAGGAGTTCGACCATTCGCGCGCCGCGGTCGAGTTGCTTCTGCGTCGCCTTGTCGAGTTCGGTGCCGAGTTGGGCGAAGGCTTCGAGTTCGCGGTACGCGGCGAGGTCGAGTCGCAGCGAGCCGGCGATTTTCTTCATCGCCTTGATCTGGGCGTTACCACCCACGCGGCTGACGGAGATACCGACGTTGATGGCGGGGCGCACGCCGGCGAAGAAGAGTTCGGGTTCGAGGTAGATCTGGCCGTCGGTGATGGAGATGACGTTGGTGGGGATGTAGGCGGAGACGTCGCCTTCCTGCGTCTCGATGACGGGCAGAGCGGTGAGGGAGCCCGCGCCGTTCTCGTTCGAGAGTTTGGTCGCGCGCTCGAGGAGGCGGGAGTGCAGATAGAAGACGTCGCCGGGGTAGGCTTCGCGTCCCGGCGGGCGACGCAGGAGCAGGGAGAGCTGGCGGTACGCGACGGCCTGCTTGGAGAGGTCGTCGTAGATGCACAGGGCGTGCTTGGGGGTCTTGCCCGCCTTGCCGTTCCACATGAAGTACTCGGCCATCGTGCACCCGGAGTACGGAGCGATGTACTGCATCGGGGCGGCGGCGGAGGAGGACGCGTTCACGACGATGGTGTAATCCATCGCGCCGTACTTGCGGAGCGTCTCGACGACGCCGGCGACGGTGGATTCTTTCTGGCCGACGGCGACGTACACGCACACGACGGCGTCGGGGGTGCCCCAGTACTGCTTCTGGTTGATGATGGTATCGAGAGCGACGGCGGTCTTGCCGGTCTTGCGGTCGCCGATGATGAGTTCGCGCTGCCCGCGGCCGATCGGGATCATCGAGTCGACGGCCTTGATGCCGGTCTGGAGGGGCTCGTGGACGGGCTGACGCTCGGCGATGCCGGGGGCGATAATGTCAACCTTGCGGTATTCGCTGGTCTGGATGGCGGGGCCGTTGTCGAGGGGGCGGCCGAGGGGGTCAACGACGCGGCCGAGGAGCGCCTCACCGACGGGGACTTCGAGCAGGCGGCCGGTCGCCTTGACCATGTCGCCTTCTTTGACGGAGAGGTAGTCGCCGTAGATGACCGCGCCGACGGTGTCCTGTTCGAGGTTGAAGACCTGGCCCATGACGGCGCCGTCGGCGGTCTGGAACTCGAGCATTTCACCGGCCATGGCTTTCGAGAGGCCGTAGATGCGGGCGATACCGTCGCCGACCTCGACGACCTTGCCGACCTCGGAGACTTCGAGTTCGGCGGCGAACTGCGCGATTTCCTGCTTGATAACGCTCGTGATCTCGTCGGTCTTGATCTTCACGGTGTGGTCCTGGGAGGGTGCTGGATGTTGAGTGCGGTGGCGGCACCGCGCTGCAGAGCGGTGAACGAGGGTTCTGGGTGGCCCGACGGTCCCCGTCGGTCTTTGCTCGGTGGTCGTAGAAGGAAGGGGTAGAAGGAGGGGTTTGGAAGGGGCAAAGCGTAGCGGGGTCGCGGCGAAAAGTCACCGGCTGACCGATGGCGAGAGTGCCTCAATGTGACCGTCCACGACTTCGCCCCGGAGAGTCGCACCGGGTTCATTGCTCGTGCTGGTGCCATGGCTTGGTTGTTTTTGAACCAAGCCATGTCTTGTTCCCGGTCTCCGTCGCAGAAACCACGGCTTGTCGAGGACGCCAAGCCGTGGCACGCTTCCATTCTGTCGCTGCTTCGCGCCGGCGATCGGGTATTCTGTTGCCGGCGTCCGATCTCCGTCTCGATTCGTTCGCATGTCCAGCACTCAACGAGTTCGGCAGACGATCACCTCCGCACTGCGGCGCGTACGGGTCGCGGCGCATCGGGTGGGCTTGTCCGGCGACGGGGTGTCCGGGCTTCGCAGGCGGGTTGAGGGAATCATCAGTTCGTTTGAGCCCCGGCTTGAGCAACATGACATTCCCGGAGCCGCGGTGGTGGTCCGGCTGTCCGACGGCTCCCGGATCGAGCGGTACCTTGGGTGGGCGGATCGAGCGGCGAAGCACCCGATGTCCGCCGGCACGCTCTTTCAGGCGATGTCGCTGACCAAGCCGCTGACGTCGCTGGTGATGGTGCGACTGGCAGAAGACGGATTGCTCGATCTTGATGTTCCGGTCGCGCGCTATCTGCGGTCGTGGACTCTGCCATCGAGCCGGTGTGAACCCGGGTGCGACTTCGAAGGCGTCACGCTGCGGCGCGTTCTGTCGCATACGGCGGGATTCAATCAACACGGCTTCGGGTGGGCCCCCGCCGGCGCGAGTCATCCGGCGGGGGCAGTTCAGCCCAGCGCCGCGGCGCTTCTGGAAGGCGCCGCCGGTGAAGCGCTGCGGCTGGTCACCCCGCCGGGTGAGGTCCAGCGATACTCCGGCGGCGGGTACGCGCTGGCACAGGTCGTAGCGGAAGACGTGTGCGGCGAGCGCTTCCCCGACATCGTGCGGCGCGTTGTGTTTGCCCCGATGGGCCTGGCGCTGAGTTCGATGGAGTTCATGCCCGGGGTGGCGTCGCGCCTCGCGACTCGCTACGAGCATGTCGAGTCGCAGGCGCCGATCGGGTCGAGTGGTGCGCTGCTTCGTGCCGCGGCGATGCCGCGCGCCGTCGTTGCGT
This sequence comes from Phycisphaerales bacterium, assembly GCA_050246015.1. Lineage (GTDB taxonomy): Bacteria > Planctomycetota > Phycisphaerae > Phycisphaerales > UBA1924 > JTS-AC122. The sequence continues at coordinate 74,008 of JBFWWU010000011.1, forward strand.
CCTGCGGCGCGTCGGGGTGGTATGCCGCGCCGACCGAAGTGTGCACATTCATGGAGACGTTTCTAGCGTCGGACTCGTCGCGGCCATCGGCGTGGCAAGCCGAAATGACCCGGCCGCAGGGTCCGCGAGACCGGGACCGGTCGATGGGGCTTGGGTTTCACCTCTGGCTCCGTCGGTCGGACACGATCTTTGCCCACCGGGGCTACTTCGGTGGATGGTGGAGCGAAGCCGCGGGAATGCTGCGGCGGCGCAGCGCGGTGGTTGTGATGTCGAACGGGGACAGCCGCGAGTTGGCCGTCAAGGCTCTTTCGACGGCGCTTCGACAGTGCATCCTGGATCATGCGCTCTGACGGGACTGTCATTTCGGCAGACGGCTGAGGCGGAGCCGGGTGTGTGTCTGACAGGTGGAACACCACGGGACCGTTACCCTCGCTGAATTCAGGGTTCGCGTCTCGTGGCGGACGGCGCAAATCGAGGCCGAGATTGGCACTCTGTTTGCCATTGGTCCGGCCCACGAGGTTGAACTCGCGTCCCGCCCGGGGACCGTGATGACCTCTTGCATACCAATCAGATACCGCACGACACAGGTTCTTACTCGGAGCAACAAGACATGGCCGCGAAGCAACTCACGTTCGACGTCGAAGCCCGCAACGCACTCCTGGCCGGCGTGGAGAAACTCGCCAAGGCGGTGAAATCCACGCTGGGCCCGCGCGGCCGCAACGCGGTGCTCGACAAGAGTTGGGGCGGCCCGACCGTCACCAAGGACGGGGTGAGCGTCGCTGAGGAAATCGAACTCAAGGACAAGGCGCAGGACATGGGCGTGCGCCTGGTCAAGGAAGCGGCGAGCAAGACCAGTGACGACGCGGGGGATGGGACGACGACGGCGACCGTCCTGGCCGAGGCGCTGTTCCGCGAGGGGCTGAAGTACATCGCCGCCGGCGTGGACGCCAACGGGTTGATCCGCGGGATGAAGAAGGGCGTCGAAGTGGCGTCGGCAGAGATCAAGTCGTTCGCCAAGCCGGTGGATCGCTCGCCGAAGTCCACGGACATCCAGAACATCGCGACGATCTCGGCGAACAACGACGCGGAGATCGGCAAGATGATGGCCGACGCGTTCGCGAAGGTGGGCGCCGACGGCGTGATCACGGTTGAGGAAGGCAAGAACATCGAGACCGTCGTCGATGTCGTCGAGGGCATGCAGTTCGACCGCGGGTACCTGTCGCCGAACTTCGTGACCAACGTCGACGACATGACGGTCGAGTTTGAAAAGTGCCTCGTGCTGATCCACGAGGACAAGATCGAGAGTGTGACGAAACTGGTGCCCCTGCTCGAAAAGGTCATGCAGGCCAAGAAGCCGCTGCTGATCATCGCGGAAGACGTGGCGGGCGAGGCGCTCTCGACGCTGGTGATCAACAAGTTGCGAGGCACGCTGCAGGTGTGCGCGGTCAAGGCGCCGGGGTACGGCGATCGCCGCAAGGCGATGCTGGAGGACATCGCGGTCCTCACCGGCGCTGAGCCGATCATGAAGGATCTCGGGATTGAACTCGACCAGGTGCAACTGTCGCAGCTCGGCATGGCCAAGAAGGTCGAGGTGGATTCGGAGAACACGACGATCATCGAGGGCGGCGGCGAGAGCAAGGCGATCCAGTCGCGCATCGCGCAGATCCGCTCCGAGATCGACAAGACGACCAGCGACTACGACCGCGAGAAACTCCAGGAGCGGCTGGCGAAACTGGCGGGCGGCGTGGCGCAGATCAATGTCGGCGCGGCGTCCGAAGCAGAACTCAAGGAGAAGAAGGCACGCGTCGAGGACGCTCTGCACGCGACCCGCGCCGCGATCAGCGACGGGATCGTGCCGGGCGGCGGCGTGTCCTTTGTGCGGGCTCGGCGCGCGATCGCGGGAATGAAGGAATACAAGGCGGTCTACGGCGGCGCCGGTCGCGGCGACGACAAGTCCAGCGACGAGGTCGGGCATGTGAAGTACGATTTCGCCGCGGGGCTCGACGTGGTGTACAAGGCACTCGCCGTGCCGACCCAGACGATCGCGGATAACGCCGGCGTCAAGGGCACCGTCGTCGTCGCCAAGGTCGAGGAGGGGAACACGGACAAGAACGCCGGGTTCGGGTTCAATGCTCTCACACAGGAGTACGGCGACCTGATGAAGCAAGGCGTGCTGACGCCCGCGAAGGTCGATCTTTCAGCGCTTCAGAATGCGTCAAGCGTCGCGACGGTGCTGCTCGCGGCGGACTGCATCATCACGAGCAAGCCTGAGAAGAAGGACGATCACGGACACGACCACGGTCATGGCCACGGCGGCGGCGGCATGGGAGGCATGCCGGGCATGGGTGGCATGGGGGGGATGGGGGGGATGGGGTTCTAGCCAGGTAACTAGTTTTCACGTCAGGACGTGCATGTTTCTTCCGCGGGCTGCTTACTCGGACGTGCCGGTCAAGAGGAAAGCGGGATGAGCGGCAAGTTACCCGTCGTCTCCGGCGCCGAAGTCGTTTCAGCGTTGCGAAGGATCGGATACGAGGTGAACCATAAGAGAGGGAGCCACATCATTCTGAGACGGATCGAAGTCTTCATCGTCACGTCTCGATTCCGAACCACAAGGAAGTAGCCAGGGGCACGCTGCGAGGCCTGATCCGGGATGCCGGGCTGACGGTTGAACAGTTTGTTGAACTCCTCAAGTAACGACCGAGCCATGAATGCAGCAACTGTTGGACATCCTCCGCGACATGCCCGAGTTCCTGAAGGGGTTCATTCAGGATCACGGCGCGTGGGTGTACGCCCTGCTGTTTGCGATCATCTTCGCCGAGACGGGGCTGGTGATCATGCCCTTCCTGCCCGGCGATTCGCTTCTCTTCACCGTCGGAGTTCTCTCGGCCAGCGGGGCGATGAACGTCTGGCTTGTCTCGGCGCTGCTGATCGTCGCCGCGGTGCTGGGCGACGCGGTCAACTACCACATCGGCAAGTGGATCGGCCCGCGCGTGTTCAAGTACGATCCGGCGTCATGCCCGCCGGGGTCCGCGCGCTGGCTCATCCGGCTGCTCAACCGCAAGCATCTGGACCGGGCGCATCAGTTCTACGAAAAGTACGGCGGGAAAGCCGTGGTGCTCGGGCGCTTCGTGCCCATCGTTCGCACGTTCGTCCCGTTCGTCGCCGGCGCCGGCGCCATGACGTACCGCACCTTCGTGCTGTACAACGTCATCGGGGCGATGCTCTGGATCGGGCTGTGCGTGGCGGCGGGCTACATCTTCGGCGGGTACGCCTGGGTGCAGGAGCACTTCGAGGCGGTGATCGTGGGGATCATCGTCATCAGCCTGATTCCCGTCGGCGTCGAGGCGCTGCTTGCCTGGCGCCGCGGGCGCACGAACCCGGCTCCAGCCCCGCCGGGCTCGCCTGATCGACCACTCTGAATTCCCTTGTCCGCGAATTACACGCACACGATATATAGGAGATCTCTGAAATGGCCATCCGTCCTCTCGAAGACCGCGTCCTCGTCAAGCCGATCGAATCCGAGTCCAAGACCGCGTCGGGCATCTACCTGCCGGAATCGGCGAAGGAGAAGCCGGTGCGCGGCGAGGTCGTCGCCGTTGGTCCGGGCAAGCGTCTGGACAACGGCAAGCGCGCCGAAATGTCGGTTCGCATCGGCGACACGGTCGTGTACGGCAAGTACGCCGGCACCGAAGTCGAGATCAAGAACAACAAGCACCTGATCCTCCGAGAGACCGAACTGCTCGGCGTCATTCAGGGCTGACGCGCGATCCGCATCGCCGCGCGCCTCTTCAGGGAATCACGCACCTTCTGATCAACGCATGCCGCAACCGATCCCATCTCATACTCCCGACGGGCGACCGTACCGAATCTTCTTCGTGTGCGGCCACATGCGCTCGGGCACGAACTGGGTATCGGCCCTGCTGAACCTTCATCCCGACATCAACTGCGTCGGCGAAGGTCCGTTGGGGCACATCTGCTCGACAGTCGAGGCCGTGAAGAAACTCGACTATCTGTACACATCGCGCGAACCGCACTGCACGGCGCTGGACGAGGCGTTCTACGAGATGTCGCGGCGGGTGGTGCTGTCGCTGACGTGCTGCAAGCCCAGCGCGGCGTGGGTCGGTGACAACACGAGTCGACAGTTCTGGATGTACCTCCCTGATTCCTCCAACTTCTACATCCTGCGGGACGGGCGCGACGTGCTCACTTCATGGACGTTCCATCAACTGCGGATCGACTTTGCGATCGGCGAGCCGTACCGGTCGAGGATGGCGCCGCTGCTGGAACGGTTCCGGTCGGACCGGGACTACTTCAAGGCGCACCCGGAGGAACTGCTGAGCGACGAGCGCTGGGTGCGGGATACCGCCAGGTACTGGAAAGCGTTTCATAGGACTGGCCAGGAAGCGATGGCGCGGATCGAGCGCGGCGAGATGCCGATCAGGGTCTGCCCGCTGCGGTACGAGGGCCTGGTCGCGGATGCCGAGGGCCAGCGCCAGCGCATGTACCGCTTCCTGGAACTGGACCCCGCGCTCGCCGAGCCGCTCTCGGCGGAGAGCAAGACGGCGGCGGGTTTCACCGAGGGAAAGGCCGATTCGTTTTATCGATCCGGGAAAATCGGCGACTGGAAGAACTATGCCAACGACAACTTCCGCAGATGGTTCAAGGAGGAAGCCGGCGAGGCGCTGATCGAGGCCGGCTACGAGCAGAACACCAACTGGTAACGTCGGCATCGGCTCGCGCAGGTGCCCGCATTCACGAGACACACGCATTCACACAGGAACAGAGATTATGGCGACCAAGCAAGTAATGTTCGACGACGCGGCGCTCATCGAGATGAAGAAGGGCGTGCAGGCGCTCGCGCGAGCCGTCAAGGTGACGATGGGCCCCACGGGGCGCAACGTCATCATCCAGAAGTCTTATGGCGGCCCGTCCGTCACGAAGGACGGCGTCAGCGTCTCCAAGGAAATCTCACTCCCGTCGCCCTTTGAGTCGATGGGCGCGAAGATGGTGAACGAGGTCGCCAAGAAGACCGCCGACAAGGCCGGCGACGGAACCACCGCGGCGACGGTCCTCGCCGAGGCGATCTTCGTCGAGGGGCTGCGGCACGTCGCGTCGGGCGCCAACCCGGTGCAAGTGCAGCGCGGAGTCAACGACGCGGCCCACGCCGCCGCCGATGCCATCGACGTGATGGCCGTGAAGTGCAAGGGCAAGGACGACTACAAGAAGATCGCGACGGTCTCGGCGAACCACGACGCGCAGATCGGCGAACTGATCGCCGAGGCCATCAGCCGCGTCGGCGCCGAGGGTGTCGTCGAAGTTGAAGAGGGCAAGTCCGCGGAGACGACGCTGGATTACGTGGAAGGGATGCAGTTCGACAAGGGGTACATCTCCCCGTACTTCATGACCGATCCGAAGACCGCTGAGTGCGTGCTGGAGGACTGCTACATCCTGATCCACGAGAAGAAGATCAGCAACCTGACGGACTTCCTGCCGTTCCTGAACAAGGTCGCGACGGCGGGCAAGCCGATCCTGATCATCGCTGAAGAGGTCGAGAACGAGGCACTGGCGGCGCTGGTCGTCAACCGTCTCCGCGGCGTGCTGCGCATCTGCGCGGTCAAGGCGCCGGGCTTCGGCGATCGTCGCAAGGCCATGCTGGGCGATATCGCGATTCTCACGGCGGGCACGTTCTTCGCCGAGGACCTGGGGCGCTCGCTGGAATCAATCGAACTCGCTGAACTCGGCCGCGCGAAGAAGGTCGTCATCACCAAAGACGACACGACGATCATCGAGGGCGCGGGGAAGAAGGCCGATATCCAGGCGCGTGCCGCGCAGATCAAGTCCCAGCACGACAAGTCCACCAGCGACTACGACCGCGAGAAACTGATGGAACGACACGCGAAGTTGACTGGCGGCGTGGCGATCATCAGCGTCGGCGCGCCGACCGAGGTCGCGATGAAGGAGAAGAAGGACCGCGTTGATGACGCGCTGCACGCGACGCGAGCCGCGGCAAAGGAGGGCTATGTACCGGGCGGCGGCGTGGCGCTGGTGCGCACGCAGGACGCGATCATCGCGGCTCAGAAGAAGGCCAGGGGCGACGAGAAGATCGGGTACGACATCGTGCTGCACGCGGTCGAGTCGTGCCTGAAGCAGATCGCGGAGAACGCCGGCGAAGACGGCGACCTGGTCGTCGAGAAGGTCAAGGAAGGCAAGGGCGCGGGCTTCGGGTACAACGCCGCGACGGGTGAGTACGAGGACCTGGTCAAAGCCGGGATCATCGACCCGGCGCTGGTGGCGAAGACGGCGCTGGTGAATGCGGCGTCGGTCGCGGGTCTCATGCTGACGACCGACGTGCTGATCACCGAACTCAAGGAGGACGCCGAGCCGGTGGCGGGGTCGGTGTCCTGAACTGAGCCCATCGCGCCAGCGATGGGTTCTTGTGAGAACTCGCAAGCCCGCGGCCGAGAGGTTTCGGGCTTGATTACTGCAAGGCATCTTTCACATGCCCACCGCCCGCGATTATTACGAGATCCTCAGCGTCGAGCGCACCGCCGACGGCGAGGAGATCAAGCGCGCCTATCGCCGCCTGGCGATGAAGTATCACCCCGACCGCAACCCCGGTGATACCGAGGCGGAGGTGAAGTTCAAGGAAGCCGCCGAGGCCTACGAAGTCCTTGCCGACGAACAGAAACGCAAGGTCTACGACCAGTACGGGCACGAGGGCCTCAAAGGCCGCGGCGGGCCCGCTGGTCACGACTTCTCACGCATGAACGTCGAGGACATTTTCTCGATGTTCTCCGACATCTTCGGTGGCGGCGGCGGATTCGGTGGGTTCGGTGGCGGTGGGCGACGCGGCGGGCCGGCGCGCGGCTACGACCTCGAAGCCGAGGTGCGGATCGAACTCATCGACGTCCTCAAGGGTTGCGAGCGCACCGTCGAGTTCACTCGGATGGATGTGTGCGACAAATGCTCCGGCTCCGGCGCCAAACCGGGCTCCAAGCCGGTCAAGTGCCAGACCTGCGGCGGACAGGGCAAGGTCCAGCAAGCCGGCCTGGGCGGCATGTTCCGCATGGTCACCACCTGCCCCGCCTGCGCCGGTCGTGGGCAGGTCGTGCGAGAGTTCTGCGAGGGCTGCCGCGGCAAGGGACGCATCCCGAAGAAGCGCTCGCTGGGCGTGCGGATCCCGCCCGGGATCTCCGACGGCCAGGCCGTCCGCGTCCGCGGCGAGGGCGAGCCCCCGCCGATGGAGGTTTCACCATCGGGCGAAGGCATCCGCGGGGACCTCCACGTCGTCGTCAGGGTCGCCGAGGACGAACTCTTCCAGCGCGAAGGTTCGCACCTGGCCTTTGAGATGCCGATCTCGTTCACGCAGGCGGCGCTCGGGGCGGAGATCGAAGTTCCGACCCTTGACGGCCGAGGCAAGGTCACCATCCCAAAGGCCACTCAGCACGGCAGCATGTTCCGCGTCACCGGGCAGGGCCTGCCAGACTTGCGCTCAGGCCGACGCGGCGATCTGGTCGTCGTTGCCAAGATCGATATCCCGAAGAAACTCACGTCCGAACAAGAGCGGCTGCTGCGCGAGTTCGCCTCGACCGAAAACACGCACGTGAACCCCGAAACCCAGAGTTTCTGGAAGAAAATGAAGGACAAGTTGACGGGCTGAGCCGACGCGCGGCCGCCCGATACGCCCGATTGTGTAACTGAGGTTGAACGCGACGCGCATAATCACCTACGACTCTCATCATCAAACCTCCAGCGAGAACCGCCGTGTTTAGACGCAAGCCACGACACGGACCAGCCAGCGAACCGAACACCATGTCAGATCCCAGCGAACATCACCATGACAAGGGCGAATGCTGCGGCGGACCGCACGACTCCGGCTGCTGCGGCGGCGAGCCAGGCGGGCCGGACCAGACCATCGCCGCGTTGACCGCCGAGCGTGACGACGCAATCGAGAAATGGCGCCGCGCCGTCGCCGATTTTCAGAACTTTCATCGCCGATCGATCGAGAATGAGCGTGAAGCCCGCCGGCAAGGGGTGACGGCGGTGCTCAGCAGCATCATCCCCGTGCTCGATCACTTTGACCTGGCGCTGTCGCACAGCGGCGACAACGCCGCCACCGCGCAGATCGTCGAAGGCGTCAAGGTGATCCGCGAGGAGTTGCTCAAGGCGCTCGCGCAGCATGGGATCAGCGTCATCAGCCCCGCGCCGGGAGACGAACTCGATCCGCACCTGCACCAGGTGATCGTGCAGCAGCCCGCCGTCGGCGTTCCGCCCGGAAAGGTCAGCATGACCCTTCAGGCCGGGTACCTGCTGGAACAGCGCGTGGTGCGTCCGGCCAAGGTGGCGGTCGCCCCGCGGCCGGCCGAAGGTTGATGGGAGATCCCGCGATGCCGACCTACGAATACCGCTGCACGGCGTGCAAGCACCAGTTTGAGCAGTTCCAGTCGATGCGCGACAAGGCCCTGACGAAATGCCCGGCGTGCGGCGCCAAGGCGCTGGAGCGGCTCATCGGAACCGGCGCCGCCGTGATCTTCAAGGGCGGCGGGTTCTATCAGACCGACTATCGGTCCGAGTCATACAAGAAGGCCGCGGAAGCCGATGCCAAGTCCGCTTCCCCCACCACCGCCGAGCCCGAGAAGAAGACCGATTCGGGTCCGAAGCCGGAGCCTGCGGCCGGCCCATCAGTCGTGTCGAAGGATGCCCCCGCACCTTCGAAAGAGAAGCCTGCGACACGGAAGCGCAAGAAGCCTTGAGGCGTGACCTCGCCCCGAAGCGCGAGAGCGGATCCGCTCACGCGCGGGCAGTTCACGCCGCGCGGTATAGTGTGGCATGCGCATCATCGGGCACGGGATCGACCTGACGAGTATCGATCGCATCCAGCGGCTCCTGGCCGAACACCCGGAGCGTTTCCTGTCGCGCTGCTTCACCGAGTGTGAGCAGGCGTACGCGGCCGAGCGCCGGGAGGCCCCGGCACACTACGCGGCCCGTTTCAGCGCCAAGGAGGCGGCCCTCAAAGCGCTGGGCACGGGTCTGCGCTTCGGCATTCAGTGGACCGACATCGAGGTGTGCAACGACGGGCTTGGGCAGCCGATGCTGCGACTGAGCGGCAAGGCGGCCGAGATCGCCCGCAGACTGGGGATCAACCAGTGGTTCGTATCGCTCACACACACGGCGGGTATGGCGTCGGCATCCGTCATCGCCGTGGGCGACCCGACCACCACTCCTTGAACACGTTCGCCGACGCCCTCACGAAACTCCTACTTCCCTTTCATCATCTCAAGCCTGACTTCTCGCAGATTCATCAGAGCCAGTCCCGGCTTTGACCTGGGCGTGACAACGACCTTGATCGGCCCCGGCTTGCCGATCGAGATTCCCGGCAGGCGCATCGTCCGAAACTCCGACCACGACGCCGTGGGCGGATCCACCTTGACGACAAACCGGTTCTCCCCCACTGCCAGTTCAAACTCACCGCCGGCCGATTCCTTCGGGCACGCGTACTCGATGTGAATCTCGAAGAAAGCCGGCTGGTTGACGACCGCGTCCCACCGCACGACATCTCGCGGATCGGTCCAGAAGCCGATGCACCGCTTGTCCGACGTGCCCTCGTAGCGGGCCGTGCTGCCCGCGACGGTGGCATCAACCGCCGGGAGCACGATGTCGCCGAGCCCGTTCTGCCGGATCGGCTGCTCGATCACGCTCAACTCGCCGGCGATGTCAAGCGCGACGACCGTGCACGGTCCGGGCGGGGCGGTCTTGGGGACGTTGATCACCACGTCGTCACCCACTCGCGTGATCCGGTGGTTGCGCTGGTGTGGATCGCCGAGGATCCATGCTCCGCGCACGTCGCTCTTGAGCCCGGGGACAAGCAGTCCCCCGCCCTTGGGCCAGTCGAAGACATGCAGGTACAGCCGCCCGGGCCGCCAGGTGGCGCGCCCGAAGGGCAGCCGGCGGAAGGGGCTGGCGCTGGTCCCGTAGATGCTCTCCTTGTTGACGTCAAGCCACTGCCCGATCTCCTCCAGCCGCGTCACGCTTGCCTCGGGGATCTCTCCCTCGGCGGTCGGCCCGACGTTGAGCAGGAAGTTTCCTCCCTTGCTCGCGCTCTCAATCAGCATGTGGATGAGAGTCTCGCTTGATTTCCAGTGATTGTCGTTCTTCTTGAATCCCCACGTGTCGTTCATCGTCATGCAGGATTCCCAGGCCGCGCCGGGAAACCCGGTTGCTGGAATCTCCTGCTCCGGCGTGCCGAAGTCGCCGGCGGCGTCGCCGCTGGTCATCCCCGCCATTCCTTGCCGGCCCTTCCCGACGCGGTTGTTCACAATGACATTCTGCTGGGTATCTCGGCAGAGTTGGTACAGCGCCTTGCCCTGCGGCTCCGTCCATTCCTGGATCCACTCCCCGTCAAACCACATCACCCCGATCTCTCCATAGTTCGTCAGGAGTTCCTTCACCTGGTTCCGCAGCACCTGCGCGTACTTGGGGAAACTCTCTCCCCGTGCGTCAGGATGATGCCAGTCCATAATCGAGTGGTACCAGCACATCTTGATCCCCTCCTTGTGGCACGCATCCGACAGTTCCTTCATGATGTCCCGCTTGAACGGCGTCGCGTCCATCACGTCATACGCCGTGTACTTCGAGTCAAACAGGCAGAACCCGTCATGGTGCTTCGTCGTGATCACGATGTACTTCATCCCGGCGCGCTTCGCGAGTTGCACCCAGCGCTCCGCGTCGAACTTCCGCGGGTTGAACTGCGCCGCGAGTTTCTCGTATTCGCTCGGCGGGACCTTCATCGTGTCCATGATCCATTCGCCGATCCCCGGCGCGTCCTTGCCGTTCCACGTGCCCGCGGGGATCGCGTACAGCCCCCAGTGGATGAACATCCCGAACCGGGCGTCCGTCCACCACTCCATGCGCGGGTCGTCTTTGGGCGGCACGTTCGCGCCGGGCGCATACCCCGCCGCGCCCTGCCGCGGGATCTCGCGCAGGTAGATGTTCTTGAAGTAGAGCGTGTTGCCGTGGTTCTGCAGTTCGATCTGGCCGGAGTCGTAGATCGGGATCGATCGATCCCAGTAGTTCTCCAGCACGGTGTCGTCGGTGACCAGGCGCCCGTTCAGGTAGACCGTCACGCGATCCTGGATCATGATGATGTGAAAGGTGTTCCACTCCCCCACGGGCCGATCGGCGCTCACCAGCGGTTTCGACTCATGCTTCTGGTTGTTGTAGAGCCCGCCGGAACCGACCCCGTTGCTCACCGCCTGGTCCCAGATCTGCACCTGCGGCGAGCCGCGCAGGTAGATGCCCGAATCCCCCTTCGCCTCGATCTTCCAATCGACGTACAACTCGAAGTCGCGGTAGTCGGCCGCGGTGCACAGCGAATCACCCTTGCCGTCAAATACCAGCACGCCGCCCGACGCCTTCCAGTGGGCTCGCATCTTCTCGTCCGCGGCGGCCTGCGCTCGGGCGAGTTCGTCGGGCGACATCTTCGCCCGCGCCGGCGGGTCCGCGACCAGGCCCTTCCACCCGCTCAAGTCGGTGCCGCTGAAAAGAGCGGTAAACCCGGCCGGTGGTGTGTTGTCGGGTTGTCCCGAAAAGGTCTGCGCGCCGACTGAACACGCACACGAAGCCAGGCACAGGATGACGGCAAGTAAGCCCGCAGCGCCGCGGCGCGGTCCCGCGGGGAGAATCGATGACAGTTCCATGGGCAAGAGCCTCCTGCCATGAGTGTACACGATGTTCAGGGTGCTCGTCGCGCCCGAGGCGGCGCTTCACGCCTGGCGCCGCAGGGCGATACAGCGGTGTGACCCGCATCGGACACGACAAAGAAGCGAGCACGTGAGTGCTCGCTTGTCCCGGCTGCCGCGCTCTGCATCAAGCGCCGCACGGGGTGCCGTGAAAGGCCCGACGAGTATCAAGCCAGGCTGTCGCGCCACTGCTTCACGCGATCGTGCGTCTGCTGCACGGTCGAGTACTGCCGGCGGATGACGCCCTGAAAGGCGGGTGTCAGCGACGTGGAATCCAGCAACGATCGGTACTTCTCAACGGCCGAGTCTTCCCCGCGCTCGCACTCGGCCAGAATGGCGTGGTCCCCGCCGCCCAGCGCGCTCTTCAAGCCGATCCAACCCCGGTGGACCGCGCCCATACCCGAGCCGGAGTGGTCCGGCTCTTCTCCGCGGTACGCCACCAGCGGCTTGAGTTCGGAGATGAACGCGTCTCGCTGCCTCGCAAACTCGCGGAGCCCGGACTTGATCGTGGAGTTCTCGACCTTTTCCGCGGCCTGCTCGAACCCCATTTTTCCGTCATAGAGCAGCGAGATCAGGTCGTTGACCTCGTGCGCGGCCTGATGTTCCGCGTCGCTCACCCGGTCACGCGACGACTTGGCAATCCGCTCCCAGGCGTCCTTGCTCGCCGCTCTCGCATCGTTCCATTCCAGCCGCGAGTTCGCACGCCGGTTCGGCCAATCGCGAGCCAGATCGGTCTCGGCCTCCTCAAAGGTGCGCCCGGGGTACCGCTGATACGACTCGGCGGCGTAGTAATACGCCGGCGCGAAGTCGTCGAAGGTTCTCCCGCTGCTGTACGGGCGGTTGGTAAACTCGGCGCGCCAGTATTCCACTTCGCCGGTCGGATTGATGGCCTCGGCGGCGCCCTTGCCGACGAGCCCGCCCGCGACGCCGCCTATTGCAGCCCCCGCGGCGATCCCCAGGGGCCCCCCCACTGCTCCCACCGCGCCCCCCACGGTGGCGCCCACAGCCGCGCCAACGCCGGCGCCCGCCGGGTGCGAGCCCGGGGCTCCGGTCACTGGATCGCGATTCATGTTCACGCCGACATTGGGCTTGGCCGGATCCGGTGGTTTGTTCGTCATGTGGTTCTCCTTGATGAGTCGCACGACGCGTGCCTCTCACACACACTGTGACGCCCCCGACCGACGACGCCGATGAAGGCCCCGTGAGTTCTTTCTTACCACCCCCCCCGCACGGCTCCGGCACGGGGTGCAGGGGCGCGAAAACGCCTGCGGTCTCAAGTCCGCAGGCGTTTTCAGCGAGAGAGAGATTCGAACGGCCTCCCGGGGCTCACGTAGCCGATCGCCGCACGAGCCCCAGCACGACCGAGATGAGGAAGAGGACAAGGAAGATGAGGAACAGGATCTTGGCGATCCCGACCGCCGTTCCCGCTACGCCGCCGAATCCGAAGATCGCGGCGATCAGTGCGATGACAAGAAATGCGCCAGCCCAGTACAACATGATTGGATTCCTTTCTCCATTGAGACCCAGTTCGTGACTCCACGGTCTCGCGATCCGCGCGACGACCCGCGAGTCGGTTTGCTCGATCAGTCCTTGGCATCCCTGGCCGCATCCTCAAGGCCAGCGCCCGCGGATTTGATGTCCTTGCCGACTCCCTCCGTCGTGTTGCATCCCGGCAGCGACGTAAGGACTACCACGCTGAGGACTCCCAGGCACGCCGTGCCGACGACTCGCTGGATCCACTTCCGCCTGATCTGATTGAAAAGCGTGATCGACATTTCACAACCCCTTTTCTCAAGTCCCGGGACGACGAGGGTCGGCGCACGTTGCCGGTGCTCGTGTCCCCCGCTTGACTCTTGGAGCATCCGCCTCGATCCCGACACACCCATGAAAGGGAGATGAATTGAGCCTCATCCGGGGATCCCTCGTTCCAGTTCCCGAAAGCAAACCGCCGCGTGCGCAGCCTATTCGGCATATCGCACGCGGCGGGAGTGAGTGTCTCTGTTCTACAACGCCCCGCGCCCCACTTCACTCAACGACGGGACCGGATCGGACGCTGCTCGAACACCTGGTCCAACTCCCAACGGTTGTTGAGATCCGACAGGTTGGTCGGCGCCGCGGGAGCCTTGAGGATCATGTCCTTGGTCGCGTCCACGTACACCGCTCCGTTGATGCGCGGGCTGGCGACACTGACCGGGATCAACCGGGTCGTGTCGCCGATGCCTAGAAACGCCTCGTTCGGATCGATGACATATGCCACCACGCGGTCGCCCGCGTGATCGAGCACCAGGTTCTCCACTTCCCCGGAGAGTTCTTCCCGGCATTTCACTTCCTTGCCGATCACCTTCGAGCCGAGCACCAGCCGGCGCTGAACGGCCATGCTCTCCTCGCTGATCTCCCCGTTGTACCACGCCGGGGACCAGTTGTCGCCCTTGCGCAGTTCGACCGACTTGCCCCCGTCGATGTCAAGCCGGCAGGCCGCCCACTTCGCGCCGTGGCGCTCCTCGATCGGAACCGCCTTCACGGTGACGGTCTGTCCGCGCATCGGCATCGCGTCGTGGTCCGACAAATACCACGCCGGCGCGATGATGATCTTCCGCGTCGATCCGTCTCGATCGCGCACCTCGATCACCGAACTGTACACCTGCCCCTTCCCGCGCTCGCGGTCAACGCTCGTCACCGTCCCCTTCACCTCCGTGGGCGTCGTGCTCGTGATCTTCTCGGCTTCGTACGACGGCGCCGTGTTGCCGACCATCTTCCCCGACTCGGACGTGAACCGGTTCCACCACTCCGTGTGCGGGTTGTTGTCCTTGTCGGAGTCGAAGACCTTCTCGTCGAACGTCATCCGGCCCTTCAGCGCATCCTTGTCGGCGATGTTGGCGCGCAGCGTGACTTTCCCGTCGTCTCCCGTGGAGTATTTGACTTCGTCCGGGAACAGGATTCGCGCCGTGCCGCCCCACCCGAACCACGAACTCGACACCACGTACGCCGCGATGTCGCCGGAGTGCCGGTCGAAAATCACGTCGCGCACCTCGGCGACGGATTCGTCCTGTTCGTTCATCAGGTTCGAGCCCTTGAGCGTGGTAAAGTAACTCAGGGCGCGACGATGCTCGGCGGCGGCGTCCCGGGACGGCATCTTCGGATCAATAGGTTGCTTCTGCGCCAGCGCCGGCGCCACCGAACACGCGAGCCCCGCGATGCACGCCAGGGCAACCAATCGAGACGTTTTCATATTCATATCGGGTTCTCCTTGTGGTGTGCGGGCTTGCCCCCCTTCCGGTTGACATGAGATACACCCTGTACGTTGGAGAAATGCGAGCCCGGAGTGAAATGTTCTTCATCAGGATCCCGCGTACCCTTTCAGTTCCCGGTTCGATCCATGGAGCATCCATGCGAGCACTTGTTGTGGAAGACAACCCGAAGATGGCCTCGGCGATCCAGCGGGGCTTGCGGGAAAACGGGTATGCCGTTGATGTGTCCGGAATGGGCTTTGAAGGCGAAGACCTCGCCGCCGGCGGGCAGTACGACGTCATCGTCCTGGATCTCATGCTCCCGGATCGTGACGGCGTCGAGGTGTGCCGAAACTTGCGCCGCCGATGCATCAAGACGCCCATCCTGATGCTGACGGCGCTCTCCAGCACCGGTGACAAGATCGCCGGCCTTGACGCGGGCGCCGACGACTACCTCACCAAGCCGTTCGAGTTCGAGGAACTCCTGGCGCGCCTGCGGTCGCTCCTGCGACGCGGTGAAGCCAGCGAGGGCCGACACCTGGAATGCGATGGGCTCACGCTGGATCTGTATACCCGGCGCGCGGAGCGAGAGGGGAAGTTCGTCGATCTTTCCAACAAGGAGTTCGCGCTGCTCGAGTATTTCATGCGCAATCCGAACCGCGTGCTAAGCCGATCGCAGATCGCCGAGAAGGTCTGGGACATGAACTTCGACTCGGGATCGAACGTCATCGATGTCTACGTCTCGGGTCTTCGCAAGAAGGTGGACCGCGGATTCGAGCGCCAACTCATCCATACCCTCAAGGGAGCCGGGTATCGCTTCGGCGTGATGGAATAATCGCGCTCCGTCCGGCGGTAGATCCCAGAGGGTGTGCATGTCTCTGCGACTCCGATTGACGATGTGGGTGCTGGCGCTGTTTGTCGCCATTACGTCCACGACGGCCGGTGTCGCCTGGCTGTACCAGCGCTCCCAGATGTCCGAGTTCTTCGATGACCTGCTCCGCACCCGCGCCGCGAGCATCGCCACCCAGGTCGAGAAGCACCTCCCCGGCCTCACGCTCGAGCAACTCCGCGATGTCGCCCAGCGAGAGACGCGATACGTGCAGATCTCTTCCGTCAGGGTCATGGTCGTCGATCGCGACGGGCACGGCGTCACCAACAGCAACATCCAGTGGCCGGACGAGGTCTTCGGCGACGCCAAGCAGGTCATCAGCCGCGGCCTGCCCAGACAGGGGCGAGTGACCCCGCAGGATCTTGCGTTCGATACCGGCCGCGGCGCTTCGGTCCGGTACGTGGCCGTGCCAATCCGGGACCCCGCCGGCAATCGCTACGCCCTGGTCGTCGCGACGTCGGACCTGTACGTCCGCACCCAGGCAGCGCTGGCGACGAAGATCTTCATCATCTCGGGCAGTTTCGGCGTGATCGCCGCCGCGCTCTGCGGGTGGTACATCGCCGGCATCGCCGTCGCGCCCCTCAAGCACGCCAAGGAGTTCGCCAGCCGGCTCGCGCCGGAATCGCTGGGTGAGCACATCGACGCCAAGGGCGTCTCCGCGGAGGTGAAGCAGTTGACCGAGGCGCTGGATTCGGCCCGCCAGCGCCTTCGACAGGCGTTCGAGACGCAGGAACGGTTCCTCTCCAATGTGTCGCACGAACTCAAGACGCCCATCGCTACCCTGCTCGTCGAAGCGCAGACGATCGACAAGCGTTCACTGTCCAGGCCCGCCGCCGAGTTTGTGCGGACCGCCGAGGAAGAAATGCGGCGCCTCGGCCGGCTCGTCGAGAGTTTCCTGATGCTCACCCGGGTGCAGGACGGCAAGGGCATCGTCAAGATCCAGCAGGTCCCCGTCAATGAACTGCTCCTGGACAGCATCGCCAACTGCACCCCGATGGCCAGGCAGCACACGGTCTCGCTCCGTCCGAGCCTGATCGAAGACGAGGAGCACCTCGATGCGGCCATCGCGGGTGACCCCGACCTTCTGCGAACCATGGTTGACAACCTCGCGCGCAACGCCATCCGCTTTTCGCCCCCGAACGGAGTGGTCCGAGTGATTGCCCGGATCGAGGATGGGATGTTCGTCGCGGCCGTTCAGGATGACGGACCGGGACTGCCCGGCGACCTGCTCTCGAAGATCTTCAACCGATTTGTGCAGGCGCCCGAAGAGCAGCGTCGCGGCCGCGGCCATGGACTGGGCTTGACCATCGCGCAAGCGGTCGCGGAACTCCACGGCGGCAACATCACGGTCAGCAATCTCCCGACCGCCGGCGCCGAGTTCGTCGCGCGCATTCCCCTGGCGCACCGCCCCTCCGATGCCGTCAGCGCCGGCATGGGACATTCGGGGGAAGATGGGGCGATCACGAGTCCCCCGAACGCTCACCCCTCCCCGCCATCCGCCGGCTCAGGTTCCCTCGACGGGTCGCCGCGCTCCGCCGATTGAATCGGCATGAGTTGAACTAGCCCGGTGACGGTGCGCTGATTGACGGATATCGCCGGGTGATCGGGCTTGGCGGCGATCCGAAGTTCCCACGCCGTGTCGTATCCCTTCAGCGGCAGGCGCACGCGAAGGGGGGCCCGCGTCTCCCAGGCGGCCCGGGCGGCGTCCCGGAGTCTTGTCAGATCCTGGGCGCTCAGGACGTTCGCCCAGTTGAAGCCGTGGTCGCCCACCTGGAGCCCGCAGTCTCGCAGCAGTTCCCGGTACCCTGACTCCCACACAATTTCCCCGGTGTCGAAATTCCACATTACCGAGAACGCGCGCGCGGATCCCACCGCGGCGCGGATTCGCCGCTCGCGGATGGTGAGTTCCGACGTGCGGCGCTCCAGGTCGGCTCGATTCGACGCGAGCGTCTGGTTGTCCAGCATGCTCTGCTTCAAGGTCCCTTGAAGTTGCACGTGCTCCCTGGTCAGCGAGGGGATCGAAAGGGCCAGGGGCAGGACCCGGATCAGCGCGACCACCGTCGCGACGGACACGATCGCGGTGATCACTTTGATCAACCCGGTGAGCCGGTACGCCGGCCACCAGAACATCAGAGTTTCCACGCCGTGCCCGATCCCACACGCGAGAATAAACGCGATGAACAGCCAGATGATCCTGGGAAACGCGATGTCCTTCCGGCGGCGCACAAACACGAACAACGCGACCGGAATAGCCACGTACGCCAGGAAAATCACGAAATCACTGACGATGTGCGTCCACCCCTCCAGCGCCCCCCAGTTACCGCACGTCCAGCGGGCCGGAAAATCGGAGGTATCGAGCAGCTTGCGCAGGTATTCAACAGGCGAGGCCATGAAAGGTCCCAATACAGGATGGAGAGGTCCGGCGTCGGTTTCCAATGCTAACCTGACTCGGGCGATTTGCATAATGAAGAATGTTTAATCAGTGTTTAATGTTCCGACCTGCTCGCGGACTCGATAGCCGGGCCGGCGAAGACGAAAATATTTTCATGCGCCGTTCATGCTTCGGTCACACCGCCGATGTAACTATTTATTCGATGTATTCTTGACCCCTTCGCGGGAGCCCGCTGCTTGAAAGCCCGTGCCGTGTTTTTCTCCCTTCTTCCAGTGGTTGTCGGCCTCGCGGTGTACCGTTTCGGTTTCTGGCAACAGAGCGTCTGGATCGATGCTCTATTTCTGATCGGGACGTTGACGCTCCTGATCCTCGCCGTGCGGTGGTGGTTGAGCATTCTGCATGGCACCCAGCAGCGCATGGCTTCTGAGGATGACGACGAGCATGGCACGAGGAGGCACTGACGCAGCCGGCGGCTGATCTCCCGGCCGCAATGTTCGCCCCGCGATCCCGATATGTCGTTATGAGACCGAATTCACGGCTCATTCATCGAGCCGCCAGGGTACCCGGCGAAGATATCACTGTCGAGCGGCCGCTCGGCACGTCTCGTGCGGAGCCCACTTCGCATCCAACATCAATCTAGCAAGGAGAACAGGGCATGACGCTCGTCACCGCCAGTAAGTCTCGTTCGGCCAATAGGCCTTCTGGGAGTCAGAAGCGGTCTCACAGTTCGGGCAAATCATCCATGTCGGCCGATCCGTTCTTTGATTCGATCGCGGGGATTGACCGGATCACGCCGGCGCAGGAGATCGAGTTCGCGCGCGCTTGGCGCGAACACGGCGACATTCAAGCCCGGAATCATCTGATCGAGGCGAACATCCGGCTCGTGCGGTCGATCGCCCGGACGCTCGAACACCGGGGCGTATCGCTGGAGGATCTGACCTCGGAAGGCAACGTGGGGCTGGTGCGGGCGGCCGAGCGGTTCGACCACACCTGCGGTTGCCGCTTCAGCACGTTCGCCTTTCACTACGTGCGGCACTCGATGACCGCGCTGTTTGCGCAGCAATCCACGCGGGGGCGGCTGAAACACTCGGCGCGACGGCAGGTGACGCAGTGGAGCCAGGCGGTGTCGTCGCTGATTACCGCCAGCGGGGTGACTCCCGACGATCAGCAGGTGGCCGAGTACCTGGGGTGGACGGTGGAGGAGGTGGCCAAGGCTCGGCGGCTGCACGACAACACGTCGAGCGTGGCGCGGGACTTCGCGCTGCAGGCCGAGGCTGAGTCGAGGCAGCAGGAGTTCACGGACCCATCGGCGCGACTGGACGACGAAGAGCAGCAGGCGATGCGGCAGTCCGTGCGGACGCTGCAGTCGATCCTCTCGCCGCGGGAGCGGCAGGCAATGGAGTTGCTCTACGGGTTCAGCGCCCCGCAGCGACTGGACGCCAAGGGAACGGCGGGGGTGATGGGGTGCTCCATCCAAGACATTGTGCGCCTGCGAGCGGTGGCACACTCGAAGTTGCGACGGCATCGACACCTGATCGAGAAAACCCGACGATAACCCCCCCTCCCCCCCCACCCACGCACTCCCGCGCCCGCGGCCCAGGCCCGGGGCGCCTTGCCGAGCCGCCTGCCACCCACCCCGGTGTGTCGCGTCGTTCGCGCCACCGGGGTGTGTGTGCGTCCAAGGGGCGAGAGCCCGAAGCCCAAACATGAAGGGTGATTCACGGTCTCCTCAGCCACCGGCCGGGAGAGGCGCTGGATGATACATGAGGTCATCGAATCACCGCGCACTTGTGCGCTCACTCATTGGAGATTACACATGGCAAACTCAAGTTCCCGACAGACCCCGGTGCGGACGCAGCCGGATTCGACCCAGCACCGCCCGGATAAGGACTCGAAGCCGAAGTCAAAGGACGACGGGTCGTGCGGATGCGGCGACCAGGCTGAGAACAAGACGAACCCGGACGCCGTCAAGAAGAACCCGACCGACCCCGGATCGCACACACACACGAGATCGGAAGTCGCGCCCGACTCCGAGTTCGAGGGCAGCCAACCGGGTCGGCAAAGCAACTCCGACGTAGATGCCCCCGAGGGTGGGCAGACGGATGGATCGTCGGGGAACAAGGCGTCGTCGCAGGACCCCTCGACGCGGCGGGATCGATCGGATGCCGCGTCGAACAAGGGGCGGCCGGGCGACAAGCGCTGAGTCGGCTATACCACTGCTCGCTGCACGTGCCTATGTGCCTTGGCACGTCACGCGGAAGCGGGAAGAAGGGCTCCCCCCTCCTTCTCCCGTCGCCGCGTAGGCCGCTCCGGCAGCCATGCCGGGGCGGTTTTCTTCTTGGAACACCGGGGAGGGCAGTGCGGGAGTGAATCGACATTAATCGACGATTCACGGGGGTGCGTGGACGCCGCGCGTACTACATGGAGCGGCGTGCGAAGGCCGCGCCTGAACCCCAAGCACAAAGGAGGTCACTGATGAACTCTCGCAATGGTCATGCCGGTAAGAACAGTCGCAATCGGACGAGGCAGCACGCCTCGGGCGGAACGCTCACTTCGGCGCTGGAAACGGGGAGTGAGAAGGCCCACGCGGCGATGGAGACGATCACCGAGGCGGCCAACGAAGTGTCGGAGCGGGCGAAGGTGGCCCGGGAACGCGTCACGACGTTCATCGAAGAACGTCCGATGACGAGCGTGATGATCGGGGTCGCCGTTGGGGCGCTGGCGGCGCGGTTGCTCGGCGCGTTCAGGCGCTGAGGCCGGCTCGCGGCGCCGGCGGGCCCTCCGGGGGGAACAGACAGCCGACGCAGATGGAGGTAGCCCGTGTTCCGAGCACTGACCGAATCCATTGATCGCGCGGTGGATCGTGTGTCTACTGAAGCACGCACTCTCGTTTCGAACGTCGAGCGAGAGTGCGTGCTTGTTCTGGGGTGGGTGGTGTGCGCGCTGGTGGCGCTGGCGGCGGTGATGGGGCTGCTGGCCGCATCGGTGGTCGCGCTCTCTGAACCGATCGGGACTCCCGGGGCGCTGGCGATCGTTTCGGGTGCGACGCTCGTGGTGGCGGCGGGCCTGGCGCTCTGGCTGCGGTCGCGGAGCAGCCTGACCTCGGCGGACGATTCGGCATCGGCGCCGTCGATAGAGCATGCCGACGCGCCGGAGGAGTTTCCCGTTACGGTCGAAGCCCGGGGTACCGCCAAACCACCGGATCCCTCGGCGTCGGCGACTCCGACACCGGGGTCCGCGTCTTCAAGGCATCAACACATGAACGGACACCCCCAGCCTTCGCGGCATGAGCCCAAGGAATCTCTGGACGACGCGGCGTTCCTCGCGGCGGCGGCCGCGGCGGCGGCCCTGGTCATCGGCACGCGCAACGTCATCCGGGTCGCGTCGGTCGCGTATGACACGGCGCGAGTGGTCGGTGTGATCGCGGGCAGCGTGAATCTCGCCGACCTGATCGACACGGTGGTGCGGCAGAGCGCGTCTCCCGGCAAGGCGAGCGCGCGCGAAGCCGGGCGTGCTCGTCACTGAACAGCATCGACCATGAGTCGCGGGGTCAGATGGGGTTATTCTCCGGATCGCGCGGCGCTGATCCGGGGAGTGAGCCTGGCGGGGAGGCTTCCGCGGGGGTGTCGCGTATCACGTGTTGCCAGAACTCGGCCAACTCGGCGTACCGGTCAGGCACGGGAGCCTGGGGGTCGCCGGCGAGATCGTGCAGGGCGTCGGCAAAGGTCTCGAGGTGCCGGGCTCGCTGCAGCATGTCGTCGAACTCGGTACGGGCGTCCGGCGAAAGATCCTTGGCGGCGAGCATGTCCGCCTGCCACTTGAGCGGGAGTAGCACGTTGACGAGTTCGTGTCTGATGGCGCGGGCAAGCCTGGCCATATCGTGGATTCGCTCGCTCCGCTGGGCCTCGAACGCGGCGGCGTTGGTGGGACGCTCCCCGGACCACGCCAGCGCCTGGGTGACGTCCTGGTTTGTGCCCAGCACCCATCGGGCGACGCCTCGGCTGTCGGTGCGCACTGTCTCGACGGCGGCGATGACCCGCTGCTGAGAGTCCGAAGCGCGGACAATGCGGAACGTGCGGGTATGGCGGCGGCAGGAGTTGATTGTCTCGCGCAGCGACTCGTCGAGCGCCTCGAGGTCTTCCGGAACCACGGCCCCGCGCCACACATCAATGTCAACGTGTCCATTCGGCGTGGGCTGGATTCCGTAGATGCGGAACATCTGCGGGTCCCACCGCATGGTGCCGGTGGCGAGATTCCATTCCCAGATGCCGACGCCGGTGGCTTCGGTGGCAAGGCGCAGGCGCTCGGCGCTCTCGCGGATCTCTCGCTCGGCGTTCTTCCGGAAGGTGATGTCGCGCGAGACCTTGGAAGCGCCGACGACCTTTCCTGTGACGTCCCGGATCGGGGAGACGGTGAGCCAGATCGCCAGGCGCTTGCCGTCCTTGGCGATGCGCTCGGTCTCGAAGTGGTCGACGCGCTCGCCGCGGCGGATTTTGGACAGGACCGTATCGTCCTCGCCCTGACGCTCCGGCGGGATGAGGATGTTAATGGATAGGCCGATGATTTCGTGCGCGTCGTAGCCGAACAGTTTGCCGGCGCCGCGGTTCCAGGTGGTGATTTTCCCCTCAAGGGACAACCCGATGATGGCGTCGTCGGACGATTCGACGATCGCGGCGAGCAGGGAGTTTTTCTTTCCCAGGTCTTCCTCGACGGATTGCTGGGCCGCCTCGTATCGACCGATGAGCCGGGCGGCCCACCACGTGAGCAGGCACAGCAGGACGATCTCGGCGAGGGTGCGGACAGCGGCGCCGAACGCGGAATCAAACCAGAGCAGATGCTCGCCTCTGGTCTGGATCGCGCCCAGCAGGATCGGGAGAAGAATCATGAACGGAAGCAATCGGCGGACGACAGCGGCGGCGGTTGCGCCGCGGCGCAGCGTGCGCATGGGCTCGACGTTGGGGGCGAGTCCGATGAGCCCGAAGCCCAGCGCCAGGATCATCGATGAGGTTTGAGGCGCGATGGCGGTGGCGCGGGGGAGCGAGTAGAGGTAATCGGCCTGGAAGATTCGGCCGATCAGCGACAACAGGGCCACGGCGACGGTGAACAGCCCGGCGGCGGAGACAAGCCGCGAGGCGGCGTCTGTCGCCCTTTGCGACAGCAGCAGGCCAATGCCGATGAACGTGAAGGACATGGATGCGGGCGGCCCCATTCGGCCGGGCGCGGTGGTGCCATCGGTTCCCCAGGCGGGGCGGAGAAAGACCTCGTCGATCCCGAAGGAGACCCCGAGGAGGTGCTGGGCGATGGTCGCGCCACCGATGAGCGCGGTGGCGGCCCCCAGCGCCGTGGCGGCCAGGTGCTGGCGCGACACCACGGCCAGCAGCGCACAGCCGGCCAGGAGGGACGCGATCGCTCCATTGGGCTGCATGGAATAGCCGGTGGCGTCCCAGGCGGTCAGTTCGCGGATGCCCAGTGCCCATCCCAAGAGGGTGACGGTCCCGCCGACGATTGGATACGACGCCAGGAGCGAGAGGAACGTGCGTTGTCCGACGCGCGTGATGGCTTCGGGCTGCACGGGGGCACGCCACCGCGCCGTGGCCGGCGCTTCGCCGCGCTCGTGTTGATCGGATTCCAATTCGGACCCTTCCGAGATGCACCCTCAGCGTCGCAACATTGTTGGCCCGTGCGGGAAGCCTCGGCGCAATCGTGCGGATGACACGCGGCCGCGCCGCGCGCGTGTGACATCACCTTCGCGGGCAGCCGGCCAGGAGTTCCAGGAGAACTCGCTGCAGTTCTTCTTCGCCGAACGGCTTTTCGAGGATCGGCGCGGGGGGCCATGATTCGGGGATGCGCGACCTGGAGTACCCCGTCATGATCGAGTACGGGACCCCGCGAGCCGCGAGTTCGTGCGCGACGGGCTGCGAACTCTCGCCGCGGAGATCGACGTCCAGCAGGACGACGTCGAAGCGGCAATCGTCGAGCCGCTGGAGGGCGGCGTTGACTGAACAGGCGGGATCCACGACGACACAGCGGAGGCGCTCAAGCAGGTGTGTCACGCCGAGCACGATGAGGTGCGAGTCCTCGATCACGAGGACTCGGCAACCATGGAATGGGAGAGTTTCGTCCATCATCCTGCGAATGCCTGATAGATCGAGAATAGACTGCTTCTCAATATGAGGCCGCAGGTGAAACGAAGTTAATGTTGAGCACGGAGCCGGAAGCCGCTCCGGGCTATTTCTTCATTGGCAAGATCTTCTCGGCTTCAACGACGAGCGAGCCCTTGTCGGCGAAGACGACCTTACCGATGACGATCAGTTCCGAGAGTTCACTGATGCCCAGGCGGCCTTTGAAGTCGGTGCGGAGCGGGTTGCCCTTCTTGTCGGAGACGCGGACCGTGGCGGAGTTCGCGGCGATGTCGGCCTTGGTTTCGCAGCAATAGTCCCACGGCGTCTTGCAGTGATCATCGGGGTTGGCGTTGCACGGTTTGAGCCCCTTGCCCATGAGCGTGAACACGGCGCGGCCGTCCACGAACGGCGTCTTGCTGCCGCCGACGAGACCGCGCAGCGCCACCGAATCACCCTTCTTCAGGCCGGAGGTCCTTGCATCGGAGACATCCTTGACGTCCGTCGGCATGTCGGCGGCAAAGAAGCCGATCGGGAGGCTGCCCTGGGGGACATGGATCGCGGTGGCGCGCACCTGCATCGGCGCGTCGTCGCCGGTAGCGGTGACTTCGCCGACGACGAAGACTTCGACGCCGGGGTGCAGTGCTCCCTTGCCATCAAGACCAGAGGTCAGGGGCTTTGCATCCTTGTCAACGAGTTGGACGGAGGCCTTGCTGTGTGCAGGGGCGTTGCAGGTATCGAGGAGCGAGCCGTCTTTTGGGCAGCACTCGGCGGCCGCGGCGTCGTCGACCAGCACGAAGGACGCCTGCCGCGGATCGATCGCGTCCTTGGCCAAGGGGATGCGCCCGCGGAAGGTGACGTGCTGCCCGACCTTGGCGGTCTTGGCGAGTTCGCCGAGTTCGAGCGCCTGCGCGGGGATCTTGTCCAGTGCGACACCCGGCGGGAGCGACTGCTTCGCCGGTTGGTGGTTGGGTCGGGTGCGGGCGTGCACGACGGAACCGACGCCGGTGGCGAGAGTCATCACCACGATGGCCGCGAGAAGATTTGAGCACTTCATTGAAACACTCCTTTGAGGGATGCTGGACCAGGCGCGGAGCCTGGGTTGTTGAGAACACGGTCATATCGACTTGAGGGCGACAGGGATGGAGAGCCGGAGGCACGTGATGGCGGGCGGGAGCGCGCCCAGCAGGCCCAGGACAAGGCCGGCGAGGAGGCCGATGCCGAGCACCGCTGGATCGACGATCAAGCCGAAGGCGCCCATGGAAAAGCGGACCGCAAGACCATCCAGCACGAGCGTGCCGAGGATGCAGGCCAGCAGGGATCCGGCGGCGGTCGCCAGCAAGGACTCCTGGACGAGGCTTACGAGGATGGCGCCGCGGCGGAAGCCATGGGATTGAAGCGTTCCGATCTCGCGCACGCGTGAGGCGAAGGCCGCGTACATGGTGTTGAGCCCGCCGAAGAGGCCTCCCAGGCCGATGAGTCCGGCGGTGACCCAGGCGACAACCTTGATCGGGCCGAAGAAGCCGGCGAGTTTGCGGTAGTACTCCGATTCGGGCATCGCGACGAGTTCGAGGTCCGGGCGCATCTTGGTGAACACGTCCACGTCGGCGAACTCCGCGGTGGATGGATCGATGGCGGCGACAACGCACGAGATGGTCTCTCGCTTGGTCGCGATCTTGATGTCGTTCATCGGCGCCCAGATTTCGCCCTCCAGCACGGTGCCCGGCGACGCGAACCTGCCCACGATCGTCCATGGCCGCCCGTCCAGATACAGCGGCTTGCCGACCTGGATGTCGGCGTCGGAGACGCCCAGCGTCGTGGAGACCATTCTCCCGAGCATGACCTCGTCGGCGCCGGAGTCCGGGAATCGACCCTCGATGAGCCGGACGCGCTCGTGCACCAGCAGCGCGCTGGGGGTGACTCCGCGGACAAGGACCTGTCGCTTGCGCGCGGCGTCGGGCTGCAACTGCACGGGGAGCATGACGTGCACCTCGGGGGAGAGGTAGGCGGCGCCGGATCGCGCGCGGATCCCGCCGATGCTTGCTTCCAGAAGGCTGGGGGTCGAGGCGTCCACTTCGCTGCGTTCAACGCTCTCCTCGCTGCCCGCCCCCAGGAGAATGACGTTGTCGGGCGATCCCGTGACCTCAAGCGACGCGCCCATCCCGCGAACAAACCCCGCCGCCGCGATCACAAGCACGACCACCAGCGTGCTACCGAACACGCAGAGCAGCAGTCGCGCGGCGGAGCGTCCAAGATTTCGCACGGCGTAGTCGAAGGGGAGCAGACGCATGAGTGCCTCTCTATCAGACGGCCCTGAAGCAGTGCGCGATCTCGCGTCGGCTGGCGCGCCACGCGGGGACCAGACCAGCCAGCACACCGACTCCCGCGGCCAGACCAAGACCCGTGAGAATGACCACCGTGTCGGCGGTCACGTTGATGCTGAGTCCTTCTGCCGAGATGCTAAAGCGGCCAAGCCGCACGATCCCCACGGCCAGAACCGTCCCGAGGACGCCACCGAGCAGGCCGATGACCACACCCTCGGCGATGATGAGCCGGGCGATCAGCCCGCCGCGGAACCCCAGGGTCTGAAGCACCGCGTGCTCCTTGATCCGATCCTGCACCGAGAGCACGATGGCATTGGCGACCAGGGCGAGCACCGCCGCGAGGCACCCCCACCCGAGGATACGGGTAAACCCGACGATCTCGACGATGTCCTGCCCGGCCTGCGCGACGAACGCCTTTTCGGGGCGGGTGGTCGTCGGTTCCGATTCGGAACGGAACTCGGCATCGATCGCCTTGGCGATGTCGGTGAGCCGCGCGGGGTCCGTGACCTTCACGGCGTACTGCGTGACTACACCCAGCCCCCCGCCGGTCGAAGCGGAACGCTGAAGGAACGGGAGATGGACGTAGGCGACGTTCTGATCCTGCGGCTCGCTGGAGCGCACGATCGCCGCGACGGAGACGGTGACACCGGAGGAGTCGAAGGAGTCGCCGATCTTGAACCCGCGTCGCCGCGCCAGAAACTCGCCCACGGCGGCGGAGTCGGACCGGCTTCGCCACTGGTCCAGGCTCCCGTCGATGACGCTCCAGGTGCGGCCCAGCGTCTGGATATCGTCGGGAGGCACGCCGCGGAACGTGATGACATCGAGGGAGGCCCGGCAGTTGCTCACGACGACCTTCATCGGGATGACCTCGGCGACGCCGGGCACCTTCGCGATGCGGCCTTCGTAAAACTCGGGGATGCGGCTGGTCGCGGGGCAGAAGCGGTTCTCGCGGTAGACGATGAGGGTCTGATCGGCGGCGGTGACGCGGGTGGCCTCGTGCACGCCGCGCTGGAGCGATTGCACGGCGATGAAGAGGAACATGGCGATGGTGACGCCGGCGATGGTGAGCAGCGAGCGCGTGCGATGCCGCCACACCTGCTTGAGCACGACGGGGATGAACCGAGGAGCGATCATGGGCGCCCCCCTACCGGAGTTCGTATGGCGCCGTTCGACTCGGCGTGCGGTTGACCGTCCGGCACCGACGGTTCGATCAGCCTTCCCTTCTCCAGATGCAGGGCCCGCCGGGCAAAGGCAGCACACTTCGAGTCGTGCGTCACCATGATGAGCGTCTTGCCAAGTTCCGTGTTGAGACGGGTGAGGAGGTTCATGATGGCAAGAGCGGAATCGGCGTCGAGGTCGCCGGTCGGTTCGTCGGCCACGATGATCCTGGGATCGGTGACGATGGCGCGGGCGATCGCGACGCGCTGCTCCTGTCCGCCCGAGAGTTGGCGTGGGAAATGGTCGTGCCGATCGGCGATCCCGACCAGGCGCAGCGCGGTCTGCACGCGTTCATGCCGTTGACGCCGGCCGATCGGGTGAAGCAACAGGGGAAGTTCGACGTTTTCGTAGGCAGTGAGCACGGGCACGAGGTTGTAGAGTTGGAAGATGTAGCCGACGTGGTCGCTGCGCCAATCGGCGAGCCGAGCGTGAGAGAGCGTGGCGATATCGACGCCGCCGATGGTGAGCCGGCCGCCGGTGGGTCGGTCGATCCCGGCGATGAGGTTGAGCAGGGTGGTCTTTCCGCTGCCCGAAGGACCCATGAGGGCCAGGAAATCGCCCGCCTCGACATCGAGAGCGAGTTCATGCAGCGGCGTGATCGTCGCTTCACCCTTCTTGTACACCTTGGTGACTTTTCTGCATTCGATGAGGGCCATCGATATCTCCTTTCAACGTGCCGAGTCATCCTGGGCTTCTCCGATGATGCGGATCCGCGATCCCGGCGTGAGGCCGGCTGGCGGATTCGCGATCGCGCGGTCTCCGGGCCTGACACCCCTGACGATCTGCACTTCGCCGTTCGACTCTGGCCCCAGTTCCACGTCGCAGAGCCTCGCGGTCGCGCGTGCGCCGCTGACCACGTCGGCGAGCCAGACCTGCGCGGCATCGCCGAGGCGGTTGATCAATACGGATGCCGGCAGATGGGCGTCAAGTGACCCGTTCTGCTGGGCGGAGCCGGGGTGCGCTGCCGGGCCGCGTGCGCCCACGATGAACCGCACGCGGGTGAGCATCTCGGGCTTCAGGTCTGGCGATGGATCCGCCACGGAGACTTTGAACTGCACCGTGTTGCGCTGAATGTCAGCCTGGTGGACGATCCGCAGGACGGTCCCGGAAAACGTGGCGTTCGGAAGGGCTTCGGTGGTGATCTCGGCGCGAGTGCCGACGGATACCTTGGCGGCATCGGCGAGTGGCACATCGGCCCGGACCTGGAGTTGATTCGGGTCGTACAGGGTGACCACGCCGGCCGCCGTAGCCTCCGCCGTGCCGCCCCCGGGGTTCATGGCGAGGCGCATGCCGGGCTGCACATTCCGCGAGAGCACGATTCCTCCGATGGTCGAACGGATTTCGGCGCGGCCGCGCTTCAGTTGCGCCTGGCCCAGACTCACCTGCGCCAGCGTCAGGGCGGCTTGTGCCTGGGCCACCTGCGACTGAGCCTCGGCAACGGCCGACTCCGACGCCGCGACCTGCGCGTCAAGCCCATCCCGGCGCAGTTCCAGGCGCCGAAACTCGCCCGGGCTGACACCACCGCCCGCGACGAGGTCGCGTTTACGGTTGACTTCATCATGGGCAGCGGAGGCCGCGGCCGTGTCCACGAGCACCTGCGCTCGTGCCCGGGCGACGGCCTTCTGCGTTCGAGCAATGTCCGCTTCGCGCTCGTGCACCATTGCCGCGGCGGCCTGTTCTTCAAGCACCAGTTCCTCGTCGTTCAGCCGCGCGACGACCTGTCCGGGTTCAACCGGCTCGCCTTCCAGGACGAGGACTTCCGTCACGACCCCGTCGATGAGCGCGGGCACACCGATCGCGAACGGACGGGGCTCGATCCATCCGGGAGCCTGCACCACCGCGGCGCGTTCAACCGGGGCGTCCGTCGCTTGATCGTCGTTGAGATCTCCCGGGAATGAAGCGGAGCGCAGGATGACGGGCACGACGCGAACATCAACCGCGGGGAGAAGCAGATCGCGCGCGGAGTACAGCAGCACCGCCGCGAACGACACCAGTATCACGCCCGGCAGGAGCACCCGCGTGCCCCAGCGCCGGGACGGGCGCGGAATGTCGGATTCCTGTTCGCTGCGGAACGTGGAGAGTGAAGCCAGGCTCTGTTGAGGCGAAACCGATTCGGTGGAACTCATGGTTGCGACTCCTGGGCGCCGGTGGATGACCCGGCGTCCGGCAGCATCTCTGGGCCGACGAGCCCGGCGATCTCGATCGCCGCGAGCTCGACATCAAGGCCCGCGCTGATCAGGTCGAGTTTGGCGTCCTGCTGGCGGGTCAGCGTCTCCAGCAGCAGCAGCGTATTGACTTCACCCAAGTCCGCGATGCGGCGCGCGTCGGTGTACTGCTGCTCAACGAGCGGGTTCAACGAGTCCTCGATGATCCGGCGGCGCGCGCGTGCGGCGTGCAGGCGCACCCACGCGGCCGAGAGGTCGGCGGCAATCGATTCCGCGGCGGCCGCATACTCGATCTCCGCCGACTCGCGTTCCGCGCCGGCGGTCGCGATGCCTTGACGATTGGCACTGAGCATGGGCACCGGGACGGACAGGCCGAGCATGATCTGATCGCTCCCGCCTTCGCGCCCGTACCCCGGACCGATGTGAAGATCGGGGTACTGCTTGCGGATCTCCAGTTCAAGGCGTCGCTCAGCGACCTCGTACAGCGCCCGCGCCAGCGCGAGACGGGGATTTCGGGCCTGGGCTGCCTCGTCCGCGCTCGCATCATCCGGCACGTCCGAGGCTCCTAGCGGCGCGGGCACGAACGCCACGTCGGCGGACGGCGCCAAGCCGATCAGTCGGCGAAGCCGAAGTTCCACTTCCGCGACCCGTTCATCGGCCCGGGTGAGTTGAACCGATCGCTGTGATCGCTCGATCCGAAAGAGGCTTGCTTCGATCCTGGCAAGTTCACCCGCGTGTTCGATCCGCTCGACGATCGACACGACGCCGTCGAGCTGCGCGATCAACTCGCGGATCACGTCGCGCTGCCGGACCGCGGCCGTCCATTGCGCCCACTCTCGACGCACGGCGACCCGGGTTTCCCATTCGGCCTGGAAGACCCGCCGCAACTCGGCGTCATGCTCCGCGCCCGCGCGGCGCTTCTCCTTTTCCAGCCGGCCGGAGAGCGGGATGGTGAGCCCGATGTTGGCAAACACCTTCCAGGGGTGAGCGGTGGACTCGAGAATTCGGACGAGGTCCGTTCCGAGCACGGGATCCTCCCAGAGCCCCGCGTAGGCGGCCGAGGCCGCGGTGACGCCGGCGCGAGCCCGCGCACGCCGAAGATCCGCGTTGTAGAGCATCGCGACAACCTCACCCTCCTCCACGCTCAGGCCATCAGTCGGATCAAAGGTGGGCGGCGACTGCTTCGTCGCTCGAAGACGCTGCGCGAACTGCGCCACCGCTTCCGACGATGCCGACCTTGCCAGGAACTCGGCTCGAAGCGAGGCGGGATTCAGTGGGCGCGGGGAATAGGTCTGGCACCCGGGGGGAATGCCAAGCATCATCACCACGCACATCACGCGCCGCGCCCGGCGCCGATCAAGACCAGATATCACGTGCTGGCTCCAATACGGACTGCATTCGGAGGCACCGAAGGCAACCCGCAAGCCGCGGCTGAGGGCGCCGATCTTCAGATCGGCGTGCAACCACCCTCGGCACACGCCGAGGTGGCAATACGCAGCGGTTGGAGGCTAGATGGTCAAACGGGTTGATCGGAGACCGAGCGCCACGCCCCGGCACGGGCGATCCGGCGGCGGCAATCCATGTCCAGACGGCGTCAACAGGCAATCGCCGGCAAACGGGGCCGCCCCGATCACGCACCACGCCGCGACGGATTCGTCGAATCCACACGCGGACGCCCGGTGCGACTGAACCAAGACATCCGGCAGGGTGACCTCAACGCAGCAGTGGCAGTCGTGCGTGCATGGGGTGCCCTCCGCGGCCGGTTTCACTGGGACGGGATTGTCTTCGGCACACCCCGGGCAACATGTCTCTTCCGCGGCCACCGCGACGGGCTCGGGTTCGGTACAGATGCCCTGCCGCAGGCAGATCGTGCCTCGGACAGGGGCGCACGCGAACGCGACCTGCACAAGCACGAGCAGCAAGGCGGCAGTTTGTCGTAGAGAGACCGTCACTATGTAAGCATATCGGCTGAATTCAAACCGGCCAATGTCGTATGGCTCAGGCGGCTGCGTTCATCATTCGCACTTTGTACGCATCCGCGGCATGCGTGCCGACAAACATGCGGCATCGTCGCTGGTCTCGTCAGGGAACGATGCTGAATGTCTTTCTGACGGTCATATTGGGGATGGTGCACGCGGGCGAGCACGTCGCGGTCATAAATACGATGCGTTTGTTCCCTGTGGCCTTGGTTCGAAGTTGGAATCCAGATTGGTCACAGTCGGTCGTGTACCACTCGTCAAAGACGTCGGCGGGCGCCTTCGGGACGTACAGGGTGCCGCCCGAGTCTGGGATTTCTTCAACGATGTTGTAGGTGACTTGGATATTGTTGGTTCTCCCAACTTCCGTCGCGCATCCCTCTCCGGGCTTGAAGAATGTGACGGCGATCGCGTCGCCGCCCTTGTGGTTGTCTCTCGCTTGATGGGGTGAAGAGAGTTTGAGAAACTCGGGACAGGAGTCCGCGTGCGGGGACTCGCGCATCGGACTGGCGCCCGGGGTATCGGACTTCACGGCGTG
The DNA here is from genome assembly GCA_050246015.1 of Phycisphaerales bacterium. Classification (GTDB taxonomy): domain Bacteria; phylum Planctomycetota; class Phycisphaerae; order Phycisphaerales; family UBA1924; genus JTS-AC122. The sequence goes on from JBFWWU010000011.1 coordinate 106,594, forward strand.
TTGAGCCGAATGATCTCCCGCCGCCTGGAGGGGTGCCGGCTGCGCCCCAGGAAGCACGATGAATCGTTCCGTGTCAATCACCCGGCACGACTTGGACGCGGAGTAGACGTGAGCCGTCACCTTGACGATGTAGGTCTGGTTCAACCCGCCGTTCACGACCGCCACCTGTTTCTCAGAGACGTGCAGGGGCGGATACGACGTTAGTTGCAACGGCTGGGGCTGCGCCAGCGTGTTCGCCAACACCGTGTCCGTCTGGACGTCCGACCCATCCAGTGCGGAGACGATGTAGTCGTACCTCACCCATCGGGCCTGGGTGCCGGCGTCTGAAAACACCAGTTTCATGCTCACGCGTCGATCTTGCTCAGCATCCCCGGAGAACACAATGCTCGGGCTCAAGGCACCGAACTCGGGGCACGAATCCGCCCGGATGCCGTCTCGTGTTTCCTGAGACGCGCATCCGATCGGCAGGAAGAACGCCAACAGCAACAATGTCGCCAGCCACGAACGACTTAGCAGTCGAGCAGTTACATTTCGCATCATGGACCCCTCAAGTGGTTATCTCGGCGGTTTGACGACAGACGATATGCGGCGTCAAGGCACCCAGTTCCACAGGGCCACCCAAATTAGCGCTGCTCGCGCGCAATACAACCATATGAACAGGGGAGTACGCTCGCTAGTTTGACTTCAGTTGGAGTCCCGTGATTCACTGGTTCGCGCTGTTATTTGCTCGCGGACTTTCCGGCCAGTCATCACTGGTACCGCCCTTCCTGAGCAGGGAGTTGAATGTCTCTTCGCCCAGTTCCGCTCGCAGCCGGGCGCGGAGCACGGCGTACTGGGGCAACTGTTCTGTCGATTCGCCTGCCTCGGCCGCGCGTCGGAGCGCCAGCCCCAGTGTCAGCGCGGCGGTCTGGGGCCGTGCGGCGTCGGCGCAGGCCTTGGCTCGTCGCGCGAGCGTCTTAGCCTCACCGCTTCGGTCAACGAGGTCGTGCTTGATGCGGTAACTGGCCTGGAACGCATCGTCGGCCTCGTCGAAGCGGCGTGCCCAGGCCAGGCACTCGGCCAGGTTGTTGTACAACATCGCGAGGCGGACGGTGCCTGGTGGGAACTGGCCCCGAAGAGGCGTCAGCAGAGCCGAGGCCATCGCAAAGTGCTCGCGCTCGATGAGGTACCGGGAGTAGTTGAGGTCCAGGCACGCGACGCCGAAGGCGTCACCGAGTTCACCGCGGATCGTCCGGCTTTCCCGGTAGCACCGGTCGCACGTCTCCCAGTCTCCGAGCATCCCGGCGATCGTGCTGAGGTTGTTCAGCACGAGCGCAACCCCCCGCGTGTTGCCCTGGGCGCGCTGCATCGAGAGCGCGGCTTCATACTCCTTGCGGGCCCGTGGAAGGTCCCCGATCCGCTCGCTGAGAACGCCCGCGGCGTTGGCGAGTTTGGCGCGCCAGTCCACAGCCCCGGAATCGCTTGATGCCCGAAAAGCGTCCAGCCAGGCCAGCCCTTCGGCGGCCTGACCTCGAACAAACCAGTATTGACGCATGGCGTAGGCGAGCGCCAGCCCTCGCTCGTGGCGCGCTGGATGACGGCGTGCATAGGCCAGGGAGGCCGCGATGTTGGCCCGGTCCTCGTTCAGTTCTCCCAGCAGGCTGGCCTGAGCCGCCCCGTCGAGTTTTTCCTCGGCCCGCGTCGCCGCGCGGATGCACCATTCGAGCAGCCGCTCTGAAAGGCGATCGCGAAGAGGTTCATCCGCCGAGTACCTGAGCTGCACCTCGCGTCGCACGGGACCGAGCATGGTGAATCGGGTCGCGCCGCCGTCGAATGAGGCCCCCGACTCGATCATGGATTTGTCGGACAGCGAGATCATGAGGGATTGGATGCGCTGTTCGGAGAGGCGGGTGTCATCGGCTTTGTCCGGGGACGGCCCATTGGACGACTCATCGCGGCAGACGAACTGAGCGGCAGGGATCGTCCACCTCCCCTCGAAGATGCACAGGCGCTGAAGCAGTTCCTGCTCAGGTCTTGACAGCCGGGAGTACGCCGACATGACGGTGTGCTTGAGAATCTCGGCGACGCGGTCGTAGGGGCCGAACTGCTCGGCGGCATCGCGCAGGGACGACTCGATCTCGCCCAGGTTCATGCAGCGGACGAGGGACGCGATATGCCGGATCGCCAGCGGCAGCCCGTTGAGCAGCCCGGTGATCCTGCCGATGGTTCGGAGATCGTGGTCGTGTTCGAACCGGATCTGCGAGTGGAGTTGAGCCACGCGCACGAAGAGTTGGACGGCACCGAATGAAAGGAGTTGCTCGGCGCTGGCGAATGACTGCTCGGGGCGTGGAAACTCGAGGGGGCCGAGGCGCACGTCGGGGTGCTCGGGGAGGCCGGTCATGTACGCCTGAGATGTGGCGAGGATGCGGACCCCGTCGCAGCGATCCAGGAGAGGACCGATGACGCTGGCGCAGGCTTCAATGCAGCCGTCGCAGCCGTCGAGGATCAACAGCAGCGCGCTGGAGCCGATCTGCCGGCAGATCGCGCTGGTTGATCGGCCGTCCGGGCCTGGTGCGGCGGCGCTGCGCGACATGGCTTCCGACAGAGCCCCGGCGATGTCCTCAGCGGTGCGGGCCGATCGCAGGTCCACCAGCCAGACGCCGTGCGGGAACCGACCGCGGAGCCGGTGCGCGGCTTCAACCGCCAGCGCCGACTTTCCTACCCCGCCGAACCCCGAGAGCGTCATCAGCGGAATCTCGCTGCCCGAGAGTGTGCTGACGAGGAAACTGACGCGCTCTTCACGCCCGCGGAACAGCCCGTCAGGCCGCGGCAGATTATGGGTACGGCTTTCACGAGGCGACTGGGGCCGGCTGGCGGAAAGGTCACGCAGCGCCCACTTGAGTTGCCGGTGCACCTCCCTCATGCCCGGACGGTTGGTCCGCAGGAACAGCAAACACGACTTGACCAGATGGCGCACGCTCTCGGGAGCGCCGATGGGATATGCCAGTTCGTCAATTTGAGCAGTGTCTCCATCGAACACCGTCCGATGATTCGGGAAAGCCCGTCGGCGGGTGATGCACTCGTAGAGCACGCACCCAAACGAAAACACATCGGTGGACGCGTCGAGAGCGGCGCCGATTTCCTGCTCCGGGCTGGCGTACCCGGCGGTCATCGGCTGCCGACCGGCGGCCGTGGGGCGGGTCTTTTCATCTTCCGAGCCGGGCTCGACAAAGCGCGCGTAGCCAAAGTCGATCAGCCATCCGCCCCGGGCGTCATCCACGAGGATGTTCTGCGGCTTGACATCGCGATGGATCATTTCCCTGGAAAACGCGTGCGCGGCGGAGAGTGCATCGGCCACGTGCTCGCAGACATTCAGAGCATGCTCCAGCGAAAACGTCGGCTGGGAGATCAACTCCGACAGCGGGACTCCGCGCACGTCCTGCATGACGACAACCGCGTGCCCGCCGCGCTGCGGAGCCTCGAAGTAGTCGTACACCTTGGGAACCCGGACCGTCGCCTCGGATACCTGCGCGAGCAGCCGCGCTTCTTCCAGGTGCCGAGTTCGCTGCTTTGCCTGCTGCTCCGGTGAACCGTCCGTGCGTGGCACCTTGATCACGACGCTCACGCCGAGTTGTTCATCGCGGCATCGGAACGTGTACCCCTGGCCCCCGCGCCCCAGCACCTCCAGCACCCGAAATGACCGCGAGCCATCGGCGCGGCCGATCACGTCTCCGGGTTCAAAGAGCGAGGGAGAGACGACCTGGATCTGCGTGACCGACCCGGACGGAGGAGGCGACGGGTTGGGGACCGTCGGCGGGCTACGCGAGGGTTCCCGTGCCGGGTCGGTACCCCCGAAGGCCGGCGCACCGACACCACCGACCGGGCTCTGGAGCAGAGCCCGATGGTCATGAGATCCTGCTGCTGGATCGCCGCAGTTTTCGCGATGCATGCCGCCTCCCAGTGCATTGTATACCGGATGCTCGGGTTTTGGTTTCGGATGGACTTTGGACTGTTCCATCAACCGTCGATGCGGTTTGCGCAGGCGGTCCCCGAGTAAATCGCATGTCCGCCGGCAAGCCGCGTTGCGGTCGTTTCATCCAGGCTTAATGTTGGTCCTGCATTCACATCGGCACTGCCCCGTTCGGGATCGACGGCGGCTGACAGAAATCCGTCTTGGCGGGTTCATTCGTACGGCGATACGCGCGAATTTGAAGCGCGGGCTCGTGAACGCCGCGCGGCGTGTCGCTGAGCGAACGGACTCAATGGGGTATCCACTCATTCGTCCCGGACAGCACGTGGCGAACGTATTCACACCCCGGGCTGATTTGGTGGTGCGCTCGATAGTGGTCGCCGCCGGACTTCTGCTGGTCGGAGGAACGATGTCGTTGTTCGTGCTCGGAAATCCAAATGTGGAACCGAGCGAGGGGTACGTCCCGCCGCAGCCGGTGATGTTCAGTCACGAGCACCACGTGGGGCGGCTTGGGATCAGTTGCGTGTACTGCCACACGGGGGTGGAGGAGAGCGACTTCGCAGGCATCCCGACCCCCGAGACGTGCATGGGGTGCCACGCGCAGTTGTACGACAGGGCCGGGATGCTCGCGCCGATCCGGGCCGCGTGGCAGCCTCGGAGCCACCAACGCGATCATGCAGGCGGAGTTGCTGGCGCTGTATGATCCGCACCGGTCATCAGTGGTTAGGCGGCGCGGCGTCAGCTCCGACTGGGATGCGCTGGCGCGCGAGTTGAACTCGCAGATCGCGTCACTGCGGGACCGGCGCGGCGAAGGGCTGCACGTCGTGCTCCCGCCGACCACCTCCCCGACCGCGGCCGGGCTCATCGCGCGAGCCAGGGAGCGCTTCCCGCGTTCGTCGTGGTACCGGCATGATCCTCTGGATCTGGACGGTCGTGTCGGTCCCGATCGAGTGATCGATCTATCACGGGCACGGGCGATCGTTTCGTTGGACGCCGACCTCTTCGGGCCTGATCCAGCGGGCGTGCGTCTGGCGCACGACTTCGCGCAGGCGCGGCGCGAATCCCGGGACCGCGCCTCCGCCGGCCCCGGCCTGTTCGTGGCGGAGGCGGTGCCCACGCCGACCGGTGCGCGAGCGGACTGGAGGCTGGCGCTGCGGCCCGGCGAGATGCAAACGCTGGCGGCGGCGATGGCATCACTGGCGGGTGCGGACACGATCACACCCGCGATCAGCGACGAGGCGCAAGCGTGGCTTGGGCGGGTCGAACCGGCGCTTCGGTCGGCCGGCGCCGGCGCCGTGGTCGTCGCGGGTGAACATCAGCCGCCATGGGTGCACTCGCTATGCCTGGCGGCGAACCTGGCGCTCGGATCCGTGGGCACTTCGGTCACGTACATCGAGCCTGTCGAAGCGTTCAGGCAGTTCGCGCATCCGCTCGCAGAGTTGCGGCAGGCGATCGACGCGGGCGCCGGCGACTGGATCATCCTGGTTGATGTCAACCCGGCCTACGACGCGATCGAGCGCGACGCTTTGATCGCGGGCATCCGCCGCGCGCGCTTCAGCGTCCATCTCGGCCTGCATGTCGATGAGACGGCCCAGGTCTGCGAGTGGCACGCCCCGCTGACGCACGACCTGGAGCGCGGCGGATGCACTGGTTGCGGGTAGACCGCTACTTCGACGGCGATGACGAGGCTCCCGACATCCTGCTGCAGCCGCTGGCGTGTGTGCACTGCGAGGCGGCGCCGTGCGAACTGGTCTGCCCGACCGGCGCGACACAGCACTCGAACGACGGGCTCAACGAGATGAACTACGCCCGGTGCATCGGCACGCGGTATTGCTCGAACAACTGCCCGTACAAGGTCCGTCGCTTCAACTTTTTCCACTACGCCGACGACCGCGATCAGATGCGGCGCATGCGCAATCCGCGTGTGACGTCGCGCGGTCGGGGGGTGATGGAAAAATGCACGTACTGCGTGCAGCGCATCCGCTCCGCCGAGTTCGACGCCCGGGCCGCCAATGCATTGATCCCCGACGGCGCGGTCGTGCCGGCGTGTCAGCAGGCCTGCCCGGCGCACGCCATTGTGTTCGGCGACGTCGCGGATCGGACGACGGCTGTTTCGCGGGCCAAGGCCGATCCCCGGACATATTCCCTCCTGGAAGAACTCGGCACCCGGCCGCGCACGACGTATCTCGCGGATGTCCGCCATCGGCAAGGGTCCGGCCCGGGAGGCGAGGCGTGACCAATCCCCGCGACGACATCGTGGAGGCGCCCGTACTGGAGGGGCGCTACGCGCTCGGAGAGTTCAACGAGCGCATCGGCACACTCCCGCTCTCCAGATTTGGGGCGCGCTGAGTGATCGGCCTGTGCCTTGCCGGCCTCACCACGCTGTTCGGGGCCGCCGGGGCGGCGTGGCTGTTCTATCGCGGCCTGGGCGTGTGGGGAGTCAACGTTCCGGTCGGCTGGGGGCTTGCGATCGTGAACTTCGTGTGGTGGATCGGCATCGGGCACGCGGGGACACTCATCTCGGCGATCCTGCTACTGCTGCGCCAGTCTTGGCGCAACTCGATCAACCGATTTGCCGAGGCCATGACCGTCTTCGCCGTACTGCAGGCGGCGATGTTCCCGCTCCTGCACCTGGGCCGGCCCTGGAAGTTCTATTACCTGCTTCCGTACCCCAACCCGATGACGGTGTGGCCTCAGTGGCGCAGCCCATTGGTATGGGATGCCTTTGCCGTGACCACCTACGGGCTGGTTTCGGTGCTCTTCTGGTACCTGGGTCTGATTCCTGATCTGGCGGTGGTGCGCGATACGGCTTCGTCTGGGTGGGCCCGTCGGCTCGCGGGCGTGCTGTGCCTGGGGTGGCGCGGCGAGGCGCGCCAGTGGGCGTCACTCAGGGCCGGGTATCTCGTCCTGGCGGGCCTCGCGACGGCCCTGGTCGTCTCGGTGCACACCATCGTTTCGTTCGATTTCGCGGTCAGCCTGGTGCCGGGGTGGAACGCCACCATTTTTCCGGCAGGTGGCACGGGCTCGTTGCTCGTGCCACGGCTTGGTTGCTTTTGAACCAAGCCGTGCCCGGGGCTCGTCAAGCACCTCAGAAGCACGGCTTGCCGAGGACGGCAAGCCGTGGCACGCTTTCATTCTGACGCTTCTTCGCGCCGGCCCTCTGCGTGCGCATTTCATACCCGTGCGGCGAGCGTGACGCCGGCCGCCGATGACTGACCGCTGGCGCGGTTCGGCTGAGATTAGAGATTCCCCCGCCGCTCCTGCTCCAACTCCAGTGCTTCGAAGAGCGCCTTGAAGTTGCCCTTGCCGAAGGATTGGGAGCCGCGGCGGCAGATGATCTCGAAGAAGAGCGTCGGGCGATCCTGCAGCGGCTTGGTGAAGAGTTGGAGGAGGTAGCCTTCGTCGTCGGCGTCAACGAGGATTCCCAGGTCGTGCACGCGCTTGTGGTCTTCTTTGACAACGTCCTTCCCGTGCTGCTTAAGGGTGGAGTTGACGCGGTCCCAGACCTGCTCGTAGTAGGTGTCGGGGAGGGTGAGGAAATCGACGCCGCGGCTTCGCAGGGCGGCGATGGAGTGGAGTTCGTCGTCGGTGCGGAGGGCCAGGTGCTGCACACCGGGCGTGTTGCTGTGCCAGTCGAGGTATTCCTGGACCTGCGATTTTTTCTTGCCCGGGGCGGGCTCGTTGATGGGGATCTTGATGAGGTTGTTGCCGCTGGCCATGACCTTGGACATGAGGGCGGAGTACTCGGTGGAGATGTCCTTGTCGTCGAAGTGCTTGAACATGCTGAATTCAAGGACGCTCTCGTAGAACTTGACCCAGTGGTTCATCTTTCCCATCTCGACGTTGCCGACGAGGTGGTCAACGTACTTGAGCCCGCAGGGGTGCTTCTTGTTATGCTCGTTGATCGCGAGGATGGAGGAGCCGGCGCCACCTTGCGGCGCACACCCGGCGGCGGGAGCGCAGGTCATCCCTTCAACCTTCTTGAACTTGGGCATGAACAGCCCGCCCTGCTTCACTTTCGTGAGTTCGTATGCGCCGGTGCGGCTGACGAACGTGTGGACGACGCGGCCGAAGGTCTTGATGCCCGCCATGGTCACGGTGCCGTGTTCGTCGCGATAGACCTTTGGCTCGTAGGCGGATTCCGCGCCGTTGCGGATCGCCTTTTCCCAGGCGCGCTCCGCGTCGAAGACGTTGAAGGCGATGTCCTTCACCCCGTCGCCGAACATGGCGATCTCCATGTTGGCCGGGTGCGTCGGGGTAAGGGGACTGGAGAGGATGAAGCGGATGTTCCCCTGCGCGAGCAGGTAATGGGCCGCGTCGCGGAAGCCGGTGGTGAGGTCGCCGACCTGCTCGATCTGGAAGCCGAAGCAATGGGCGTAGAAGAAGGCGGCCTGCTTGGCGTTGCCGACGTAGAACTGGACGTGATCGACGTCGATGAGTTGGAGGGGGTCGGTCGTTGGCGAAAGGGCGGCGCTGGGGCGGGTGGGGGCGTGGGGGGCGGTAGTCATCGGTGAACTCCTGCAAGATCAGGGCGTCCGCGGTGGAACATTGAAGGATAGGGCGACTCGGGCGTAAAGTCGGATGGACTGACGCGATCCGGACGCCTCAATCGCGATTCAACTTCCTACACTCGCGGTATGTTCGAACGACTGACCGACGGCTTTTCCAGCATGTTCCGCAAACTCTCCGGGTCGGCGACGATCACGGAGAAGAACGTCGCCGACGCGATGCAGGAGGTGCGGACCGCGCTGCTCGACGCCGACGTGCACCTGGACGTGGTGAACGACTTCTGCTCCCGCGTGATGGAGGACGCGAAGGGGCGTGATGTCACCAAGAGCGTGAAGCCGGGGCAGGAGATGATCGCGATCGTGCACGATCGGCTGATCGAGTTCCTGGGCGGGGATCTCGAAGCGATCAGCGAGAGGTACGAGGAGGCAACCAAGGCCGCAACCAGTCCTTTAGCCGGCGCGAAGCCCGCGGCGCCGCTGCTGCCGCGCGTCAGCGAGCCGATCTCGCACGCGTCGCCGGGGCCGACGGTGATCATGATGTGCGGGTTGCAGGGCTCGGGCAAGACGACGACCTGCGGCAAAGTAGCGGCGTATCTGAAGAAGCGCGGGCGGTCGGTGCTGCTGGCGGCCGCCGACCTGCAGCGCCCCGCGGCGGTGGAGCAACTCCACATCGTCGCCGACAGCGTGAACCGCGATGCGCCCGGCGGGTCGCAGGTGCATTTTTATTCTGAGCCGGAAAAGGTCGCGGAGTACGGCAAGGCCGTCGGCGTCGCGGTGCAGGTGTGCAAGCGCGCCGTCGAGTTTGCGCGGTCCAAGGGGATCGATACGGTGATCCTCGACACCGCCGGGCGTCTGCATGTCAATGACGCATTGATGGACGAACTGCGGCAGATCAACCGGACGGTGCAGCCGCACCAGATCTTCCTCGTCATCGACGCGATGACCGGGCAGGACGCGGTGAACTCGGCCAAGGCGTTCCACGCGCAACTCGGGGGCGGGGGCGTGGACGGCGTGATCATCACGAAGTTCGACTCGGACACGCGCGGGGGTGCGGCGCTGTCTGTCAAGCACGTCACGGGCGCGCCGATCAAGTTCATCGGGACCGGAGAGAAACTTGACGCGATCGAGGAGTTCCACGCGGAACGCATCGCGGGTCGGATCCTGGGCATGGGGGATGTCGTGTCGCTGGTCGAGAAGGCGCGCGACGAGGTGGACGAAGAGGAAGCCGAGCGCATCAGCGAGAAGATGTCGCGCGGCGAGATGTCGATGGACGACTTCCTGAAGCAGCTCCGGACGCTGCGCCGGATGGGCCCGCTGAAGCAACTCATGGGGCTGCTGCCGGGGATCGGGTCGATGATGAAGGACGTCCACATCGACGACAAGCAACTCGACCGGGTGGAGGCGATCGTGCACTCGATGACGCCGGGGGAGCGCGCCAAGCCGGACGTGATCAATAACTCGCGGCGAAAGCGCGTGGCGGAAGGGTCGGGGACGCGACAGGACGAGGTCGGGCAACTGGTGAAGCAGTTCGGGACGATGAATCAACTGGCCAAGGCGATGGGGTCGATGAACGTGCGCGACAAGGTGAACGCGGTGAAAGGGCTGGGAGCGGGCGGGATGGGGGCGGCGGTGCCGGGGCTTTCGGGGATGCCGGGGTTTGCGTCGAAGGGATCGTCGCACACGCCGAGCCTCAAGGGCAAGTTCAAGAAGCGCCGGAAGTAAGCCGCGGGCCGAGGAGGCGATCGGATCAGTTGGGAGAAGCGTCGGCGGGCGAGTTGATGTTGCGTGCCGCGCTCGGCGGAATCGGGCAGGCCAGTACGCGATCCGGGGGCAGCGCCTCGATGAGTTTGCAGCGTCCGATCGCCAGTCGTTCCCGGAGCGTGTCGAGAGCCTCGTGCCGGTAGACACCGATGCAGGGATGAAGGCCAAGGTGCTGGCCGATGATGGCCCAGATGGTGGGCGGGGCACGATCCGCATCGAGCAGAATCCGCGAGACATCGCCGGGGGAGATGTCCGGCATGTCGCCGGCCAGAACGAAGACGTCGGCGTGAAGCCGCGAGATCGCCGAGACGATTCCGCCCAGGGGTCCGTGGCCCGGGAGGAGATCGGGGATGGAGCCATCGCCAAGTGAGCGGACCGAGTCGCTACAGTCGCCGACGAGCATGACGTGCGGACCGAAGACGCAGCGGAGCGCTTCGATGGGGCGCTGAACGAGGGGGCGTGCGTCGTCGCCCCAGGGTTCGAGGAGTTTGTCGCGACCGAAGCGTGTGCTGCGCCCGCCGACGAGCACGATCGGGGTGATGGCTCGACGTGACGGGAGCGAGGATTGGGACAGGGGATCAGGCATGCGTTGGCGGGCGAGCGGAGACGGACGCGGGTGGGGGGGGGTGTCAACACCACGAGTAGAAGTGCACCAGGCCGCTCGTCGGGGTGGGTGAATCGGCGAGGGCGGCGGGGGCAATCTCGACGAACCCGTCGCTGCGTCCCGCCGCGATCACATCGCCGGATCCGCGGATGTCAAGGAGCGTCGCGTGCGCGCCTGGCTGCAGCAAGGCGACCCGGTGCCACCACTGGTCGATCGATCGGCCGTCGGAGTTGGTGAGGGTCACGAGTCGCGGGCCAAGCGAGGCCGGCACGTGGCCGGGCGCGGCGGATGCGCCCGCGAGGACTGACAGGACCGGGAGAGCGATGCGGACGGCGGTGACCATGGCAGACACGGGATTGCCTGGCAGACCGAAAATGATCTTCACGCCGACGGGGTGCTCGAGGGTGGCGCCGAGGATCGGCTTGCCCGGACGCTGGGGCAGGCCGTGGAACAGGATTGTTCCCCTCAGGTGCTCGACCGCGGCGCGGACGGGATCGCGATGCCCCATCGACACGCCGCCGGTCAGGATCACGGCGTCGCATTCGGCGAGGGCGCGAGCGAGGGCGACGCCGAGCCCGTCCTGATTATCCAGCACGTGGACGGGAGGGGCGAGGTTGATCCACGGGCGTGCATGGAGCAGCGCGGCGAGCGCGGGGGTGTTGCTGTCGCGGATCTGGAACTGGGCGGGCAGGGCGCCGCTCGGCGCGAGTTCGTCGCCCGTGGCGATCAGGCAGACTCGCACGCGGGGCCTGACGGGTGGAGAATGGCAACCGACGGCGGCGAGCGTGCCGATGGCGGCGGGGGTGAGGATGCAGCCGGCGCCGAGCACGATATCGCCCGCGCGGGCGTTCTCGCCGCGCTGGCGGACGTGGTCGCCATCGGCAAGTTTGAGGGGGTGCTGGACGGTCAGGTGGATATTGCGACCGTCGGCGTCCTCGGCGACGTCTTCCCTCTTGATGACGGCGGTGGCTCCGCTGGGGATGGGAGCGCCGGTGGCGATTCGGATTGCCCCAAGAGCGCCTGAGAAGGGACCGAGCATCGGCGGCGGGAGGCCGATTCGAGACTCGCCGGTGACGGCGATCGGGAGCGTCGCGCCCGGTCCCCGGGCACGGGCGGCGCGTGCAACGTCCGGTGCACGAACCGCGTAGCCGTCCATCGCGGAATAGTCAAACGCCGGGCTGTCGCGGTCGCACGAAATGTCGGAAGCGAGCACTCGACCCAACGCGTCTCGCAGCGCGACACGTTCAACATCGGCGCAGGTCGGCGTGTTCAGAGCGCGGATGCGATCGATCATCGCGGCGACCGCCGCCGAGGGAGAATCAAAGGCAAAGTTCTGGCCGCGAAATCCCAAGCGAGGCTCCTTGCGACGAAAGGGTACTCTTGGAGTGAGATGACCGAGTCAGCGTGGGCCGTTCTCGGACGAGATGCCCGCCGGATCGAGCCGGATCGGTCGGGTGGTCCGGCTGAATGGAGCGGTCGGCGGCGCGGTGCGAACTTTCGCGGCATCGGGGCTGGCACGTCGGCGAGCGTGGGGTATAGTGACTCACTGCACTTTCGCCGCGAGCCTGCGTCAATCTTGGATCTGTGGGAGCAACGCCATGCGTTTGACTGTTGTGTTGTTTGCCGGGGTGGTGGCGGGGATCTGTGCGGGGGCGTCGGCGGACGTGATATCGCTGGTGGCGTCGCGCGACAACACGATGTACCAGACGGCCGACGGCTCGCTGAGCAACGGCGCCGGGCCGACGATGTTTGTCGGTCGGAATAACTCGAACTCGTCGCGGCGCGGGCTGGTGCGGTTCGATCTTTCGGGGATCCCGGCCGGATCGACCGTAACCAGCGCGATGCTGCGGATGAACATGTCGCAGGGTGGAAGCGGGTCGGCGCTGATCAGCCTGCACCGGGCGCTGGGGGACTGGGGCGAGGGGGCATCGGACGCCGGGTCGCCCGGGGGCGGCGGAGCGGCGTCCGCGCCGGGTGACGCGACGTGGATTCACCGGTTTTATGACACTACCCAGTGGACGACGCCGGGCGGTGACTTTGCTGTCGATCCGACCGCCAGCCTGAACGTGGGCGCGGTCGGGCTCTACACGTGGTTTTCCGAAGACCTGGGCCGGAACGTGCAGGACTGGCTCGACATGCCGGCGACCAACTTCGGGTGGGCGATGCTGGGACCAGAGGGGACCAACGGCACGGCCCGGCGGTTTGACACGCGGGAGAACCCGGTTGAAGGCAACCGGCCGACGTTGATCGTGGAGTACACGGTGCCGGCGCCGGCGGGGGCGTCGCTCATCGTTCTAGGGCTCGGCGCCGCGACTCGACGCGGCCGGCGTCGATAGCAACCACACTCTGAACACCAACGCGCCGAGGCAGGTGACTGGCTGATCGCGCCGGCGTTGAGTCTTCGTGCCGCGCCCGCGACGACGGGTATGCCGGCCAACCGCGTGCGCTCGGGGTCAGGTGGGCGTACATTTGCCCATGCCGGATCCGCTTGAGGCCATACCGCGCGTGGTGATCGGGAAGCTCGACGAGCTCGCCGCGGAGTACGAGCGGCTCGAGCGTGACCTTTCAGATCCCGCGGTGGTGACCGACCATCGTCGGGTGCGAGAACTTTCGATCAAGCGGGCGGCTCTGGAGGGAGTCGCGCGGGACTACAGCGAGTTCCGCAAACTGGCGTCGGAGGCCCGAGAACTTCGCGGGGTGCTTGCCGCCGGGAGCGCGGAGCGAGAGTTTCTCGAACTGGCCGAGGCGGAGTTGCCGGCGGTGGAGGCTCGGGCGACGGAGTTGATCGAGCGCATCAAGTCCGCGCTGGTCAACGCCGACGATCGGCGCGTGGGGTCGGTGATACTCGAGATCCGCGCCGGGACCGGGGGGGACGAGGCGGCGCTGTGGGCCCGCGATCTGTTCGAGATGTACGAGCGGCTGGCGTCGCGACGCAGGTGGAAGTTCGAGCCGCTGGACCTGACCGCCGAGGGCAACGCCGGTGGGTACCGGCATGCGATGGCCAACATCGTTGGGGAAGGCGTGTGGTCGGAGATGCTCTTCGAGGCGGGGGTGCATTCCGTGAAGCGCGTGCCCGCGACCGAGTCGCAGGGGCGGATCCACACGTCCACGGCGACGGTTGCGGTGCTGCCCGAGCCGGAAGAGGTGGACGTCAAGATCGATTGGGCGGCGGACGTGAAAGAGGACGTGACCACGGCCCAGGGACCCGGCGGGCAGAACGTGAACAAGGTCGCGACGGCGGTCAAACTGCTGCACATCCCCACCGGGATCGAAGTGCGCATGCAGGAGAGCAAGAGTCAACAGCAAAACCGCGAGAAGGCCCGTCGGCTGCTGATGGCCAGGCTCTACGAACTGGAGCGGGCTAAGAAGCACGCGGAACGATCGGCGGCGCGAAACCAGCAGATCGGCGCGGGCGAGCGATCCGAGAAGATCCGGACGTACCGCTACAAGGAAGCGATCATCGCGGATGAGCGGCTGCCCGGGCAGTACAGCCTTCGCGACGTGCTGGCGGGGAACATGGACGCGCTGCTGCGCGACTTGATGGACCAGGAGACGGCCAAGCGGCTCGCGGCCTTATGATGAAATGCGTTCTCCAAGAGACACCGCCAAGGTGATGAACCGTGAACACGTCCGGATCCGCACAACAGCCGCGGCAACCCGTTGCACCGGGCATCAGCGCGTTGCCATCGGCGACCGACTGGTATTACGCGACCGGCGCGGAGCCGACCGGCCCGGTGCCACTGCACGAAATTGAAACGCGCATCACCAGCGGGCTCATTCGCCGGCGGACGCTTGTATGGACGGCCGGGCTCACGGAGTGGATCCCGGCGGAGCGAGTGGAGGCATTCAGACCGCTGTTTCCTGAGCATCCAGGCCCAGCGCCAGCGCGGGACACGGGTGGGCCGGCGCCCACGCCGGTGCGACCGCCCACACTGCCCGGCCCAGTCATCTTGGAGCGTGAACATTCCATCGGCGCCCGGATGCTGTTGCCGGTGGGGCGCTCGGGGTATGCACTCGCCGCCGGGTACTTGGGGATCTTCGCACTGTTCCCGTTCCTTGGGTTCGTTGCCGGCGCGCTGGCGATCGTGTTCGGGATCCTGGCGATCCGTGATATCCGCCGTCATCCGCAGCGGCATGGGCTGGTGAGGGCGGTCGTGGGGATATCGCTGGGCGGACTTTCGGTGATCGCGCACGTCATCATGGCGATCGGGCTGCTCATGCGCTGAACTCACGAAGCCGGCGCCGCCGGCCCGAAGGCCGCCGCGCCGGGCTACGGCATCGCGCGGATCGCGTCGGAGATGAGGCGGGCGGCGGCGGCGCGATGACTCCGAGCATTCTTTTCCGGTGGTGAGAGTTCCGCGCTGGTGCGCTCGAATCCCGGCGCGACGAGAAAGAGCGGGTCGTAGCCGAACCCGCCGGTCCCGCGTGGGACGCGATATCGCTCGTCGGCCGGGGAGTCGCTGGGCCCAAACCCGATGCGCCCCTCGAATGTGCCGCGGGCCGCCGCCAGGACTTGGCCGTCGGCGTCGGCCAGGCACATGCAGCACGTGAACCGCGCGGACCGACCGGCGAACTCGACGCCGCGCAGTTCGAGCAGGACGCGAGCATTGTTCGCGGCGTCGCGCTCGGCGCGGGTCATCGTGGTCTGCTTGCCATCGGTGCTGTAGTGGGACGAGATCACGCCCGGCCTTCCGCCAAGAGCGTCTATTTCGAGCCCCGAGTCGTCCGCGAGACAGGGAAGCCCCGTCTGCGCCGCATATGAGACCGCCTTGATCCGGGCGTTCTGCTCGAATGTCGTGCCGGTTTCCGGCGGCTCGGTGAGGTTCGCGGCATCGGTGACGTCCGTGAGCGCCCTCACTCGCAGCGTGAGCCCGGCGTGGGCGAAGATCTCGCCCAACTCCCTGATCTTGTGCTCGTTGCCGCTTGCCAGGACGATGTCGTGCATCCATCAGCGTAGTACGAATCAGCCCCGCCCTCTCTGGACAGGACCGATCTCCCGCGTCAGCGGACGTCACACAAGATTCTGGGGCGGCCATGCCGCGCGACGGGCCCGGACCGGTATTGTTTTGTCCAGATGCCGCTTCAGTCTCCCAACGCTCTCTCATCGGATGCTGTCACCTCGTCGTCCCGGCCCGTCGCGAACGGTTCGGCGGCGGCCCGGCACGCCGCCCCAGAATCGCAGGCGGCCCGGGGCGGTCCGGACATGATCGCCGACCTGCGCGGCATCCGCAAGGTGTATTACAAGCCCGACGGGAGCGTCCTGGTCGAGGCGCTTTGCGGCGTGGACATCGCGATCCCGCGCGGGCAGTACGTCGCGATCATGGGTGCGTCCGGGTCGGGAAAATCGACCCTCATGAACGTGCTGGGGTGTCTGGACAAGCCAACCAGCGGCGAGTATTTCCTCGATGGGATCGACTGCGCCCAGATGTCCGATGAAGAGGTATCACGGTTCCGGGGGCAGAAGATCGGGTTCGTCTTCCAGGCGTTCAACCTGATTTCCGAACTCACGATCGTGGACAACGTCGCCGTGCCGCTGCTGTACCAGGGGATTTCGCCGTCGAAGCGCCGGGCGCGCGCCATCGAGGCTCTCACGCTGCTGGGGCTTGGCGACCGGCTGACGCACCGTCCGAAGGAACTTTCGGGCGGACAGCAGCAGCGCACCGCGATCGCCCGCGCCCTGGTGACCAAGCCGGTCGTGCTGCTGGCCGACGAACCGACCGGCAACCTCGACTCCGCGACGGGCGAGGCGATCCTGCAGGTCATCGAGGGGCTGCACCGCGATGGAATGACCATCCTGATGGTTACGCACGACGACCGCATCAGCAAGCGCTGCCAGCGAGTGGTGCGGCTGAAAGACGGGCTGGTGGAGAGCGATAGCCTCGTCGCCCGCGACGCGTCGGCGGGCTAGACGGCTATTCTTGCGGCTATGACGCAGCCGACACTGCAACTGCGCGTCCTTCGCCAGGCCGCGATCGTTCCCTCATACCAGTCCGAAGGAGCGGCGGGCCTGGACATCGCCGCGTGCCTGGACGATGCCCCGCAGGGCATCACGCTACCCCCCGGCGGGATCGCGGTCATTCCGACCGGGCTGGCGATGGCCATCCCGCCCGGCTACGAGGGGCAGGTGCGCCCGCGATCAGGGCTGGCGAGCAAGCACGGCGTGACGCTCCCGAATGCGCCGGGCACGATCGACGCCGACTATCGCGGCGAGTTCAAGGTGCCCCTTATCAACCTGGGCCGCGAGCCGGTCGTCATCACGCACGGGATGCGGATCGCGCAACTGGTTATCGCGCCCGTCTCGCACGCCCAGATCCGGGTTGTCGCCGAACTTGGAGAAACCGCCCGGGGCGCGGGCGGATTCGGCAGCACGGGCACGCACTGAGCCCGTTGCCGGCGGGCGGCTTCAACCCCCCGCCTTCTCGCCGCCCTGCTCGGTACGCACCGGCCTACATCGAAAACAAGCGGTCCATTTGCTCGCTGATCTGTTTCAGGCGGTCGCGCTTGCCCCCGCCGACTTCGGCGGTCGCCCAGTTCCCCGCGGGCGCGGTCGAGTACCCGGTCGCATCCAGGGCCTTCATCGTATCGGCCCATCCAGCGTCCCCGTCGCCGAGTTCGACTTCGAAGCCCTTCCACAGACCCTGCTCGTCACGCTTCTTTCGGCTGAAGTCCTTGATGTGCAGTTTCTTGATGCGCGGGCCCAGGATCTTCACCCACTGGGCCGGCCAGCCGTAGTTGATCACATTGCCGATGTCGAAGTGGAACATGAATGGGGCGGCGGGGTCGCCGGAGTTGAGTTCGTCAACGTACCGGGCGGCTTCGATGGGGCTGAGCAGGAAGTTGTTCCACACGTTCTCGATCGCGACCTTGACGCCCGCTTCGCCGGCGAGCGGCGCCACCGTTCGCAGCGACTCGATGGAAAGGCGCCACGCGTCGTCGTAGGGCTGGCGTGCGTTTACCAGGGCGGGGACGAGGAGGATCGACGTGCTGCCGTACGTCTTGGCGTCGTGCAGGGCGGTGCGCAAGGCGTCGAGCCCGCGCTCGCGGACCTCGGGCTCGGGGCTGTTCAGGTGCAGTTGCCAGTGGACGGAATCCACGAGCCCGTGAACCTTGATGCCCGTCTTGTCCATGGCGGCGAGAACCTCGTCGGCGGGGATCTTGCTGGGGCTGTCCATCTCGACGCCGTCGAATCCGGTGTCCCGCAGGATCTCGAACTTTTCCTGCACGGTCTTGCCCTCGGTGATCATGCCGTACATGACGGCTTTCTTCAGGGTCCGAGGGCCGGCAGCAGCGGCGGTCACGCCCGGACCGGATGTCGTCAGCGCGACGCCGGAGACGCGCGGAGCGGGCGCCGCGCTCTGCCCGGCGGCGAACGAGGCGGCGCCGGCGACGCCCAGGCTGGCGGAGGAATAAGCGAGAAAATCGCGGCGGTTGAGGTGGTTCATGATCTGGCTCCGCCTTTGCTCGCGGGGGGGACCGACGGCTGCCGCGATGGGAACGATCGCGGCAGCGCGGCGCTCATCGTTCATCCCATGTCGGGAAGACCGGCTGGCCGATATTGACATTCTCGACGCTGGGGACCTCGAAGTTGATCTTGCTGCGCTTGAGCGTGGTGCCCAGCGCGGCGTGCAGGCGGGCCAGCGCGGTGTTGTAATCGACCAGCGCCTGGATCTCGTCCTGCTCGGCCTGGGCGAGCGACTCCTGGCGTGAGAGTTTCACGTTGAGGAACTCGGCGGTCTTGGGCTGCGTGAGTTCTTCTTCGACGTCCAGGGCGCGAAGGCTCTCGGCGGCCATGATGCGCGCGGCACGCGTGCTGCTGATCAGGTTGTAGTTCGTCACGACGTTGCGCAGCGCGACGACGATCTCCGAAATGACATTCTGGATCGTGTTGCGGTACGCGATGACGGCCTGCGAGCGTTCGAGGCGGCGCTGGCGGTACAGCGCCTCGGCCTCGCGGTTGCCGATGGGTTGCTCGAAGTTGAGACCGAGCAGGTAATCGAAGTTGTTGCCGGTGGTCAGGTCGTGGTAGGCGCCGTGGGTCGAGCCGCCCAGCCCGTTGATCTGCATCTGGAGGCGGGCGTCGAGGCGCGGGAGCAGGCCGCTGGTCGCGACGATCTGTCGTATGGCCGTGTTGTCAATGGACAACAGTGCCCGCTGCACTTCAGGGCGGTTCGCCACCGCTGTTTCGATCGCGTCCAGCAGGCTGTACTGGATCGCCTCGTCGATGGGAGAGTCCGCCGAGAGAAGTTGGATGTCGGAGGAGATCAGGAACTCCGGGTCGTTCATGAGCACCTTGAGCCGATCGCTGGCCTGTGCCACGGCGTTCTGTGCTCGCTGCAGCGTGATGTAGCGCGATTCGGCGCGGGAGCGGGCCTCGGTGTATTGCACTGGTTTGGCATCGACCTTGAGACGCTCGTAGATCACCTCGGCCACCTCGTTGCCGCGCAGGAACAGGCGCTGCACGATCTTGAGATTCTCCTGCGCCTGCACCAGCGCCCAGTACGCCACCTCGACGTCGGTGACGTTCTGCATGAGCGTGGCCTTGAGGTTCTGGATCTCGTCGCGCTCCATGTTCTTGGCGATGCGGACCTGGGCCAGCGCGACGTCCGAACCGAAGTTGCGCAGCAGCGGCTGATCAAGTTGCAGCACGATGTTGGTCTCGCGCGCCGGGTCCGGGCGGTTGAACAGGTTGTCGGTCTCGACATCCGTGTAGCGGAACAGGTGCTGCACGGTGAACTGCCCGCCGGTCACAAGCCGTTTGCGCACGCCGGTGGTGAACTCGGCGGCCTGGCGGACGTCGGACGAGACGCCGACGGTGGACCCACCGATGCTCGGGCTGGCGCGCGGGGCATCCGTGCTGCTCCATTGAAAGTTGTGGAAGAAGAGCCAGTCGAAGGCGGCCTGCGCGGCGACGACCTGCGACTCCTGCACGCCCGGCGCGAGCCGCGAGAACTGCACGTTCAGGTTGTGCTGCGCGGTCTGCCGCACGGCGCGTTCGAGCGAGATCGCGACGGTGCGGGGCGCGGCGCCCGTCAGCGAGTAGCCCAGGGGGAGCGTGTCGGGCAACGGGCGATTCGGGTCCTTCTCGTACGTCCGCTTGAGGATGGTCCGAAGGTCGGCGTTCGGCCCGCCGAGTTTCTCATCCTCATCGAGGAATCGCTGCTCGATCTGGAGGCGGGACATCCGGTCCTCGCGCGTCAGCGAGAGCGGGCCCGGGTCGTTCTGCGCCTCGCGGATCTCTCGGGTGGTGGATTGGAAGATGGAGTGGCGGAGTTCGTCGGCGGGGTCGGGCCGGAGCGGGGACGAACAGCCGGGCGCCATCAGACCCGCGCCCGTCGCCAGCACCCACGCCGCGGTTCGCCATCGGCGTGTCCCCGAAGATGAGCGTCGGAGGATGTCGGCTGAATTGATGCGTTGAGAGAGTTCTAGCATGTTTGAGCAGCGATCAAGTGGGCGCGGATCGATGTGGCGCGGATGTTGGATCGAAAGCGTACACCTCCACCGGCGCGACAGCGACCCGGGACCACGTTGATACGCAATCGCGGCGGAATCCGTGCGCGGGCGGGCAGCCTCCCCAAGGAATCAGGGCCACCGCGGCGGAGTCAGCGAGGCGGGCGCACGGCGTCCGAGCGTCTTGACCCTGTTGAATCCTTGATCACCCGCGTCCCCGCTGACAGCGCATAAAAGAGCGGGCCGATGGGCCCGCTCTTGTGGAGATGAACGAGTTGGACCCTCTCTTACTCGTCGTTGGTCGGACCGACGCAGATCATCCAGAGTTTGAAGAAGTTCATGATCTGCTGCTTGTTGAGTTTGTTGGCGTTGAGGTGGTATTCGACCTTGCTGCTAGAAGGCACTTCGCCGCCGGCCATCATCGTATCGACGTACGTGACGCGGCCCGTGAGGCACGGGATGGAGTTATCCACCGCGAAGAACGCATCCTCGTCGGACAACTTCTCGAACGCCGCTCCCTCGGAGTTGGCGGTCTTGTTCTTCTCTTCATTGAATCGCAGGTTGAACTCGTAGTACCCCTTGCCGTTGGATTCGCGGTTGGGATCCTCGACCCACTTGATGGAACCGGTGACGACGTCGTCGAACTCCTTGCCGTTGAGGGTGTAGTGGAAGCGGATGCCGTCGGTGAACCAGTTGCCCGTCTCATAGTCGTAGTCAAGGCGGCCGTTGACGATGGTCGTGGGGTAGGTCTCGGCAGGCCCCTTGGCGAGTTTGATGTTCTCGAACCGCATCGGGTCGGACTTCTTGACGACGACCTGGACCTTCTTGTTGCCCACGAGGCGCGAATAGGTGTACGACGCGAGGCTCTCCTTGTTCTCCGCCTTGCCGAGCAGACGCCCGCCGAAGAGTTCGGTGAACGACGCCTGTTTGCCGACGGCGTCAACGAAGATGCGCAGCGGCGCCTCCTTGGACGAGCCGCCGGCCAGGTCGAAGGCGCCCGACGCGGTGTCGATGGGCACTTCGCCGACCCAGTTGCCGACGGTCTTCTTCTGCTTCAGGTCCTTGGGGTTCAGGACCGAAAGATCGATCTTGAAGCCGAGCTGGGCCTCCTGCTTCTTGCTGCGAATGAGTTTCGAGAAGAGGTTCGGCTGCCGGGTGATCTGCCCGCTGAACTCGGTGGTGTCCGCGACGCGGAGGGCGAACTTGTAGAGGTCCTTGGCGCCCAGCGCCGCCGATCCGGCCTTGAGGTCCCCGCTCGTATCGAGCTTGGTTCGAGTGTTGAACTCGATGTCCATCGTGCCGGTGATCACGTCATCCTTTGTAACCATCTCGCTGTCCTGGGCCAGCGCGGCGGGCGCCAGCCAGGTCGCGGCGCAGACGGCGCTCGCCGCGAGGCTGGAAGCAAGACCAAATCGACCAGAAGCAAGCACCATGTGTCAGACTCCTTCGATATCGCGCCGGCAGACGAGCCGGTGCAGGAAATGGGTCGGGCAATAGTTCGGGAGGGCGGCCGGCGGGTTTCACCGGGCAAGCACATCGGCGCCCGGTCGATCTCTCCATCCGAAAGGGCGACTTTTCTCCTTCGGGCGGATAGTAGTCCCGCGCCTTGTCTGTCGGATTCGCTACTCTTGGTCCTGCGTATTCAACGATTCTGATTGGAGATGGACCATGAACCGGGTGATTCTTGCGCTTGCTGTGGCGGCGATGCTGACGGGACCGTGCACCCGCGCCGACGAGATCGCGTTGCTGCCCCTGGGCGATCCATCGCGTGCGTACATCCTGGCCTCCGGGAGCGCCGGCGAGGTGATCGATTGCCGCCATCCCGCGCCGGCCGAATCGGACCCCGCCGCCCGGTTTGAGGCGATGATCGCGGACCTGGCGACGTGCGACGTCGTGCTGATCGGCGAGCACCACGCCAACCTCCCGGGGCATCAGTTCGAGGAGCGCGTGCTCCGCGGTCTGCTGGCGACGGGCCGCCCGCTGGCGCTGGGCATGGAGTTCTTCGAGGTGCAGGACGACCCCGCGCTGGCCGGTTACGTGAACGGCTCGATCAACCTGCCCACGCTGATCGAGCAGACCGACTGGTACGGCCCGGGCGGGACCAACTACAACTTCGCGTACTACCAACCGCTCGTTGATGCGATGCGTGAAAGGAAACTGCCCGTTCACGGGCTCAACATCCCGCGGGAATGGGTGCGGGCCGCGTCGCGCGGCACGCGGGACTCGCTGACCGACGAGCAGAAGGATCGGATGCCGGACCCGGGGCCCGTCGATGAACGCCATCGGCACGCCGTGGATCGGATGATGGGCGGGTTCGGCGCGACCATGCCCGAGATGTTCAGCGGGATGTACCGGGGTCAAACCACCTGGGATTCCTCGATGGCGGAATCGGTGCGGCGGATCCGGCGCGACGCGGGAGGACAGAAGCCGCTCGTCGTCGTGGTCGTGGGCATCGGGCACGTCGGGCATGGGCTGGGAATCCCATCGCGCCTGCTGGCCGCCGAGCCGTCCCTGAAGGTGCGCGTGGTGGCGTGCGTGTCGGCGGAGCGGCCAAAGGAAGACGAGCGGGTGCACCCTGGCTTTGAACCCAAGGAGAGCGCGACGTTCAGCCGTGGCTTCGGCGACTACGTCTACGTCCTCCCGGACACGCAGGGAGAACAGGCGTACCCGCGCCTGGGTCTGCGCCTGGCCGCCAAGACCGGGCCGGAGACCGTCGCGGCGGTCGAGATCGCCAGCGTTCCCGCGGGGAGCGTCGCCGATCGCGCCGGGCTTCGCAAGGGGGACCGGATCGTCTCGATCGCGGGCCAAGGGGTGCACACCGTTACCGAAGCGGCGATCGCCTTGAACCGCCTGTCGTGGGACACCGTGGCGCCCTTCGTCGTCGCGCGCTCTGACGAGAACGCCGCGACGCCGACCGAGTTGACCGTCCCGGTCGGCCTGGTTCCAGCGATCGACGGCGAGGAAGACTGGCTCAAGAGCCGCCCCGCATCGGCCCTGATCGATCAGTTCGACCCGATGAGCGATCGCGCGTATGCCGCCACGGGGAAAGAGAAGCCGGCGGGTCGGCACACGCGCGTCGTCATGTTCCGCGATAAGCCGGTGCGTATCGACGAGGTGGACGGACCGACGCTGATCAGCGCCTGGAAACTCGATGATCATTCGCGGCCGGTGCTGGGCATCATCCCCGCCGGCGACGCCGCCGGAGCCGTCAGGATCGTGCTGAGCAGGGATGAGTCGGGAAAAGTGGTCTCGCAGCGGCGTTTCGACCTCACGGGGCGGGAGTTCTAGCCTGGCAGCGGCTCGTCGCTCAGCCCCCCAGTCCGTGCTCCACATGTCACAGCGAGTCTACATCACCGACGTATCCCCTCGGGACGGATTGCAGAACGAATCCGGCGTCATCCCGACCGCGAGCAAGATCGAACTGGTGCGCCGGCTGTGCCTGACGGGTGTGGACGAAATCGAAGTGTCGTCGTTCGTCTCGCCCAGGTGGGTGCCGCAACTTGGCGACGCCGCCGACGTGTTCGCCGGAGCGGCCGGGCACAAACCGCCGGGGATGATCTTCTCGGCGCTGGCGCCGAACGAACAAGGAGCGGCCGCGCTGCTCGGGGTGAACTCGCTCGCGCAGCGGCGGATCATCGACAAGATGAGCCTGTTCACCGCGGCGAGCGAAGCGTTCAATCGAAAGAACACGAACGCCGGCATCGACGAGTCGCTCGGACGCTTCGGGCCCGCCCTCGCGCTGGCCGCCAAGGCGGGGCTCTGGGTCCGCATCTACATATCGTGCGTGATCGCGTGTCCGTACGAAGGCGACATATCCCCGCGGCAGGTCCTGAGCGTCTTCCGCAAGATCGCGGGCATGGTGACCCATTCGGACTATTGGCCGTCCGGGTCGATCGGCGAAGGAAGCACGTTCGCCGGCGTCGAGATCGATCTGGGCGACACGATCGGCGCCGCCACGCCGCGCACGACCGAGGATCTGCTCAACCCACTTCTGCGCGAGGAAGGCATGCTCGCCGAACTGGGCAGCATCGGCCGGGGGAACGGTCGCATGCCGCTGGTCCTGCATTTTCACGACACGTTCGGGCACGCCGCCGAATGCGTCAAGAGGGCCCTTGGGATGGGCATCCGTTCGTTTGACGGCTCCGCCGGCGGCCTGGGCGGTTGCCCGTACGCCAAACTCCAAAACGGCCGGCGAGCACCGGGCAACATCTCAACCGAAACGCTCGTCCGCACGGTGCACGCCGAGGGGTTCCGCACGGGCGTCGATCTGGATCGCCTGGCCCAGGCGAGCGATTACGCGCGTCGGCTTGTCGCCGACGCGCCAACCGCGATGGGCGGCTGACCCGCGGTACAAACGCCGCCGCAAGACCCGGCCGAAGAATCCGAGAGAGGATCCAGCGTGGTGGTGTTCACATGTCCAAACTGCGGCGCGGAAAGAAGCTCACCCAAGTCAGACGTGGGACAGGTTGTCGCGTGTGCCGGGTGCGGCGCGGGCGTGCGGGTGCCCCCGGGCTCGCCCGCCGAGTGGCCCGCGGCGGGAGCCGCGCCGGGGCCGCCGCTGGCCCCACCGACAAACCCACGGACCGCGCCGAATCGCGCCCCGCGGTGCAGCCGGCTGATCTACATCGTGCTGGCGATCACGTTGGGCGGGCTGGGGGTGCACAACTTCGTCGCCGGCCGGACGGGGATCGCCATCGCCCAACTCTCGATCAATCTCTCCTGCATCCTGCTGCTGCTGTGCACCGTTGGGCTATCCGCGATCGGCATTCTGGGGGTATATATCTGGACACTGGTAGAGATCGTGGTCGTGACCGAGGACGGCAGTGGAGTGCCGTTCAACTAGCCAGAAACGTCCGAGAAGCCTCTGTCCGGCGTCGGCGGATCGCGCGCCCGCCATGCCGCTGGCCCGGGGGTCGACCGGTATCATCCTGATCATGACAGGACTTGCCATCGCGTTCAGCGCCGCCGTTTCGTTGTTCCCGCTCCAGCCCCAGAATGCGCCCCCGCGCCAGCCGCAGCCTGGGGCGTCGCAGCCGACGAACCCGCGTCAGGAGCGATATCTCCCTCCACCGCCGCCGCCGACCACGCCGCCGGGCACGGTCATGCGGGCCCCCAATCCCGATCTTCCGCTGCTGGTCGTCACGAACGACGACACACCGGTCACGCAGTCGTGCCGCATCTCGATCCCGCCCGGGACCGTCATCGCGGACAGCAACAACAACGGCGTGCTGCGGATCACCTCGCCGAACATCACGATCGAGTTCGACGCGGGTTCGATATTGCGCGGCTCACCGACCGGCGCCGACCCGGATACCTACGCGGGCGTGGGAATCCGGATCGAGAACGCCGGGAACGTGACCATCCGCAACGCCGCGATCAGCGGCTTCAAGGCGGGAATCCACGCCACCAAAGCCGCGAATCTCACGATCGAGGAATCCACGCTATCGGACAACTTCCGGCAGCGCCTGCGATCCACGCCGGACGCCGAGGATTCCTCCGACTGGCTCTGGCCGCATCGCAACGACCACAACGAGCACCTGGTCAACTACGGCGCGGCGATCTACATCGAGGATTCGCACCACGTCACGGTCCGCAAGTGCCTGGTGCACAACGGGCAGAACTCGCTGTATCTCGATCGGGTCAACGACTCGCGCATCTTCGATAACGATTTCTCGTTCAACTCGGGCTGGGGCATCTTCCTCTATCGCTCCAGCGGCAATGTCGTCACCCGCAACGCCTGCGACTTCAACATCCGCGGGTACAGCCACGGCGTCTACAACCGCGGGCAGGACTCCGCGGGCATCCTGCTCTTCGAGCAGTCGTCGAACAACACCATCGCCGACAACTCCGCCACGCACTGCGGCGACGGGGTCTTCGCGTTCGCTGGCATCGAGGCGCTCGGGGAGGACTGGTACAACGCGGAGGCCGATCGGCTGCGACGCCAGGCGGGTTCCGCCGACTCCGCCGTCGCCGTGAGTGTGCCAAAGGATGTTGTTGATCGCCACCGCCGACTGGGGTGCAACAACAACGTGTTCCTCAAGAATGACCTTTCCTGGGCCGCGGCTCACGGGCTCGAACTCACGTTCTCGTTCAACAACACCATCGTGAGCAACCTGATCCGCCACAACGCCATCTGCGGCGTGTGGGCCGGCTACTCGCAGGACACCCTCATCGGGGGCAACAACTTCACCTCCAACGGGCTCCCCGGAACCCCGACC
The DNA here is from genome assembly GCA_050246015.1 of Phycisphaerales bacterium. GTDB lineage: Bacteria > Planctomycetota > Phycisphaerae > Phycisphaerales > UBA1924 > JTS-AC122. The sequence goes on from JBFWWU010000011.1 coordinate 133,081, forward strand.
GACGGCTCGACCGAAGGCGGCGGGATCAACATCGAGCACGGGTCGGGCAACCGCCTCCTGGGAAACAAGTTCATCGCCAATCCCGTCGCCATCCGCCTGTGGGACGATGACGACGCCGCGCTGCTCCGCTTCCCCTGGGCCCTGGCCAACCACAAGGGATCCAGCGGCAACATCCTCAAGGCGAACATGTTCGACGGCGATTCGCTCGGCATCCGCCTCATCCGCACCACCGGCACCCGGCTGTCCATCAACACGTTCAAGAACGTCCCACCCGATCGCCAGTTCATCAAGGACGACGCCAGCGAAGCAACCGAAGAGAAGATGATGGTTTCTGACGGTTTCCAGAACCCATCCGTGACAATCCTGGGCGACACCAAGCCGTTCAATGGACGCCCCACGCTCCACGGCCGCGAGAACATCGTCATGACCCAGTGGGGACCGTGGGACCACGAATCTCCCATCGTCCGCCCCGGCCGACGTCCGAGTCAGCCCGGTTCGGATTCACACGAGTTCTTCGGCCTCCCCTCGCCAGGCCCCAAGGCAACGGTTGTCAGCGGCGACGTGGACGCCTCGTTCGTGCCGGGCAGCGTCAATCCCTACACCCTCATCGTCTCGCCCAAGGGATCGGCGGGCGTCGCGCCCTACACCGTGCGGGTCACCAGCGGCGCGTACTCCGCCGACGTGTCCGGCACGCTCATCAACGCCCGTTGGAACGTCACCTTTTTCCCGACGCCCGACTACGGCGCGGGCACCGCTCCACCCGACCTGGACCAGTGGCGCGCCCTGGCACACTCGCCCGAAGCGCGATCCGTCACCACCGGTTCCCTTTCCATGCGGTTTGGCTACACCGGCCCCGCGAGCCTGGGCCTGGCCCCAGGGTCGGATCAGTGGCCGATCGCCTCCGACCATTTCGGCACCATCGCCAAGGCCACGCTCTCGCTCACACCCGGTACCTACCGGGTGAAGACCCTGAGCGACGACGGCGTGCGCGTCATCGTGGGCGGCAAGACGCTCGTCGAGCGCTGGGATTGGCACTCGCCCCAGGCCGACTCGGCGGAACTCACGATCGATTCGCCGACGGATGTCGCTTTCATCGTCGAGCACTTCGAGATCGATGGGTACGCCGTGCTGGACTTCAGCATCGAGGCGGTGCGCTAGGTCCCCCACGGGCGGCGCTCATCAGCCGGATTCGGACGTGGACGTACCATGCTCCGCATGGACCGCTACGACCTGTACGAAGCCTGCGTGCAGCGCCCCGCGGAACTGGCCGCGTTCCTCTCGCGGGCACACGCGAATGAACCCCTCTCGCTCCGCGAAGATTTTTGCGGCTCGGCGGCGCTGTGCCGGGCCTGGGTCACCGCGCGGCCCGATGCCGCCCGTCGGGCGGTCGGCATCGACCTTGAGCCGGCCGTGATCCATGTCGCCAAGCGGCGCCTCGGGTTGATCAACCCGGCCCAGCGCGCCAGGATTTCGCTCGTCGCGGGCAATGCCCTGCATCCACCCCATCGTCCAGAGGATGTCGCTCCCGACATCGTGTTCGTCGGCAACTTCTCGCTCGGTGAGATCGACTCCCGAACAGACCTGATCTCCTACCTCGCCGCATCCCGAGCGCGGCTTGCGCCCGGCGGCGTGTTCGCCGCCGATACCTTCGGCGGCGCGTCCTCCCTCCGCGTCGGCGCCGTGCAGCGAATCGGCACGCTTGCGGACGAACTCCAACGCCAGCGCCGCGTCCGCTATACATGGGAACAGCGCCGCGTGCACGCGCTTCGCGCCCACGTCGAGTGCGCGCTGCACTTTCGGGTGGAAGCAGCGCCCGGCGACGGCGAGCCGGGGGAAATCGTCGCCGAGTTTCCGGACGCCTTTGTGTACCGCTGGCGTCTCTGGAGTGTCCCGGAGTTATGCGATGCGCTGCGCGAAGCGGGCTTCACCGAGATCGACGTGTGGCGCGACCTGCATGACCGCCCGCTCATGAAACTCCGCGGCCGGAGCGGCGACGCCCCCGTGGAAGACGAATCGGCCGCCGACCTGGAGTCGATCGCCGAAAGCCACATCGTGTGCCTGGTCGCGCGGAAATAGTCGCACTTCCCTCCGCTCGTGCACCGGTCAAGAATCTCTTGTGCCTTCGCCGCCCCCCAGCGAACCATCTCGACGGGCCGACCCACCCCACAGCGCGGCAACCCTGCCGCCCGATCCGATGCCCGTGCGGACCATTTCCGCTCCCTTCGACATCACCCTCCGGCCTCCCGGATCCAAGAGCCTGACCAATCGCGCGCTCCTGCTGGCCGCGCTGGCCGAAGGCGAATCCGTGCTCCGCAACGTGCTCATCGAGGCGGAGGATTCCAGCGTGATGATCCGCGCGCTTCAGCGACTGGGCGCCCGCATCGAGCGCCGAGGCGAATCCGACCTGGTAGTCACCGGCGTCCGAGGCGAGTGGCGCCCGCAGTCCGCCGCGCCGGCGGACCTGACACCCGATCCGGGAGTGGTGCTGTGTCTTGAGAACGCCGGGACCGCGACACGATTCCTCACCGCCGCCGCTGTCCTGGCTCACCCAAGTCCCCCCGGCGCTCCGCCGATCCCCATCGTCATCGACGGGAACGAGCGGATGCGGCAACGCCCCATCGGGGAACTGGTGGACATCCTTCGGCAACTCGGCGTGCACGTCGAATACGTCGCCCCGCGCGACCATCCCGAGGTCGGCGCGCGCCACGGCTACCCCCCCATCGCCGTGTATCCTCCGGCCGATCGGCGCACGCTCTCGCGTGAAATCCAGATCGGCCGCACCGCATCGAGCCAGTTCATCTCGGCCCTGTTGCTCGTCGCTCCATTCCTCTGCGCCGGCGACCCTGGGTCGGCGCCCGCCGAAGGCCCGGCCGGCGGACTCACGATCACCTTCGTCGATCGGATCACCAGTTGGCCGTACGTCGCGATGACGCTGGGCCTGCTCGAAGAAGTCGGCATCCGCGCCCACTGGGAACACGATGCGTCGTACCTGCTGGTGTCGCAGGAGTGCCCATGCCGGGTCTACATCCCCTGCACGCCGCTGTACAGGTTCGATTATGACGTGGAGCCCGACGCGAGCGGCGCGACCTACTTCTGGGCCGCCGCCGCCCTTGTGCCCGGCGCTTCGTGCACGATCCCCGGGCTGGATCGCGGGTCGCTGCAGGGCGACGCCGAGTTCGCGATCGACGTGCTGCTGGACGCCGGCGCCGATGCCCAGGCGTCGGCCGTCAACCAGACCGATCAGTCCGGCGCGTGGACCCGCGTGGTCGGCAAGGCCGGCATCAACCCGATCGTCGCGGACTTCGCCGGCATGCCCGACGCCGCCATGACCGCCGCCGCCGTCGCGTGCTTCGCCTCCGGGCCCTCGCGCCTGAGCGGCTTGCGCACGCTCCGGGTCAAGGAAACCGACCGCATCGCGGCTCTCCAAACCGAACTGGCCCGCGTCGGCGTGAAAACAGTGGTCGATTCCTCGGCGGACGACGAGACGCTCATCGTGATTCCTCCTCCGGGGGGCGTGGATTGCTCCTCGCTCGCCCCGCGCGTCGTCTTTGAAACCTACAACGACCACCGCATGGCCATGTCGCTCGCGCTCATCGGTCTGCGCCGGCCCAACGTCTTCGTCAGCAACCCGGCGTGTGTCGCAAAGACCTATCCCAACTTCTGGCGCGATTTCTCCTTGCTCTACACGTCCTGATCGATCCGGCGTGAACACCGGCGCCCGCTCCGCATGCCGACGAAAACAAATGGGCAGGCGCCCAGCGCCTGCCCAGGTCATCAGCCCCGGATGTCGCCCCAGTACTTACTCCTTTTCCTTCAGGCCCATCGCCGAGTGGCCCGCGTCCTTCATTTTGACGATCTCGTCGAACTTGGTTTTCGCCTCGGCCGTCTTGCCGTCGGCGACCATCTCCTCAAGGTCCAGCAGGGCCCGCGTCAGTTTGATCAGGTTCGATCGGAACGTCTTGGCGATCTTGTCCTTGTCTCCGTCCTTGGCCTTCTCGAGCACGTCAGCGGGTACCGGCAGGCCCTTCGCCATGACCGCGCCTCGCTGCATGTCGTTGATCAACTTGAGTTGATCGGCCTGCTTCGCGCCGTCGCCGATGATCGCGCCCAGTTGACGCGCCGCCCCGTTCATCATCTTCATCCCCTGCTCCACCGAGCCCTGGGGGCCGCGCCGACCTTCTCCGCCCGGGCCCCCCGGCCCCCCGTCGCGCCCGGGCTGACGCCGCTCCGGCTGGTTCGGCCTCTCACCGGTCGGCTGCGCCGATGCGGATGAGCCGAACGTGAACGCCAGACCTCCAGCGCCGAGCAGCGCCGCCAGAGACAGGGCCGAGACGATCCGAGAAATACGAGATGCCATGCGTTGTTTCCTTGGAACGTGTGCGTGCCGCTCACACCGAGCGGCGTGTGTTTGAGTGACACAATGTACCCGAACCCACCGGGAAGGTGGCACAACGCCGAGTTCCGCGACTTGTTGCTGAGATCCCCTGCCTTCGGCGGCGACGCTTCCGCGCCGCACATCGCTGTTTCACCTAACGCCGTCCTATTCCTGCTCTTGCCGCCCGCACTCCCTCTCGCAGCACTTCGATCGCCCGATCGAACTGCGCATCGGCGCCGCCGGCGTACGGGATCGTGCGTTTCACCTCGTCATCCACCGGCACGCCAACTCCCTCCAGCCGCTCGCCGTCAACTCGCACGTCCATCACCGCCAGGTAGAGCATACTCCCATCGCGCAGCATGATCGGCGTTCCCCCAAGCACCGCCCCGCCCGTGCGCTCTCCCACGAGCCGCGCTCGCCCGTGCTTCCGCAGCGCGTGCGCGAATATCTCCTTGCCGCTCCGCGATTCTCCGTCGACCAGCAGGACCAGCGGCTTGCGGAACGCAAACTCCTGTTCCTGCCACTCCGCGCCGGACTCGATATCCGCGCGCGAGCGCCTTCCCAGCCGCGGCGTCACCGGGTTGAACAGGTTGACGTATTCCGGACTGGCGCCCCCCCACCCGCCGCGGAGGTCCAGCACCAGTCCGTCCACTCCCGCCAGTTCTCTCTGCAGCAGGTCGGCGAGCAGTTCCTGGTATGCCGGATTCGCATACGAACGCACTCGCACGTAACCGAGTCTGGTTTCCTCCTTCTGGATCACCCTCGCCCCGCGCCTCATCGATTCCTTGAACATCTCCAGCGGGTTGATCCGCACCGGCGTCACCAGCAGCGTCCGGCGCGACCCCGCGTCCTTCGTGCGCTGAATGTGCACCCGCGTCGGCTTCCCCTCTCGCCCGGCGAACGCATCGATGTCCGACCAAGGCCCGTCCTCGACGCCCAGGAGTTCATCACCGACATGGAGCCCTGCCTGCGCGGCGGGCCCGGCCTCGTACACGTCGCCCGCAAACGTCCGGCCGTCCACCTTCACCGCCACGACCCCGACCCCCACGTACCCCACCAGGCCCGTCCCGCATCCGGGGAACCGCTCCGGGTTGATCCCGTCGGGGTTGAACACGTCGAGCAACTCGTAGTACTCGCGCTGCGACCGGTGATAGTGTCGAGTGTGCGAGGCGTGCAGCCGATCGAGCGCCTCGTTGATCACCCGCGAGACTCCCTCGCCGCAGCCCGCTTGGGCGGCCCGCGGCGCAAACTGATCCCGCACCCGGGACCAGTCCACGCCGTGCAGGTTCGGGTCGTAGAACCGTTCGCGCACGACGTCCATCGCCTGCCGGAAGACCTCGCCGGCCGCCGCCGGTGTCGGGGTCGAACTCGGCTGATTCCCCGCGGAAACAGTCACCAGCACGCACCAGAGCGCCATGATCGCCTGCATCATGCACAAGCGTACGACGAGATCTTCGTCGGGCGCCGCTCGCTCGTCCCGAACTTGACGCCTCTATGCTCCACCATGCTTCCTGACGATTCGCACTGGATGACGCTCGCCATCGATCAGGCCCGGCGCGGCATCGCCGACGGTCAATCCCCGTTCGGCGCGGTCATCGTCCGCGGCGGATCGCTCGTCGCCGCCGGTCATAACGAAGTCTGGCGGCGCACCGACCCGACGGCTCACGCGGAAGTGGTCTGCATCCAGCGCGCCTGCGAGGCGCTGCGGACAATCGATCTCTCCGGCTCCGAGATGTACACGACGACCGAACCCTGCCCCATGTGCGCCGCCGCGATCCACTGGAGCAAACTTGCGTCCGTCCACTTCGGCACCACGATCGCCGACGCCTTGCACGCGGGTTTCAGCGAACTGACCGTCCCCATCGACCGGCTCTACCGCGACGGGAACAGTCCGGTGCGCCTCGCGCAGGCTCCGAGGAGCGTGCGGGCCCGGTGCGCCGGTCTCTTTGATGAGTGGAAAGCCGCCGGGGGCAAATCCTACTAACCCCGTGTATGCCCTCGCGCCCGACCATCATGCCCAGCGGCAACTCCTCCATCCTCGCCGGCCTGCGTTCCTGGCTCAGCCAGCGCCGGTTCCCCACGCTGCTCATCGTCGCCGCCCTCCTGCTCGGCATCGACGCCGTGATCCCCGATCCCGTCCCCTTCGCGGATGAAATCCTGCTCACGGTCGTCACCGCCGCGCTCGCCTCATGGCGGAAACGGCCCCGCGGGTCTTGACGGGCCGGGAGGCGCTCGCCCCCGCATCCTCCCTCCTGTGTCCCGGCTCTCTTACCCCCACGGCCGTTCTTCATCGCCGCTTCATCCACCGATCATGATGCCGGCCCATCATCGCCCCGATGCTGGAATGGGCCGCCGAACATCCGCGAGCGCTCGTGGCGGGCGCGGCCCTTGGTCTGGTCTGGACCGCCGAGAGTCTCTTCCCCCTGGTTGCCCTGCCACGCCCGCGCGGGGTGCACGCCGGCAGGAACATCGCGCTAGGCCTGATCAACTCCGCCGTGCGGATCCTGCTGTTCGTGCCGGCGCTGCTCGCCGTCACGAGTTGGGCGCAGGCCCAAGGGTTCGGGCTGCTGCGGTGGGCGGCGCTCCCAGCCTGGCTCGTGGCCGTCGCCGCGGTCGTGCTCCTGGACCTGGCGGGGTACGCCTGGCACGTCGCATCCCACTTCTGCCCCCTGCTCTGGCGCTTCCACGTCGTGCACCATCACGATGACGCCGTTGATTCCACGACCGCCTTTCGTTTCCACCTGGGCGACGTGCTGGCCGGCTCGCTGGTGACCGTTGTAATCGCCGGCGCGCTCGGCCTCCACGTCTGGCACGTGCTGCTCTATGAATCCATCCTGATCCCCCTCTCCATCTTCCACCACGGGAACGTGCGGCTGCCCCACCGGATCGAACTCGCCCTGGAACGGATCATCGTCACCCCCCGCATGCACCGGGTGCACCATTCCGCCTGGCATGCGGAGACCGACTCCAACTTCGCCGCCGTCTTCTCCTTCTGGGACGCGCTCTTCGGCACGCTCCGCCGCCGCCCCGACACCCACCGCGTGCGTGTCGGGCTTGACGGCTATTCATCGCGCGACAACTCCACGCTCCTGGGGTGTCTTAAGACTCCCCTGGGCCCCATCAAGAGCAGGCCGGGTTCGTCCACTCTCTCAGAGGCACCCCCGCCCGACGCCCGCGCCGCCGGGACGCGGGGCGTATGGGCCGGAGGGAACTCAGCGGGAAGGGCCTAGCAGCCGACGAAGAACGCCGTCACAAAGTCGAAGAAGTCCTGAGAGTTTGTCTGGCCGTCGCCGCTGAAGTCCGCGCTGCCAGCGAAGAAGTCACCGATGAAGTCGAAGAAGTCCTGGCTGTTGGCAACCAGGTCGTGGTTCCAATCCGCCGGGCACGACGTGTTGGAAATGACCACCGCGCGTCCATCGCCAAGGGCTCGGAACTGCGGGCCCTCACCGCGGATGAACTGGAACGTGTGGTTCCCCGCCGTGCTTTGCGACCAGTTCCAAGGCACGTACGCCTGGTGCGTGAGCCCGATGATGGCGATGAACCACCGTGGGTTGGCGGCGTCATTAGCCGGGAGCGCCACCGGCGTCGCGAGGTCCAGCGAGTGGTGCAGGATCCCCCCTGGACCCGGGGTTGTCGTGTATGCCGTCGTGTCGAACCCCGCGGTTCGGTGCACGTTGTGGTTACCGCCGTAGTAGAAGACCCCCAGCGGCTGGTACGCGACAGTCCCCGGATCCTGCGGCCAGAACTCGATTCTGAACCCCAGTTCACACGCCCCCGTGCCCCACCATTCGATGTGGTTGATCGACGCGGGCGACGCCAGGACAAACTCGGTCCAGCAGACCGCGTCTCCGTCAAGGTCATTCCCGTTGGGGCCCGGATCCTGCCACAACTGAGACCAGCGCGCAACCCCGCCGCCGCTTACCGGCTGGTACGAGGCAAACGTCTGAGCCAAGGCGAGCGACGGCGCCGCGGACACGATCAGCCCGGCAAGCAAGAAACGGTTCATGGTGCTCCTCTCGAAATCGACCCGCTGGACCGATTACGGAGGATAATATCTGCAATAGCCGTGCCTATCCCACTTATCCGTACACCCGCCGTGCGAATGGCGCGATCGGGCTCGATGACCGGGGGCTGGGGGGGCGGAGGGGGGTCAGGACCGCCGGCGTCGTGCGGCGACGAGACCTCCGAGTGCCAACACGGCAGCCGCCCCGGGGCCTGGAACGTAAAACCCGCGGATCTCCCCGCCGGGGAACTGCGTTGAATGGATGTTGAGGTAGGCCCGCCCCCCCTCAACCGCCGAGATCAGTGCCGCGAAAGAGGCGGCAACAGACCCCCCATTTGCTGTGACGAATGCCGGGTTATAGGACGACGCCATAGTCATATCGAACGTCATGTCGTACGTGCCCATCGTTACGCCCGAAGGAAACCCCGGAAATGTGGGGGTGGGGGTCATGACGCCGGCGTTGCCCATGAACGGTACGGCGGTCGCACCGTGAATGTGGCACGCGGTGACGCCGGCGAGCAGGTTCTCGAAGTTCGCTTCCACGCGCATCGTGTTGGCGAGCGTGTCGATGGTGAGCGTCGAGAAGCCCGAACCGGAGGAAGGCGTGGGAGGGGCCTCGTTGAGCCCGCTGAGGCTGGCCGTAAAGGTGAGAATTTCGGCGCGAGCCGTTGGGAGACAGGATGCCGGAAATGGGGGTGCGATGACCAGGACAGCCGACAGTACCGGGGTTGAGAAGACCGTGAGTCGCAGGCTGCTCATGAATGAGACCTCCTATGAGAGAAAGGGGGTGGGGGGAGTGTGATCGAGGTGACAGCGGTCGCGCCGGTGCGCCGCCAAGGAGTTGATGTCGCCGGGGGTGGATCTCCAAGCGGGACGCGACTCGGAATTGCGGAAAAATGCGAGAGGTTCGCACGAATATGGTCTAAAGGGGCCATTCACGGCCTCCGCCCATCACACGGGGGGTTGCCCCGTTCGAAGATTATGGGTTGCTGTTGGCCTGCCAGATGCGAGGGGCAGTGAGCCGACCGCGAATGTGCGTTCAGCGCCCCCCACCCCACCCCACCCCACCCCAACCGGGCTCAAATGCTCCAGCGATTGCCGTCACGATTGACGCGCCGGTACTTCGTGTCTCGCTCGACTGGCTCGAAGCCGGCGTCCCGGATCGCTTTCTGGAGTGTGCCGACCGATACCTCCTGGTGCGTCCCGGTGCCGTCACCACCCGTCCCCCCGACCGCGCCGTGCGACACCTTGGTGATGTCGTACCAGACGACTGTGCCGTCCAGATCGTCCGCGCCGTTCTGGAGCATGAGTTGGGCCATGGGGAGCGTCTGCATGATCCAGAACGCCTTGACATGCGGGAAGTTGTCCAGCATCAGCCGGGCGATCGCGAGCGTGCGCAGGTTCTCAAGCCCCGTCGGGCCGGGGAGGTGCTCGAGTTCGGATCCGTCGGGGAAAAACGGAAGCGGGATGATGGTCTGGTAGTAACCCGGAAGGGATCGAGGGATTGAGTGATCGAAGATTTGAGAAGCGCGCGGGAGAGTCGGAGTGGGAGATGGAGAGGGGAATGAAAAGGCTACGTGTTCGGGGAGCGGGGCGCCCGGCTTGGTGAGCGTGATGACAGGCGCGTGCGAATCGCCGCGGTCGCCCAGGTGCCCTCCCTCGGAATGCGCGAGGGAGTCCTCGTGTCCCCCCACGTGTACTCCGTTGCTTCGTCGCGGCGTCACGGCCTCCACCTTCGTGGCGCCATCGATTGGGACTGGCGCCGCATCCCCTGCATAGCCCAGCCGCGCCAGCGCCTCGTCCTGCGCGCGCCTCAGCATGTCCATGTGCACGAGACGATCATGTCGCGACTCGATGTGCCCGTAGAGGAGGGTCGCGTTGGTGTTGAGGCCGAGTTCGTGCGCGACGCGGTGCACGTCGAGCCAGACATCCGAGCGGATCTTCCCCTTGTACGCCTCGTCGTGGACGCGGTCGTCGAAGACCTCCGCCCCCCCGCCGGGCAGGGAGCCCAGCCCGGCCTCCTTCAGGCGAGAGAGCACCCAGCGGATCCCCTCGCGCCGCGCTGCGCGGCCCTCCGCACCCGGCACGCTGGCGCCCCGGTATTGCTTGGCAATTCGGGCAAGATGTACGATCTCGACGGCGGTGAACGCCTTGACGTGCAGGTCGGAGCCCAGGGAGCGGGCGGTGTCGCGGATGGTCGAGACCAGGTCGGTGTAGTACGAGAATGGGAGCGCGGGATGCAGCCCGCCGACGGAGTGGATCTCGGTCGCGCCGGCCTCCACGGCTTGGCGAGCCTGGTCCTTCACGTAGTCCATGTCGCGCGTGTACGCGCCGTCGTCCCCCTGCTTGCGGTAGAACTCGCAGAACTTGCAGGACAGGGCGCAGACGTTGGAGTAGTTGAGGTGGCGGTTGATGTTGTAATAGGCCGAGCCGCCGTGCAGCCGGCGGCGGACGGCGTCGGCCAACTCGCAGACGCTCCAGATGTCGTGCGTGGTGAAAAGGACCTCGCCATCGGCGAGGGAGAGGCGCTCGCCGCGGTCGATCTTGCGACTGATGGGCCCGAGCCGGGGATCGGGGCGGGAGGGTGCGACGCCGCGGCGGAGCCGAGGGTGTTCAAGAGTGGATGCCGAGGCCGACTGCGTCATTACTGATCTTTCAGGAATACTTGAAAGTACGATAGGCAGCGTAGTGGGGCGGAAGTAGCCCGTGGACGCCGGGTCAGCGGTCTGAACTGCAATCGGCGTCTCGCGCCGCGATCGCGCGTCCAAGTTCGGCCGGGCCCTCAGGCACGTCGCGCTCGCCTCCGCGCGGCCGGGTCAGCAGCCGGCAAACAGGCAGGCCAGGAAATCGAAGAAGTCCTGGCTGTCGGTGCGCCCGCTGTGGTTGAAGTCGGCGTCGCCGGCAAAAAGGGCGGCGAGGAAATCAAAGAAATCCTGCGAGTCCAGGAATCCTGAGTTGTTCCAGTCGCATGGACAGGCGGGCGGCGCAGGGGGTACCTCGATGGTGCCGTACACCACCGCCGCGGGGTTCTGGGCGTCGTCGTCATACCAGGTCCCGGTGAGTGAATCGAGCACGGCGACGTGTTCGTTGCCGGTGAAGTTGTCGGGCTGCCCTTCAGCCCAGTTGGTGTAGACGACCGGTTCGCCGCTGATCCAGGTGAAGGCGCCCGGGTCGGCGAAGTCATTGAGACCGATCCACATCGGGCGAAAGGTCTCGTCGGCGAAGCCAAGGGTGGCGCGGATCCAGTCGTTCTCGTCGGCGCTGCGGATGGTGGCCAGGTGCCCGCCGTAGACGACGGCGAGTAGCTCGGCATCCTGCCAACTCTGGGCTTCGGTGAGGTAATAGGTGTGGTTGTTGAAGGGATGGACAATGGGCCCGGCGACGATTCCGGGCAGGCCGAGCGTCAGGCTGCCGGAGCCGAACGAGCCCTCGCTGAACCCGCCGACGCGGATGAGGTACGGATGGTCGGCGACGGCGTTCCAGACGACGGTGCCGCCGCCCATCATGCACCCCTGGTCGTCGCAGCCGATGATCCCCGCCCCCTCGGGGCACGCACACCCGTCGTAGACGGCAAAGGCGGTGTCGAACATCATGAGCGAGCAGGCGCGGAGGCGCACCGGTCCGCTGACGGCTGGCGTCCAGCAGAACCATACGTCGTCGTAGATCTGCGTCGAGCCGAAGACGTCGCAGGCGGCGTTGGGGACGCCGTCGGTCGTCGCGTCGGTGGAGTTGAAGTTGAAGGTTCCAAAGGCGGTGATGCTGGTCGGGGAGGAACAGTTGTCGTTGGCGGGCTGTGACCATGCGGGGAAAGCCGCGGCGCTCGCGGCGAGGCAGGCCAGGGCCGAGAGTGTGCGAGTGATGCCACGGTGTGCGGACCGCATGGGAGACCTCCTTGGTGGGGAAGAGAAAACCCAAGCCTACCACAACGGTGCGAGAATGCCAGCGGCCGGGACGGCCTGCTACGCTGCTGGTCGCTTCCGAGATCATGACAACCGCCCGCATGCCAATCAAACGCACTGAGCACGGTGTCCCCCCCACACACTCCCCCCCGGGCCGGGCGCACGTCGCGATCGATCTGGGCGCGGAGTCCGGGAGGGTGGTCGTCGGGCAGATCCGTCGCGCGGGACTGAAGAATGGTCCCGACGATCTCACCCTGAGCCTGCACGAGGTGCACCGCTTCGAGCACAAGCCGCTGGCGCTCCGCACCGGGCTGCACTGGGACCTGTGCGGGATCTGGCGCGAGATTCTGGACGGCTTGAAGAAGGTCGCGGCGTGGAGCGAGGCGGGCGGGACTCCGATCCGCAGCATCGGCGTGGATACGTGGGGTGTGGATTTCTGCTTCGTGAGCGAGGGCGGAGCGATCATCGGGCTGCCCCGCTGCTACCGCGATCCGCGGTTCCAGCGCGGGCTTGAGCGGGTGGCGGCGCGCATCCCTCCCCGGCGGCTCTTCGAGTGGACGGGCATCCAGCCGCTGGCGTTCAACACGCTCTTCCAACTCGAGATCCGGCGCGAAGACGACCCGCATTCGGAACTCGGGGCGCGGCACCTGGCGATGATGCCCGACCTGCTGCATCTCCTGCTCGGCGCGGAGCCGGTGAACGAAGTCACGATCGCATCGACGTCGCAGTTGCTTGACGCCAGGACCGGCGAATGGCACCGCGAATTGATGTCGAAGCAGGCGATCAGCCGGAACTTGTTCCTGCCGTGCGCGATGCCCGGCACGGTGGTCGGGCGGCTGCACGAGTCGGTCGCCGCCCAGACGGGCCTGAGTCGCGATGTGCAGGTGGTTCTGCCCGCGAGCCACGATACCGCCAGCGCGGTCGCGGCGGTGCCGGCGGCCGGGGGCGAGCACTCGCCTCGCTGGTGTTACGTTTCGAGCGGGACCTGGTCGCTCATGGGCGTGGAACTGGATGAGCCGGTCATCTCGGACGCTGCATTCGAGATGGGGTTCACGAACGAACTCGGCGTGCCGCGCGAACCGGCGCGCGACGTCGAGACTGGGAGCGGCACGCGCCGCGCGTTGCCCCGGCCCACGGTGCGGTTCCACAAGAACATCTCGGGGCTCTGGCTGGTGCAGGAGTGCCGGCGGGCGCTGGAGGCGCGCGGCATCACGATTTCGTACGACGAGTTGACCCGCGCCGCGGCCGAGGCTCAGCCGCTGCGGACCGTCTTCGACGTCAATGACCGAAAACTCTGGGTGCCGGGGCAGGTCGCGACGCGCATCGCTTCCGAGGCCAGGCGGACGGGGCAACCCGAGCCCGCGACACCCGGGGAGTTGGTCCGCGCGTGCCTGGACAGCCTGGCGCTGGAATACCGCCGGACGCTGGGCCAGATCGAATCGTTGACGCGCGGCGGCTCGAATCCTCGCGGGGACATCGAGGTCGTGCACATCGTCGGCGGGGGTGGGAAGAACCGGCTTCTGAACCAGCTCACGGCGGACGCGACGCGGCGCAGGGTCATTGTCGGCCCGTTCGAAGCGACGGCCGCGGGAAACTTGTTGGTTCAGGCGATGGGACTTGGGGCGGCCGATCCAACCAATGACGCCGGCGCGATCCGCGACCTGGAGCACCTGCGGGCGGTGGTCGCGGCCTCGGAGAGGCTCGATACCTTCGAGCCCACCGCCGATCCCACAGTTTGGGCCAAGGCTTCGGCCCGGTACGAATCGGTGTTGCCAACCGGCTGAAGATCGGCGATGATGCACCAGACAGTCGGTGGCGCTCGAAACGGCGCGCGACCCCGATGCCACGATGACCTTGCGACGGGATGATCCATGAGCGCGGACGTGTTGAATGATCTCCTGCGGATGACCAATCGGCTCGGCGAGCCCGAGCGAGACTATGTCATCCTGGGCGAGGGGAACACCTCCGCGCGGGCCGAACGCGGCGAGATGTACGTCACCGCGAGCGGGACCGAACTCCGTTCCGCCCGGCCCGAGTCGTTCGTGCGCGTGAGCCTGGACCGGGCTCTCGGGCTGCTCGACCTGCACGCGCCCACCGATGAACAGATCCGCGACGCGCTGATCGCGACCAAGACCGACGGGCAGCGCGAGCCGCGGCCCAGCGTTGAGACGCCTGTGCACGCGGTCTTCCTTTCGCAGCCCGGGGTGTCCTTCGTGGGGCATACGCACCCCGCGGCGATCAATATGCTCACGTGCTCGAAGCAGTTTGAGGAATGGGCGACGCGGCGCCTGTTCCCCGACGAAGTAGTCATGTGCGGCACGGCGCCGATGCTTGTCCCGTACGAGGACCCGGGCATCCCGCTGGCTCGGGTGATCAAGGGTTGTCTGGCCGAGTACCACGCCGAGCGTGGACGCCCGCCGAAAGTGGTGCTGATGCAGAACCACGGCATGACGGCGCTGGGCGCGAGCGCACGCGACGTGGAAAACATCACGCAGATGGCGGTGAAAGCGGCGCGGATCCTGGCCGGCACGTTCGCGTTCGGCGGTCCTCGATTCCTGCCCAAGAAGCACGTCGCGAGGATCGATCAGCGGCTGGATGAACACTACCGGCAGAGGATCATCATGGAACGGGAACGGACGTGACGCGGTTGGTGAGCCCCCGCGCGGATGAGGATCGACCAGAAGCCCCACGAACCAGACGCCTTGAAAGGTCTGAACATGAGGAATAGCAGCCTGATTTTCATTGCCGCCGCCGTGGCTTCGTTCTGGCTCGCGGCTTGCGAGCGAAAGCCTACGGCCGGGACTGGTGCACCGGGATCCGGCGCGGGCGACTCGCCGGCGAAGAAACTGACGATCGCCGTCATCCCGAAGGGGACGACGCACGTGTTCTGGAAGTCGGTGGAGCGGGGCGCCAAGCAGGCCGGGCAGGACCTGGGCGCCGAGATCATCTGGAAGGGCCCGCTCGTGGAGAACGATCGAGCGCAGCAGATCCAACTCGTGCAGCAGTTCATCTCCGACGGCGTCGGCGGCATCGTACTGGCGCCGCTGGACAAGCAGGCGCTGGTGCAGCCCGTGAAGGAGGCCAAAGGCAAGCACATCCCGATCGTCATCTTCGACTCCGCGCTGGAAGGCACGCCGGGCGCGGATTTCGCGGCCTTTGTCGCGACCAACAACCGAGCCGCGGGCAAAATGGGCGGCGAGCACCTGGTGAAGTCGCTCGGCGGATCCGGTAAGGTTGTGCTGCTGCGCTATCAGGTGGGATCGGCGAGCACGGACGAACGCGAGAGCGGGTTCCTCGATGCCGTCAAGTCCGCAAGCGGCGTGACGGTGTTGTCCGACACGCAGTACGCCGGGCCGACGGCGGATGAAGCCAAGGCCAAGGCGCTGAACATGATCGATCAGATCAAGGAAGCACAGGGTGTGTTCTGTCCGAACGAGTCATCCACGTTCGGCATGCTGCTGGCGCTGCGACAGGAAAACCTGACGGGCAAGGTGAAACTGGTGGGGTTCGACGCCTCGCCGCCGCTGCTTGAGGCGCTGCGTCAAGGCGAGATCGAGGCGCTGGTGGTCCAGAACCCGCGCCGGATGGGGTACCTGGCGGTGGAATCGATCGTCAAGAGCGTCCGCGGCGAGACGATCGACGCCGCGATCGACACCGGCGCCATCCTCGTCACCAAGGACAACATCGACTCCGACGAGGTGAAGAAGGTCCTGGAGTAGTCGGGGCTGGAGGGGGACGCGCACCGCCGCCGACCAAGGATGAACAAGCACGTTGCCCACCTCGCGCGGCTACTGGGCCCACTGCTGGCCTTGGCCGCGGTGTGGGCCTGCTTTGCCGTCGCTGTCGGGCCGAACTTCACTGCCTGGACCAACCAGCGCCTGATGCTCCAGCACACGTCGGTGGTCGGCGTCGCGGCGGTGGGGGCCACGCTCATCATCATCCTGGGCGGCATCGACCTTTCGGTGGGCTCTTCCATCGCGCTGGGGACCATGGTCATCGCCAAGTTGATGACGCTCGGATTCCCCGGCTGGCTCGCCGCGCTGGGCGGGATCGTCGGCGCCGGGCTGACGGGGTCCTTCATCGGCGCGCTGGTGACGGGCGAGATGTCCCGGGCCCTGGCGGTGGTGCTATCGATCTCGCTAGCCATCCTCGCCTGGCCGCTTGCGAGTTCCGCGATCATCGGACATGCCGCGGGCCCGGGCCGATTTATCCTTGTGTCGCTGCTGCTGCTCGTGCCGCTTGTCCTGATCGCGGTTTCCAGGTTTGTCCCTTTTCGAGTGAGGCCGGTCTCGCCGTTCATTGTCACGCTCGGGCTCTGGGGCGCGCTGCGGGGCCTGGCCAAGGGGATCGGCGGGAATCAGCCCATCTACACCCAATCCCTTGACGGCCTGGACCGGCTGATGAGGACCGGCGAATCCGGGCTCTTTTCACTCGCCCCGCCGGGAGTGTGGATCATGCTGCTGCTCGCCCTGCTCGCCGCGGGGATGCTGCGGTTCACCCCCTTCGGACGAACCATCCTGGCGATCGGTTCAAACGAGAATGCCGCCCGGATCTGCGGCCTGGGCGTCGAACGGACCAAGTGGCGCGTCTACGCGATCGGGGTGGCGTGTGCCGGGTTGGCGGCGATGCTGCAGTTCGCCGATCTCACCATCGGCGATCCTACGACCGCCGCCGGGTACGAACTGAAGGTCATCGCCGCGGTCGTCATCGGGGGCGCGAGCCTTTCCGGGGGCCGCGGCTCGATCTTCGGCTCGCTCATCGGCGCGCTGCTGATGACGGTGGTGGACAACGGGTGCAACAAACTCCACCTGGATAACTGGGTGCAGGAAATCGCCACGGGGGCGATCATCGTCGCGGCGGTCGTGGTGGATCAGATGCGGCAGCGCCAGCCCTGAGGCTCCGGTGTGCCCGCCTGCGCCGCTACGCTTGGTCGATGAGCGATTCCCCGCCAGACATGAAGGCCCCCGGCTCTCTCAAGGGCCTCACCGAGGCGCAGCGCCAGGGGGTGCTCCAGACCGAGGGGCCGGTGCTGATCCTGGCCGGCCCGGGCTCCGGGAAGACGCGAGTCATTACTCGGCGCATCGCCTACCTCGTCGAGTGCGGCATCCCGGCCTGGCAGATCCTGGCGCTCACGTTCACGAACAAGGCCGCGAACGAGATGCGCGAGCGCGTCATCTCGCTCCTGGGCGAAGGGGCGATCACGCGCGGGCTCACCGTCACGACGTTCCACGCCCTGTGCGCCCGCCTGCTCCGCAAGTACCTGGACCCCGTCAAGGGACTCGCGGCGGACGCGGGCGTGGGCATCACGTCCACCTTCGCGATCGGCGACACCGCTGATCAGACGGCGCTGATGAAGAAGACGATCGAGTTGCTGCACCTGAGCACATCCAACTGGCAGCCTCGCTCGATCCTGGGGGTCATCAGCGCCGCCAAGAATGAACTGATCACCCCCGCGGAGTACTCGAAGCAGGCGATGGATTTCAACTCGCGGACCATCGCCAAGATCTACTCGGCGTACGACAAGGCGATGCGCGCGGCGAACATGGTTGATTTCGACGACCTGCTGATGCTCACCGTGCGCCTGCTGACTCGAAGCGCGGCGGCCCGCCAGGACTGTCGCCGCCGCTGGCAGTATCTGCTGATCGATGAGTACCAGGACACCAACCGCGCCCAGTTCAAGATCGCCTCGCTGCTGGCCGGTGGGGCGGGCGAGTCGGCGGACGCCGCGGCCGCCGCGCCGAACATCTGCGTCGTCGGCGACCCGGACCAGTCCATCTACGGCTGGCGCGGCGCGGACATCTCGAACATCCTGGACTTCGAGAAGATGTACCCCGGCGCGCACGTCATCACCCTGGGTGAAAACTTCCGCTCGACCGGGGAGATCCTCGCGGCGGCGGACTCGGTCATCCGCCACAACACGCTCCGCAAGCACAAACCGCTCTTCACGTCGCGCCCCGCCGGACACAAACCCGAGGCGGTGCTGACGCAGGACGAGCACGACGAGGCGGCCCTGGTGCTCGACTGGATCCGCGAGGTCAAGGAACAAGCAGCCGACCGGGGATCGGACGCCGACCTCGCTGCGATCTCGTGGAAGGACTTCGCGATCTTTTATCGAACCAACGCGCTCAGCCGCGTCATGGAAGACACGCTGCGCAACGCCGGGGTGCCGTACGTGATCGCGCGCGGCACGGCGTTCTACCAGCGTGAAGAGATCAAGCACGCGCTGGCGTACTTGCGCGTGGTCGCCAACCCGGCGGATTCGATCTCGCTGGCCCGCATTGTGAACACCCCGGCCCGCGGGATCAGCGACGCGACGTGGGAGCGGATCGAACGCGCCGCGATGGATTCGGGCCTTGCGGAAATCGAGGCCATGCGCCTCGCCGCGGAAGGGCACGTCCCGCGCGCGATGAACGAACTCAACGCGCGCGCCATCGCCGCGGTGGGCCGGTTCGTGCAGTTGATCAATGACTGGACCGGCGCGGGCAGGTTCATGGGCGCCGCGGCGCCGGCCTCGCTCGCCGAACTGGTCGAGCGCGTCATCCGCGAGTCCGGGCTGGAAAAGATGTACCGCGACGCGAAGGACGGGCCGGACGAGGACCGGCTGGAAAACCTGTCGGAGTTGATTTCGTCGGCTCGGGAGTTCGAGATGGGGTATGACCCCGGCGCGGACCCCGCCGCGGATTTCGACGTCGTCCGGGCGGACGCCGCGGGCGTGCCGATGGCGTCAACGATCGCCGACGACATCCCGTCCGAGCCGGGCGGGCCGGTGATCGATCCGGACGACCCGCTCGGCGGGCTGGCGCCCGATGCCAGCGGTGCCGACGCCTTTTCGCTGGATGAGGACGGATCGATATTCGAGCGTGACGAGCCACACGGCGCGGGGCCGGAGCACGGAGCGCGATCGCCGTTGCCCGGCGTGGGGCGCGGCGCTGGGAATCCCGCCGCTCCCCCACTGCTGGCGATGCTTCGAGCCTATCTGGAGCGGGTCACACTCGTCGCGGACGCCGACACGGTCGATCCCAGTCAGGGCGCGGTAACGCTGATGACGCTGCACGCGGCGAAGGGGCTGGAGTTTCGGGCGGTCGCGATGATCGGGCTCGAAGAGGGGACGCTGCCGCACGCCCGCGCGGTGTATGGGGGCGGGATCGGCGCGGCGGGCTCGCCCTCGCAGGCCGATCTGGAACTCGAAGAAGAACGCCGGCTCTGCTTTGTGGGCATGACCCGGGCGATGGAACGGCTGATACTGACATCCGCACGGTATCGCACGATCCGCGGCGTGCCCGAGCGGTGCATGCGCAGCCGCTTCCTTGATGAGATCGAACCGGCCCATGTGATCGAGTGCGACCGGGCGGGCGAGGCGGATCGAGCGTGGGCTGATCGCACACGCGGCGATCGACGGGACGCCCCGGATCGCTCTCGCGCCGGTAACTCAGCGGCGTCGGCGCTTCGCCGGGATTATCCAGATGACACCCCCGGCGCCGGCGGACTGCGCGTCGGGATGATGGTCCGCCATCCGCAGTTCGGGGTCGGCAAGGTCACGTCACTCACCCGTGGGATCGACGCCCGCGCGAAGGTGGTATTCCGAGACGTCGGAGAACGCACGCTGGTGCTGCAATACGCGAGGTTGACCAAGGTCGAATGATGGCAAAGGGTTGCGGGCCCGTGCGCGGGCTTCAAGCGGGCCGCTGTGGTGACTCTGACGTTCGCCGCGCGACGACATGAAACACATGCCAGTGTTTCGGCGTGCCGTCGGCGGTCACGTCGTCCTTCTCTTCTTCGTTCATCATCTCGAACTCGAACGGCGCGAACAGTCGCTCGACATCCCGGCGTGAATGGCCGAGCGTGTGCCCGCAGCGCCCCCATGAGTCGCGGTCGCCGAAGAACTGGCCCGCGAAGCGCCCGCCGGGGCGGATGGAATCAACGATGCGAATCCAGAGCGAATCGAACTGATCCGGAGGGCAGAACGGGAGCGCGAAACTGCAGTTCAGCAGATCGCACGTCGGCCACCACGCGCGCGCATAGTCCGCGATCTGCGTATGCAGTCTCGCGCGCGCCTCGGGCGGTACCCGCTCGCGGAGCATCGCGATCCCCTGCGGCAGCATCTCGATGGCAAGCACCGTCCATCCACGCCGGAGCAGTTCAAGCGTGTCGCGCCCCTCGCCCGCGGCTAGATCAACGGCAAACCCGGCCTCCCCCCCGAAGAGTTCAACGGCCTTCAGCGTCGTATCGCGCGCCGGCTTGCCGAGCACCGACTTGAAATAGCCGGGCCAGTCGCTCTTGGCGGCGAAGTCCATGGCTTTGGGTGACGCCCCAGCGGGTGCGGGGATCGCGCCCGCGCCTGATCGGGCGGGAGCAACGGCGTGGGGGCTGGAAGCGGCGGGATGATCAGTCGGCGCAGACATATGCTCCCGACAATGTACGACAGCACAACGGAGTTTGTCGCGGCGCTTGAGCGGGCGGGTGAACTCAGTAGAGTCCGCGCCCGGGTCTCTCCCGTCCTTGAGATCGCCGAGATCACCGACCGCGTGAGCAAGTCACGCGCCCCCAATCTTCCGAGCACACCGACTCGACGCACCGACGTGCGGCACCATCATCTCGGCGGACGTGCCCTGCTCTTCGAGAACGTTGAAGGGTCGGACATCCCCGTGCTCATCAACCAGTTCGGCTCGTACCGCCGCATGGAGATGGCGCTCGGGTGCAACGACGCCGCAGGCGGCGTTGAAGCAGGCCACACGCCGGGAGGGTTCGAAGCGCTCGCCGACAAGATCGGCAAACTCGTGAAGCCCGAGCCGCCCCCGACGCTGCTTGCCAAACTCCAGAAACTCCCTGAACTCCTCGAACTGGCGAAGGTGCCGCCGAAGAAGGTGAAGAGCGGGCCGTGTCAGGATGTCGTCATCACGGGCGACCAGGTCGACCTGACGCGACTGCCCTTGCTGCGCTGCTGGCCGCATGACGGGGACTTCGCCGCCCTCGGCTACCCGGCGAACGTGAACGACGGGATCGCGGGCCTCGGCTCCGGCCCCGAGTGGGAGCGGAACTTCCGAGGGCGCTACATCACGCTCGGCACGGTTCACACGATCCACGCGGGCGACATAGGCAATCCCGTCCCCCCCAGCCGCAACATCGGCATGTACCGCGTGCAGTTGCTAGGCAAGAAGACGCTGGCGATGCACTGGCACATGCACCACGACGGCGCACGGCACTGGCGTTCATGGAAGCACGAGGGGGAACCGATGCCCGTCGCCGTGGCGCTGGGGGGCGAGAGCGTGCTGCCGTACGCCGCGACCGCTCCGATGCCTCCAGGGGTGAGCGAACTGCTCCTCGCGGGGTTCCTCAATCGCGGCGGGATCCCGCTGGTGCCATGCAAGACCGTGCCGCTCGACGTGCCTGCGAACTCCGAGATTGTGATCGAGGGGTACGTCAGCCACGAGGCGGGGCACATCGGCTTCGATCCTTCCTCCAGCACCCAGCACCCAGCACCCAGCACTCCGCTCGGCATTGGCTCTGTCTTCGAAGGCCCCTTCGGCGACCACACCGGCTTTTACTCACTCCCCGATCGCTACCCGATCTTCACCGTCACGGCGATCACGCACCGCAGGAACCCGATCTATCCCACGACGATCGTCGGCCTCCCGCCGCAGGAGGATTACTTCATGGGCAAGGCGACGGAGCGGCTTTTTCTGCCGCTGCTGAAGACGCTCATCCCCGACATCGTCGACTACGACCTGCCGATGTTCGGCGTCTTTCACTCGTGCGTCTTCGTGAAGATCAGGAAGGAGTACCCGCTGCAGGCCCGCCGGGTGATGCACTCGATCTGGGGCGCGGGGCAGATGGCGTGGACGAAGATGATCGTCGTCGTCGATCACGACGTGGACGTGCACGATCAGGACGCGGTGCTCTTCCACCTCGCGGCGAATGTGGACCCGGCCCGCGACATCGAAATGGTGAACGGCCCGCTCGATATTCTGGACCACGCCGCGTCGAGACTGGGAGCGGGTGGGAAAATCGGTTTCGACGCGACGCGCAAAATCGCCGGCGAAGAAGTCGGCGGCAACGCCGTCCGGCGCTGGCCTCCGATCATCGCCATGAATCACACGATCAAGGACCGCGTGTCGCAGCGCTGGGGCGAGTTCGGGCTTTAGCACCATCGCGCCCGGGTCAACGCTCGCCTTCGAGTTCCCGGAGCAGTTCCGGCAAGCGCGAGTTGAACGCGCCGCGGGTCAGCACCACGTCGGCCCCCGCTTGTTTGGCGGCGCTGAGAAGATCCACCGCGACGTGCGGCCCCCAGGTCACGATGCGCACGCCAAGGTCTCGCGGCGTCGCCGCCTCACCGCGCAGCCGTCCGATCATCGCCAGCGCCGTCTCGGCGGCGTCGAGATCGAGCACAACCCCTTTCACATCAGAGTCGCCCAGACGCGCTTCGAGCATCTCCAGCGTCCGAACCGGGCGCATCGGCACGCCGATCTCGTCGCCGATCGAGCGAATCCGAGAACTCCACAACAGGTCGGCGGCGAGGTAGAGGACCATGAGAGTTTCCGTCGCTACAAGGGCACCCCAAAACGAACCCGCGTGCCCGGCCGTAAGTAGTTGAGCACAATAGACTTGCGAAACACCGCGGACGCCGAAGCCCGCAACCGCTATCCGGGTGCAACGCTGAGCATTCTTCCCCTCCACCATATCGCAGCATACCCTAGTCCCCCTGAATCCTGCGTGGATTCTCGGATTCGTTCACGCCCAAGCATCAAGACACCAGCGGCCAACCAGACCCGAGTTCATCCATGAGCACCACCTCCCCCGCCGTGAATTCCAAGTCCAAGCACCGCGAAGCGTTCCACAGCCCCGTCTTTGATCAGGTCGGGCTCCCCAAGGACCCGAACAACCTGTATCTTCAGACCGTTGACACGATGCTGCAGGCGGCGGAACTCATGGGCCTCCCCCAGCACATCCAGATGATCCTGGCTCAACCCAAGAACGAGATCATGGTGCATTTTCCCGTCCGAATGGACGACGGCTCGCACCGGCTGTTCAAGGGATACCGGGTGCAGCACAACAACGCCGTCGGGCCATACAAGGGCGGGCTCCGCTTCCACCCCGACGTGCACCTTGACGACGTCAAGAGCCTCGCGCTGCTCATGACGTTCAAGTGCGCCTTGGTCCGCATCCCCTTCGGCGGCGGCAAGGGCGGCGTCAAGTGCGACCCTCGCAAACTCTCCACCGGTGAACTCGAACGCGTGACGCGCCGCTTCTGCTCCGCGATCAGTTTCGCGATCGGGCCCGACTACGACATCCCCGCCCCGGACGTGAACACGAATGCCCAGATCATGGCCTGGTTCGCCGACTCCTACGACTCCCTCACCGACTCGAACCGCTCGTCGTGGGACGCCATGCGCGTCGTCACCGGCAAGCCCGTCGAGATCGGCGGGTCGCTCGGGCGCGAAAAGGCGACCGGCCAGGGCGTCGTGGACGTGTGCCTCGAAATGCTCCCCGAGGCCGGGATCAACCCCAAGACCATGACGTTCAGCGTCATCGGGTACGGCAACGTCGGTTCGTGGACCGCCCGCATCTTCGCCAAGCACGGCGCCAGGCTCACCGCCGTGATGGACCACACCGGCGCCATCCGTGAGGACAAGGGGCTGGATACCGAAGCCCTGGCGCTCCATGTCCAGAAGACGGGCGGTGTTGCCGGGTTCGCCGGGGCCGCCAAGATCTCCGTCGAAGAGTTCTACAAGACCAAGGTGGACCTGCTGGTCCCCGCCGCCCTTGAGCAGATGATCCAGGAGAAGGAAGCGAACTGGATCAACGCCAAGGTGGTCGCCGAGGGTGCCAACGCCCCCACGACCCCCGCCGGCGACCGCGTGCTCACGCAGCGCGGGATCGAGGTCATCCCCGCCATCCTCGCCAACGCCGGGGGCGTCACCGTGTCGTACTTCGAGTGGGTGCAGAACAAGACGTGCAACTTCTGGAGCGTTGAGAAAGTCGATAGCGAACTCAACCGCATCATGGTCGAAGCGGCCCGCCGCACCAACGCCGCAAGAAAGAAGTACGGGTGCGACATGCGGACCGCGGCGTACATCTCGGCGATCGAGAAGATCGGCCAGGTCTACGCGGCCCGCGGCATCTTCCCGTAACCCCCTCCCCATCGAGAATCCGACTCCCGGCACGTGGACGGTCGAGGTACTCCTGAGCGAGCTCAACCAGGACGGCGACCCGGAGACACTCCCCGTGCACGACACCGACTGGGACGTGGACTTCGGCGGTTCCGCGGACGGGGGAACTCATGGTCCGAGCCGCAGAATCTATCGGTCGAACGGGAGGACCAATCGTCCCAGCGGGCGCGGCTCCCGTTTGAGCGGGAGGAGCCATTGTCCGAGCCCGAGGAGCGCCCCCTCGAACGATCGCGGCGCCAGGTCGAGCGGGAAGGGGATGGGGGGGCGGGGGGGGTCAGGCCAGCCCGCCGCCGCCTTGACGTGAGCGGATCATCATCTGCTGCAGCGTTCGGCCCGGGCACGCGGTCGGCTTGAGTTCGCGGTGCGTGTACACCCGGCTCACCGGCACGTTGTACTGGCTCATCTGCGATCGAACGAACTGCATGAGCGACGCCTGCGCCTGCGGCGTCGGGGTCTGCTGGTCGAAGTTGCC
Source organism: Phycisphaerales bacterium (assembly GCA_050246015.1). Taxonomy (GTDB): domain Bacteria; phylum Planctomycetota; class Phycisphaerae; order Phycisphaerales; family UBA1924; genus JTS-AC122. The sequence goes on from JBFWWU010000011.1 coordinate 157,997, forward strand.
CAGCACCATGATCCCGAGGTTGTGCTCGTTGTTGTTCTCGACGTGCGCGCCCTGGAACCGAGTCGCCCGCCCCTCATAGACGCGCCCGAACGGATCGATGATGTAGTGGTACCCGATGTCCGCCCACCCGCGACCCACGTGCCCCGAACGAATGCCCTCCAGTTCACGCACGACCAGCGACGAACTGCGCAGGTCGCTGGAGTTGATCCCGCTGTGGTGAACCGTGATCCGGCTGACGCCGTTCATCGGGTTGATGTCTCGCGGCCGGGCGACGCCGCTGCGGGTCCACGCCGATCTGGAAACAATGCCGGTCGGGACCTCGGTGGTCGGCGCGGGGGCGACGGCGGTGGGCGGTGGCGGGAGGGGTCGCGCCTTGATGACGCCCCCCTCGTCGCGGATGGTGGGCCACGCGGGGCCGGGGAGCGACGCCGAGCGGGTCGTCTGGCAACCGACGAGGAACAAGCCCCCCAGCGCCAGCCCGCCGCCAAGGAGTTGTCGCCGGTGGATGCCCGACTCGGAGGATCCCTCCGAATCACCGCGTGATTCGAGATGCTGGTCATTCTCGCGGGTCATTGCTGTGGTGGTTCGACTAGAAATCGACCAATCTTTCCCGGTTTCTCCACACGATTCCCAACAACTTGCACGCCCCCCCCGCCCCCCCCGCCCCCCCCGCCCCCCCCCGCCCTCGCCCCGCCGTTGGCGTGCCCGGTCAGGATTCCCCCACCGGCCGCTGATACCGCATGTGCAGCACGTTGCCCCGCCCCGAAAACTCGACGTCGGTCATGTACGCCCGCATCAGCAGCAGCCCGCGGCCGGACGGGAGTTCGAGGTTCTCATCCGCCGTCGGGTCCGGGACGTCCGCGGGCGTGAACCCCGGGCCCTGGTCCTCGATGTGCACGTGCACCTCGGCCGGGCTCACGGCGTACTCGAACCGCACCGGCGTGCCCGACGGCAGCGACCGGTGCCCGTGGTGGAACGCGTTGCTCAGCGCCTCCTCGACCGCGAGCCGGACGGCGAACTTCGAGGTCTCGCCGTACCCGTGCCGCGTCAGCGCGGCCAGCAGCGCTTCCTCCGCGCCGTTGATGTCGTCGCGCCGGTTCGTCAGCCGAAGCGATGCGGAGTCGGCGGGATGGGAGGACGGTTGAGCCATTCGGGCCGCGGTGATCATGCCTGGTTCCACCTGGGTTGGACCCTCGGTCCTGGTGCTACTTGAAACTGGCGATCGCCTTGGCGGTCGTCTCGTGGATCTGGAAGATCCGATCGAGTTTGGTGATCTTGAAGACCTCCAGGATCTGCGGATCGATATTCGCCAGCCGGAGCTGGGGGGGGGGGGGGGGGGGGGGGGGGGGGGGGGGGGGGGGGGGGGGGGGGGGGGGGGGGGGGGGGGGGGGGGGGGGGGGGGGGGGGGGGGGGGGGGGGGGGGG
>JBFWWU010000012.1:0-132422 GCA_050246015.1 Phycisphaerales bacterium
CCAGCGACGCCTTCAAGAAGCGGTTGTCCACATTCACTTTGGCGATCAGGCCGTGGTCGACATCCCGCAGCACGGCAAGGCCGCTCTCCGGGCCAAAGCCCTCGGCTTCCCACTCGGCCTCGGAAACCTCGATGATCCGCGGCAGCGCGAGCGCACCCGAGGTGTCGGGGTCTCTCTCCCTGGGATCCGCGTCCCGTGGGATCGACTCGATGACTTGGCCGATCAGCTGATGCGCAAACGGCCTGCGGCGGCTGGGGTCCGTGACCTCGACCGCGATCTCAAATGTGTCCCCCGTCTTGGCCTTGTTGGGGCAGCGAAGGACGAGCGCTGCCTTACCGTCCCGCAGATGCATCCGACCGAAGACCCCCTCGGGCCGCACGCTGACCTGCCCCGGCTCGTCGCGGCGTGTGAAATAGTCGTTCACGGCGTCGGTCAAGAACTGGACCCTGGCGGTCCCGCCGACGGGAATGGTCACGACGGGCATCTCGCCACGCACGCGTGACGCGTCGAGCGTGAAAAACGTCGGGAACTTCACCCCGACAAAGGACGTTCGTGCCGGCCCCGGTTCCACGTCGGTGGGAAGTTGAACGCCCCGCGCGAAGAGCTGCCGCAATTCCGGGGAACTCTGGATCACATTCCTCAGCGCGTCGCTCAACGGCTGGTCATCGGCGAGACGTCGCTGGAGCGCCTCGTCCCGCCGCTGGCGGTTGAGCCGCCGCAGCTCCGGATGGTCACCAAGGACGGTCTCCAGTGCGTCTTCGAGTGCCCGCTGCTCATCGCATTCGCGTAAGCGGTCGCGCGAGGGCATGAAGAGGATCTCCCTCGCCCGCGTGGGCACGTTGCTGCAGTCCACGACCACCATGAGGTCTTGCTTGAGGAAGTCGAGCTTGACCGCCTCGCGCGCGAAGAACCGGCGGTGCACGGTGCCGTGCACCTGCCCATTGACGGTAACGAACACCGCGGCGTGCGGCGACAGGAAGTTGCCCCCGGCCCCCGACCTGAACGCGATCACTTCCACCGGCACATCACCGATCCCGTCGACATGCATGATGCCGCTGTCGGGAAACCCTTCTTCAAGAACGCCGGCGCGGTCGTCGGCTAGCCGCACGGACATCCCCGTCAGAATCGAATCACGGCTATGGGCTCGGTAGTCTCGCCGCTCACAAACGCGGATGGGCAGGGCGAGCTGGTACAACCGCCGGCTCAACTCGTAGTTGAGGTCGAGCGTTGCAGCGCTGGGATACTCAGACTGGTAGCTGTAGAGTTTGACGAGGCTCCCCCACTCCAGGGACGTCCCGTACGCCTCGTCCCGGGACGGCAATGCCGGGACCGATGGCGCTGCGAAGGCGGGGACCTGCCCGTTGATGCAGAGGTACTCGTAGGTGCTGGACCGGACACCCTGGGCCGGGTCGCGGCGGCGCACGATGGTCCATCCCCAGCCGTACGCGGTGAGGTCCGTCGATTCTCCGACCAAGGCCGGGTGGCGGCGCGAGACGATGAGCTGGAAGTTCCGCCGCCCGCAGAAGGGCAAGGCGCCGGACCCGCCCATGTTGAACTTCCCCTGCACGAACGGCACTCGGAGCTTGTTCGAACCCACCAGAGAACAGAAACTGTTGGGAAAGTCGACCGGCCGCTGCCCTTCGCCGCTGTCGACGATCGTGTAGCACGGAGATCTGCGGTCGCCGGTGGCGATCAGCTGCACGCGCTCGGCCAACCGGGCACGGTCAGCTGGCCGGAGCGGGGCGATGTCGCCTCGGGGCAGGGCGAAGAAGGCCTGCGCGGCGTCGCTCATGGTCTGGGGCGCCTCCGGTGACTCGGGATCGACGCCCTTGAGGCGGCATTCGAGCAGCAAGATGTGATCGATGGAGTTGACCAACTTCTCCACGAGCGCCGTCGTCGAGGAGCTCTGCTGATTCCCCACGATGGAGAGGTTGTTCTCGATGTCGCCCAACGGGCGCCAGAGGTCGTTCCGGGCAAGATCATGCGCGACGAGGAGGCGGGACACTTCGTCCTCGCTTTCGGCCCGCAGCAGGGCAAGGCAGATCTGTTCCGAGTTGACGGCGAGGTCGATGGGCATAGGGCCGCTCCTTAGCATGCCGGGGCGCTGCCCCGGAGGGATGGCGTTTGGACGAGACAATCCGCCCGACGCACGTTTGCGCGCCCGGCGGTGTGAACTCACTCCGAGAGCAGACGGCGCAGGTTGCCGGAGGCGAACTGACGCAGGGCTTCCATGATCTGGATCTTGTCATCCTCGTCATAGCCGATGTTGTACTCGGCATGGGCGAGCGCCCAGAAGAGATAGTCGACCGCCTCGACGAGATCGGGGTCTTCGGTCGCGAAGGCCCGGTAGACCTTGTCGTAGAAGGGGTGGCTCGTGTTCAACTGCACGCAGACCTGGCCGTTGGTGTCGAGCGTCGGCTGCCAGAGCAGGCCGTCCGGCAGCTCGGCCACCTCCAAGATCCGGATCTTGTCCTTGTGCTCGGTGGGCAGGCGCGGGATCTTCTTCGATGCCTTGGCGGCCTTGTCCTTCGGCGACAGCCGCTCCTTCCTGCCCGTCGAGAGGAGCGGGTCTTTGGCGTTGATCTGGCTGTTGGCCGCGGTGTGAACGGTGGGTTCCGGCGTTCCCGGCTCGACCCTCTTGGCGTTCTTCCAGAGATCACGCGACTGGTGGAGGGCCGGCTTGAGCAGCCCCTTGAGCTTCTCCTGCACCGCGTCGGCAAGAACCACGCGGCGCTTCGCCACGTCCGAGCTGAAAAACTCGTCGGCGTCGGGGCTGAAGTCGATCGAGGCACGGAACGCCAGCAGTTTCGTCTCGGGCGTAAACAGGCCCAGCGTTTCCGCCCGCCGGATCAGGCGGTTGGCGCGGTAGATGTAGATGCCGATGTTCTTCTGCTTGATGTCGTACTTGTCCTTGGTCTGCTTGCGGTCCGTCTGCGTGGGCGGGTGGGGCAGCTGGTTGGCCCGCACGTTGATCACGACGGTGTTACCGCTCGCGTCCTTGAACTCGAGCTTCTGAGGCTCGAAGAGGGTGGCAACCGAGAGATCCCCGACGAACAACGGGTCGAAGGGCTCGATGGTCTCACCGTTCACCGAGAAGGTCACCGGGGCGTTTGCGGTCATGAACCGGTGATAGGTCTCGGCCACAGCGCTCTTCACCTTGTTCACGGTGGCGGCAAGCCCCTTGGCGCTGTCCGGGTAGATCTCGTCGACCCGGACCAACGTTCCGACCCCGCCGGTGCGCTCCTGGAACACCTCGGCCTCCGGGCCGTTGGGCTGCAAGAAGCGAACGACATACTCGTCGCGCTCGGCGATGAGCGTGAGATCGAGCTCAGCCTTGAGCAGTGAGCCCTCGGCGGCGCGCGTCAGCACGGTAAGGCGACCGCCCTGCGAGAGAGCGGCCGCCTTCAAGCCCAGCCCGTACTTGGAGAGACTGTCCGGGGCATAGTCGACGACGGACCCCAGCCGCAGGGCTTCCTCCAGGGCCCTTTCGTCCATGCCCGTGCCGTTGTCGGCGATCTCGACCCGATCGAAGTGCTTCTGACCGCTGATGACAATCCCGACGTGCGTCGCGTGGTTCGCCACGGAGTTGTCGATGATGTCGAGGACGGCGTCTTCGGGGCTGTGGCCGATGCGACGGATCGCCTCCAGCACACGCGTGATGCTCGGCCGGATGGGAACTTCGCGGACCGAGGATTCCGAACGCCCTGTTCTCTTCGTGGACATGACTGTCTGGGCCATTGATGCTCTCCTGGACTTGTACCGGGGCGCTGCCCCGGGGGAGGAACCGCCGCGTAGCCGCGCGGCGAACGAGACAACCAGCGGCAACACCGCCGCTGGTCATAGAAACATGGGTTTTCGGTGGGAGTGGCCGCGATTCGGGCCGAAGGCTCCCGCCGGTGTCTACCGAGCATGTAGCCCGGACGACGGTGCAGCCGCATGGTAACGGCGACCACATCGATGTCAAGCGGGAGGTCGGAAGCGTCCGTGGTGGCAACGGCGTTGGTGGTTGACTCGCGGCGGTCTTGACAGCCAGCCGCCGCGAGGACATACTCATGATGTTGTGCAGGGACCGTGGCCTCACCATGGGCCGACTTCCAGAACGACTCGCGTGACTCGTTCAGCCCGCACAGCCCTGTGGCGCGAAGGTGCCCCAGGCCCGAGGCAGTCATCCCCCTGAGGGAAGGCGGAAACCGTGGCGCGCTCATTCATCAAACCAGTCGAACCCCAGGACCTCCCGCCGCTCGAGCAGGAGGCGATCTCGATCTTCGCTGACGCCGGTTGGCGTGAAGACGCCAAATGGCTCGGTCCCCTGTCGCTATCGGTCTACAAGGACGCGGACGGAAATGCGGTTGAGCCGATCCTTGGCGACTGCGCGCGGCACAATATCGAGGTCATCGCTCGGTCGATGCGCGATACGGGCAGTCACGATCGGGATCGTGCGCTGCTGATCGCCTTCGCACGACTGTGTGGCTGCGGGGACAAGTCCGCAGACCTTTGGCACTTGCAGCCGCCAATTGACGCGCCGCCACGCCCCCCAAAGGCGCCCGCGGGTCTGGAAGAGTGGCGGAAGATCGCGGCAGAGTTCCGCAAGGACCGCCCGCACGCCAAAGGAGCCGACTTCGAAGGGGTGCTCGTGCGCACCGGCTGGCCGGGAAACTACGAAGCAGACAGCGAACTCGGCGCCTGGCTCGTGGAGTGCGCTCGCGGGATGATCGGGCGGGGGCAACGCCGGTCGTTCTATGAGCTGCCGAGCGTGGTGCGGTTGATGCACGTGCTGGTCGACGCCGCGGGCCTGGACCTCACAAAGGTGGTCAGCGAGGGAGCGGTGGTCGCCACGGGGGTTCCTCGCTGGGGACCGGACCCACGGCGGACAATGCAGCTCCGCGTTCCGAAGGCCCCCGAACTCAAGCCCGACCCGATGAAGGATGCCGGCTCGCTCTCGAACTGGGTGTTGGGAATGGGACCGCGAGCGATCAGGCTCTTCTTTCCTGAGTTTCAGATCTGGAAGAACGACGAATACGCCGGCGCGATGGCTCTGGGCGTCCGCGACGCATTGGAGAAGTGGCTCCTGCCCGCTACCGGTCATCCGACGTACTTCCGAGAGGGCGGTCCCTTGCTTGCTGAAGCAATGCGGCCCTATTTCGACCTGCTGCATGAACGCTGCGCTCGCGCATCGTCAGAGCAAGCGCCCGCCGCCCGCCGAGCCTGGCTGTGGTTCGCATGGTGCACCTTTGAAGCCGATCCTAACTCATGGAGCACCTTGCCGGATGACGTGCGTGACGCGGTTCTTCGTGCCGCCAATGAGGACATCGCCCGGGCGCGAAAACTCTTCTCGCGAGCTCGTCCTCGTCCGCTGAAGGGTGATGAGCGCGATCTGGCGCTACGGGAGCTGATGAAGACCGGTGAAACACTGCCAGAACTCACGCCTGCCGAGATGGGCCAGGGATGGGGTCATCTGCTCCCGGCCGACGCTGACGGTCCGATTGAGGAGAAGCAGCGGGTCCCGTGGGAGGAGTTTGAGTGGGAGAGGGATCACCTGCAGACCTGCCTGATCCTGCTCTACCAGTTCGGTGGGGTGTGGCGTGGCCTCAAGCCGATGCTCCTGGCGTGGCGGTCTTTGACCGCGCCCGGGGTTGCCCGCGACCTCCGCTACTGGAGCGAGCCGGACCGGATGCCTCCGCCATCCCCGTGGTGCGATCTCTTTGCCTGGCCGATCAACCTGTTTCATGTGTACGTCGGACGGGAACAGTCGAGGGACGCCGACCTGACCCGCCTGCGGGGCGAGCTCGCGTCGTTCTGCTTGGAGCGACTTGTCGATCGGTGGTCTCAATCCGAACGGGAACAGGCCAAGCGCGAGAATCGTCCGCGGAGCAACGAGGACATGCTCGAACGGTCCCCGGCATGGCGTTATTGCTTTATCCGCGCGGTGGGCGCCCTGGGAGTGAACCCGGAGGGGAAGGGGCACCGCGTTCTCCGCATCGCCTCTGAGGTTGATCCCGCGCCCGAAGTGCGGGAGGCGGCGAACCACGGCTACCAGCAACTTCGTCGCAACGTCGGGCTCCCCGACGACGTTTCACCACGGCGCGCCATCATGTCGGCGCTGTGGTGGATTCGGCAGGGGCACCTTCTTGGGCTGGCAATCCAGCCCGATTCCGATGGTGCCCAGCGCACTCGTATCAAGGAACTCGCACGAACAAAGGAGACCGAGCGGGCCGACAAACCCGCAACCCGTGACCAAATGTAATCACGACTGACCATGCGACCGTGGCGAGGAACTCCTCGCTCTTGCCCGTCACTGGGCGTCGCGCGAACCCGTCAGACCAACCGGCCCCGCCGGGAGGTCACACCAATGACTGAGGAGTTTGCACATGAACGAACACGAAGAAAAGCATATTCGTTGCGCGCTGACCGGGCTCAAGATCGTGCTCGTCGGCGGCGATCCACGTCCCAACGCAATCGAGAAGATCCAGGTGAGCCTCGGCCTTGATGAGGCGATCCACTGTCCGACACGCAAGACCGACGCGTCGGCGTGGAGGTTCCTCCCCAAGCTGCGCACCACAGGCCTCGCGCTCGTGGTGTGCGCCCGCGGGCTGACCCGCACACAGCACGGGGCGGACCTTCACGTCCTCTGCCGGGAACTCGGTGTTCCCCTCCTGAACTGCAATCACCTCCCGCACCCGAATGCGCTCGTCGCGGCGATCGCCAAGGCTCGGCTGACGCACGCCGTGCTGGAGCGCTGCGCCGTGCTCAAACCTTGCCTTGCCGAGGTGATCGGGGGTGCGGTATGAGCTGGGTCTGGACCATTCCGATGGAGATCACGCCCTTGCAGTTGCTCCGCCCGCCGCTGTTGTTCTTGGACCACACTCGTGTGGTCGTGCCGACCTACCGGGACTGGGACGAGGCGCGGGTCACCATTGAATCGATCCTGGCGTGCCGTCCCCGGCCCGCTGAGATCATCCTCGTCAACGACAATGCCGAGTCAGGGCGACCTGCCTGGGTCAGCCGCTACCCAATCTTCACCATCGACTACCCCGGCAATCGCGGCCCCTCCTACGCCCGCAACACGGGCGCTCGCTTCCGCTCTGGTCGTCCGATCGACTGGCTCTACTTCACGGACACGGGATGCCAACGAGACACGGGGTTCTTCGCAGAACTCGTGGACGCAAGCATGGCGATGCCACGCACAACTGTCGCCATCGCGGCCCCGGTCGTTGGCGTCGTCGACTCCGCTGGCAACAGTCCCATCAACCGCTACATGACCGAGGAGGCCATCCTCAATCCACCTCGCGACGCAACGGGGCCCCGGGCGATTGTTACCGCCAACGCAGCGGTCAGTGCCGCGGCGTTCCGCGCTCTCGGCGGATTCGACACCACCTACCCGTTTGCGGCTGGCGAAGATCTGGACCTTGGTGTGCGTTTGCGCCGCCTCGGCCGCATCGGGTGGGCTCCGCGTGCCGTCGTCGCACACCGGTTCTTGGAATCCGAGGACGACCTTCGTCGTCGCTTCCGCCGCTATGGCGCCGGAACGGCGCACCTGGAGCTGAAGCTGGGATTGCCGAGCCTCCGTGTTCAAGCAATCGTGGCGCGAGACCTAGCGCTGCAGCACCTCGCTGATGCCCAGGTGCTGGCGATGCGCAACGGCTACGACGCCCACATTGCCCCGCGCGTACTGCTCGAGTGATTCTCAGGTGACCGAGGCGGCCACACAGGGAACTGCTCCCGGCATGCGGACTTAAGCGATATTCTCAGGACCTATGGCACGAGCACGAACGGGCCAGAGGTCGCCTGATTATCTGTGGGAGCACCAGCGCGGCGCCCTGGGAATGGTGCGACGGTACATGACCGCGCATGCCAACGGTGCCGCGCTGGTGCGAATGCCAACCGGAACCGGCAAAAACCGCTGTCATGGCAACGCTCGGTCAGCTGGTGCCCAGCATTACCAGGACATTGATCGTTGCGCCCTGGTCCCAGCTCACGGAGCAGCTCGCGCGGGAGATTGACGGACGCTTCTGGACGAAGGCTGGCGTTCCTCCGGCCCGAATCCGGAAGGCCGCGGCCTGCTTTACCCCGGCGACTCTGGCGTCCCACCTTGATGCGGCCGACGCTCCCGAGATCCTGATCTGCACCAATCAGACCCTGGAGCGGCTTCACTCTTCGGATAATCAGGGCCATCAGCGTCTGGCCGCACGGACATCCCTTGTCATGGTCGACGAAGGCCATCGCGAGCCAGCGCCCCGCTGGGCGGCGGCCGTGCGTGCCCTTGCGAAGCCGACCGCGTTCTTCAGCGCGACTCCCTACCGGAACGACCATCGCCCTTTCCACATCGATCCCAAACACATCTACCGCTTTCCACATGATGAAGCTGTGTCACAGCGGTTTATCCGAGACGTGCGCTTTTAGGAGTTCGATTGGGGTCACGGCGCCGCACCATTCGCTCGGGCGCTACAGCGGTTTGTGAACCAGCAGGTGTTTCCTCATCCGCCGGCTGGCTACCCCAGCCTTCGCGTCATCGTGCGATGTGCGACCCGCGAGGACGTCCAAGCAGTGACCGCCGAACTGGAGGCATTGGGCGAGGAGAGGGATCGACCGGATCAAAGAGCTGGTCGACCGCGCGAAGTCGCATGACGATCAGGGCGTCACCGCCCGGGGGCGTCGCGCGACCAACCGAGCCCTCCCCTGAAGGGTTTTGAGAACCGCCCGGCGGTTGCGTGGATCGGTGCTCCATCTCCATCATTATCCGCGGTCGCGCGAATGAGCACCCAGTGGTGCTCTCGCTGGCCGTTAGGTCGCGGAGTGCCGCTACCCGCTGCTCTCGGGTTTCCACCACAGGATCAGCACGCCAAGGCCGCTGGCGATCACTGAGGCGACAAAGATCCCGATCTTCGCGGAGGCGTAGACAGCGCCATCCGGGAACGCGATGCCCGCGATGAACAATGACATCGTGAAGCCGATGCCGCCGAGCACGCCGGCGCCACACAGTTGACTCCATGAATACGCTTCCGGCTTGGCGGCCAGCCCGCTCCGCACCGCGAGCCAGGACGCCACGATGATCCCCGCCGGCTTGCCAAGGACCAGCCCTAGGGCAATAGCGAGGACCAATCGCCCATGCCCGTCGAACACTCCGGGCGACCACGCGATGCCGGCGTTCGCCAGCGCGAAGATGGGCAGCGCCAGGTAGCTCGACCAGGGTTCGACCGCTCTCAACAGTTTGTCCGCCGGGGATTCGAGGCGGGAGTGGATGGCATCCAGCGTGCGGAGCGCCGGCCCGGACGGCCCGGTGCGCATCGCTTCACCCGTGCGGCTGTCCTCGAGGTGGATCACCGTCGCCGCCTGGGCTAGCAGCGCTTTCAAGTTCGCGGGTGGTCTCGCGGGGATCAGGACGGCCATTGCGACGCCCGCCAGCGTGGCGTGAAGGCCCGCCTCGTGAAGGCAAAACCACAGGACGACGGCGCACATCGCGTATGGGACGGGAGCATAGACGCCCACCCTGTTCATGACGACGCCCAGCGCGGTCACTACGCCGGCGGCCGCCAGATAGGCGGCGTTGATATCCCCGCTGTAGAACAGCGCGATGATCAGGATGGCCACGATGTCGTCGATGATGACCGCGGCGGTGAGAAACACTCGCAACTCGACCGGCACGCGGGGCCCGAGCAGAACGATGAGCGCGACCGCGAAGGCAGTGTCCGTCCCGATCGGGATTCCCCATCCGTGGCGCAAGTCCGGGGGAGCGATCGAGGCATAGATGATTGCCGGAAGAGCGATCCCCCCCAACGCAGCGATCACGGGGAGCGCCCCGGTGCGAAGCGTCGCGAGATGGCCGATGGTGAACTCTCGCTTGATCTCAAGCCCGACGACGAAGAAGAAGATCGTCAGCAGTCCGTGGTTGACCCAATGGAGCAACGAATGCGAGAACACTCGGTCACCCCATCGGAGCCCCAGCGGCATCTCCCAGAAAGCCGCGAACTGCGGGCCCAGGGGCGAGTTGCTGAGCAGGAGCGCGAGAAGCGTCGCCAGCCCCAGGAGCAATCCCGACGAAGGCCCCCACCGGACAAACCCGAATGCGGCCGACTGAATGCGGTGCCCAAGCGGGGCCAGCATCGCATCGGCCAGCGAGCTCTCGTCCCAGGTGCCCAGGTAGCTGCGACCGTTGATGAAGAACGTCGGTGCTCCGCACGCTCCGCTGCGATGCGCGCTCTCGACGTCCTCGCGCACCCGGGCGCGCGCCGCCGCCAACACGGAATCGTTCTTGGCATCGGCAACCTCCACGCCATGGTTCCGCGCGACCTGGGCGATGTCGGCGGCGGTCAACGCGGGCCCGCGCTCCATGAACGACTCATGGAGATCCCAGAACGTACCCGTCGATTCAGACGCGAGCTCAACGATCTCCGCCGCTCGAACCGCGTCCTGCTTTCCCTCGATGGGAAGATGCCGGAAGACATACCGCATTCGGTCGCCGAAGCGGTTCCGCAACCCCTCGACCACCGCGTGAACCGCGCGACAACGGAAGTCCGCGTAGCTGCCGTACTGGACGAGCGTCATCTCGGCATCACTCGGCCCCAGCATGTGGTCGCGGTTCGGGTCAACCGGAGGGTCGAGTAAGGTTGGTCGGTGACGCAGCATCGGCACGGAAGTCTATTGGTTGGGAACCAGGTGTGGAATCGGCGCGGAAACACTGGCGGAGGGGCGTTCGCTCGATGACCAGAATGCGGGCTCGGGAGGCCGCGGCGTGAGCCGGCGCCGTCTATTTCGCATGTCGAACGATTTCGACCGAGCACGTGGCGTTCAGGGCCACGCTTGTCGAAACGCTTCCCAGCAGGAATCGCTCGAGCCCGCGGACTCCGCTCGCTCCAACGAAGATGCAGTCCGCGCCGTCCTTGTCCCACTCCTCCGCCGCGCCCAGTAGCGCGTACTTGGGATCGGCAGGCTTCACAAGCGTGGACACAGACAGATCGGGACGGCGCTGACGCACGAAGTCGGCACCTTCTGAGACCACTCGCAGGGCCGGCCTGCCATCGGCTGGAGGCGAGTCCAGTGAGATCGGCGTGCCACCCCAGATGGTATTGGGCTCCCAATGCGATACCAGCGCGAGCGGGCCCGTTTCAAACGATGCCATGACGACCCGCGTCCCCATCGGCCATGCGCGGTATGCCACCGCCTTCACCGCGGCATGTGCATCGGTTGAACCGTCGACACCCATGAGTATGCGCGGCGGCGCCACGCCGCCGTTCGATAAGGAGGCCAACCGATCGGGCCTGCCCCGGGCGACTCGCACGGAACCTCGAAGCGATGTGACCACGCGATGCGCGACGCTGCCCAGCAGCAGCCTTTTGAGTTCACCGTGCCCTCGCGATCCGACGACAACCAGGTCGAACGGGCGCTCGTCCGAGGCAGCACCTTCGCCTTCAGCACACCGGATGATCTCCCAAGCGGGGGAGCCTATGCGCACCTCTGGAGTGACCTTTCAACTCGGGAACAGGCGCCGGGCGAGCTCCGCGCCGGCTTCGGCCACGGCGAGTTGCCGATCGCGGGCTTCTTGGAAATCCGGTTGGGCTTGCCCGCTCAACACCTTCGCCCCCGGCTCCAGGCGACTGCTGCACGTGCGACTGTCGAGGACAGACAGAACGACGGCTTTGCTGTCGTCGGGCAGACCGGCAAGCTGGAGGTCGGCGATCGCGGAATCGCTGTTCGGTGAGCCGTCGAAGGCGATGAGTAATTTCATTGACATGGGCCCTCTCGATTGCAGTGAGCGTGTGCTCTGGATGTGCGACCCGGTGTGCGGCTTTCCCTCTCGCCAGCGCTAGCCCCATCAGGAGGCTTCGGTGATCGTCATTCAGCGACGTCATGGGTGAGCGCCCACGAAGCTCCATCCCTACCCCTGCACGTGGGCTTCCAGGAACCACAACCCCTTGTCAAGCCCGCGCGACACCTCCGTGAATAGATCCGCGGTACCGGCATCGCCAAGTCCATCCGCTGCATCGATGGCTGCCCGTGTGGTGGCGGCCAACGCGGCGAAGGACACCGACAGGGCCTCGACGTGCGCCAAGCTGCCTCCGGCGTCGAGCGGATACTCCGACAGGCGGGAACCACTCGCGGCCATGCGGGCGGTGCCAAGCGCTTTGCCGCCGAGGGCTGTCGCCCGCTCGGCAATCAGATCGACGTACCCCCTGACCTGATCGGCAAGTTCGTCGAACAATTCATGCAGCTGATGGAACTGCGCCCCTTTGACGTTCCAGTGTGCCTGCTTGCTGTGGCTATAGAGATCAAAGGTGTCCGCCAGATGCTGATTCAACAGGGCGATGAGTTTCTCGCGCCGATCAGCGGGCAGGTCGATGCTGGTCTTGAATGTACGGGTGGTGCTCATGAGCTGCTTCCTTCCGTGCGTGGCGTCGACTCGGCCCCCCTCATTCTCCCATCGCTCAATAGGCATGGCGTCGTCCTCGCTGCTTCCCAAGACTGTAGTCGCTGTGCCTCTACGCCTACCCCGACCGGATCGTCGACGCCGCCCCGAACAGCCATAGGGATGTCGTCCACCCTCATGAGCAGGGGCGGCACAAGGGATTCACGTCGGGACCGGCGCAGCGAGGCCGGCGCTCGCGATCCGCCGCGATACCTCGCGGGCCATCGCTTCAGCTGTGGCGATCTCCTCGACGGTGATCGAGTTCGCGCCCGCGTGCAGTGCCCCGAGGCCTTGGCTGAGGAACGTTGTCCGTGCGGCGATGTGCACGTTGGGCGACAACATCCGCGCCGCCGCGCACGCTCGCACCGCTTCGTCGCCGTCCGGAATCGTGACCGCGAAGACCTCGGCGGTCTCGATTCCGGCAGCGCGCAACACCGCGGGGTCCGTGGCATCGCCACACCGGACCGATACACCCAGTCGTTTCTGCGTAAGGGCGGTTGCCGGATTGGTATCGATGACCGCAAACGGCACGTTAAGCCTGAGCAGCTCCTCGGCCAGCGCGCGGCCCACCGGACCGTAACCGGCGATGATGGCCCTGGGAGGACCATCGGTCACGGGAGCTCGCACGTGCCACCCGTTCGCAGCACCAAGCGAACGCTCCAGGGAAGTTCCCCCATCGCCCTCGACGAAACTCTCCGCTCCGCGCTTACGCTCCTGACGGAACCGACGGCGCGCGCGAGCGTCACCGCGCTCGACGACTCTGCTGAGCGCCGAATCGAGCTTCCGCGCCGCTGCGTCGATCGCAGCGTACAGATCGGCCGCACGCGCCCGCACGGCGATCGGGGCGCGGCCATTGACGCGGGCTTCCATCACACAGTGGGCATCGTCGCCACTGTGTTTGGGGCCGTTCACGTCCTCGAAGTGCACCTCGACCGCGGTCATCCTCGCTCCGTAGCGACGGAACGTACCCGTGAGCTTGCGGTGAACCCACGCTTCGATGGCGGCGCTGGTCTGGAGGTTGCCGGGTCGGATGTGGATTGGCAGGTGTGATGAAGTCGTGGACATGCCGTACCTCCTGGGCTTTGAACTGCGCTCCTATCGATTGAAGTGACGCTCGCGCTCGGGCTGGTACTCGATCCGCTCGACGGTCACACGCCGGGACACCCGGCTGCCGGCGCACGCGACGCTCTCGCCCTCGCGGGCGCCAAGCAACGCCGCGCCGAGGGGTGAGAGCACCGACAACCCGCCATCGCTGGAATCCGGAAACGCCAGGTCGTACGCCTCGGCCTCCTCTTCGCCCGGATAGCGCACCCGGACGCGCGAGTTCATGGTGACCACATCCGGTGGCACACGGGGCGGCGCCACCTTCCGGGCCCGCTCAAGGAGTGAGCGCAAGCGCACGACGGGGGCATCGACGGCCGAAGTCAAGAGCAGCGGCTCAAGACGGTTGCTATCAAAGGTGCTGACGATAGGTCGAGTGGTCATAGCACGCTCCTTGCGTGCGGAGCACGCGCGAGAAAGAACAGTCACGGTCAGGATGCCGACGTTCGCCCCGAGTTAGAGGTGCAGGTCGCCCGCTGCCTCGGGCTGGCACAGCACGCTCAGGATGTCGCACGAGCGTTCCTCGCCCCCGGGGACGCGGAACGTCACGCGCTGGCCGACGCTGCAGCCCAGCAGTGCCGCACCCAGTGGCGCGAGCACGGAGATATCCCCGTTCTCCGGATCGGCCTTCTCCGGGAACACCAGCGTCATGGTCCACGTTCGGCGTCCGTCGCGTAGACGGATGCGGGAGTTCATCGTGACCACATCCGGCGTCACCGCGTCGGCGCCGAGCACCACCGCGCGGTCAAGCTCCGCCGAAAGCGTCGTCAGATACGGTCGATCGCGGTCATCGCCACGAGCATTACTGCCCGACTCGGCGATGAGAGCGCGCAGTCGCTCCATGTCTTGGCGCGTCACGTGGATCGTGCGGTCATTGGCGATGTGAGTGTTCACGGAGGTCTCCTGTACGAAGTTCGGTCTCTTGGGTCAGTCTCAACCTGGCTCACGGAAAGATGCCGCGTTCGGCGTACACCTGCTCGATCCGGCGCAGGGCGACCGCGTAGGCGGCGC
Source organism: Phycisphaerales bacterium (assembly GCA_050246015.1). GTDB lineage: Bacteria > Planctomycetota > Phycisphaerae > Phycisphaerales > UBA1924 > JTS-AC122. The sequence continues at coordinate 14,513 of JBFWWU010000012.1, forward strand.
TACGCCAGTCGAGCGACTTCTCGGCCGCCATCTCCTTGGTGCGGGCGTAGGCCCGCTCGAGGATCTCTTTCAGCCGCTGGTCCACCTCCGCGGCGTTCCACGCCGCGCCGCCACGGTTCTGGAGCCACTCGAAGTAGCTCACGATCACCCCGCCGGCGTTGCAGAGCACATCCGGAAGCACCGCGATGCCGCGCTCGGTGAGCACCGCATCTCCCTCGGTCGTTGTGGGCCCGTTGGCGCCCTCGGCGACGAGCCGGACCTTGAGCAGGCGCGCCGTCTCAGCCGTCACCTGATTCTCGAGTGCGGCGGGGATCAACACGTCGGCCTCCGTGCCGAAGAAGGCTTCCCTGGAGATCGCCTGCGCGCCGGGGAAGCCGGCGACGCCGCCCGACTTCTTCACGTACGCGGCGAGCGCATCGGCATCGAGCCCTTCCGCGGTGTGCGCCCGGATCGCTCCGGTCACATCCTGCACCGCGAGCAGCTTTGCGCCCTTGTCCTTCAGGATGCGGGCCGCCCACGACCCGACTTTCCCGAAGCCCTGCACCGTGTACGTGAGATCGGAGACCTTACAGCGGCTGTCCGACGCCCACATCTCGATGAGGTCGACGACGCCCTGTCCGGTCGCCTTCTCGCGTCCCACCGAGCCCCCCGCGCTCACCGGCTTGCCGGTCACGACGGCCAGCGCGCGGTACCGCTCCTGTGGCGGCAGCGTGGCCGCGTAGGTGTCGACGATCCACGCCATGGTTCGGGCGTCGGTGTTGACGTCTGGCGCTGGTACGTCGTACCCCGGCCCGATGTTCGCGCCGAGGGCGTACACGAAGCGACGCGTCATCCGCTCGACTTCGCGCCGGCTCAGTGTCGCGGGGTCCACCTGCACGCCGCCCTTGCCGCCGCCGAACGGAACGTCCACCAGCGCGCACTTGATCGTCATCCACGCCGCCAGGGCGCGCACCTCGTCAATGCTGACGTCCGGGTGATAGCGAATGCCCCCCTTGAAAGGCCCCAGCACGTTGTTGTGCTGCACGCGGTAGCCGGAGAACATCTCGACGCGCCCATCGTCCATTTTCACGGGGAACGTGACGCTCACCTCGCATGCGGGGGAAGCAAGGATCTTTCGAACCTCGGGCGCCAGGTCGATCGCTTCCGCCGCGCGGTCCATCTGCTCGCGCACGCGCTGGAAGAGCCGCGGGTGGTCGACCACACGCGGGGCCGCGGAAGCAGAACGGGGCGACGTGGTCGGTTCGAGCGTGGCGGTGCCGTTGGTGCGGGGTACGGGGACGGGTGTGGGGGCGATGGTGGTCATGGCGAGGGGTCTCCATGTTGCAATGTCTGGGCAGAGCGGTCACGCGAACGCAGGGCTCATTGGACGGCGGCTGTGGCCGATCAGAAGCAGTCCTTCTTCACATGCTCCTTGACGAGCTCGCGAGCACGATTGACATTCGCGACCTCCTGCTTCTTGATGTCGCGCCAGAACGCCTGCAACTGGGCATCCCCTTCCGCGTTGGCGATGCACTGGTCACAACGCCACAGTGTGTCCAAGCGGTTGCTCAGAAAGTGGATGAGGTCATGGTCGTGGTCCTGGATGCCGCTGGTCTTCCCGAGGTGGGCATACTGACGCTCGGCAGTCGTGGTTGTCATGTCAAGCTCCTTGAGTGTGCTACCGCGACCTGAGGCACTCGCACCCGATCGGGCAACGCAGGAAGCATGTCCTAGGCGCATTACGTGCTCCATGCGGGAACTTCCCCAATCGCCTGGCCACGACCCACCGCGTCGATCTCGCGGCCCATCGGCTCTGAAGGGAAGAGGGGGCCAGGCGCCCTGAAAGCACGCAGAGGTCGCGGTGCGCGATTGGGGAAGCGCACGCATGGAGAACGCACCAACTCACCGTCATCATCTCGACAATCCAAGGAGGTGCCGAGTGGCCAACCGAGTCGCGATGCTGTCCTGGGAGTCGATGCACTCCATCCCGGTAGGAGGGCTGGCCGCACATGTCACCGAGCTCGCGGGCGCGCTCCAACGCCGAGGCGATGAGGTCCACGTCTTCACACGAATGGGCGAAGGACAGCCGCGGTACAGCTGCATCGGCGGAGTCCACTACCACCGCTGCCCGTTTGACCCCAACGCGGACTTCATGACCTACGTCGGGCGCATGGGAGATGCGCTCTTCGAGCGCCTCCGCGCCGCGGAGGATTTTTACGGCCAGCCGTTCGACGTCGTCCACGGCCACGACTGGCTGGCCGTGCCGGCCCTAGGAAGGGTGAAGCGGGAGCTCGGGCGGCCCGTCACCTTCACGATGCACTCGACCGAGTACGGGCGCTGCGGGAACGAGCTGCGTGAGGGTACCGCAAGGACGATCCGGGACATGGAATGGTACGGAACCTACGTGGCAGATCGTGTCATCTGCGTTTCACGGGTCCTGGCCGAGGAAGTCCAGCGGATCTACAGCACGCCATCGGACAAACTTTCGGTGGTCTACAACGGGGTTGATCCGAGCCGCTTCGACGGTGATGTTGACGTGGAGGCCGTGCGGCGCTCCGTCGGCGTCGGTGGCGGCGATCCGCTCGTGCTGTTCGTGGGACGCCTCACCTGGCAGAAGGGGCCGGACCTGCTGATGGGTGCGGTTCCCGAGGTGCAGCGGCACCGCGCTGATGCAAAGTTCGTGTTCGTAGGCGACGGCGATATGCGTTCGGCCCTCGAGGGACAGGCCGGAGCAGCGGGCCTGTTCAACTCGGTCCGCTTCCTGGGCACCCGGAACGGATCCGATCTTGTCGGGTTGTTCAAGAGCGCCGATGTGGTGTGCGTGCCCAGCCGCAACGAACCGTTCGGGATCGTCGTGCTGGAAGCATGGAGCGCGACACGCCCTGTTGTGGTCACCTGCAACGGCGGGCCGCGGGAGTTCGTTCGCGACCAGGAGACTGGCTGGTTGGTTGAGCCCAATCGACAGTCGCTGGGATGGGCACTGGGCACGGCGCTGGCCGACACCGCCAACGCCGATCGCATCGGGACCAACGGACGCCAGGAAGCGGAGACGCGGTTCTCGTGGGACGCCATTGCAGAGGAGATGGACAGCGTATACGAGCTGGTCTGATCCGGGCCCGTACGGCCCGACTCGTTGTCCCCGCGTATCGGAGACGATTCGTGCATGACCGCATCAACAAGCCTTCCGAAGTGCACACCGCAGGTGCCCGTGCGAGTAATGGACCGTGCACCGACGGCGCCGACGGACGATCACTCTCGATCTGGACGATCGGGCATTCCACCCGAACGAGCGGCGAGTTCATCGACCTCTTGCACCAGTTTCGGATCTCCGCTCTCGTTGATGTGAGGCACTTCCCCGGCTCACGCCGCTTCCCGCACTTTCACGAGTCGGCACTCCGCCGGTCGCTGACCAATTCGGGGACCCAGTACGAGCACTTGGTCGAACTGGGCGGGCGACGGCCCGTGCGGCCGGACTCGCACAACATCGCCTGGCGTAACGCCTCCTTCCGCGGCTACGCGGACTACATGGAGACCCCTCCATTCCGTGCCGGCGTTGATCGCCTGCTGGAGATCGCTCGTAGCAGCCGCACGGCGATCATGTGCTCCGAAGCGGTCTGGTGGCGCTGCCACCGCTCCATGATCGGCGACTATCTCAAGGTGATGGGCGTGCGAGTCCTCCACATCCTGGGCCCAACCCAACTCCAGGAGCATCCATACACGTCCGCGGCCCGTCTCGTGAATGGGCAGCTCTCATACGCAGGGCCATTGCTCGATCCACCACGGGAATCGACAGGAGGCCCACCGATGACACACGCCTTCAAAGTCGGCGATCACGTTGAGTGGAACTCGGAAGCGGGGCGGGTGCGAGGCACGATCAAGAAGATCGTGCGTTCCCCGATCAAGTTCAAGGGGTACACGGTGCGCGCCTCGAAAGAGGAGCCGCAGTATCTGATCAAGAGCGACACGACCGACCACCTGGCCATGCACAAGGGTGCGGCCCTCAGAATGGTCCGGGAGGCCCGACCGGTGGTTGGGTCACGCGCTCGATGATCCTTGTAGAGGCGAAAGGAAGACCCGATGGAACTGGGCATGATCGGACTGGGACGGATGGGCACGAGCATGGTGCGGCGCCTGCAACGGGCCGGTCACAGGTGCGTCGTGTACGACATCCGGCCGGAGCCGGCCCTCGCCCTCGCCAAAGAGGGTGCCGTCGCGGCGACCTCACCCCAGGACTTCGTGAATCGGCTGACCGCGCCCCGCGCGATCTGGATGATGGTGCCGGCAGGCGTGGTCGAGCAGACGCTGAAGGCGTTCGTTCCCTACCTTGAAGGGGACGACACGATCATTGATGGTGGCAACTCGTATTACCACGACGACATCCGCCGCGCCAAGGAACTGGAGCCCAAGGGCATCCACTACGTCGATGTCGGCACGAGCGGCGGCGTCTGGGGGGCGCAGCGCGGCTACTGCCTCATGATCGGCGGCCCGGAAGCGGCCGTCCGTCGCCTGGATCCCATCTTCGCATCCCTGGCGCCGGGTGTCGAGGCCGCGCCGCGCACACCGGGGCGGGCGAACCGCGGCGGGAGCGTCGAGCAGGGCTACCTCCACTGCGGCCCCAGCGGCGCGGGCCATTTCGTGAAGATGGTCCACAACGGCATCGAGTACGCGTTGATGGCGGCCTATGCCGAAGGGCTGAACATTCTTCGCCACGCGAATGTGGGTCAGGAGCGCCGCTCGCTTGACGCAGAAACAACTCCACTGCGCCACCCCGAGCACTACCAGTACAACCTGAATCTGGCCGACATCGCCGAGGTCTGGCGGCGGGGCAGTGTGGTTGCCTCGTGGCTGTCGCCGAACGCAAGAGCCAGCACGAACTCCGGGCCGCGCCGCAGGTCGATCTCCCCGGTCAAGGCGATGTTCCCATCCGGCGCGGAATCGAACTCCCAGTCCATCCGGAAGTCGTGGACCAGGTCCCGCCACCCGTCGGTGGCCCCCACGTACCCGCAGGAACACCGCACGAACGGGACCGAAGCCGCCAGCGCCAGCCACGTGCTCCCCTTGTGCGCCGTGAGCACCTTACCCCACCCGGCATCCACCACGTTGCCGTTGTTGCCGCGGCCGCCAATTTCCAGGTGCGGCGCCAGCAGTGCAAACATCCGCAGCTTGGCGAGCATGGCCGCATCCGCCTCCAGCCGCGTGTGCACGAGGAGACAAGCTTGATGGGGGTCGGCGATCACCTCCTTGAGAATGCGGAAGCGCCCTTGGGGATCGGTGTTGAAGATGCGAAACCCAAGGACGCCCGGCCCGATGCACTCCAGCGTGTTGTCCAGTTGGCGTTCGTCGTGGAAAAAGGTCTCCCCGTCGGTGATCAGGAACTGCAGGTCGCGAATCTGCGGCCGGTCGATTGTCGGGTAATAAACCTCGTTGAGGATGCCTTTGGAGACGGTGAACCAGACCCGGCTCAGGGCCGAGTACGCGGTCCCTACACCGTCCTTGTCGCTGCGCGTCCAGCGAGGTTCGATCCCGGGAACACCGGACGCCGGGTGATTTGTCAACGGGATCGCCATGGTGAATCCACGTATCTCGGGTGCTGCCCGACGGTTTGAACTCACAGGCTCTTGAGGTACTCAACCAAGTCCCTGCGCTCTTGGTCGGTTAGGTTGAAGCTTCGGAGCTTCTCATAGTGCCGGATGACGGCGTCCAAGTCCGCGAAACGGCCGTCGTGGTAGAAGCCGCCCTTGTGGATCTTCTGTGTGTCGAACAGGGCGCGGAGGGGTGTGGTGACGTAGCTCCGTCCGGGCCCGCGATTGGCCTGGAAATCGTCGATGCCCATCTCTTTAGCTGTGTGCAAGTTGTGCCCCGGTTCGGTGAAGATCGGTGGCACATGGCAGGCGGCGCAGTTTGCCTTGCCATTGAAGATGGCCGCGCCACGAATGGCTGCACGTTCGTCGAAGGAACCCTTGGGCGCCTTTGGCGCGGGCATGGCCAACTGATAGAAGTGCAGCGCAGGTAGTTTGGCGGTGATCAAGTCGGGGTTGTCGCGTTTGTGACCCCAGCCCGCCTTCGCCGCGACGGGGTACTGCTCGGCGTTCTCTAGCCGTGAGTCCGTGAACGTGCCCTTGCCATACATCTGCGTGTTGGCCACGTACGCGTTCCAGTACGTGACGGTCCCCCAGCCGCCGGTCCACGTGTGCTGATTGACGCCCGCCAGGCCGAATGCTGAGGGCATCATCGTCGCCGCGCTCTTGCCGTCCGGCCGCATGGCCTTGCCGTCCATGTTCAGTTCTGCGTCGTAGCGACCAGGCCCCCAACTGCGCAGCACGGTTCTGACAGTCGCTTCATCAACGCCCAAGAGCTCAGCAAACGGCTTGAGATTGGGAGCCGTGGCGACGATCGCACCGATGTTGAGATCGCGGTTTCCCCAGCCGTCGAGCCGCTTGCCGATCCCGGGCATGAACGAGTCGTCGACCGTGGAATGGCACAGCGCGCACTGGATGCCGAGCGATTGGAACTTGCCGGCATCGCTAAAGAACCCGGTCACACCGACGACCGCATTCAACCTGAGCAACGCCGCTGTTGTTGCCGGATCATCGAGGTCCACTTGGCCAGCCTTGATCTTCGCGGCCAGGTCGGCTGGGATCGCCTCGGCATCGACCTTGAGGCCCAGAGCCAACGCAGCCCTGGGGCTGACGCCGCTGCCGACTCCGCCGAGCTTTTCGCCGGCGAGCGCTTCGTGCAACCGGAGCTGCCCGCCCCAGAAGTCCTCCGAACCGAAGGTGTCGAAGCGGAAGATCTGCTTTCCCTCCTTCATCATGCGCGCTGCGTTGTCCGAGATGGTCGCGTCGTACCCTTCCTCCCTTTCGCGTGGGGGCTCGCCCCTCGCCATGACGCCGGTACCGCTCCCGTCTCCCCCAGCCATCGATGCGCATGCGGCGACCACAGCCGCCGCGCCGAAGCAGACGATCCCGAGCCAGATCCAGGGCAGTGCCGAACGGGTGGTCCGCGGTTCGTGTTGGGACGGATGCGTGGTCACCATGATCTGCTCCTTTGGCCCTGCATATCGTGTTCTTGACAGACTCCGTGAAAACTGGGCACCAACCCGTCCAGGCAACCCCACTTGCGCCCTCCCGTGGCTGGGGCGCGTGGCAGCGGGCCGAACTGCACCGACGTCCAGCCGCCGGAAGACCCCAGCGACAATGCGGTCGCAGCGTTGCTCCGCGAAGGCGAACTGCTGACGGAACTCGGAGATCGCCCGCCGCTGGATCGTCTCCGCTAGCAACCGACGGGCACGGTGGAGACTCACTTTCACGTTCGCCTCCGTGAGCCTGAGACATTCGGCTGTCTCTCGCGTGCTGAGCCCCTCGACGAGTCGGAGCATGACCACGGCCCGAAGGCCGGCCGGCAGTGAATCCAGCGCTGTGGTCAGCATGGTGCGCGCCTCGGCACGGTCCATAGGGTCGGACCCAGCCTCTCCAGGATTGGCCGCGTGCATGCGGTCCATGTCTGCAGGTCCCATGGAACGAGCCCGGCGCTGCCTGCGCCGGGTGCGCAGCGCCTCGTGCAGCGCGATGCGCGACAGCCAGGTCGCCACGCTCGATCGACCTTCGAAGCGGACTAGGTTCGTGTAGGCGCGCACGTAGGTCTCCTGCACGATGTCCTCGGCCTCGCTGCTGTTCCGAACAATCGCACGGGCCAAGCGGAAGAGCCGCTGGTTGTGCCGACGCATCAGCAGCTCGAGAGCGGCGCCGTTGCCTCCGATGATGCTTGCCACCAACTCCTCGTCGGAGAGTGGAGGGGGAGGTGCCACACGCGGCAATGTCGGCAGCAAGGTGCTCATCGGATGATTCCGTTCCGGCCTTCCGGTCCCGGCGAACGGATCCAATCAACCTCGGCCAGCGGCGAGCACCGCTCTAGACGAGCGGTTCCTGCTTGGAACGATAGCCTCACCGCGAAGCGCGGCGACACTGCCGAGCGTGTAGGCGCCCAGGGCCATGGCGAGGTCACGAACGGCGACGTCATAGAAACCCGCGAGGGTCACGGCGCCCGCGATCAGCACCAACCACAAGGCCACCACGTACGCGCCGAGGCGTGGGAGCGCGGTCAACACCGCCAGCCCCGCGATGATCTCGATGATCCCCACACCCATCATGAAGGTGTGGGGGCTCACCGGGACGACCTTGGTCATGAACTCGGGGAGGTACTTGGACCAGTCGGTGAGCAGGTTCGTGAACTTGTCCGCGCCGGCGATGATCGGGACGAGCCCGTAGCAGAGGCGGAGGGGCACGTAAGTGCGGTTGAGGGCTTGGGTATCCATTTCGATGGTCTCCTTGTTCTGCTGAGTTGTTCACTGAGCTTTGGTTACAGGAACTCTCTCCAACACGTCACATCTGCCACCTGCCTGGACTGCTCACCGCGGCGTCGGGGTGGGTGGGGGCCTCGGCCGGAGCCGTCGCGGTCTCGACGAGCTTGACCACCAGCGCCGAGCAGGGGAGCTCGGCCAGCGCACGCTCGGCGGTGCTGCCCAAGAGGGCGTAGCGGAGATTGGTCCTCCCCTGATTGCCGAGCACCAGCAGTTCGGCCTTGTGTTCCTTGGCGTAGGCTGTGATGCCCCGGCCGTAATGCTCGTGCTCGGTGATGTCGAGCGTGACGTTGAGGGCGGACATGTCGTGCTTGAGCGGCTCGACGAACTTCTCCAGTTGTGGTTGCAGCGACGAGCGGTAGCTGTTCCACATTTCCATGACCTTGAGCGGCTGCCCGGGCCAGATTCCCAGCGGGTTCCCCGCGTACGCCATATCCATTCGTGGCGGCATGGCGACGTGCACGATGCGCAGGGCGGACTTGTCACGCTGGGCCACGCGCACCGCCATCTGAACGGCCTGGAAGGACGTGTCCGAAAAGTCCGTGCAGGCGACGACGGACTTGTAGGGCCCGCTGTGGCCCTCGCGTGCCAAGAGGACCTTGGTGGGGGCATGACGCAGGCACGCGGTCGCCACGGGCCCGGGGCCCCTCCCCCCCCCGGGGCCGTCGCTTTCGGATTTGTGGATGCCGAGCACGAGCAAGTCGGCCGCGTGCGCCTTGACCGCGCGAACAAGCAGATCGATTGGCGAGCCGACGTGAACATCAACCCTGGCGCCCTCAGTCAGCCTTCCCTCCGCGGCGACCTGTTTCGCGAGGCGCAGGGCATCGTCCCGGATCGCATCCCACGACTGGTCTGTCCCGAGCCCGAGAAAGCCGAGCACGCTGTTGAGCATTGAGCCATCGACCACGTGCAAGACATGGAGCGTGGCGCCGTTCCAGGCCGCAATCCGCGCCGCCTGATCCAGCGCCTCCTTCGAGGCGGGCGAAAAGTCCAGGCCGGCGACGATGTTCCGAAGGGCGTTCATACCGGGCACTCGCTTTCCGCGCCCGCTCTCCATCCGCATGGGGATCGGGGCGTTCATGGTGAGGATCGCGCCCCGGCGAGGTGCCCTCCACGCGGGAACTTCCCCAATCGCGCTCGCGCAGCCGGACCACGAAGCCCTCCGAATCGCATGTGAAACAGGTCTCGCTCTACGATGCGAGTGCCGTGCTGAATGCTCTCCATGCTGCCGCTCACCTGGCCGTTTGGGCGGGTCTGTATGTCGCGGGCGCTGTCGTGTGCTTCTCGCAAGTCGCGGGAATTGACGCCATCGTTCCGATCGGCACAAGGACGCGGGCGGTGGCCTTTGCTTTCTGCACCGCAATGGCCGTGTACCTCCTGGACCGCGTGAAGATGTTCGATTCGTGGCTCGATCCAGCGGACGCGCAGGCGCACCCGTCCCGCTTCTCGTTTCTGGCGAACCACTCCACACGGGTGCGCTTCCTGATCCTGTTGCTGCTGACGGCGGCGGCGTGTCTGGGAAAGGACCTCTCACCGTGGATCGCGGCAGTTCCGGTCTTCGCGGTCGCGGGTGTCCTGGTCTACGCCGCGCGACCGCGCACCGGTCGCCCAAGGCCCAAGGACATCGTTCTGTTGAAGAACGTCTACGTCGCGGCTGGAATCACGGGCTTTGCTGCGGTCGTTGCAATTGCCGCCGCCCACCGGGAAGCGAGCCCGAGAATCTTGTGGGAGGTCGCGGTTGCTCATGCCGTACCGCTGAGTTTCTCCTGCGCGCACCTCGCGATGCGTGTCTTCGCCGACGCGGTCCTTTGCGATCTGGACGATGAGGACGCTGATCGCCGCCATGGCACGAGCACGCTTCCAACACATCTGGGGCGTACGCGCGCGTGGAACACCGCGCTGGGAGTTCGGCTCTGCATCGCCCTTGTGCTCGCTCTGATTCCCGTGTCGCCCGCGCCGGCTCGGCTGGCGTGGGCGGCGGTGACGGTAGTGTCGTCGGTTTCCCTACGCCTAGCGGCACCCCTTCGGGTGCGCGACTGGGTCGATGCTCGGCTGCCAATGGAAACGGCGTGCGTGGCTGTGATCCTCGCCCTGTGGCGAGCGATCGGGGGTTGATGCGAACCGCTCGGCTACGCCTCCGCAAACCCCTCGCGGATCGCCAAGCGAATGAGGTCGGCGCGGCTGGCGACGCCGAGCTTCTTCAGCATGCGGTCCTGGTGGCGGTCGATGGTCTTGGGGCTGCGGCTGAGCTCATCGGCGATCTGTACGCGTGAAAGGCCCTTGCCGATGAGACGGAGAATCTCGACTTCGCGTGACGAGAGAGACGCGAGCGGCGTCGATAGGCCAGCGTCAGTGCTCCCGCGCGGACGGCGGGCGACGCCCATCGTCACCGGCCGGCAGCGCGCCCGCACCTTCGGGCCCATGACGAACGTGCCGGCAGTGCTGCGGGCGACCTCTCCGATGCCCGCGACGATGTCGTCGAGTTCGTCCCCCTTGGCGAAGTACCCCCAGGCACCGCACTTGTACGCGGCCGCCAAGTAGCCGTCGCGTATGTGGGCACTGAGGAAGACAAATCGCAATCTCGGGTGCACGTGACGGAGGCGGTCGGCCATCTCGAAGACGTCCGGGCCCGGCATCTCGATGTCCAGCAGGATGATGTCGGGCTGGAGCCGCTCGGTCTCCTCCAGCAGCCGCTCTGCAGTCGCCAGACTTCCGACGATGCGGATCCGATCTTCGACGGCGAACTTTGCCCTGAGCCCTTCGACAAGCACGGCGTGATCGTCCACGCACAGCACGCGGATACCGGCGCCATCAGTGACGCGCGAGAGCGCCGGTTGCGGCGCCGGGCCATTCGCATCACCACCAGTCGGCTTTGCCGAGACCGGCGTGGGCTTCCTGGTGCGGACGGCGCGTTTGGGCACGGTGAGCGGGCTCCTCAATCATGAACCGACGATCGCACGGCTCAGCGCCGCACCGATGGCGTCCAGATCACTGCTGTCCTCGATTGTAACGGGGTAAAGCGAGTTCCACTCTCGTGCCGGGTCCGACTCGGCCCTGCCGAACAGCACCAACCCCCCGTGCGGGTGATGCGCGCGCCACACCCTGGCTCCGCTAAGGCCCGCCTTCGTGGGCTCCAAAACCCAGATGTCCGCGTCGGTCGGGTCGCTGCCGGGCGCAACGCGGACGCCGGCCACTTCGAGCAGATGCCTGATCAAGGCCGCGGCACGTCCGTCTGCCAGCGTGATCACGGCGTGCTGTGCCTCCGACGGTCGGGCCGCCAGACCCTTCATCCCCGCGGCTGGGAGCAGAATCGCCACGGTCGTGCCTCTGCCGGGCTTGGACTCAATCTCGACCGACCCGCCGGCACGGCTGACAACCCTGGCGACGAGCGGAAGGCCGAGCCCGGTGCCCATCCCGCGAGTCTTCGTCGTGTAGAACATCTCGAGCGCGTTTCGCTGAACCTCCGCGGACATGCCGTGACCGTTGTCCGTAACACCGAGCCTGATATGTGTCCCGCGCTTGATCGCCTCCGCCCAGACTCGCACATGTCCCTGGCGACGCTTGAAGCCGGCGGGGATTGCCTCGCCCGCGTTCACAACCAGGTTCAATACGGCTTGTGTCAACCCATGGGCCGAGACGCCGACCTCCGGCAGACCCGTAGGCAGGGACACGGTGACTTTCACGTGCTTGGGCACAGCCTTCGTCAGCAGCGGACCTACCTGTGACCACCACGCGCCCAGGTCGGTCGTCGACTGCTCGGTGTCTTCACGATCTGTGTCAAGCGCAAGGAAATGCAGGCCATCGGCGAGCTGCTGAAGATACGTCACACTCTTATGGACAGCGTCGATATGGTCGCGCACCCCCTGGATCATCGTCATCGTGCGGGCGGCCTCAAGGTGTGCCCGCACCGGCAGGAGCACGTTGTTCATGTCGTGGCCCAAGCCCGCGGCCAAGGCGCCGATCGACGCCAAGCGATCCGTCATGCGCAGCCGCAGATGTGCCGACTGGAGAGCGGCGGTCTGCTCGGCGAGGAGTTCGTGCAGCCGGGTGCTGTCGTCTGATTTCGTAAGCACGTCGTGCGATTCGAACCCAACCTTCCCGACGGCCTCGCCGCCAGGCCGCCCTTCGACGTGTTTGCTCAGATCGCGGATGATGCCGACGAACAGGGGCGCCGCCTCTCCTGGAACATCGACACGCGAGACGGACACCTCCACTGGGAAGAGCGTGCCATCCTTGCGCACGGCGTCGAACCGTCGGGCACGGTTCAGGTGCTCGGTCCGTCCGGTTTCGTGGTACTTGGCGAGGTACCCGTCGTGGGCTGAGTGATGCGGCTCGGGCATGAGAATGCTGACGTTCCTTCCCATGAGCTCGGGGGATGTCCAGCCGAACACGCGCTCCACAGAGTCGCTGACGGACTGGATGACGCCCGTGCTGTCGATGGTGATAATCGGGTCGAGCGCGGCGTCAACGACCGCCTTGTAGGGGACGGCGTTGCGCATGGGTGGCTTGGTGGCGGCCGACCGTCTCTTGCGCTGTGGGCGACCGGAGGGCATCAGGCGAGAGTATATGTGGCAGCCGTGGAGTCCCCCCATCGCCGTGCCTCATCCGCGAGGCCGTTCGTCCGCCGTCAACACCCGCCCGCCCTCGTTTTCCCACCTCTCAAGAGCCCGCAGCCACGGCGCGCTCGGAAACTCTCGGTTGACCGTGTTCGATGCGCAGCGGCGGTCCGCGACCTTGATGGTCGTGTCCCGCACGTCACCCCTGACCTCCTCACCTCGGTCCAAAGCCCGAGCCATCGCGGTTCGCCCGGAGCCAAGGCGATCGTGTCTCGTATCCCGGTTCATGCGGCCTCCTTGTCTGATAGTGCGAGCTGTCCCCCGCGCGGCGGTTCCCGACATCCGGCTTGTCGGATTGAGAACGACAGTCGAAATCGTCGCGCGACTGCGTGACCATCGCGACGCGGAAAGTTCCCCAACCGGCGCGGCAGGCAGAGCCGCTTTGGTCACGATTGGGCGCTTGGCGCAACAATCGGTAGGGTCGGCTAGTGTCACGATGAAAGCAAACCAGGGGCCCAGCAAATGGCCGCATGTGAAGGGGCCGGCGATGGGCGGTTCTTCGAGGCCCATTTGGGCGGATCGGACGAAGCCATGCGGCAGGACTTCACCATCGACGAGGGCCGGATCGTGGAGGCGACGGGCGGGAACGGACACATCCGCGTCTACTCGGCGCCCACGCCCGAAGAGCGCGCGGAGTTAATGGCTTCGTGTGACATCGACGAGCACGCGCTCAACTCGGCACTCGACCCGGAGGAAGTTCCACGCGTCGAGATCGAGGGCGATCAGGCCTTCATCATCTGGAAGCGACCGGACCCCGCGTCGTTCCGCACCGCGGGGATGTTCGAGGTTTCGTCCGTCGGCATCGTGCTTCATCGGGATCGCCTCACCATCGTCACCGCGAACGAGCCTTTGTCGCTTGGGCAGAGGCGTCTGCGCCCGATCCGCTCGCTGCACGATCTCGTGCTGCGGGAGCTGTTGGAGATGATGCGCCACTACGTCGACCATCTCCGGGCCATCAAGGCGATGGCGCGGGAGGTGCAAACGAAGCTCAACATGTCGATCGGCAACGAGCACCTGCTGCGGATGTTCTCGCTGGGAGAGAGCCTGGTGTATTACGTCAACGCCATCGAAGCCAACGGCGGCGCGCTGGGCCGCCTGAGAGCGTCGGCAGAGCGGCTGGGCTTTGCCGCCGAGGACACGGAGCTGCTGGACGACGTGATGATCGAGAACACCCAGTGCGCCCGCCAGGCCGCGATCTACTCGCAGGTGCTCTCGGGCCTCATGGATGCGCGCGGGAACATCATCAACAACAACATGAACATGCTGCTGAAGAACCTGACCGTCATCAGCGTCGTCATGCTCCCGCTGGGCCTCATCGCCGGCATCGGCGGTATGTCTGAGTTCACCATGATGACCGAGGCTGTTCCGTGGTGGGTGGCGTACCCGCTGCTGATGCTCTGCTTGGCGTGCATCGGCCTTGTCACGTGGTTCGTGATCCATCGGTGGATGGAGAGGGCGATGGGAAGCCACGGCGTTGAGCGCATCGCGCCGATGGGCCGCAATGGCACTCAACCGCCCGCTCCGTAGAGGTCCATCGGTCGCTGGATACCGAGTCGCGGGACTTTGCCCCGCAGGGGTGAGCAACGCTCTGCCTGCGCCGAGATTGGGGAGATTGGCGCGCAGAACCGTCACCGCGCTCCGACCATGATGGTCCAGTTGGCGTCGAGTACCCGCCGACGTTGGAGGCATCATGAACTACAACACCGCACAACACAGCTCGCGTGAGCCCGTCATCACCACGGCCGTTGTTCGAGCCGCGGAACCTGTTGCGTACAGAGACCTTCCGAGGGACCGGCTGGCGGACGAGATCGAGAAGATCTCGGTCGATGGTCGCCCTGCATACCCGCAGTTGGGGCCGCGGAGGATTCGCCGGGTGATCATGGCGGCGGTCGGTGTGATTCTGATCACCGGTGGGTTGGTGGCGCTGCTGGTCGATGGCGCCATGGGACTCGGAATGATGGCCTTCGGCGTCCTGCTCTTCCTCATGAACCCTGAACTTTGGGCAACGGTCTTCCGGGTCCGAGAGCGGCGACGGGCCCAGCGGCAGGTTGAACGGGCCACGCTACGCGGGCGCGCGGGGCGTCGTTGGAGACCGAATGGACATGCACCGCAGACACGCTTGCGGACTGACGTTCTGGCACCCCAACCTCCCCCCGGACCTCCGGGCTCAGGCGAGGACACGATCGACGCGTTCCTTCGTTGGAACGCGTGACGTCATGGCCGGGTCCGATTGGGGAAATCGTCGCGTAGCGGGGCGCACGGCTGGAGCGATGATGATCGCATCTGGACAACCGTCGGCATCAGCACACGGAGCCGCGACATGAAGCTCGTCATTCGCCCGATTCAGGACCCGCAACGCGAACTTGACATGACCCATCGCCTCGTGTCAGCGATCGCCGAGGAGTTATGGAACCTGTACGGCGGAAACGACCAGTTGAACTGGATCGAAGCCGAGCGCCACCTCCAGCGGATAGTCGGGCAGGTCCGTGCCGAGGCGGCGGATAGTCGGGCAGGTCCGTGCCGAGGCGCGCGAGACCGAAGTGGCCCTTGTTGTGCCCTCTGGTGCAGCGGCCACAGTGACGGAACTGTTCGGCGAACGGACCAGTCGCCCCGACCACACCGAGCAAATGGCACTCGGTCGAGCCACTCGCCGCGCGGCACAGCCAACTCGGCCGCGGCAAAGTGCTGGCTCTTCGCGGCGCCTCCAGTCGGAGCGAGGGGGATCAAGCCGCACAAGGGAAGGGCTGGCAAGGCCGCAAACAAGAGCGCCGCAGCGAGATCACGCGGCAGGGGCGAATACGTGATGACGTCAGGAACTACAAGGACCGTACTGCTGATCGCTGGGATGCGAGGGAACCGGTGTCGAGAGCAGATCGCGTGTGCACTCGAGTCGGTCGCGGGGGTGAAGGAGGCAGACGTGAACCTCTACCGAGCACGGGCCACCATCACCCACGGTCCGCTGTGCGAGGCGGCCGACTTGATCCGCGCAGTCCGCCAGACCGGATACGGGGCGTCGCTCACGGCAGAACTGCGCGGAGGTGATTCGGGAGCAGGGCACGAGCAGGACCAGCATTGATACTCAAGGAGCCCCACATGATCTCCACGAACACCGCAACGAAGCCCGAGGATGTGATGGCTGCCGAGCCACTGCGGCTCGATGCATCGACGACGATCCGCCATCTCGCCCACGTGTTGTCGGAGAGCAGGATCACCGGCGCTCCGGTCGTCAATCAGGAAGGCGACCTGATCGGGGTGGTTCTGAAGACCGACCTGCTTCGCGCCGGTTCGGCGATGGCTGCGGGCTGCTCACCCGCGTACTTGTTCGAGGTTCTCATCGAGCAAGGGAGCGAGGACAGGGCCGAAGACTTTGTGATGCAGGGCCACGTGACGGTGACGCCGGACACGACGATCGCCACGGTCGCGAGACTCATGCTTGATAGACGCATTCACCGCGTCATCCTGGTGGATACGGACAAGTTGCCCGCCGTCATCATCACGACACTCGACCTGTTAGACGTTTTCCGTCAGCAGCGCCAGGCCAAACACGGCGGTCGTGTTGGGCCGCGCGAAGCCTCTCACCACATACACCAAAGGAGTACACCATGAGCACGATCACCACCACAGGCCGGCGGAACGGAAGGCCGGCGCGTCAGGCGGCGCTCCAGCACTCGGTGCTTGCTGAGGTGAAGCCCGAAGTCATCCGCAAGCGCGCCTACGAGATCTTCCTGGCGCGCAAGGGCGAGGCCGGGGATCACCTGTCGGACTGGGCCCAGGCCGAGCGCGAGTTGTGCGGTGATTCGCAGGACGAGCCCGTTGCCGTTCGGTCCGGCGATCGGCACGGGAGGGAGGCTCCCTTCGAGGCGGCCTCGCAACCCATCCGCGATGGCATTCTGGACAACCGCTAATTGGCTCTCGACCGCGGCCGACAGGCCGTGAGCGAGCGCTCTGCACCGCTTCGTCGACACACAGCATGCGGCGCCGCCCGCCTAACCGCGCTCGGCGCCATTCACCAAACGGCAAGCCGTGGCCGGGATGTACCGGACCGTGGCGCGCCGTGATCGCAGATAGGAGCCTGTCATGAAGAAAGCGGTGTTTTATCACGCCGGATGCCCCGTGTGCGTTGAGGCCGAGCGACAGATCGCCGAATCCCTCGACCCCCAGAAGGTCAAGGTGGAGCGTGTCCACCTCGGGCAGAACAAGCAGCACATCAACGATGCCGAGCGCGCAGGGGTCAAGTCCGTGCCCGCGCTGGTGATCGATGGGCATCCGTTCCACATCAACTTCGGCGCCGCAATCGATGACCTCAGGACCTGACCAGCCAGGCTACGCAGCCCTCTCCGGCCCGTTATCCACACGCGTGAATGCATGGCGGACCACGGGTTGGATGCACGGCCATCATCAACAAGCGCCGACGCACACGCCTCGAAAGGAGCCCGGTCATGGCTGAGCATTCGTTCTCTTACATCGTTGTCGGGGCGGGACCGGCGGCGTCGGCGGCCGTGGACGGGATCCGGGCGCACGACACACGTGGCTCAATCCTGCTCATCGGAGCCGAGGCCGATCCACCCTACGACCGCCCGCCGCTCTCCAAACAGCTCTGGACCGGGGCCAAGCAGCTCGAAGAGATCCTCCTCCATGACCGCGCGTTCTATGCGCGGCATGGTGTTGAACTGCGCCTCGGCACGGAGGTCGTAGCGCTGGACCCGGCGGCACATTTGCTCCGCGACAGCGGCGGCGCGACTTACCGCTACGAGAAGCTCTTGCTCGCCACCGGCGGTACACCGCGGCGGCTCGACATTCCCGGGGGCGATCTCGCGGGGATCTGCTATTTCCGCACAGTGGATGACTACAAACGCCTGCGACGCGTGGCGAGCGAGGGCAAGTCGGCACTGGTCATCGGCGGGGGCTTCATCGGCTCTGAGATCGCCGCGGCTCTCCGCACCAGCGGGTTGAATGTGACGATGGCCTTCCCCGGCCAGTGGCTGGTATCGCGCGTCTTTCCCGAATCGCTCGGACGCGCGTTGACGGCCCAGTACCGCGCCAAGGGCGTCGAGATACTGGCCGGAGACCGACCACTCGCGATTGACCACGAGGGAAGCCAGTACCGAACCCGCACCCGGGCGGGCCGGGAGATCCTCTCCGATCTGATCGTTGTAGGCATCGGGATCGCGCCAAACACCGCGCTGGCGCAGGGCGCGGGGCTGGAAACGGGCGCCGGGATTATCGTCAATCAGTTCCTCCAGACATCCGATCGCGACATCTACGCGGCCGGCGATATCGCCTACTTTCCAGAGGCCGTACTGGGGCCGAGGCGCATCGAGCACTGGGACAACGCCCTCAGCCAGGGAAGGCACGCCGGGCGCAACATGGCTGGCGCCGCAGCGCCCTTCACCTACATCCCGTTCTTCTTCTCCGACTTATTCGAGTTCGGGTACGAGGCCGTGGGCGACACGGACAGCCGCCACGAGACGTTCGCCGACTGGCAGGAGGAGAACAAGACCGGCGTGGTCTACTACCTCCGGGATGGGCGAGTGCGTGGGGCGATGATGTGCAACCTCTTCGGAAAGGTCGATGCCGCTCGTGCACTGATCCAGCGGACCGAGCGCGTCACCCTGCAGGACCTGCGGGGTGCTATTCGGTAGCCGGCGTCCCGGCAACGGGGAGGTACAAACAGGAGTTGGTCATGTCGTTGGCATCACTGATTGCGACAGGGACAAAGGTCTGGCTGGACGGGGTGGAGCCCAGTGACATCAAGACACAACGGGTCTGGGGGATCACGGGCGCCACCTCGAATCCGACCATCGTCTCCAAGATCCTCGGACAAGGGCTCTTTGACGCCCGAATTGGCGACCTCATCGAGCAAGGCGTCACTGACGACCGGATTGCATGGATACTCGGCGATGAACTGGTCACGCAGGCCCAGCGGGCGTTCCTGGCGGTATGGGAAGAGACGAAGGGAAACGATGGGTACGTGAGCTTTGAGTTGGACCCGCTGATTGAGGAAGACGCCGGGCTGAGCCACGGCGATCGGGTGAGGCGATACGTCGAACTCGGCAAGGAGTGGTCCGCCGGGCACAAGAACCGCATGATCAAGGTGCCGGCTACCCGCGCGGGCTTGGATGCGTTGGAGCCGCTCGCTGCCGTCGGCGTCACGATCAACGTGACGCTCATGTTCACCGAGCGCCAGTATCGCGTCGCCCGCGATGCGATCTGGCGGGGGGCCCGGCGGCGCGAGGACGGCCTCGACAACTTCAAGAGCGTCTACAGCATCTTCGTGTCACGCGTGGACGCCTACACCGAGGCACACGTGCCCGAGCTGAGCCGCGCTGCGCAGGGGATGGCGGGCATCGTCAATGCGAAGCGCATCTGGCGGGAGAACATGGGGTTCTGGAGAGACAAGGGGCTGCGTCTGCACCAGGAGATCGTCTTCGCGAGCACGGGCGTCAAGAGGCCGGCCGACCCGCCGGACAAGTATGCGGAGGCGTTCGCGGGCAGCGACATCGAGACCAACCCGACGGCCACGAACACGGCAATCGAGACATCGCCGAAGGCTTACGCGAGCCGGGTCGAACAGATGCCGCCGGCGAGCATCCTTGACGAGATCGACAGGAAGGTCGACATGGCAGCGATGGAGCGCCGCCTGATGGATGAAGGCACCAAGAAGTTCGCGGATGCGCAGCGAGCGACGCTCTCGCTCATCGCGCAGAAGCGGGCCGATCGCCGCCGCGGCGATCGCCGGACAGAACGCGCGATCGATGACCACTCCAGAAAGGAGACCTAAGCGATGTCCGAACACGAACCGTTGTACCCGCAGGCGACCAGGGAACTCATGGAGCAGCGCACGACCCTGGCTCCCAAGCCCGCAGAGGCATTCAAGGCCTTCAGCCAGAGCGTCTTCGCGGAAGGGGCGCTCCCCTCGAAGACCAAGCAGCTCATCGCCGTGGCGGCGGCGCACGTGACGCAATGCCCATACTGCATCCGCGGGCACACCAGCGCCGCGCTGCGCCAGGGCGCGACGCCCCAGGAGATCATGGAGGCCATCTGGGTCGCCGCGGAGATGCGCGCCGGCGCGGCCTACGCGCACTCGGTGTTGGCCTTGGAGACGATTGCGCAGCAAGCCGGAACAGCCGGGCATCGGTGAGAAAGCCGCCACTGCCCGGGATTGGTACCAAGCGACGGCAGGGAGCGCGATATGGTCACTAAAGTCGCCATCAATGGTCTGGGACGCATCGGACGCGCCATCCTCAAGCTCGTCATCGACGAGCCCTCGCTTGACCTGGTGGCGGTCAACGACCTGGCCGATGCCGAGAACCTCGCGTACCTGCTCCGTTTCGACACGGTGTACGGGCGGTACTCGAAGTCCGTGGAGATCGGCGGCAATGACCTGGTTGTCGCCGGCCGCAGGGTGAGGGCCCTGAGCATTCAGGATCCGTTCGCCCTTCCATGGAAAGCCCTGAGCGTCGATCTCGTGTTCGAGTGCACCGGTGCGTTCCGGCGGCGTGAGGACCTCGAGAAACACATCCGCGCCGGCGCGCGATTCGTCTTGCTGTCGGCGCCGTCGAAGGACGAGGCGATGGGAACGGTTGTCCACGGCGTGAACGGGCCGGGAAGCGATCCCGACATCGTCTCCTGCGCGAGCTGCACAACCAACTGCATCGCTCCGATCGTCGAGGTCATCGGCCGCCGCATCGGGTTTAACAAGGCGGCAATGACGACCGTGCATGCCTACACCTCTTCCCAGTCGATCGTCGATGGGCCGAACAGGCGCTTCCGCCGCGGCCGGGCCGCGGCGGCAAACCTCG
The DNA here is from genome assembly GCA_050246015.1 of Phycisphaerales bacterium. Lineage (GTDB taxonomy): Bacteria > Planctomycetota > Phycisphaerae > Phycisphaerales > UBA1924 > JTS-AC122. The sequence continues at coordinate 35,269 of JBFWWU010000012.1, forward strand.
TGCCGGCGACAACGGGCGCCGCGCACGCGACGACACGGGCGCTGCCGCAGTACGCGAACCTGTTCGACGGCATTGCTATCCGGGCGCCGGTTCCTGTCGGATCGATCGCGGACATCACCTTCGTCACCTCGCGCGGGACGACCGTGGAGGAGGTGAACCGGGTGCTCACCGAGGAGGCGAACACGGATCGGTACGCCGGGGTGCTCGGAGTCTCGCGCGATCCGCTCGTGTCAACGGACATCATTGGCGATCCACGAGCATCCGTGGTCGATCTCGATCTCACCAAAGTCATCGACGGGGACTTGGTGAAGGTCATGAGCTGGTATGACAACGAATGGGGCTACGCGAACCAGATGCTCCGCGAGGCGATGTCGGTATGCGGGGTCGGCAAGCCGGCGCCCCGGCAACTGCTGAGAGTCTGATGAAGGGAGGCCTGGACCATGATTCATGTGAAGCGCGCCTACGAGAAGCCCTCCCGGAAGGACGGATTGCGGATTCTCGTGGAACGGCTCTGGCCACGTGGCTTGACGAAAGCGCGTGCAGCCCTGGACCTGTGGGTCAAAGAAGTTGCTCCCAGCCCGGCGCTTCGCAAGTGGTTTTCGCACGACCCCGCAAAGTGGAAGCAATTTGAACAACGGTACTGGAAGGAACTCCGGGGCAACCCCGATGCCGTTGACCTGCTCCGCCGTCACATCCGGAAGCGAACTGTCACTTTCGTGTACGCCGCCCGGGATGAAGAGCACAACGGCGCCGTGGCGCTGAAGGCATTTCTCGAACGACGGAAGGGCTGAAGCCACGGCCCGCGTACAAGCACTTGCCTAGTGATGGACGTACACCGTGTTGTTCCACCGGACGCGGAATCGGTGCGGTATTGTCCACGCCAAGTCGAGTGTCGTGCCCCGGCTGGCTCTTGATCGAGCGAAGCGGAGTCGCCAGACAACCCCGAAGTGTGGTGTGATCCGCGTCGGTGTAGCCGTCCAGACCGAACCGGATCGCGGCTGCGTCGCTGCAAACCCTGAATGTACCGAAGATCCTGTCCCAGAATGAGAATAGGGGGGAGTAGTTCGAGTTGGTCTCGACGATCCAGCGTGAATGATGAAGCCAGTGTATCCGTGGTGTGACGACCAGCCAGCTCACCAATCGATCCACGCGCCCGGGGAGGCGGATGTTGCCGTGGTGGAAGATGGAGAGTGGTATCAGCAACAGCTCGTAGACCAGGACGTGCTCGACCCGCAAGCCCAGGACGCCCACGACCGCGAGCGTCACGAACGATCCGATCATCACATCGCCAATGTGAAACCGGAACGCGGTCGTGGAGTCCACGGCGTCGTCGTGGTGATGCACCGCATGGAATCGCCACAGCAGTGGCCAATGGTGAGAGGCCACGTGCCACGCGTAACCGGCCAAGTCCAGCAGGATGATGCCCAGGACGGTCTGGATCCATAGGGGAAGCGAGACCATTCGCAGCAGCCCGGCGTCCATGCGCTCGGTCGTCGTCGCCACCATGACCAACGCCGCCGGGAAAAACACTGCTCGGGCGCCTCCGTTCAGGAGCCCGAGCACCACGTTCCGCGCCCCGTGCTGCCACCTGGGGCGCTTATGCACGAAGACCGGGTACAGTCCCTCCGCCAGCCAGAGCACCCCCAGGGCAGCACCTGCTGCCATCGCAGAGAGGTGCATGGTAATCCAGTTCGTCATGAGCATGGGACCTGACACCGAGCCGGCAACGCGCCTACGCAGCGCCCCCGGTCGTCGACAATGCGATAATGGCCGGCGCACCCGCCCGCTTCGCAGCGGAGACTTCCCCAATCTTCTGGAAGCTCGACGTGCGGGAGGCAAGACTCGTTGAGCACGACAGTGCGCCGAGTACCATTCTGTTGATGCCGAGGCCGTCGCCGTGCGTGAACAGGAGCACACGGCTACCGGGCCAATGAGCACGTGATTCTGCCTTTACCCTGATTTGATTCAAAGAGGAACCCGATGACGCAGGCTACTCGATCATCTCACGAACTCCCGCTCGCCGGTCAACCGGTTCACGCTGATCCACCGCTTCAGGAGCCGGAGGCCGAGATCACTCGGTTGGTCGAACGCTTCTACGCGCTTGGTCGCGAGGATCCGGTGCTCGGACCGGTCTTCGAGAGCAAGGTGTCGGACTGGACGACGCATCTGGAAGTGATGCGAGCTTTCTGGAGTTCGGCGATCTACCGCAGCGGTCGGTACCACGGACGCCCTTTAGAGGTCCATAAGCGCATTGCCGAGATCGGCCCGGAGCACTTTGCGAGGTGGCTCGAGCTGTGGGAACTGGCCGTCGGACAGACCGTGGGTTCCGAAGCACGCACGCCTCTGATCGCCATGGCCCGCCGGATGGCGGAGACGATGGCGCCGAGGATGCCGGGGTCATCACGGTGATGTCGCGCCGGCCTACGACGTCTTTGCCGCTCCTGTGCGAAGTGCGACGCTGTCGCGTGTGCGAGCCCCATCTGCCTCACGAGCCCAGGCCCTTGGTGGTCGCATCCCAGTCGTCACGCGTGCTCGTCATCGGCCAGGCGCCCGGCCGGATCGCGCACGAGACCGGCGTGCCGTGGAATGACAAGAGTGGCGAGCGCCTCCGAGAGTGGCTCGGTGTGACCGATGCTCAGTTCTACGATGAATCGCTCTTCGCCATCGTGCCGATGGGGTTCTGCTATCCCGGCAAGGGCAAGGCCGGTGACAAGCCGCCGCGGCCAGAGTGCGCGACGCTGTGGCATCACAAGATCCTGCCCACGCTCACGCGGATCGAGCTCACGGTCTACGTCGGCCGCTACGCCTTCGAGAGATCCCCTATGCGCCTTGCAGCGGAGGCTGAGGACTTGACCGAGGGAGTGCGGGCGGCGTGCTCGCTGCTTCCTGGACGGATCGTGCTCCCGCACCCATCGCCGCGCAACCGACACTGGATCACGCGGAACCCGTGGTTCGAGCGCGACGTGCTGCCCGCGCTGCGCAAACGGATCGGGGACATTCTCGCTCGGGGGGCCAGGCACTTACCCTCGCCCGACCTTCCCGCGCGAACGCGGGGCGTCCCGCACATCTCCGAGCGGCGCCGCCGGACGGCTCCGCCGCCACCGGGTTGAGCTGACCTGCTTACGCCAAGGGGCTTGGAACGAGGTGGTCATTGCGACGCCTTCGACTCCGCCCCAGCGCGGGTCACTGACGGCGCGCCCTTGAGCGCGACGATCGAGCAGCGCGCGTCTCGAACAACCCGCTCCGCCGTGGATCCCATCAGGAAGTCACGTGGGTTCCAAGTGCTGCGAGTTCCCAGAACGGCGAGGTCCACGTTCTCATCGTGGATGAACCGAACCAGTCCCCACGCGTAACCTTCCCAGCCGCGATTGTGCTCGATGGCTCGGAAGACGGCCTTCAGCGCGCTGACTTCGTGGGCGACAGGCTCGCAGAAAAGGCGCAAGCGTTCCTCGACCGCTTCCCGGTACTTGGCCCTGAACTCCGGCATGTTATCGGCGACCGCACCCCTGGGGGGCCGACCGGCCCACGGATCGTCATAGACGTGCACGATCGCGAGCGACGCGCCATCACGGGTCGCGACGCGTATAGCTTTCTCCAGCACCTCGCGCGAGGTATCCGAGAAGTCGACACACGCAGCGACCTTGCGGAACGGACCCGTTTGGCCGCGCCGTACAAGGAGCACCTTGCAGTCGGCGCGGCGAACGCACGCGGAAGCGATCGTTCCGACACCTCTTCGCTCGTCGTCAACGCTGTGCGTCCCCATCACGAGCAGGTCCGCACCGCGGGCGTAACTGGCGATCTCGATCGCCGGGCTGCCGACGCGGAACTCCACCTCGGGCAGGGCGTCACCCTCTAGGCCCCTCTTGAACTCCTCGAGCCGATGCCTCGCCATTTCGACGAGGTCGATCTGCGTAGGAAGGGCGAATGGCAGTAAGACAGGCGGGGCGGGCGTGAAGGCCGGCACATCGACTACGTGGATGGCCCGAAGCGTCGCACCACTCCAGCGGGCAATGCGCTGAGCCTGGCGCAGAGCATCGCGAGAGGAAGGTGAGAAGTCGAGGGCGACGACGATGCTCTTGTTGTCGATCATGGGAATCTCCTTGTTGCCCGATGCCGGGCTGTCATGCCCGGCGTAGAACGGTGTTCATGCGGAGGCTCGTTGCGGGGTCCCTGCTCGCGACGCCCCGCTTCATGGTTGAGTGCTGGTCGGGAGCGAGTTGTTGATGGCGGCGTTCGCGACACGGATGTCGTCAATCGTGTAGAAGCATGCCGGGTCAAGCTTGCGTGCGGCGCGCACGACGAGAGCTGCGCGGGCACGACGCACCTGCACGAACAGCATCGAAACAGCGCCATCCCGACCCACGCCCTGAAACTCTGTGACACCGAATTCCTTGCGACGAAGGGCCTCGAACAGCTCCGGGCCCTTGCGGGTGAAGATGCGGACAACCTGATCACCGAACGGCAGCCATCGCTGCAATGTCACTCCAACGTAGTTCCCGGTCGCGGCCCCTACGGCGAAAGCGACGCCGTAGGCCGGCTCGGTCCGGATGTGCGCGATGACCGCGGACACCGCGAACACCCAGATGATCACCTCGAGAAGCCCGAAGAGCCATGCCAGACCGCGGTGGCCACTGACCACCGCCACCGTGCGCATTGTTCCGAGTGATACGTCGCCAATGCGAGCAATGACGATAGCTGTGCAGCCAATCAGAATGTCCCAAGTCATGGTTCCTGTTCCTCATTCGCTGCGCTGGGAGGCCCGCACGGGGGTTGAACCGAGGCCTTGGCTTCAGAGGATGAATGCACGGGCAGTGGAATACGACGCGTGCGTAGTCCCGGAGGGGTCGTTCACGCCACTCGGTTCTGTGAGGTGGCTCAGCGATCGTAGTGTCCCTCGCGTTCGGGCTGATACTGTAGCGCATCGATGACGGCTCGACGCTCCCCACAATGAGTACGCCAGGCCACTCGCTCGCCGACGCGTCGACCGAAAACGGCGGCTCCACACGGCGCGACAATGCTCCGCCCCAGCGGACGGCTCGCGGCGTCGAATGGATACACGAGATCGAATGTGTCCACCTCACCGTTATCAATATCGCGAACGCAGACCACGGAGTTCATGGTAACAACGTCCGAAGGAACGATCTCGGGCAACAATGGTGTGGCGACCTCCAGCAAGCGAAAGAGCTCGCTCACGTGATCAGCCAACGGGATGGTGAAGGGTACGGCATCGTAGAGGCGCTCGCGATCGATCCTGTTCACGACGCGCGAATGACTCAGCGCCCCGAGGCTCCAACCACCCCGGGCTCGCGACCACGGCGCAGTGTGTTGTTGAGGTGGTACACCTGCGGAACGGCGACGTGTGTACGTGTTCATTGGCATGTCTGTCGGCTCCTGGCATGCATCGCAAACTTGGAACGCCAGCGCGTTGGCGATGGCGCTGCCGTCGATGGTTCGACGCCACTCGTCGCTTCAATGGGTCGATACCGTTCGTGACATCTGGGCGGCAAGAGTGGGCGCGCTTGCCCTAATCACAGGCTCACCGTAGTGCGCCACACCTGTCGCCATCCACGCGCGCACCGACTGACACCAAGCCCACACACGCTGGGCCGCAAGGATCATGCCCGTCGCCAGGACCCCGAGCGTCAGCAAGTACACAGCGGTGACGGGCACGGTCACTGCTCCCACAACGGCCACCGCCCCCGCAATCGGTATCAAGGCGGCAACGGCCAGTATCAGACCGACTAGGACCGCCATGGCGATGACCGAGCCCACGATCCACGCGGCGAACCCGACGGGCAGCGCGTACGGCAGAAGGAGCACCGCGAGGAGGCTTCCGCCGACACGCGAGTTCCGACGTGTAGTGCGACTCCGTTGTGCTCGAGCGTGCTTGGTCATGGATCCGTCTCCTTTGGAGACTCACGTACCGCCCTATGGCCGCAAAACTACGCCGCAAGAGAGCCCTCTCTCGTCGGCACTGGCGCGAACCGGCGGTGCCAGCCGCGATCTCGAGCGTATTGTGGCCAAGGTACTACCGGTCTCTACCGGAAAACTTCCCCAATCACAAGCACCTCCTTCAGCCACGTCACACGAACGCACCATCAACGGTTGCAACGGAAGCAGCGGTTCAACGCACAGAACATCCGTCTAATGCGATCGCCCAGCAGCGCGAAGCCGGAAGCGTCACCGTATCCGCTATCCCTCGCGAACCAGGTTGGCCTGCTGTAGAACATCCAGACCCACGCCACGCGCGAATCCGTGGGAGTACGAAGGAATGCACTCCCGGCTCACCTCATCTACCCTCCGGCATGGAGTCGCCGTCAAATACACCTGAGCAGCCCTCGTCCGGAAGGCCGCCCCTTGTAATCACTTCCGAGACCGAGTTCGAGAGCCTGATCGCGACGATCGACAATGAACTGATCCAAGAGGGAGTCCCGGTTCCTGCGCGCGCCCTGAAAGCCGGCCTGAAGGTCACCTCCAAGTACGACATCGTCTTGGAAGTCTTCCCCCAGGAGCGTCAGATCAAGCCCGGTGTGTTCACGCCCGACCAGATCAGCCTACGCATCCACGAATGGATGAAGAAGCGGTACGGCGACAAATTCAAAGTCGATTTCACGCTCGGCAGGGTGGCGTTCCCGTTCAGAGGGGCCCTTTATGCCATCCGGTGCCCGACCGTGCTCGGCACAGCACGGTTTGTGTGCGAACCGAAGACCGTCGGCCAGCCACGCAACCCGCTGGGTGTCAACACGGTACCCGTGCTCAACATCCTTGACCTGATCGATGGGTTCACCGCGGACATGGCGGCCTCCCTGACGGGGGAGGAGGCCGTACGGATCGTCGCCGCGTTCTCCACCGGGTCGGGCACGTTCCTTGCGCTGCAAGCGCTCAAGGACGTGCACTTCGTCGGCGAGGCGACGGGCGACATTCACGCGGCCGCAAACCACCTGCTCAGCGCCCCGCAGCAGCTCGGCCTAAGCCGATGGGCCAGCTTGCAAGCGGTCGAGAAGCTGTGGAAGGCGTACATCAAGGCCGCGGGTGGCACCGTGAAGACCCATCACAAACTCGACGAGCACGCTCAGCAGGCCGCCAGGCTCGGGCTGCCAGCGCCGCCACCCAAGTACGTCGCGGCCGTTCAGTGCTCAGCGGGCGTCCGATACGGAGAGGTGCCGGTCGCCGTGGAGGAGACAGTCAAGGCGCACCTCGTTTCGTTGGAGATCTGCGAGGTGGCGGCGCAGTCGATTGGCGGCGTGCTCAGGCGTCCGGTCCCGCGCAGCGCCGAACCACTGGTTGATGGCGTGTCGCACACCAAGTTCGTGAAGGCACTTGAGGCGCGGACAATGACCAATCCCTGAGAGAGCCCCTACCTACCCACCCCGACCGTCTATGTCAGGGCCCGTCTCAGGAACGTCTCGATGTCGCAGCAAGGATCCGACGCCGAAGATGGCGTAGAAGGCGATGGCGCCGAAGTACCCAACGTAGAACACAGCATCTAGCCTCGCTGGCGTTGTCGGATCGTTGCCAATCCCCCACGCCGCGAACATGCCGAGCGCGAGCGGCGCGAAGATCGTCCCCAGACCGATGAAGAGGACGCCGAAGATGAGGAACGCCAAGAACTTCGCGAGCCGAACAGGCCGCCGCCCCTGAAACCCTGTGGCGTGATACATGACGCCAAGGAGCAGAGCAGCCAGGAACGCGCCTACGGCCGTGAGAGCGCCGAAAGCCACCCCCAGGACAAGCCCGGCAACAACGGTCTGCCACTCCATTCTCTTCTATGTCGGCAGTACACTCCATCATCTTCAGGAGGCATCGCTACGTTCACGGGTCGGCCTCGTGGCTCGCCTTGCCCTTGACCGACAGATCTGCTGGAAAGTCATCGGGGATGACACCACAGGTCACGCGTTCCTTCAGAAAGGGCTGCGGGGTCCGCGAGGTCAGTTCTCGACGCTCCCCATCGAAGCGGCAGACCGTCACCCCCTGGTTGAACAAGGGCTCCGGATCCATTGGGTGAGTCGCGTGGGAGTTGAGGAAGAGGTACCCGCCATCGGCGAGCGTCTCGCGGTAGTGCGAGGGGTGCACGTCCTGCTTCACCATGCTCCCGTCCGACACCATGTACCAGATCGCGAAGACCCGTTCACCGGGTTGAGATACGCGCAGGGGATCGGCGAAGAGCTTGCTGGTCGTCGCGCGAGGGTTGAAGTACACCGCGCTCATCTCGGCGTTTCGCGGGTCTAGGAAGAACCCGAAGGGGACCACAGTGCCCTTGGGCGTGGTGAAGGACTCGACGCGTCGGTGTCCGGTTTCGCGCATCGCGCCGGACTCCGTGATCTCGAACGTCGGGTCGCAGTACTGATAGAGAACACGGGTGATCGCGCCGAATCCCTGAGCGATGAACCACGGATGGTCGTACGGGTTCAGGCACAGCAGGAACGGCCGGTCCTTGACGTGCGGTTCGTCCGCGTATTCCCGGTATGACTTCATCTTGGTCGCGAGCGCGCCGGCAAGTTTGGCGCTCGTCTGTCCGTAAAACTGTTCCCGGTCGTAGGCTACCTCGTGCTTCGGCGTCCACTCGGGGATCTGGCCGGGACCAGCCTCCGTGACCTTCGCTTCCGCGGCGATCAGTCCCTGCGGGGCGTCGAGCACGAAGTCCGGACGATCCGCGGGGCGCGAGACTCCGAAGCCCAGACTCTTGAACATGGCGTGGAGATAGAGCTCCCAGAACGCCGGCGAGAACTTGGTCTGGAACTCGTCGACGATGGTGTTGTTGACGTCGACGAAGTCGACCGCCCATCTCGTGATGCAATCGCGGTCCTGAGGCGTTGCCGCGAGTGACCGGAAGTGACGATGCAATCGCTCGACCGGGTACCTTGGTGTCCAGAGATCGATCTGTGTCGAGCCCATGCGCGTGGAGCGTACCCGCCAGTACCATGCGACGAATCGAGAGTCAGCCGAGTGTACCGCCCGCGCCTCGGCCGATCAGTACAATCCATACACTCGCCCGCCGGTGACAACGCGTCGCTCGGCACACCAGCTGATGCACATCTCCAGGGCGTCGGGACCGTCGTCGTGGGCACCGAGCGGGAACTGCCGCAGTTGCTCGAGCAGCATGGTCTGGCTCCGGCTGAACTTGAGCCGCCCGCTGGAGATGTACGCCTCGAGGCCCTCGATGCGGGCCTGCTTATTGGCCGTGCTGTTCATCGAGCGGGGGTGCAGTGACACACCCGCCGCTACGGCCCGCTGCCGGAGTGACTCGACCATCACCGTCTGGAACTGGTTCCCCTCGACCACGAAGTCGCGGTAGTTGAACACCTTGGCGAGCTGCACGATGCGGTTGATCGTCTCCTCGGGCTTCCTGCGGGCTATGTCGGCATGAAGGACGTACAAGGAGTCATCGTTGAGGTTCTTGGCGACGGTGACGATGGCAGAGTAATCGCCGCGGTTGGGGTTCTTGCCGAGGCTCGGGTCGCACGCTCCGTAGATCCGGCAGTGCTGACCGATGCGGCGGACCATCTCCATCGGCTCCGTAAACCCGTTGTCCCAGTAGTGGAACGAGTCCTCGCGGAACAGGCACCGCTCTGGGTCGAGCGGCTCGTTCTGCTTCTCGGATTGGAAGCTGAGCCGCCCCTCATCGGATCGGATCTGCATGAGACGCAGGTAGTCCTCCTGTTCGGGCCACAGCACCTGCGAACCCTTGAGCATCAACACCTTGTTCGTCTCGTAGAACGCCGCCGCGGCGATGGGACCCGTCTCGGCGTTGAACTCCTTCTCGCCGACGCGGATCGCTTCCCATTGATCCCACAGATCAGCACGCTCGCTGTACATCTCGACGGCCCGGTACAGACGCCGGTCCCAGCCGACGGACTTCCCTCGCTCGAGCTTCTCATGCGTGAGGTTCGCCAGCAGCGAGTCGTAATGGAGGACGGTGCCGACGACAACCACGTTGGTGCGGGCGTCGCCGGCCTTGAGCAGCGTCTTCTCGAACCAGTCCCGCAGCTTGATCCGCTGCTCGGCGGACTCGCAGTGCTCCTGGTTCTCAAGATCGTCGCAGATGATCAGGCTTGGGCGGTAGGGTCCGTGCCGCACGCCACGCAGGGCCTGCCCGCTGCCGAGCACCCGGATCATCACGCCGTTGCGGAGGAGGATGCAATTGTCACGCCAGGGCTTGGGCATCCGCCCACCGCCCATCCCCGCCCCCCCGATCTCGCCCGGCTTCGAGCACACATCGGGGAAGTCCTCCAGCAGCAGCTCATTGCCCTGGATCTCATCCTTGAGGTTCTTGAGCAGCAACGCCGCCTGCTCCTTGGTCCCCGAGATGATCAGCACGAGCTGCTCGTGCTTATAGAGGATGGACCAGAGGATGTATGCCAGGCTCACGACCGTGCTCTTGGCGTGACCACGAGGGGCGGCAACGGCGATCCGCTGCCCCCGCTGCGTGCTGATGCTGGCAAGCATGCCGTAGAGATCCTCGTGCATGCGTGAGGGCTTCAACCGCATGTGCTTGGTCAGGTAGACTTGGGCGAACGCCTTCGGCGAGATCGCGGCGATCCGCCGGCGGTGGCTCGACAGTGCACCGTTCAGAGCGAGCTGGGCTTGCGTGAGCGTGGTCATCGTCGTGCCTCCCGACGCTTCTGTTCTTCTTCGAGATAGATCTGGATCGCCGTCTTTGGCTGCGACGGAGGTGGTGGCGATGCCGGTGGAGACGGAGCGGCAGCGGGTGCCGGTCTCGGAGGTTGTGGTGCCAGCGTTGGAGCTGGCGATGGTGCCGCGACTGCGGGAGCCGATGCCGAGGCCACGGGTTTCGGCGCCACCGGCGACGACACCGGTGCCGTGCCGGTCGACGTCGCCGGCATTGGAGCAGGTGCCGCCGGCAGCGACAGCCCCTGAGCCTCACGCTCGATCGTCTCCAGCCGCAGCACCTCGTTGCGGAGGTCCGCCATGCTGGAGAGGTCACCGAGGTTGTGGGTGAGGTCGCTCTGCACCCGCTGGGCCGCGGTCGGGATGAGCCCGGTGCTCTGCAGCCGCTGCACCAGCCGGTCGAACATGTCGTAGCATTTGTACTCACCGTCGATCTTCACCGAGGGCGGCGTCTCCTTGTCACGGGTCACGCGGCGGATGCGGGCGGAAGTCGCCTCATACTCAGCGGCGAGACGACCCGCGAACAGGTACCCGAGCCGCGGATCGGGCTCGATGGCGTTCTGTTCATGGATCGCCTGGCGGTCGCGAGTGATGGTGCGGGTGCTCACCCGCAGCACCTGGGCGATCTCGCCGACCGAGAGCCCGTCACCCACGAGCTGGGCGACGCAGAGCCGGCGGTCGTCGGCGGTGAGATTGGACGTGTCGAGGACGCCGTTCTTGATGTCGCGAAGGACATCGAAGACGTTGCGGTGCCGCCCGTCGCCGAGTTCGTCACGGAATCGGCGTCCCTGTAACGGCGTCTCATCACCGGTACTGTGCGCGCTCTCCGGCACGGGGTCTGGCGGAGTGGAGTCAAGGTTGTTGTCGATCACCGCGAATCCTCCTTCGCGGCGAGCCGGTACTTCTCGGCGATCTCGGGGGCGACGGCACTCTCGCCCGCGAAGGCCATGTATCGGCGGACGATCACATCGCAGTAGACCGGGCTGATCTCGATGCCGAAGCACCGCCGCTGGAGCCGTTCGGCGGCGATGATCTGCGTGCCGCTGCCCAGGAACGGTTCGTAGCAGATCTCGCCGGGCTGCGTGTGCTGCCGCATCGGGATCTCGAAGACCTCCAGCGGCTTGGGCGTCGGGTGGTCCGGGCGATCGGCACCGTTGGGGAGGGTGTCGATGTTCCAGACTGTGGGGAGCCGGTGCTCGTCGGCACGCGGCGGCATGTTCCCCTTGATCCAGCCCATCAAACACGGCTCGTGCTGCCAGAGGTACCAGGTCCGCGTCGGCACACCCTTGTTCTTCGCCCAGATGATCTGGCAGTGGACGAACGCACCGTGCTTGTTCCATGCCGCTTCGAGCATCGCCTGCCGGCGGGAGGCATGCCAGCAGTACCACGCCGCGTTCGGAGCGATACCTTCCGCGACGGCGGCGGCGATGAACTTGTCGTAGAGCTCGGGGTTGGCGTCGGCGTCGTCCCAGGTCACGCCGTAGGTCCCCGACCAGTCCTTCCGCTTCCCGTTCTTGTCGCCGGGATGGTTGGTCCCGTCGTAGTCGACGAGATATGGCGGATCGGTGGCGAACAACTGTGCTCGCATGCCGTCCATGAGACGACGCACGTGCTCGGGATTGGTGGAGTCGCCGCAGAGCAACCGATGCTGGTGAGCTGGGTCGGTGCCGAGGACGATGAGGTCGCCCGGCTGCGTTACCGGCGTCGCCGCGGCGGCGACGGCTTCCTCGAGGTCAAAGCCTTCCTCTTTCTTGGTGGCATCATCACCGAGGACCTCGGCGAGCAGGTCGTTGGTCTCGTCGAGATCGAACCCGGTGATACCGAGATCAAAGTCGGGCGTCTTCACGAGTTCGCTGAGCAGCTCCGCCAGCTTCTGCTCGTCCCAGTCGCCCTGGGCTTTGTTGAGGGCGAGGTTGAGGCCCTTCTCCTTGTCGAGCGGCAGATCCACGACAACGACCTGGACCTCGGTAATGCCGCGGGACTTCAAGACCTTCAGACGCTGGTGACCGCCGACGAGGTTGCCGGTCCGCTGGTTCCAGACCAGCGGCTCAACGAGCCCGAACTCGTCGACGCTCCGCTCGATCTTCTTGTAGAGCGGATTACCGGGCTGTAGGTTGAGACGCGGGTTGTACGGGGCGGGATTGATGCGGTCGATCGAAACGGTTTGGATGTTCATTGGGTTCATGACGGCAACTCCAACGCTGTCCGGCCGCCGAATCTGGCTGGGTCGGAGCAGCAGAGAGCACATGACGGATGAGATCCCCGCACCGATCACGGACGCGAAACTGACCGGCGGTCAGCTGCGACGCGGATCGGGCGGGCACAACGGATGACGGAATGTGGTTTGGTCGGGAGGAGGCTGTCGCGGCTGCACGCGGGGAGTCCGCGTGCGATCAGCCGGCCTGAGCCGGCTCGTTGAGCCCTACCCGGCGTGACGCCGGAGAGCGGTGATTCGGTTCCCGGTTTGAATCCCGCTGCGATCGGCTCCCAAACGGCCCGCAAGACCTATTCTCACGGTCACCGAGGAGCGAACCTCCTTCCACCCCTTATATACGCATCTCGAAAACCTCGGGCAACCGCGTTTCCGTGAAGCGCGTTCGAAAAGGCGGAATCGGTCTTGACCAAATTTCAACTGCGAGGCCTCGGCGCGCATTTGCGGACGTGCCAGATCCTCCGTTGTCGTCGACGCCACATGCCGGCGCGAGATCGTTCATTCCCGACGACGGCACCGTCGTTCGATCTCGGCGACGCCCCGCAAGGGTGCTGGCTTGGTCCAAGAGCTTGCGCCGGACGACCGTTTCCGGACGTTGTTCGCGGGGCCGATCCTCCGTTTCCTTGGAGCCTCCTCTGGACGCCCGCGGCCGGCGATCGTCCGCTCTTTGCGGCGCCACCTCCCGCACAGTCGGCGTGTCAGGGTCCGAGGAGACGGATAAGCGTGATATTTGATCGGACCGGCCCTGGCGGGCCAGAAACGGGGCTATTCGGGCCGGCACGTCGACGCCGGCACGCCAAAAGGGTGACACATCGGACATCGTCAAGGCCATCTCGGACCCCAAAGGCGAGCCCGAACCCCCTGGAGAGACCACCTGACGAGTCTAGAATCTCTCTCCGCTTCCGCCGACACCACGAGCGTCCGTGACTCGTGGCAGGTCCCATAGCGACATGCCCGAACCGCGCAACTCCCGAGATCGGGTCGCGGCGCCGTTTGCTGGACTCTGTGTTCCCACATGGGCCGGCCTGCATCCACAGGCGTGACACCTTTTCCAGACGCCGCCGCCAGTTGACTATTGCACAAGAACGTGGCAGTATGCCTAATCTCGGGCAGACTGTGTATGCAGCCGCATGTGCCCGCGACAGTGACCCTTTCGAAAACGCGTTGTTGTGCACGTCGGGTGGGCGTACCCAGAATCCCGCAGGAGTCTCTTCATGAAGTCAGTATCCCCCAGGCGACATCGAAACTCGGCTCGGTGTGCCGCGCTCGTCTTGGTGACCGGCCTCGCCATCGGGGGGACGGCGACGTTTGCCGCCGCGCAAGTGCAGTGGCGAACGGGCGTGGGCGCCACGCCGAAGAAAGAGTCCGCCGCGGACGTGGCGCAACTGCTCCGGCAGTCGGCCGGGCGGCCGGACAAGTCGCATGTCGTGGCGCACTTCGCCGCCGCGCTCACCGATGAGCAGAAATCATCGCTCAAGAGCGCCGGAATCGGCGTGCTCGACTATGTTGGGAGCAACGCGTATTTCGCGAATGTATCGCGGAATGTCAGCGCCGATCGTGCCGCGGCCCTGGACCTGCTGCTCACCGTCGAGGATGTGAACCCGGCGTGGAAACTGCACCCGGACCTGTACGCCGGGATCATCCGCGGGTGGACGGTGGTGGATGGGCTCAAGGATTTCGACCTGCCGCCGTTGGGCGAGACGACGCAGGCGGCGCTCGAAGAGCGCGGCCTGAATCCCACGCTGTCGGCAACGCTCATGCTCCACATGGACGTGGCGCAGGACGACGCCGCCAGAATCGTTGAGCAGATGGGGGGCTCGGTGATGCACCGCTTCAAGACGGTAAACGCGCTGCACATCTGGATTCCCATGGCACGAGTCCGGGAACTGGCGTCAAACGATCTGGTTCGGTTCATCGAACCGGCGATGCCGCCGCTGACGACCTGCAACGATGACAACCGCGTCCGGACAGGCGTGAACACGGTGAACGCTTCGCCGTACGGTCTCAGTGGAGCGGGCGTTGACGTGCTTGTGTACGACGGCGGAACGATCGCGTCGCACCCCGGACTTGCGCCGCGGATCTTCACGGGTGATGGCTCGGGCGTGATCGGGCACGCGACGCACGTCGCCGGGACGATCGGCGGCACCGGCGCGGGCGAAGCCGGCAACCCGCACCGCGGGATGGCGCCAAACGTCGCCCGCTTCCTGTCCTACGGCGTGCAAGGCTTCGGGCAGGATTTCTTCCGAAACTCCACACAGACCGACACCGAGAACGACTACCTCGCCGCGATCGCCATGGGCGCCGATGTGGCCAACAACTCCGTCGGAAACAACATCGAGTCCAATGGTTATCCATGTCCGTTCCAGGGCGACTACGGCACGTTCAATGAAATGCTCGATTCGCTCATCCGCGGCGAGCGAAATGGGCAGAACGGCGTCCCCTTCCGCACCATCTGGGCCGCCGGAAACGAACGCCAGGGGTCACGCTGCAACGTCGAACCCAACGGCGGCGCCCAAGGCTTTTACTCCATCGCTCCGCCTCAGGCCGGAAAGAATCAGATCTGCGTCGGCGCTATCAACTCCAACGACGACTCGATCACGTCGTTCACGAGCTGGGGGCCCACCGACGACGGACGCCTCAAGCCCGACTTCTGCGCTCCCGGATGCCAGAGCAACGGCGACGGCGGCGTCACGTCCTGCGCCGGCGCGTCCGGGTACACCTCGCTCTGCGGCACATCGATGGCCAGCCCCACCACCTGCGGCGTCGCCGCCCTCTTCATCGAAGACTGGCGCACCCTGCACCCGGGCATGCCCGATCCGCTCAACTCCACCATCAAATCGATCTTCGCCCACACCGCCGTTGACCTCGACGACCCGGGGCCCGACTTCAAGACCGGCTTTGGCTCGATCCGCGCCCCAGCGATCATCGACCTGCTTCGAGCCGGCAACTACATCGAGAACCAGGTCGGGCAGGGCCAGACGTATACCTTCGTGGTCATCGTCGCTCCGACCGATACGCAGTTCAAGGCGACGATCGTCTGGGACGACTTCCGCGGGAACGCCGCCGTGCAGACGCAGCTTGTCAACGATCTCGACCTCGTCGTCACCTCGCCCAGCGGCACGCGCTACTTCCCCTGGACCCTCAACCCACTGAACCCCGACGCCCCAGCCGTGCAGACCCAGGAAGACCACCTCAACAACATCGAGCAGGTCTTCGTGCAGAACCCGATGCCCGGCGGATGGACCGTGCAGGTTCGCGGCACCAGCGTCCCGCAGGGCCCGCAGCGCTTCAGCGTCGCAGCCAGCCCGCTGCTGGTGAACTGCGCCGATGCCGGGATCGCACAACTCGACAGCGACTCCTACGGGTGCGAGGTCCGCTCGGCGGGGATCCGCCTCGTGGACTGCGGACTCAACACCTCCAACAGCGTAATCGATACGGCCACCGTCATCGTGCAGTCCACCAGCGATCCGGCGGGTCAGTTGGTGACGCTGACCGAAACGGCGCCGGAGTCCGCCGAGTTCATCGGCTCGGCGCCGCTGAGCCCCACCGACACGCCCGGGACCGTGTATTTCCAGTCCGGCGACACGATCACGCTGGTGTACATCGACGCGGACAACGGCTCGGGCGGGACGAACGTCATGGTCACCGACGCCGCCACGATCACGTGCTTCCCGCCCGTCGCCGCCGCCGCCAGCGTGAATGTCGTCACGGCCAGCAACAGCACCATCACGCTGGGTGCGACCGACGACGGCGTGCCCGCGCCGTTGACCTTCACCATCACGCAGTTGCCGACGCACGGGCGGCTTCGCGAAATCGGATCCGGGCAGATCATCTCGTCCGTTCCGTACGTATTGCCAGGAGGATTGAACCGGGTCCTCTATCGACCGATCGGCGAATACCTGGGCCCGGATTCATTGCAATTCCGGGCTTCCGACGGGGGCGCGCCGCCCAGCGGGGGAAACTCCAACATCGCGACGGTGAGCATCTCCGTGACGCCGCTTCAGTCCGAACTGCAGTACGAGTTCTTGACCAACGACCAGGACCCGGGTTGGACCATGCAGGGCCTCTGGGCGTTCGGTGCGCCGACCGGCGGCGGGTCGTTCAACCACGACCCGATGTCCGGATTCACGGGCAGCAACGTGATCGGGTTCAACCTGCTGGGCAACTACACCAACGCCATCCGCACGCCGCTCTACGTCACGTCGACCCCGATGGACCTGTCCCCGTACATCAACACGCGCCTGGAGTTCCGTCGCTGGCTCGGCATTGACGCATCCGATCTCGATCACGCCGCGGTTCAGGTCTCGTCCGACGGATCGACGTGGAATGACGTCTGGGTGCACACCGGCCCGGCAATCTCGGAGAACGCCTGGTCGCTCCAGTCCTATGACATCTCGGCATTCGCCGATCAGCGCTCCAGCGTCCGCCTCCGCTGGGTCATGGGGACGACCAACAACAACGTGGTCTACCCCGGGTGGAATATCGATGACGTCCGGGTCTACGGGCTGGTTCCGACGCCCGTGTGCACATGCGACTGGAACGGCATGGACTCGGTGAACTCGCAGGACTTCTTCGACTTCCTGACGGACCTGTTCTCCGCTGATGCGGACTACAACGCCGACGGGACGACGAACAGCCAGGATTTCTTCGATTTCATCGCGTGTTTCTTCTCAGGTTGCTGAATCTGCAACGCCGGATCGACGTACGCCGTTCGACCGCACAGGCGTCCCGAGTGCCGTCTAACACACCTCTCCCGGTGATCTGTCGCTGTCGTGTTGAACTGACCGAGTTGACTGGTAGATCAGATTTCAGAATCTCGACACCGTCGCTGACATGTCGCGGTCCGGCGCGCACGCCGAGCGTGCGCCGTTCAGCAATCCTCCCGCGCCAATCTTGATGAGCACAAAACACACGGCGGCTACGCCGTCGCGTCTCCCCCTTGTGCATGTCATACCCAAATTCAGTGCTGCCCGACGATTCTGTCGTGCTCTTCAAGCTTGGCTGAAAAATATCTGACAAAAACCTATTTTGGAGACTTGACAAGTATTTGTTCGATAGTACACTAACCAAACCGATATGAAATAGGAACTTTTTCGGGCGATTTTCTACCAAACATTGACTCGAACCCGGAGGTCTTGCATAATGGTCACCGAAGCACCTAGCAACAATGGCACGTCGGGAACCAAGCGTCGCGGCCCGTCACGCCTGAGCGGGGTCGAGCAAGCCGAAAGCGAGAGCTCCATGCCGATTGAAGTGAAGAACGGTCGATCGTCGGAGAAGCCTTCTGCCGCCGCCCCCGGCCTCGACAAGGCCAAGGTGCAGGCGCTGGACCGAGCGGTTTCGCAGATCGAGAAGGCCTTTGGCAAGGGCTCGATCATGAAACTCGACGAGAAGGCCTATCTGGCTGTTCCGGGAATTAGCACGGGCTCGATTTCGCTCGATCTCGCCCTGGGCGGCAAGGGGATTCCGCGGGGCCGAATCATTGAAGTCTTCGGACCCGAATCATCGGGCAAGACGACTCTGGCCTTGACGGTGGCGGCGACCGCGCAACGGGAAGGGGGCGTCGCCGCGTTCATCGATGCCGAGCACGCCCTTGATCCGGTGTGGGCGCGCAAGATCGGCGTGAACATCGACGATCTGCTGGTTTCGCAGCCGGATACCGGTGAGCAGGCGCTGGACATCTGCGAACTGCTGGTCCGCTCCAACGCCGTGGATGTGATCATCGTGGACTCGGTCGCGGCTCTGATCCCGAGAGCCGAGATCGAGGGAGAAATGGGCGATACGCACGTGGGCCTTCAGGCCCGGCTGATGAGTCAGGCGATGCGGAAACTGACCGGCGTGATTTCCCGCTCGAACTGCACGGTGATTTTCATCAATCAGATCCGCGAGAAGATCGGCGTGATGTTCGGCTCGCCCGAAACGACACCCGGCGGCCGTGCGCTGAAGTTCTATTCCTCGGTTCGCATCGACATCCGTCGGACAAGTTCGATCAAAGAGGGAGACATCGCCGTCGGCAACCGCGTTCGCGGGCGCGTGGTGAAAAACAAGGTGGCGCCCCCCTTCCGCGATGCGGAGTTCGACATCATGTTCGACGAGGGCATCTCGGCGACCGGGGACCTGCTTGATCTGGCGGTGGACTGCAAGATCGTGGACAAGAGCGGGTCGTGGTTCAGTTACGGCGACGCCCGCATCGGCCAAGGACGTGAGAACGCCAAGAAGTTCTTGAAGGACAATCCGGATTTGTTCCAAGAGATCCGGCGCGCCGTGCTCGCGGCTCGCGCGACGAATCCGGCCCCGGCCGCTCAGGCCGCCGCCGATGATTCAGAGACCGACGCAGACGGCGAGTGATTCCGGCGCGAAAACACTTGGCTCCCGATGCCGATCCGGACGTGTCCAGACCCGGGCGTGCTCGCTTGGCATCGACCGCTTTGATATTCAGCGTTGGCGATGCGTTCCCATCTCGGATCCCGGCGGCTTGCGGCACGGGAGTGTGGCGAGGCGGCGCACGACAGGCCTGCGCACCGCTCTTCGGCCAAGAGTTTCATCGTCGCATGCCCGCATCACCCCGTCGCTGCCACGGGGAGCGGCGAAACTCGCATGCCGCGGGGCGTGGTGAAAACGGCTGGGCACCCGCCATGGCGGAGCGATGCGACGGCGGCTGCCGATAACTCCGCAACCGGCGTGGGACCCGAAATCCGCTTCACTCGCTAGGGCAACAGGCCTACACTGGGGCCTGTCGAGTCGCGGGCGTAGCTCAGCGGTAGAGCGACACGTTGCCAACGTGTAGGTCGAGGGTTCAAGCCCCTTCGCCCGCTTTCTTAGAAGATCGTGCACACCGTGCACAGGTGGTGCCAAGTCTTGCCCGGACGCGACTTTACGGTCGGTCCGGGCGGTGTGTTTTTGGAGATCGACGGATGCCGCTCAGCGCGGATTGTGCCCGCTGTTGCCCCGTTGAGCCGGAAAAGTGCTGCGCCCGCGCTGCGCGCCTGCGGCGACATCATCAACCGACTTTCCTTCATCAGCCCGCCTTGATATTGAGGTAGGGCAGCGCGGCCAGACTCGCCGCGACTGGAAGGATCGATTCGTCGGTGTAGATGTTGGCCGTGAGCCGTGGGTCGGTATGCCGAAGGTGCGACTGTGCGATGCGTTGTCGGGCGGCGTGCAGGAGCGCCGCGATTTCCTTCGCCGTCAAGGCACGACGGGCTCGGGTCTTGGTCAGTTTCTTCGCCTCAAGTTTGCGAACACACGCGAGTGGGTCGATCGCCAGACGCCGGGTGGAGACCGCCCACTTGGTGAACGCCTTCGCGGTGCCGATGACCTCGTTGACGGTGTACCCCGAGCGTTCATCGCGCCGGAGATGGAGCACGTACTTGTCGAGCGAGTCGGCGGTGACGTCCACGAGTCGCCCGATCCCGGCGTGGTCGAAGAACCGCTCCAGGCGGGGCCGGAGTTGCCGGACGTACCGATCGTCGCGCCCGCGGGCGGTGATGTGTTCGATGAAGCCGTCCAGGTGCTCGGCGATGGGGCGCTGCAACTGCGCCGCCAAGTTGGACTCCCAGGCGGTACGACTCGTTCTTGTCAGTGAACGCCCGCTGCGTGACCTGCCGTTCTCGCCACTGGCCGCCCGTGCAGTGCCAATCGGTCCACGTCACGTACCCCGGCTCCCCGGCTTGTTCCCGTCGCTCGTTCGTTTCCACACTCGGGGCATGTGAATGTCTCCATGCGGTCGCCGTCGATTGACAGCCGCTCGCGAATGATCTTGCTTTTCATGGCGTCGATCTCCTTCACGCAACTCCTATTCAAAAAATCGCCTGTGCTGTCAAGTACACGGCAGTTTACCCGCCTTGGCAAGTCAGAACGCGCGAGTTTCTCATGTACAGTCCACAATAGGGGAGTAGGGCGACAGAGGGGGGTCGTTGGGGGGCTCGAAGACCCCCATCGCTGCGTGGAGCAACCGCCTCCACACGCAGGCGCTCGCGAAAAAACTCGGTGAACCCGGAAGTGTTTGACAGGGCGTGCGGAGTCTCTTGGCGCAAAACATCATTTGATCGCGTCGGGCCGCCGAACGTATCCCCCGACCGCTCGCGCGATCCGGCTCAGAAAAACAGATGGTCACACCACGCGGCCGGCGCGAAGCCGGGAATGACTGACGTGCCCCGCGCCGGTGCTTCGTTGGAATCAGCCGGAGCCGCGGTCCCGCTCATTGGCCCGGCGCGCGCGCCGCGACCGGCGCCAGAGCCACCACGCATAGCACGCGATCAGCGCGGCCTCCACCACCCCCGCCATGATTGAGTACACGCTCAGCGGCATGTCGGCGTCCGTTGTCCCTCCCCGGCGGGCATGGCCTCCTGCGCCGCACGGGCTCCCTGGCTCGTGCGCTCGCCGCGAGCCACCCCCAGCGCCTCATGCGCGAGTCCGCCGCACACCAAGCCCGTGGGCAGGAGCCAGTAGAGCAGAACCGCTCGCATGTCCGGCGTGAGCGAGGGCATCACGGGATGAACGTCCGGGATGAGTTTGACACTGAGGTACACCAAGGGCACGTCGAGGAACGCGACCATCCCGACGACGGCGCTGACCGTTGCTCGCCGGGGCGTGCACCGCATCGACCGCCGGATCACCACGAGCCCCACGAGCAGCGCCCAGAGGGCCAGCGTGAAGGACAGTCTCGGGCTCCACACCCACCACTGTCCCCAGGCGTCGCGTGCCCACACCATGCCCGTCGAAAGCGAGATCGACGCGAGCAGGGCGCCGACCTCCGCCGCCGCTCCGTTGACGTCATCCCACCGTTCGCTCCGCTGCCACAGGTATCCCGCGCTCGCGGCAAACACGGCGGCGCAGGCCACGTACATCATCATCGCCGCGGGCACGTGCAGGTAGACGATCGCGGCGGACGATCCAAGCGCGGGGTCCGATGCGCCCACACGGATCGCCAGCGCTACCCCGATGGCTACGGACGTGTAGACCCCAAGCCAATACTGTCGCTTGCTCAGCGGCCATCGCATGGACCGACTCCAGGATCCGGCTTCACCCGGCACGGGTTCACGAGCCTGATGACGCGCTGCGCCGCTGCACGACGCGGCGCATCAGTGACACGGTGCCGACCAAGACTACGACTCCCACCGCGGCGACCATCCCGACTTCGAGCGGACCCCATCGTCCGCCATCTGGTACGCTCCGTTGCTCGCGCGGCTCGACACTCACCAGGAGCCCGACCGCGGCGCCGGCGGCGAGGTCGTGCGCGCCGTAGGCGAGCGCGCCGGGCGCTTCGTCGTCGATCGGGGACACCCCGCGGGCCTCGACACCTTTCGCGTCCGACGGGACCGTCAGTACGATGTGATCACAGGGCGCCGGCGTGCCCACGACCAGCGCACAGCGCGGTCCCGTCCCTCCGACGCGGTACGAGAGTTCGTACGTGGTGCGCCCGGGCATGAGCGGCATCTGCACCTTGACGCGGCGATCCGACACCGCCGTGCAGCACCATCCGTGGAACCCGTTCCCCAGCGTCACACCGCTGCTTGCTTCGGGCAGATCAAACTCGACGACGCTGCGCCGGCCCTGCGGATCCGCCGGGCCCCCCAGCCAGGTCCGGTCCGCCGGGTTCTCGACCTCGATCGCTTCCGAGACCGCCAACCCCCCCGCGGCGGGCTGCGCGACTATGTGTCTGGACCGCATGCGCCAGGCCGGCGCCGCATCCGTGGTTTCGTAGACCGTCACGTCCACCGACCCGGTTGGGTGGCCCGCGTCCATCGGTGGCCCGACATCCTGATACATGACGCCGGCGTACTTGATCCGCACCAGGGGCCGGACGGGCATCACGACGGGAAGGTCGCGGACGAACACCATGCCGCCCTCTCCGAGCCGGGCCTGCGCGCGGTGCACGGACTGGCCGTTGTGGATCAGTTCGACTTCAACGTCGCTGGGACCGATCTCTCCGCCATCGCGGGTGCCTTGAATCGCCCGCACGGCGAGGGTGCCGGTCGGCATGGCGGCCTGTGGCGGGTTGACCGCCTCCTGGGAGGCCGGCGCGCCGGGCTGCGCCGGGGCATGAGCAGCAAGCGCCGCCAGAACCGCCGCAACGATTACATAGGCGAGGCGACGGGATGCTTTCTCTCTGGACGTGGAACGATCTGTGTCGGATCGCATCGGGCGACTCCCTCAGCGCGCAGCAAGTCGCCGTGGATCTCACGGCGTGATGATGCACGGGGAGCAAGCGGGATGCCACCGCCGTCGGCCCGACTGCTCTCGCGGCAACCATTCGGGGAGTGGGCGCATCTCGAATCCGAGAATGCTGGCCGTCGTCGCGTCTTGATTGTGAGAAGCGGGTGCATCCTTCCGCACGCCGACGCTCATTCCATGTGGCAACTCGCGCACAACTGGCTGTTCAGATTGCTCCGGACCAGCAGCGCTCGCTCGCCGGAATACACGCTGTGGCACGACCCGCAGCCGACCTGACGGTCGAACAGGCGTACGCGGGCGTTCAGCCGATCCAAGGGGACAAGTCGAACGGCGCTGTCATCGGTCCGGCTCGAACGGTATGGGATTCCGACCGGGTGTTCGCCGGAATCGCGGGACAATGGGTCGCGGCCGATCCCCGCTGAGCCGTCGCCGGCGATGGTCCCGTCGTGGCACACGACGCAGGATTGGGTCCCATCGTCGGGCTCGGCGCGAAGCGGCATCCGGACGCCGTTGGGCGACGCCAGGTGTGCCCGCCCCAGTCCGCGCGCGTGCATGCCGGCGCTGTTGGACTCCCCCGCGTCGTGACAGGCCGCACACAACCCGGCGACCCCGCCTGCGCGCAACATCGGGCCGGCGCGGGCGCCGGTCCCGTGGGTGGTGGCGCTATGACAGGTGAGGCATGTCATCTTCCCATTCTCGCGGGGAAGTTCCGGGGCCACGCCGGCGCGGACGGACACACCGTCGGGGTGCGATAAGACCGGGTCGAACTGGTGGCAAGCACGGCAATCCGGGGCCGAAGGAGCGCGGCTTGAAAAGGAGGCCGGGTCGTAGGTCAAGTTGACCGCGCCGTCAGTGACGGTCTCGCGCGCAAGGGAGGCCGAGCCGACGAGCGCCAAGGCGCCGAGCGCCAGAGCCGACACCCACATCACGGAGGCGCCGCGTTCTCGAATTTGGGAAAGCAAGGGCGACATGGCTGACATGACAATCCTCCGACGCATCAAATCGGCCGAGAAAGGCGCCGACTTCGGTCGGAGGCGTGTTCACCGAAAATGGGATCGGAGCGAGGTCGGCGTCTTGGTTTCGGGAGCGGAATATGGTTTTTTTAGCGAATTTCTGGGTTTGGGCGCTGGTACAGCACTTGCATATTGACCGGCGAAATCGCACCCCAGTTGGAAGGAGTTGACCATGAATCTCTTCAAAACAACGCTCGTGACAGTGGTAACGATGGCGGGAATGGGCGTGTCCGCGGCGAACGCACAGATCGCGAACACGGCACACAACTTCAGTTCGTATGCATGGTCCGGAGGCGAGATTTGCAAGCCGTGCCACACGCCGCACTTCGCGAACGTGGCGGCCGGTCGGCTGTGGAACCACACGCTGACGACGGCGACGTATTCGATGCACGAAGGATCGGGCACGGCGGAAACGAACATGGACCGCAAGAGCCGACTGTGCCTGTCATGCCACGATGGAACGGTGGCGCTGGACAGTTTCGGCGGGCAGGAGGGCGTGAACTTCGCCCCGGCGCGCGTGAACTTGGGAACTGACCTGGTGAATGACCACCCGATCGGGTCCGACGCGCAGTACCCGCCGTCGCCGGAGCCGTCGTTCTGGGCCGGCGCGTTCCGTCCGGAATCGACGTTCAACTCTCGGATCCGGCTGGAGAACTGGGTGGACGAGGGTGGCGTCACGCACCGAGTCGTGAGTTGCACGACCTGCCACAATCCCCACGGGCGAGGATTCCCGTACCTGCTGAATATCAGCAATGCGGCCTCGGCAATCTGCCTTAACTGCCACATTAAGTAAGGTCACGTCTCCTCCCAGGGGAAAGCCCCGACCGAGCCCAAAAGGGCGACGGGTCGGGGCATTTTCATTTTTGAGGCGTGCGGAGAGGCCGCGTCAGGCCCGTGGCGGCCGCGGTGCATTGGGGCGGCTACGGCTGGCACTGCGTTTGTTGGGCTAACTCTCGGGCACGGAGCGTGAGTGAAGGCGAAAGGGACCCCATGGGACGTTTGAGCGCATGGAAGAGGTCGGCGGAGATCGCGTGCACGATCGCGGCGGCGATCTGCGTGACGGGCTGCGGAACAGGGCCGGCGCAGACGAAGCCGGCGGGAGCGGCGAGCGGCGTCTTCGCGTTCTGGCCACCATTTCCGGATGAGCCGCACGTGCAGTTCCTGAGATCGTTCCGGAGCAGCGCGGACGTGGCGGCGTCCAAGGAGAGCGGGCTGGACCGGCTGGTGTTCGGCGAGGAGTCGAAGGACGAGAAGGGGTTGGCCAAGCCGTACGGCGTGACGATGCACGACGGGGCGATCTACGTGTGCGACATGCGCAGCAGCAGCCTGACGGTGCTGGATATCAAGAAGAAGCAGACGCGGCTGGTGGGGGTAAGCGGGGTGACGCGGCTGAAGCACCCCGTGGACGTGGCGGTGGCGGAGGATGGGACGATCTACGTCGCGGACAACGACCAGGGCGCGGTGCTCGTGTACGACCGGAACGAGCGATACGCGATGGCGATCGGGCATCCAAAGTTCAAGCCGGTGTCGGTGGACACGTATAAGGATCGGCTGTACGTGTGCGACATGGCGGGGCAGGTGGTGGAGGTGTACGACAGGGCAAGCGGCAAGCAGATCGGGAGCATTGGGAGCGTGGGGGACGAGGACGGTCAGTTCCGGCTGCCGCTGGGGGTGGCGGTGGACGCGAAGGGGGATGTGTTCGTGACGGACATGATGCGGTGCCGGGTGCAGAAGTTCTCGCCGGACGGGAAGTTGATATCGGCGATGGGACAACTGGGTGATTTTGCCGGGTCGTTCGCGAGGCCGAAGCATCTTGCGGTGGACGAAGCGGGCGTGTTGTACGTGGTGGACTCGGCGTTCCAGAACGTGCAGATGTTCGACGATCAGAATCGGCTGCTGATGCACTTCGGATCGGCGGGCAGTCATCCAGGGGCGATGGATCTGCCGGTGGGGATCTGCGTGGACCGTGCGAGCGTGGCGGCGTTCGGAGATCTGATTCATCCGGGCTTCGAGGCGTACGCCATCGTGGCGGTGACGAATCAGTTCGGTGGGTCGAAGGTGTCGGTGTATGCGGTGGGGAAGCGTCGCGAGGGGTATGCGCTGGCGGATCTGTCGGCGCGCGCGGCGAAGGTGGATCTTGGGGTTGGAGCCAAGGACGACCAACTCAAGTTGCAGACCGTCGGGGAGGAAGAGCCGGTGCCGGAGGGACCGGGGCCGGCGGAATCGCCCGCTTCGCCGGGGGCGCCGGGGGGCAAGCCCGGCAACTGAGGTAGAAGGCGTGGGTTGGGGGCTGGGGGGCGGGGATGAAGGTGACGGGCAAGGCGCCCGGTTCACCGAAGCCGAGCAACGCATGGGAACGCAGCAGGAGTCAGCACGAGACGGAGGACGCCGGCGCCGGCGGGCGTGGTGGATATCGGGGGGCGTGACGGCGGGGGTGCTGGCGGTGGTTGGCTGCTCGGTGGACAAGCACTACGAGGTACTCTCGTTTTTTTTTGACGGGGTGCCGGACCCGAACAAGAAGGCGGAAGGGCAGTCGATCACGGGGGCGAGGGCGGTGGACATACGAGAGAGTCCGACGTACTCGGTGCACAAGCCGTACGCGGAGAATCAGTGCAACGAATGCCACTCTTCGCGGCTACGGCTGTCGAAGTCGGATTCGAGCGTGTGCCTGAAGTGCCACGCGGGGACGACGACGGAGCATGCGGTGATGCATGGGCCGGTGGCGGTGGGAGCGTGCCTGTGGTGCCACGAGCCGCACGAATCGGCGAACGCGTCGCTGCTGCAACGGCCCGGTCGCGGCGTGTGCGTGACGTGTCACGAGGCGGGGCTGTTGAACGCGACGCGCGTAGCGGCGCACGCGGACGACTCACGGAGTTGTCTTGAGTGCCACTTCGGGCACGGGGGCGAGCGGGCGTACTTCCTGAGAGAGGTGATTACGAATCGCGGGGCGGGGGACGGGTCGGGCGAGCCGGCGGTCTCGCCGGAGCGATGAAACGGGGCGCACGACAAGGCGCGGTGTCGAGGATGGCGGCGTCGATGCTGGTCCTTGTGATCACGGCGGGGACGGCGTGGTCACGGCAGGCGTTGCAGCCGCAGCCGACGGACGACGGGCCTGTGATCGTCGGCGAGCGGCGGGGAAAGTACAACCTGTTGGAACTCCCGCGGTTCGGGTTTGAACTCGAGTTCTTCGGGCAGTGGCAGAAAGACACGACCAAGCAAGGGGGGAGTTCGAGGCAGACGGACACGGAGGATGTGTTCCGCGGGACGGCGAACCTCGACTTCGAGGCGTACGTGGGGCACAAGAACCTGCTGGACATTTCGGGAACGATGAAGTTGGGGCTGGACTACACGCACACCGAGAGCGACACCCTGGGCGAGAAGCGCAACGACCTGGAGTTCACCAATCTGTATGACGTGCAAGGGCTGATCCTGGGGGAAGGTCCCGTGCCGGTGACGGCGTACAGCCGGCGGGTGGATTCGAGGCTCCGGCGGCAGTTCTTCGGAACGATCAAGAACATCACGAGCGAGACGGGCGTGATCGCGCGGCTGAAGTCGGAGGCGGCGCCGATCACGCTGCAGTATTTTCACCGGGAGGAAGACGAATCGGACCCGCTGGGCACGATCGATTCGTCGCTGGTCCAGGATACCTTCAGCCTCTCGGGGCAACTGCGGCTCGGGGAGCACCAGCGACTGGAACTGGACTACGCGTTCGACGACGCGGTGGAGACGCAGGCGTTCGGCTTCCGGAACTCGTACCAGCGGCACGACGGCACGTTCACGCACGTGATCGAGTTCGGGAAGGACAACCTGGACAGCCTGCGATCATCGCTGCGGGTGTACGACCAGTCGGGCGTGTTCGCGCAGAGCACGTACCGGCTGGACGAACAACTTCGGCTGCGGCACAGCGACCGGCTCGAATCGCGGTACGACGTCACCGCGGAGCAGCAGACGCGCGGCGGGGTGGACCAGACGCTGTTGGGCGGGAGCGCGACGGTGCGGCACAAGTTGTATGACAGTCTCGTGAGTTCGGCGACGGCGGGGCTGAGGCGGCTGGAGGTCGATGACGAGTTCACCAGCGACGAGGCGTTCATCAACGGATTGCTGGACTACACGAAGAAGGTGCCCGTGGGGCGGCTGAACGTGAGCACGGCGGCCGGGTACAACCGGCAGGACAACAGCGAGCGCGGCGGCGATCTGCCGGTCCTGGACGAGGCGCACGTGTTCAACGACCCGTTCCCGGTGACGATCAACCGGCGGAACATCGTCGCGTCGTCGATCGTCGTGACGACGACGGCGCACTCGCCGCTGTTCGAGGGGCTGGACTACACGGTACAGGCGTTCGCGGACCGGGTGGAACTGCGCCGCGTGCTGGGAGGAGCGATCGGGAACGGCGACGCGGTGCTGGTGACGTACGACATCGGGCCCGAGCCGGGGAACGTGATCGACACGACGACGGTGAGCGTTTCGGCGCGGCTGAACTTTGACGAGACGCTGGCGAAGGGGCTGTCGCTGTACGTGACGTACCGGCGGTCGGACCATGCGCTGCACGCGGATCAGCCGGCGCTCTTCGTGCTCGACGACTTCGAGGATCTGCTGTACGGGGCGGAGTACCAGATCGGCGCGGTGACGCTGCTGGCGGAGCGGCAGAATCACGAGAGCGAGGTGTCGCCGTATGACGTGGTACGATTTCAGGCGCGGTATAACCAGCGGTTCAGCCGGGAATCGGTGGTGAACCTGGAATACTCGCACGAGACGGTGGAGTATGCGCTGACGGACAATCGGCTGCAACTGGACCGGGTGACATTTCGATGGACGCAGCGCCTGGACGAGGCGCTGCGGGCCAGCGTCGAGATCCAGTTCCGCAATGAGCAGGACCGGCTGAGCGACGATGTGCGTGCGTGGGACCAGGCGATCGAACTGACGTGGCGGAAGCGCCAGACGACGATCTTCGCGTCGTTCCACAACACGATCCTGGACAGTTCGAGCGTGGAGCGGACGTCGCAGTTGTTCACGATCGGGATCAGGCGGACGTTTTGATGGGGCCGGCGGGGAGCGATCAAGACACGGGAGCGAACGTGCAACGACGAGCGCGGGAGTTGAAGCGATGGGGAGCGGGGGTCGTGATAGGAACGGCGTGCGCGGTGCCGGGGTGCGGGAGCGCGCCGGGGGAGATATTCGATACGGCCAGCACGGCGCATCAGTGGCCGCCCGCACCGGATCAGCCGAGGGTGAGGTATATCGGGCAACTGGCGAGCGACGAGGACCTGAAGGCTGGGGTGGGATTTTTCGAGCAGGTAGCGCGAGCGATCGCGGGGAAGGAGCCGGCGCGGGGGATGGTGAGCCCGCTGGGGGTGTGCACGGACGGTGGTGACCGGGTATTTGTCGCGGACAGCGGCGCGGGGTGCGTGGTGATGTTCGACCTGTCGGCGCGGACGATGGAGCAGTGGCGTGCGCCGGCGGGGGAACGAGCGCTGGGGCAGGTGGTCGCGGTGGCGTATGACGGGGCGTGGGACGGGGGCCGGGGGCGTGTGCTGGCGGCGGACTCGCTGGAGGGGCGGATCGTGGGGTTTGACCGCGATGGGAAGTGGCTCGGGGCGCTGCGCACGGGCGACCTGAGGCGGCCGTGCGGGCTGGCGGTTGACCCTCGCGGGGGGCGGGTGTTGGTGGTGGACTCGGCGGCGCACCAAGTGGTGGTGCTGGCGATGGACGGGCGGGAGCTCAAGCGGATCGGGGAGCGGGGGTCGGGGCTTGGGCAGTTCAACTTTCCGACCGGTGTGGCGCTGAGCGCCAGCGGGCTGATGCTGGTGAGCGACTCGCTGAACTTCCGGGTGCAGGTGTTTGACCCGGACCTTCGGCCGATCCGGCAGATCGGTCGCAAGGGGGATATGCCGGGGTATTTCGCGCAGCCCAAGGGGGTCGGGGTGGACTCGGAGGGGCATGTGTACGTGGTGGACGCGAACTTCGAGGCGGTGCAGTTGTTCAGCGTGGACGGGGAACTGCTGATGACGTTTGGGCGAGAAGGCCAGGGCCCGGGGGAGTTCTGGCTGCCGGCGGGGATACATGTGTCGGAGCGGGGTGTGATGCGGCGGATCTGGATCGCCGATTCATACAACAAGCGAGTGCAGGTGTTTGACTACCTGCGTGAGGAGCCGAGGCGATGAAACGAACACTGGCAGGGGCGGCGGGCGCGGTGCTGGGACTGGCGGGGGCGGTGACGGGGCGAGCGAGCGCGCAGGCGACGAGCGTGGTGAACAGCCCGCACAACCTGTCGGCGTCGGGCCCGGGGGCTGTGAGGGCGCTCACGGAGGATCAGGTGTGCATTTTCTGTCACACGCCGCACAACACCTCCCCGGTGAGGCCGTTGTGGAACCGGGCGATGCCGACGGAGGGGTACACGATCTATACGAGCCGGGCGTTGGATGCCCGGCCGGGGCAGCCGACGGGGATGTCGAAGATGTGCCTGTCGTGTCACGACGGGACGATCGCGCTGGGCGCGGTGGTATCACGGAACGGGCCGATATTGATGAGCGGCGGGGTGACGACGATCCCGGAGGGGCGTGGCCGGATCGGAACGGACCTGTCGGATGACCATCCGATTTCGTTTCGGTATGACGCGGCGCTGGCGTCGCATGATCTGCGGCTGAGGTCGCCGAACCTGCTGCCGCCGGAGGTGGTGCTGGACCCGAACTCGGAACTTCAGTGCACGACATGCCACGATGCGCACAACAACGCGAACGGGAGTTTCCTGGTCGTGCGGAACGACACGTCGCAGTTGTGCGTGACGTGTCACCAGATGGGACAGACGACGGTGAGCGGGCATCAGACGTGCGGGTCGTGCCATCAGCCGCACAGTTCACCGAGCGGGCCGTATCTGCTGAAGCGTGCGACCGTGGGGGAGACGTGCGTGTCGTGCCACAACGGGACGGTGGCGGGTGCGGCGAACATCGCGCCGGACCTGAACAAGGTGTCGGTGCACGAGACGCTGAGCGTGGTGGATCCGCCGGAGCCGCACCAGGGGCACGTGAACTGCGCGGATTGTCACGAGCCGCACACGATGGGGCAAGGCGGGACCTCGCCGCCGGGATTGCATCCGAACTTCGGGCGGATCGGCGGGGTATCGGCGGGGGGAAGTCCGGTGGCGAGCGCGTCGCATGAGTACGAGGTGTGTTTCAAGTGTCACGCGGAGGGGAGCGTGGTGCTCCCGACGGTGTCTCGGCGACTGGAGCAGAACAACACGCGGCTGGAGTTCAGCCCGAGCGCGGTGTCGTACCACCCGGTGGAGGCGCCGGGGCGGAACTCGATGGTGCCGAGCCTGAGGCCCGGGTGGACGACGGCGAGCCTGGTGGCGTGTTCGAGTTGTCACAACTCGGACACGGGGCGCAGCGCGGGAGGATCCGGCCCGGACGGGGTGCACGGGTCAAACCAGGAGCCGCTGCTTCGGGCGCGGTACGAGACGCGGGACCTGACCAGCGAGAGCGCGCAGGCGTACGCGCTGTGCTACACGTGTCATGATCGGGCGAGTATCCTGGACGATCGATCGTTTCCGGGGCACAAGAAGCACATCCAGGAGGAGCGGACGCCGTGCGCGGCGTGCCATGATGCGCATGGGATCGCGTCGACGCAGGGGACGACGACGGGGAACTCGAACCTGATCAACTTCGCGGCGGGGATCGTGTTCCCGAGCCAGTCGAGCGGGCGGCTGGAGTTCAGGGATCTCGGCACGTTCCGGGGAGAGTGCACCCTTCGGTGTCACGGAAGGAATCATGAAGCGGAGGGGTACTGAGAGAGGGGGGAGCCGGCGGGCGCTGGATTATGGTGAGCATTTGAAGCGTGCGCGGGAAGCATGTAGCAGTGGTGGGAGCGGGGGCGCTACTTCGATTCCGCGGGGGCCGCGGTGTGATCGTACTTCGCGGGCTTGTGGCACCCCGGGGCGCAGGAGCCGCCGGTGGGGGTCACCTGGAAGTTGATGGGGATTTCCCACTCGCCGAAGGGGACCTTTTCACCGACCTGCTTGGGGTTGCGAGCGAGGTGGGTGGTGTGGCAGGCGCGGCAACTGCGGCCCTGGGGGCCGGACTTGACGACGTGGAGGTAGTGGAGATTCTGATCGGCGTTGCGGAAGGAGGTCGCGGTCTGCGTGGTGGGGGCGAGGGCGAGTTGCTTATCGTGACACTTGAAGCACAGGGCGTACGCGTCGTCGGTGAACTGCTGATAGAACGCGGTGGAATACGGGGCGACGAGGAGGTCGGTCTGCTCGCCGCCGTGGACGGTGTGGCAGGCGGCGCAGTCGCCTTTTTCAACCGGGGCGTGCTTGTGGAACGTGTCGAGGGCGAGTTCCTTCATGGCGGCGATGGGCCTGGCCTTTGGGTCGTCGAGTTTGATGGGCTTGTCGTGACAGGCCAGGCAGGACGAGGTCGGGTCTTTGGCCAGGAGTTTGGAGTGGTCGGCGCCGTGGGGGAGGTGGCAGTTGAGGCAGGCGCGGGTGTCGGAGACAGCGGCGTGCTTGTGCTTGGCCGCCATGGCCTTGTCGTAGGTCTCCTTGTGGCAGGATGCGCAGAGTTCGACCGCGGGCATCTTGAGCGCCTTGACCTGGTCGGTGGAGTGAGCGGTGTGGCACTGGAGGCAATCCCCATTGACGGGCTCGTGATGGAACGAAGCGGCGTCGATGGACCGGCCGACGTCTTCATGGCACTTGAGACAGAGGGCTCGGCGGTCGAGGATCAGGAGTTTTTCATGGTCGGCGGTGTGGGGCTTGTGGCAGAGGCGGCAGTCTTCCTGAGCGGGCTTGTGGATATGAGCCGCGCTGTTGACGGTCTTGTGGCACTGGGTGCAGAGTTGGACGATGGAGTCGTTCTTGAGGAGTTTGCGGGTCGTCCCACCGTGGGGATCGTGGCACGTGGCGCACTCACCCTTGGCGACGGGGTCGTGGACAAACGTCCCCTCGGTGCCGGTCTTATCAATGTGGCAGAAATCGCACAGGTTTCGGCCGGGGCGCTTCATCTGGAAGGTGTGCTTGGCCGGATCGACGTATTCGTGGCAGGCATCGCAGGCCTGGACGGCGTTGGGGCCATGAAGGAACGGATAGTTTTGCTGCTTGGCGTGGCATCCTGACGTGGTGCAGTTCAGGACGCGCGTGGTGGGGAGGGCCGGCGCGGGCTGCGGCTGGGCGTGGGCGGCGGAGATCGCGAGGGCCAGCAGCGGGGCGAGGGGCATGCATCGACGAGTGATCACTTGGGCGGCTCCGTCTCGCGAGCGCGGAAGAGAGCAAGTCGCGTGCGGGCCTGCTCGAGGAGTTGCTGGGTGTATCGCGGGTTGTGGACGCCCCAACTGCCGTCGGCCCGGACCATGTCGAGCAGGCGGCGGACGGCGATGACCTCGGGGTCGAGTTGGGCGGTGGGGTCGAGCGAGTTGTAGTCGCTTTCCACCGCGTCGAAGAGGGCGTGGGCGGTGCGTTGCCAGAGCGGGACCATCTCGGCGCCGAAGCCGGGGCGGTGGCAACGATCGCACGCTTCAGCGACCGCCGCGAACACCATGGCGCCGCTGGTGGGCTTGACGCTGACGGGCCGGGGCTTGATGTGGCAACCGGTGCAATCGATATGGGCCAGGAACATGGGGCTGACGGCGGGGAGGCGGCCATCGGCCCTGGGGGACTCGTCATGGAGATAGGTGTTGCGTTGAACGGCGTGCTGGTCGATGTGGCACTTTCGGCAGTCGAACTGTTCGAGGGTGCCCGTCTGGGCGATGGGGCCGTGGTGCATGGTGCCGTGGCAACTGGAGCATTCGATCTTGTGGCGGCCCTCGTTGTGGACGCGGTGCATCTCGGGAGTGGGCAGCACTTTTTCCAGGCCGAAGGTGTGGCACTGGAGGCAGTGGCCGTTCTCGATGGGAACTGGTGCGGTGGTGTTGCCGCGGTGGCATGACTCGCACTTGGCGCCGTAGGAGAGGTACTCGGCGTGTGTGACCTTGAGCCCGTTTCGCTCGATGGTTCCCGGTGGGGGCGTGTGGCAGGTCGTGCAGGACGCCGGGGCGAGTTTGCCGGCGTGCTCGGGAGGAGGGGGGGGTGGGGCGGCGGGTGGGGGAGAGGTGGAGGTGGCCACGGCCAGGGCGCGGTCCTCGCGGACGTTCATGCGGAGCAGAGAAGGGAGGACACCGGCGCCGGCGGCGGCCGGGGCGTTGTCGTGCGAACTCTCGATGAGGTGGCAGTTGATGCAGACATTGGTGTTGATTTCGAAGTGCTCGTCGCCCTTGATGTGCGAGTGGCAGGTGGTGCAGGAGACCTTGATGCCGGCGAACTCGAGATCGAGGTGCTTGTCATGGCGGAAGAGGTAGTCGCCGGAGTCCTTCTTGACGTCTCTCACACGCTGCAGGTCGTGGCATCCGGAGCGGGTGCACGACAGGGCGCTGACGGAGGCGGAGGGCTTCATGGACGTGCGGTGCAGGACGTCGTCAACGACCTGGCCCAGCCCGTTGAGTTTGGCGGCGATGAAGTTGTCAACGCCCGGGTTGATATGGCACTTGACGCACTCGACGTTCTTGTGGGCGCCGTGCTTCCAACTGGCGTAGTAGGGCTCCATGATGTGGCACGAGTTGCAGAAGAAGCTCTGGGAGGTGAGTTCGACGCTCCCGACGGATGTCAGGGCGAAGAGCACCAGGAGGGTGATGGTCCAGCGCTTCCAGCCGCGGAGGCCGATTCGTCTGAGAAAACGTCGCATAGGTCGTCTCGGGTGATGGCGTGAGGAACTAGCGGTCAAGGAGGAGTTCAGCGGAGCGGCGGTAGTGGGCGAGCGCGCCGGGGGTGTCGCCGCGGGCTTCAAGGATGCGGCCCATGAGGTAGTGGGCGCGGGGGTGCTTTGGATCGGAGGTCAGGACCGAGGAGAGGGCGGCTTCGGGCTCGGAGAGGCCGTCGGCGGAGCGCCGGATCTGGATCTCGGCGAGGCCGAGCGTCGCGTCGACCGAGTCGGGGATGGTCGCGAGGATGGAAGCGAAAATTGGTTCGGCGTCGCGCAGGCGGTCCTGGCGCAGCATCAGCGAGGCGAGACCCAGGCGCGCGGGGAGGTGGGAGGGATCGAGTTTGAGGGCATCGGCGAAGCGAGCCTCGGCCAGGTCATAGAGGGCGTGGCGGGTGAGTTCTTCGCCCAGGTGGGCGAGGTGATCGGCGCGAACGGCCTCTGGGTGCATGGCGGGGGAGCGGGGATCCAGGGACTGCTCGAACTGCGCGTCGGATTCCTTCCCGGCCGCGACCAGGAGAGATTCGGCCAGGAGTTCCTTGAAGCGCGGGACGAACGCTGGTGATGAGTGGACGACTTTCCCCTTGGGATTGACGACGACGATGGTGGGGACGACGAGGATGCGGTAGGCGCCGAAGGTCTCGCGGGTTGGATCGTGGAGGATGAGAGGGGGGAACCGGCCTCTGGCGGCTTCGTCCTTGAGTTGAGCCGGTGTGGCGTCCTGCGCGACGATAAGGATCGGCAGGGCGCGGGCCGGCGCCAGGCTGGGCTCGGCGATGGTGTCCAGCACGTCGGTGCAGGCGGAGCGGGTGGCGTCGTTGGTGACCTCCCCGAAGATCAGCACGAGCGAGCGCGGGGCGAGCGCCGATGTGTCGACCGAGGAGGCGTTGAGGTCCTTGAGCCGGATCGGCGGGGCGTCGGATCCGCGTGGCGGGGAGGCGGATCGCGGGAGAGCGGGCGCGGCGGCCAGGGCGGCGATCATCGCCAGGAGGACGGGGATGGATCGGAGCCGTCGTGACCGGGTGGTGTGGCTTTGAGAGGCGGGGTTCATCGGCTGGCTCCTTCGGAGGCGGGAGCGGCGGTGGAGCCCATCCCGAGCGAGCCAAAGTACGGCGAGGATTGCATGCCGAAAGGGGTGCACACGACGTGCCACGTGCGCGAACGAAGGAAAGGGCCCGGATAGGGGCCGATATTCTCAACATTCGTAACGGGCAGGGGGCTCTATTATCAAATTTGAGAACGCATTGCGGCGAGGTGTGCAGAGAACGGTTACAAATGGCGCATGGACCGGCACGGTGGTTGCAATCAGGGGGCATGGTGGGGCGGGCAGGAGGTGTGACGATGCGACGCGCATGGGTGGCAACCGTGATGTTGGGAGGGGCTGCCCTGATGGGAAGCGGGCAGCCGGAGAAGCAGTTGGAGCAGCATCCTCCGGCGGGGCACCCGACGATTCCGAAGCCCGACGAGTCTTGGCCGAAGGCAAGAGCGGAGGACGTGGGGTCGATCGACGCGATCGTGAAGGCGTATTACGAGTCAACGGCGGGAGGCCCCGGGGAGAAGCGCGACTGGGAGCGGTTCCGGTCGCTGTTCCTGCCTCAGGGGCGCCTGATCGCGGCGCGGGCGGCGCCGGACGGGTCCAGCGGGGCGGTGTTCCTGACGGCGACGGACTTCACGGCGATGAACCGGAAGTACTTCGAGAAGGGCGGGTTCATGGACACGGAGGTGGCGCACCGGGTGGAGCAGTTTGGAAACGTGGCGCATGTGTGGAGCACGTACGAGTCACGGCACTCGAAGGACGACGCCAAGCCGTATGTCCGGGGGATCAACAGCATCCAACTGCTTCGGGACGGGGATCGCTGGTGGATCGCGAGCGTGTTCTGGGATTTCGAGCGGGAGAACGTGGTGATCCCGGAGAAGTACCTATCGACGCCGAAGGATTGAACCGACGCATGCTACACGAGATGAGCGGAGCCTGATGACCAAGTCGATACTGCTGGCCGAGGACGAGAAACTGCTGCGCCAATCGCTCGCGGAGTTGTTGGAGCAGGAGGGGTATCAGGTTGCGCAGGCGGCGGACGGCAAGGAGGCGTACGAGCAGGCGCTGGCGCGGGGGTTCGACCTGGTATTGACGGATGTGCGGATGCCCGCGCTGGACGGGATCGAGTTGCTCAAGCACCTGCAACAGATTGCGCCGCAGACGCCGGTGGTGGTGATCACGGGGTTCGGGACGGTGGAGAGCGCCGTGTCGGCGATGCGGAGCGGTGCGGCGGACTACCTGGTCAAGCCGGTGCAGTTCGAGGACGTGCTGGTGCGGGTGAAGCGGGCGCTGGAGTTCGGGGAGTTGCGGCGCGATCAGCGGCTGCTGACGGAGCAGATGGCGGCGAGCAGCACGTTTCACAACCTGATCGGGGAATCGGCGGCGGTGCAGAAGTTGTTCGAGTTGACGCGGAAACTGTCGGGGGTGAAGAGCAGCGTCCTGATCGTGGGGGAATCGGGGACGGGCAAGGAGTTGTTTGCGCGGGCGATCCACTACAACGGGATCACGCGGGAGAAGCCGTTCGTGGCGGTGAACTGCGGCGCGATCCCCGAGAGCCTGATCGAATCGGAGTTGTTCGGTCATCGCCGGGGCGCGTTCACGGGAGCGGTGAAGGATCGGATCGGGTACTTCGAGGCGGCGGGTGGCGGGACGCTGTTCCTGGACGAGATATCGACGCTGCCGATGGGCGTGCAGAGTTCGCTGTTGCGGGTGCTGGAAGAGCGTGTGGTGACACCGGTGGGGGACACGAGACCGAGGCCGGTGGACGTGAGAATCGTGGCGGCGTCGAATCAGGACCTTGCCGTGCTGTGCCGGCAGGGGAAGTTCCGGGAGGATCTGCTGTACCGGCTGGACGTGGTGAGGCTTCAGATTCCGCCGCTGCGTCAGCGGACGCAGGACATCCCGCTCCTGGTGCATCACTTCCTTGAGAAGTACACGCGGGAGATGAACAAGACGGTGAAGGGGATCACCAATGGGGCGATGCGGTCGCTGCTTGGGCACGAGTGGAAGGGAAACGTGCGGGAACTGGAGAACGTGATCGAGCGCGCCGTGATATTTGCTGAGGGTCGGGAGATTGGGGTGGAGGACATTCCGTTCGGCGGAGAGCCCGAGGCGGGTGATGAAACGAGCCATGAGGATCTGAAGGAAGCGCTGATGCAGTTTGAGCGTCAGCACATCATCTCAAGTTTGAGAAGGCACCGATACGACAAGGCGGAGACGGCGCGGCAACTGGGGATCGGGGTCTCGAGTTTGTACCGCAAACTTGAGGAACTCAAGGTTCCCAAGGACCTGGAGCAACTGGACGCGGCCCGATCGGCGTGATGCCGGTCGGCCGGAGACGAACCCGGCGCGGCCCGGGGTTTGCAGGAAAGGTGAAGCGAAGAACGTGCGCGGGCGAGTGCTCGCGCCGAGGGCGGTTCGTGCCCAAAGGCCCAGCAGAAGTTCACGCCATGCTCAGGAAGAAGTTGCTAGCTCGGCTGGGTCTGCTGGTGGTGGGGTTTATCGCCGGGGCGGTGGTCTCGATCCTGCTCTTGCAGGGCGTGCTGCGGGACATCGACCGTGTGAACGGCGAAGCGACGGCGATTCTGAAGGACGTGCAGGCGATGAGCGAGTTGATCGAGGGGGGGGCACCCGCGGGCAAACGGGGCGCCGACGTGCTGGCGTGCCTTGAGCGGCTGAGCGCGCATCGAACGCTCGGGGCGGGGCGAGGACAGGAGGTATTGCAGCGGATGGGGACGCTGGCGGACGCGTTCCAGAGCGGGAGCACGGACGGACGCGAGTTGAAACAAGCGGTGGCGGAGGTCGGTCAGATCGCGGAGTTGCAGCTCGTCGCCGAGGCCGGGGCGCTCAGTCGGCGACTGAGATGGCTGATCGTGGGGCTGACGGTGGCGGCGCTGGTGATGGTGAACGTGTCGGTGGTGGTGCTGGTAGGGACGGCGAACATGATTCTCAGGCCGGTCGGGCAGCTCGTGGCGGGCAGCCGGGAGTTGGCGCAGGAGCACTTCGCTTATCGGGTACCGACGGACCAAGACGACGAGTTCGGCGAGTTGGCGCGGGCGTACAACCGCCTGGCGGGACAACTGGGGGCCAACGAGCAACGCAAGGTGGAGGCGCTGCGCCAACTGGCGGTAACGCTGAACCACGAGTTGAACAACGTGCTGGCGATCATCGAACTGCAACTGCGACTCCTGGACCGGCGCAGCGCGGATGAATCGGCGGCGGGCCCGTTGCGGAACATCCACGAGAACCTGGGGCGCATCGCCACGACGATCGCGTCGCTCAAGAACGTGCGTCGCA
This sequence comes from Phycisphaerales bacterium, assembly GCA_050246015.1. Taxonomy (GTDB): domain Bacteria; phylum Planctomycetota; class Phycisphaerae; order Phycisphaerales; family UBA1924; genus JTS-AC122. Next base: position 74,356 of record JBFWWU010000012.1, read on the forward strand.
TCGTGCTGACGGACTACATGCCGGGGGAGAAGATGCTCGACCTGCCGCGGTCGGTGGCCTCGGTGGATTGAAAGGAGCGTCGAGAAAGGTGGAACCGGTCGGGAGTCAACGTGAGCAGCGCACGCTGGAAGACCTGCGGCGCGCCGAATGCAGCGGAAGGAAGCAGACATGAAGCACGTGCATGCGTGGCATAAGACGGCGGTGGGATCGGTGGTCTGCTGGCTTGGGGGCATCCGGTTTGCGGTGCCCGTGCTGGCGTTTGTCGCCGTAGCGCTGGCGTGGGGAACGTACATCGAGTCGACGGAGAGCGGGAAGGCGGCGCGGGCGGCGGTGTACGGGTCGTGGTGGTTCATCGGGCTGATGGCGCTGGTGTGCGTGAGCCTGATCTTCGCCGTGATCACGCGGTATCCGTGGAAGCGCAAGCACATCGGGTTCATCGTCGTGCACGCGAGCCTGGTGGCGCTGATCGGGGCGGGCTTCTGGTCGCTGTTCGGGCGGATCGAGGGGCGGATCATGCTGCGGGAAGGAATGTCGAGCAACGCGGTCGAGACGGAGCAGGAAGTGATCGAACTGGTTCGGCACAACGCTGGAACGTTCGAGGTGCTTGGTCAAGTGGTGGCGGAGAAGCCGGGAACGTACACGCTCGGGGGCATGTCGATCCGGCTGGTGGAACACTGGTCCAACACGCGCGAGGAGTTCGAGATCACCAACGACAACGCCTCGGCGTTCCGGGCGGTGGAGGTGTCGCTGCGCGGCGAGTCGGGCAGCGGCACGTGGATCGGGGAAGACACGGGATCGGGCCCGGGAGTAATCGAGGGGCTGACGGTCGAGGTGCTGGCGCCGGGCAACGCGTGGGACGCGCCCGCGCCGGCGACGCGGGAGAAGGGTTACTTCTTCGGCGGGGAGACGAAGACGGCGCTCGGCGCTGTCGGCTCCGAGGCGGCCCCCGGTTGGACCATCCAGGGCATCAAGCACTTCGATCGCGCGATGGCGACCACGGACGGGCTCACCAACTCAACCGACGGTCCGGCGAACCCGGCGGTGGAGGTCCTCATCACGGACGGCAAGGGAAGCGTGGAGCGTCACACGGCGTTCGCGGACTTTCCGGACATGGTCATGTCCAAGAAACTGGAAGGGAGCGCTCGCTCCGGGCTCACTCTGTCTCCGGCACGCTCCAGCCGCGCCGGCGGGGAGGCATTGACTCTCTTCGGGGACGTCGGAGTTCTTCAGGCGGGCTATGTGTCGCCTGGTGGAGAGGTGAGCACGTTCAAGCAAGAGGGCGCGCTCCCGTGGACCATCCACTGCGGCAGCCGAAGCGTGACGATTCTCAAGGACTATCCGAGGGCGCAGGAACGATCTAGGTTTGTCAAGGCTCCGCCGTCGGCGGAGTTTCGGCCGGCGTGGCTGGTGTCGATCGACGGCGCCGAGCCGACGCCGCTGGCTTGGAAGGGGATTCTCCCGGCGTCGGCATCCGCGGGGGGAGCGACGCTGCTGCGTCACGGGCCGCGGACGGTCACGCTCCCGTTCTCGCTGCGCCTGTCACGGTTCCACAAGTCGGATTATCCGGGCACGGATATGGCGATGGCGTATGAATCGGACGTGGCGTACGCCGTGGGGGGGCAGCAGGAACGATCCACCACGATCTCGATGAACAATCCCCTGGTTTCGTCGGGCTGGAAGGTGTACCAGTCCGGGTTCGTCGGGCAGGATGTTTCCATATTCAGCGTGATGCGAGACCCGGGGCTTGTGCTCACCTACATCTCGTGCGCGACGCTGTGCATCGGCATTCTGATCACGTTCTACGGGCGCGGGCTGAGTTGGGGACACCCCGGCATCCCGACGCCCTTTTCAACGAAGGAGAACGGTCATGTTCCGCAACCTGTTGGCGACACTCCTGTTCCTGTGCTTCGTCCCGTCGCTGGCGGCCCAGAGCCCGTCGGGCCAGGACTGGAAGCAGACGCTGGGGTCGCTGGCGATCCAGGACGGCGGGCGGGTGATGCCGCTGGATACGTATGCGCGTAACCTCGCGGTGCAACTGACGGGGCGTGCGTCGTGGTCCGGCACCTCCGGCCCAGAGGCGTTCACGAAGCGCCACCACATGGAACTGCTGTGCGACGCGATGTTCCGGCCTCAGGACCTGATCCACAAGCCGCTGATCCAGGTGGAGAGCGCCGCGTTTCGGAAGCAGGTTGGGCTGGATCCCAAGCGACTGTTCTTTTCGCCCACGGAACTGGTGGGGTGCGCGCCGATTTCGGAGTTGCTCGGTCAGTTCGAGATGGAGCGGGCACGAAACTCCGAAGCCAAGGCGACTCCGATGCAGCGGCACGCGCTGGATATCCAGGCGGCCGTGACGCGGATCGACTCGTTGATGTCCGGGCAGGCGCTGTCGATCATCCCGCGCGAGCACGGGACGGCGTTCCTGAGCGCCGGCCCTCGCGGGGGAGATCCGGGGGCCGAGAAGGTATCGGCGGCGCTGGCGGCGTTCGGCGCGGCGTATGTGAGCGGGCAAGGTCTGGACGGGGCCGCGGACCAGGTGGTGCGTGAGGTGCAGGCGGCCGGGACTCTGGATCCGCGTGACGCGCGCGCGGTGCGGCTCGAGAAGTTGTACAACGAACACAAGCCGTGGCGGATGACCGCGGTGGCGTACGCGCTGGCGCTGGTGTTCCTGGGGGCGTCGCGCCTGACCATGCGCCGGACACTCATGGTCGCCGCGGGCCTGGCGCTGCTCTCGGGCGTGGCGGAGCATGTGACGGGGCTGGGACTGCGCGTGATGATCCTGGGCCGCGCGCCGGTCAGCAACACGTACGAGGCGCTGCTGTGGATGGGCCTGGTGGGAATCGGCGTGGCGCTGGTGGCGCAGTTGCTGAACCGCAAGGGGTGGTACCTCCCCGCTGGGATCGGGGTGGCGCTGCTGTCGGTGCTCTTCTCGAACCTGGTGCCGCTGGAGAGCCAGACGGGCGCCCTGCCGGCGGTGCTGCGGAGCAACTACTGGCTGATCATCCACGTGCTGACGATCGTGGCGAGTTACGGCGTGCTGGCGGTTGCGTCGATCCTGGGGCACGTGTACCTGGTGAAGGAGGTATTGCTGGCCAGGCGGGGCGCGCCACAGCGGGATTCAAAGCTCTCTCACCCGCTGGTATCGCAGACGTACCGCTGCCTGCAACTGGGGCTCGTGCTGCTGACCGCCGGGACGATCCTGGGCGGCGTGTGGGCGGCGGATTCGTGGGGCCGCTTCTGGGGGTGGGACCCGAAGGAGACGTGGGCGCTGATCAGCATCGTGGTGTACTTCGCGGTGCTGCACGCGCGGTACGTGCGATGGCTGAAGGATTTCGGACTCGCGGCGTCGGCGGTGCTGGGATTCGCATCGATCGTGTGGACGTTCTACGGGGTGAACTACCTCATGGGCACGGGACTACACAGTTACGGCTTCGGAGCGGGCGGGGGGATGTGGGTGGCGGTGTGGGCCGTCGCGGAGATCGTGTTTGTGCTGGCGTGCCGATGGCGGATGCCCTCGGGGCAGAGGCAGCGGTCTGGCGAGCCGGCATCAGCGCGGGCGCCTCGCGAAGAGCCGGATGTCGCGCGGGCGTCGGTTCGGGCATGAGACGCTGCGGCCGGGTGTAGTCCATGATCGTGGCACCGCATCCTGACCTCGACGGGACCGAGGGATGTAGCCAGGGGCCTCAGCCGGTGGTATGCCTCGATACTCCTAGACTGCCCGGAAGGGGAGCGGGGTGCGTTCTGCGTGCCGACGCATCCACCCGTTTCTTCGCCCCGCCGGGGCGAACAGGAGGAGCCAGTTCGCCACGAGTTGTGCTCGCGGACTCGCTCCACTCGTGGCTACACCCCGGCGTCCCTACCGGGGCGAGGACGTGTGCCACGGAAGACATGTGCTACGAATGTGGACTACATCCGTGCGACCGGCGATGGGATGCGAGCGGGCGGCAGGAACTACGATTCGTGCCGATTGACCATCACCCGGATGACCGCACCCATGAATACCGAACCGGCCCAGAGCGGACAGGCGACCGACGATGCGACGACGGGCGGCGCGTCCGGGCAGGCGTTCACACTCGAACAGTTGCTCTCGATCATCGGTTCGGCGCGGGACGCGATCATCACCGTTGACGAGCATCAGCGGGTGGTGCTGTTCAACGCGTCGGCGGAGCGGGAGTTCGGCGTGAGCGCGTCGGAGGCGATCGGGTCGCCGCTGGAGCGGTTCATCCCGAGCCGGTTCCGGGCGGCCCATGCGCTGCACGTGCGCGAGTTTGCGCGCACGGGAGCGAACCTGCGCGACATGGGACACTCGCGCGCTCTGTCGGGGCTTCGGGCGGACGGGAGCGAGTTCCCCATCGAGGCGTCGATCTCCCGGAGCCAGATCGCGGGTCGGCAACTGCTGACGGTGATCCTGCGGGACATCAGCGGCCGGCACGCGCTGGAGGCGCAGTTGCTCCAGTCGCAGAAGATGGAAGTGATCGGGCGCTTCGCCGGGGGGGTGGCGCACGATTTCAACAACCTGCTGATGGTGATATTCAACTATGTGGCGCTGGCGCAGGGGCGCCTGGAGCACAACCATCCGGCGCGGAGCGCGCTGGCGCAGGTACAGGAAGCGGCGCAGGCCGCGGCGGGGCTGACACGGCAGTTGCTCGCCTTTGCGCGCAAGCAACCGATGCACCGGCGGGTGATGAGCCCGCACGCGGCGATCGTGGAGATCGAACCGATGCTGCGGCGGCTTCTAGACGAGTCGGTGCGCCTTCGCACCGCGCTGGCGCGCGACACGGGGAACATCGAGATTGATCCGTCGCAGTTTCAGCAGGTGCTGGTGAATCTGGTGGTGAACGCCAAGGACGCCATGCCTCGCGGAGGCGAGTTGCTGATCGAGTGTGAGAACGCGGCGGGGGCAGACCTGGCCGGCGACCAGACGGTGGGCGTGCTCGGGCGGGAGATGGTGACAGTCCGGGTGCGCGACACGGGCGTGGGGATGTCCGCGGACGTGCGAGAGAAGATGTTCGAGCCGTTCTTCACCACCAAGCCGGAGGGGAAGGGGACCGGACTTGGGCTGGCGACGTGTCACGGGATCGTGAAGCAAGCCGGCGGGCGCATCGAGGTGCAGAGCGAGGTCGGCAAGGGGACGTGCGTCAGCGTGCTCATTCCCCGGGTGGGGGGCTCGGCGAGTCACGCGCCGGTATCAGTGCCGGCGCAGGTCCCGACGGGCAACGAAGCCGTGCTGGTGGTGGAAGACAGCGAACTGGTGCGGCGGATTCTCACGGAAGTGCTGGGCGAGGCCGGCTACCGAGTGCTGGAGGCTGAATCGGGCGAGCAGGCCGTGGCGCTTGCCGAGCGTGGAAGCGGCCGAATCGACCTGCTCATCAGTGATGTCGTGATGCCGGGGATGAGCGGGCCGGAACTGGCGGCGTGGTTTGAATCGCACCGGCCGGGGGTGCCGGTGATCTTGATGTCGGGGCATGCGGAAGACGCGCTGTCGCGGTATGACCTAACGCGAGCGGTCTTCCTGGCCAAGCCGTTCCGAGCGGCGACCCTGCTGCACGCAGTCCGCGATGCGCTGGATTCGCATGCGAAGCGGGGCAACTGATGCGAGTCCGTGCATCAGACAACGAAGCAACTCCGGCGACCCGGAGTTGCTGGGGGCGGCGCGCTGGCCGCCAGTGCCGACATATCCACGTTGGATCAGTGGCGGCGAGGCAAGGTAGAAGAAAGCGCCCGGAGCACCGTGCCCACTGCACGGTGCGGGTCGGTTCAGCACCCGGAGAAGAAGGCCGTGAGGAAGTCGAAGAAGTCCTGGGAGTTGATGATTCCGTCGGCGTTGACATCGGCGGCGGGGACCGAAGAGAAGAACGCCGAGAGGAAATCGAAGAAGTCCTGGGAGTTCAGCGTACCGTCGCCGTTGAAGTCGGCTTCGCACGGCTGGGGCGGGACGCCGAACTCGTACGCGCCGCGGTCAACGATCGGGGCAGCGCCGCTTCCGTGATCGGGCGTACTGGGGTCGTCGATGCGTCGCGCCTGGCCGTCCAGGTCCCAGGGGGTAGGCTCCTGCCAGGTGAGCCCGTCGCCGTCGAGGTCGGCCAGGTCGAACGGGAGGCGGACGTTGTCGCCGGCGTCGATCATGGGGGAGGCGGGCAGGAGCCTGAGGTTGTCATTGGGCTGTCCGTAGCCGTCGCCGCCGGTGGCATCAACGAAGCCGGGATTGAGCCCGTTGTTGCCTGGCCCGCTGAGAAGGATCGGCAGGAAGAACTGGACGGTCGTGTACGAGACGTTGCTGGTGGATCCTAGCAGGAACACCTGTGACTGGAGGGTGCCTTCGTAGGTAGCGGCAGCGTGGTTGTCCCAGAGGATGGAGTTGTGCAACTGAAGCAGTGCGCCGTTCTCGACGGTGAGGCCCGCGCCGTTGATCTGGGACGTGTTTCCGACGATGGAGCAGTTGGCGACGGTGAGCGAGGCGGCGCCGGTCGCGAAGATGGCGCCTCCCTTGGCGCCCGCGTCGTTACCGGTGAACAGGCAGTTGACGAACCGGTGCACGCCGCGCTCGAGAGAGACCGCACCGGCCAGGAGCCCGCCGTCGTTGTCGAAGAAGCGGCAGTTGACGAACGTTGCATTGGAGGCAGGGTCGGTCGCGTTGGAGTCGAACTCGGAGTACGCGCCGCCCGTGTCGGAGGCGGTATTGTGCCGGAACTCGCAGCCGACGAATGTCGGGGAACTGTCGCGGCAGGAGACGGCGGCGCCGCTGGCGGCGGTGTTGTTGAGGAAGCGGCAGTTTCGGATGATCGGAGACGAGCGGTAGCAATAGAGTCCGGCGCCGAAGCCGCTGGAGGCATATCCACCGTTGCCGCCGATGATGGTAAACCCGTCGAGAACCGGATCCCCGTCGGCGAAGTTGAGCGGGGTCGATTGAACCACGCAGTAGGCGTTGTCGCCGGAAAGAGGACCACCGATGTTGCCGGTGAGGATGGTGGGGTGGGCGACGGGATCGCGCTGCGCGAGGGAAGTCTCGACGCCGGTGAACCCGCCATAGACCGCGACGCGTGGGACAAGTTGGAACGAGTCACTGCGATTGGGGGACGAGGCGGTGCTGGTGAGGTAGTTTCCCTGGGCGACCCAGATTTCTTCGACGCCGTCGAACCACTCCGCGCATTGATCGAGCGCCTCATGCAGGTCAGTGAAGGCCGATTCCCAGGAGCGGCCGTCACCGCCGGCCGGGGCGGCGGCGTTTACATAGAGGCGGGTGGGCAACAGCACGAGTTGGAACCCGGCGATGAACCCGTTGGGTGAATAGGCATCTGGATTCGTCCGGATCTCGACATGGAGGTTCCCGCTTGCGCCGACGTGCATGATGCGCCGGTCGTGGGTGATCCCCTCGGCGAACTGGTTCGCGTAGTACATGGAGCCGCCGATGTCGCGCTGGTTGAGGATCCCGACGGTGAGACGGGTTTCTCGTTCCGAACTGTCGGGATGACGGCAGTAGGTGTAGACGAGGTAGGGCCCGGCTTGCAGCCCCTGGAAGTTGAAGAACAGGGTGTCATCGAGTGTGGGAACGACGAAGCCGTCTTCGAGCAGGTGTTCCATGTCGCCGGAGGACCGTGGGTCGGCGATGGAGGTCATGGTGCCGGCGCCTTGCATGTCGAGCGTGACGCCGATGGGAATCCCGAGCCAGTTGACCAGTGGGACGGTCTGGTTCATTTCGTGAATGCTGTTCCAGAACCCCGGGCGGTTTGCGGCCCCGCCGTAGGAGGCGGGGGGCGCGCCGGTGCCCGCGCCGCCGGCGGTGCTGTCGAAGTCGATGTTGACGCTCTGTGCCGCTGCGATCGGCGCGAGCACCACGAGTCCAAGCGAGAGTCCAAGGCGATTCATGGTGGTTCTCCAATGAGTAATGCGATTTCGGGCGCAGCGGGATCGGGACGAGACCGTTTCCACGCCGACGCGCCACTGTGCTACATCACTAAGCAGACAAAACCAGGATCGACCTTGGAGCAACCAAGAAAAATCTTCGTGGTGCGGGAATGGAGGAAAAGGGGGGAACGTGGGCGGCGCCTACGGCACGAGCGCGCGGGTGCGGCACCGGCACCATGGTGGCGGTAGTGGCGGCTTTCGCCAAGCCGAGCGGGAGCGATCTGGTTAGTTCGGAGCCGGGTTGGCCTTTAGATCGCTCTCGTATTTGTCCCATTCGGCGAGCCAGCCGGCCGCGCGAATGAACTCGTCGTGTTTGGCGTATCTCTCGGCGACGGCATCGAGGGCCTTCCTGGCCTCGCGGGCGTGGCGGCCAGCGCTCGCCGGGTCGGGCTCTCCCGACGCGGCCTGCGCGAGTCCCGTATACAGCAGCCCAAGCTCGAACCGGGCGCGAGTGTCGTCGGGCGCCTGCGCACAGAGCGTGCGGGCGCATTCGAGCGCTTCCTGGAAGTGTCCCGTGGCGCTGGACAACTCGCCGGCGAACAGAGAGCGGTTCCCGAGCCTTCGCAGGCATGAGATCAGGTCATACTGCGAGCGCGTATCGGATGGATCGGACCGGGCCAACTCTCGCGCGATCGGGAGCGCCTCGTCCCAGAGCGCGCCGGACTTGGCCTGCTGGTCTTGGGCGGAGTACAACGCGGCGAGATCCTGAAGGACATTGAGCAGGTCCCGGCGTGCGGTGCGTTCCGGGTAGGCCGGGTCGTCCGCGGCATCGCGCAGCAGTTGGCGCCGATCCTCCAGCGCGTTCTTCAGGTATCGCTCCGCCTCGTCGTTGTTGGCGGGGGGATCGATATTCAGCAGGCACTTGGCGAGCGCGACCCAAGCGACGGTGCGGTCGCGGCGGTATGAAGAACTGTTGGTGGCTCGCTGAAGCAGCGCGGTTCGCGTTTGAACTACGCCGCGGAGCAGCGGCATCGACTCCTTGAAGCGGCGCGACTCGTACAGAGTGTCGGCGTACTGCTTGGTGCAGACGCTGCTGAGGCGCAGCAGTTGCTCGTCATCCGGGCGGGCCGACAGGAGAACCGACGACCCCTCCATGGCGAGCCTGAGCGATTGCTCGCCATCCAGGGTGCGTCCGGCGGCGGTCTGCGCGCGTCCCAGGTCGCACAGGACCGACAGGTGTTCCTGCCGGATGTCCGCGCGGACCGGGTTGGAAGCGACGAGGGCGGCGAACCGCCTTTCGGCGAGCGACAAGTGCTGGACCGCTTGTTCGCGCTGCCCGAGGTTGGGACCCGCAATGCCCATGAGTTGTCCTGTGAGCGCTTCGGCACGGGCGATGTCGAGTTGAAGTTCGGGATCGGGGGATGGATGGGCCTCGAGGAGTGCGAGGCGTTTCTGGACTTTGGCCAGCAGGGCCGCGCGACCGCGGAGTGAGAAACTCTGGTCGAGCCTGATCTGTTCCAGGAGCAACTGCGACCACTCGTCGGCCCTGGAACGAGCGGCCGTGGCGAGCAGGAGCGCGGCCTGGGCGCGCTGCCACTGGGCGTACGACAACGCGCCCGCGCCGCTGATGATCGCGATCCCTATCGCCGCCGCCGCGACCCCCGCGCGGTGGCGGCGGATGAACTTGGCGGAGCGGTACCAGACGGTGTCGGGTCGGGCGACGACGGGCATGCCGTCAAGGTGCCGATCGATGTCTTCGGCGATCTGCTCAGCCGACTGATAGCGGCGGCGGGGGAGTTTGCGCATGGCCTTGAGCACGATGTTGTCAAGGTCTCCGCTGAGCCGCCGACGGAGGCTCGCCGGGCGAGTGTCGCGCGTGCGGGCGACCTCGACGGGCGTGACGAGCCGGGTGGTCCCGTCGCCGACCTCGACCGTTTCCTTTCGCATCACCCGGATACTCGGGCGCTCGGGATCGACGTCGGAGATCAGGCGGACGAGTTCTCGCTCCATCGCGCGCGTCACGCTGTAGGGCGAGTGGCCCGTGAGCAGTTCGTACAGCACGACGCCCAGCGAGTACACATCGGTGGCAATCGTCAGCCCTTTGCCGTTGATCTGCTCGGGACTGGCGTACTCGGGTGTCATGAGTCGGCGCCCGTGCTCGGTGGCCAGGCTGGCGCCGGCGATGTTAGGATTGACCACCTTGGCGATTCCGAAGTCGAGCAGTTTGGGCTCGCCGTCGTCGCCGACGAGGATGTTCGACGGCTTGAGATCGCGGTGAATGATGAGGTTCTGGTGGGCAAAGTGCACGGCGGAGCACACCTTGCCGAAGAGTTCGAGGCGCTCATCGATGCTGAGTTGCTGCGTGTCGCAATAGACATCAATCGGCTCTCCGTTGACGTATTCCATCACGAAGTAGGGGCGGCCGTCCGCCATCACCCCGGCGTCCATCACCCGCGCGATGTTGGGGTGATTGAGTGCCGCCAGCAGTTGCTGCTCCTGCCGGAAGCGGTGGACGATATCGTCGGTGTCCATCCCTCGGCGGATGACCTTGATGGCGACCTGGGTTCGGATCTGTTCGTCATCGCGCACGGCGAGGTAGACCGCGCCCATCCCGCCTCGGCTGATCCGTCGGAGGATTCGGTAGCGATCTATCCGCTCGGGCACGTCCTCGGACGGTTTGGGTTCGTGATCGACGATAGTGGGCTTGGGGCCTCCGACGGCTGCGCCGGCGGGCGCGTCGCCGTTTTCAGATACGCGGTGGTGTAGCACAGCCGCGGTGGGTGCATCCATCAACCCCTCGCCGCGATCGTGGGCCGCCAGGAGTCGGAGCACCTCCTGTCGCACGTCGGCATCCGGGCACCAGACGTCGAGAAACTGCTTACGCTCGCCCCCGGGGCGCTCCAGCACGCGAGAAAGGAACTCTTTTACCTGCTCGAGTTGAGTGGACGTCATGCTCCGGACTCCGCGAGGGCGATGCCCGCCCTGCCCATGGGCTTCTTTCCGGCCCCAGCACTTCAGGAGGGATCGACGATCCTCTTCCTCCCCCTCATGCGGAAGCCGACGACCGGGCCGGACATTATTTTACATTGGCTGGGACGATTTCGAGAGATATGCCAGCAGCCACGCCCGCGCGTGCTGCCAATCCCGTCGAACCTGGCGGTCGGAGAGCCCGAGAACCTCGCCCACGGTCTCTTCGGAGAGCCCGGCGAAGAACCGCAGATGCACCACGTCGGCGCCGCGCTGATCGTTCCTTTGCAGTGCATTCAGGGCGTCGTCGAGCTCGTCTGGAGACGCACCGAGCGACTCCACGTTCGCCAAGAGATCGGGGTCAACCGGGGCGGTGCATTCGGGGCTCGCGGGCAGCGGGCGGAGGTGTCCGCCCCCTCGCTTGAGCGCGCGGCGTGCTCGCGCCGCGTCGATGAGGATCCGCCGCATGGCGCGGGCGGCGGCTCCAAAGAAGTGGCGCCGATCGTCAAAGCCTGGGGGGGCAGCGTCTGTCGTGTCGCGCGGCGGGGGTGACGACGCGGGGCCGCATCGAACCTCGTCGGTTTGTTGGTGGACGTCCGTGCGCCTCATCAGGCGCATGTATGCCTCATTGACGAGGGCCGCCGTTTCGGGCCGGCTGGCCGCGGCTTCTCGCGACAACACGGCGCGTGCGAGATCGCTGAGTTCGGCGTAGACGACGGCGGCGAGGTCGCTCGCCGCACGCACTCCGGCGTCCCCCCCGCCGCGCGCTGCGGCAAGGAGCATCGTAACCGTGCCGGCCCGATGTGAAGTTGGCGAATCCCGTCGATCGTCCACGCCACGTTCCCCGATGTCCGCCCCCGCGCCGCGATTCCGCATGGTACGTGAAGCCGAGTTGCACGGCATTTTGCTTGCGAAATAGCGGGGGCTTGGTATGCTGGATGTTCGGTGCGAGTCGGCTTGGTCCAGTGGAACGGGCCTCTGGCCCGTCTATTGGCTTGCTGGATGTTCGGTGCGAATTGAAACGGTGTGGCTTGAGTGGGCCGGAGCGGTTTCAACAAGGGAAGTCCCATGCCAAGGAATCGCGGAACGTCGGGTCGTGTGGGATTGCGAATGCTCGGCTGGCTGGCGGCGCCGCTCGGAGTTCTCGCCGGCGTGCCCTCGGCGAACGCGCAAACGATCATTTACGTGAACGCCGCCGCGGCGCCGGGAGGGAACGGGGCGAGTTGGGCGACGGCGTACAACGACCTGCAAGTCGCGCTCTCCACCGCTGCGGCAATCCCCGAATCTCAGCGTCAAGTCGAGATCTGGATCGCGGCCGGCACCTACTGGCCCGCACCGATGGGTGGTGCTCGCGCGGAATCATTCATACTGCTGAATAACGTGGCGATTTACGGCGGCTTCTCAGGAACCGAAACACAACGGCAACAACGTAATGCGCTCGCCAACACGACCACGCTCAGCGGAGACCTGAATCGAAATGACACACCGAACTTCGGCCAGCGCACTGACAACGCCTACCACGTGATCCGCGGAGAAGGTGTCGCTTCAACCGCGCTCCTTGACGGATTCACCATCACCGGGGGACACGCCAACATCGCGCCGGGGTCAACCGCAGGACCCTACGACAACTACGGCGGTGGTTTCATCTGCCAGAGCGGCGGCAGCGCCCGCATTCACTCATGCACGTTCGTCTCCAACTACGCCGACAGCGAAGGCGGGGCCGCTCTCTTTGGTCAGCCCGGCGATGTCGAGGTGGTCAACTGCCTGTTCATCGGGAACCGTGCCGACTGGTGGGGGGGCGCTCTCGCGGTCGGCAACAACCAGGCCGCCTCCGGCTCGTTGAACGCCCGAATCGCCAACTGCGTATTCAGTGGCAACGTGATCGGCGTGCTCCGGGGGGGAGGGAACTTCGTCGGCGGCGCCGCTATCGAAGTTGTCAGCGTTACGACGCCTCCTGATCGAGTGCGGTGTGACATAGTCAACTGCACATTCACGAACAACTCCATCCTGTCCGCCGCGAGTCAGCATTATGGCCAGGTAATCTATACAGACCGCTCCAGCATCACCCGCGTGGTGAACTCGATCGTTCGCAACGGCGCCACCAATGCCCTGTATGTCTACCTCGGAGGTGACCTCACCGTCCGTTACAGCGACCTTGAAGGCGGTGCTTCTTCGGTCATCAACAATGGCGGCGTCTTCCACTTCGAGGAGGGCAACATCACCGGCGATCCACAGTTTATGAACCCCCTCGGACCTGACGGTCTCGCGGGCACGCTCGACGACGACCTTCGCACCGGTCCGGCGTCACCTTGCATCGAGACCGGCGAGAGCGACGACCTGCCCCACTCCGACATCCTCGGCAACCGCCGGTTCCACGATGCCGACAACGACGGATCTGCGCAGCCGGATATGGGGGCGTATGAGTCCGGATCGCCCCCCTACTCCCCGACGCTTTACGTCCGCGAATCCGCCACCGGCTCGAACAACGGCTCGAGCTGGGTCGACGCCTGCGCCGGCCCCCTCGGCCTCAGCAGCGCCCTGACTGTCGCCGGTGCTGACCCCTCGGGATACACGGAAGTATGGGTCGCCGCCGGCACCTACACGCCATCGCCGCCGCTGAACATGGGCGGCTCTCGCTCCGACGCTATCGCTCTCATTGACAGCCTCGCCATCTACGGCGGGTTCGCGGGCACGGAGACCGACCTCTCTCAGCGCGACACCGCCGCGAATCCCACCATCCTCTCCGGCGACCTCAACGGCGATGACATCCCCTTCGCCCCGGCGATCAACCGCCTCGACAACTCGTTCCACGTCGTCAAAGCGACCGGCGGCGTTACCGGCGCTGTCCTCGACGGCTTCATTATTCAGAATGGGAACCCCACCGGAGCCTCGGGTGATGACCTCGCGGGCGGCGCGATCTGGATTCGCCAGGGCGCGACCCCGAGCATCAGGAACTGCACCCTCACGGATTGTGACTTGGGTGCCGTCAGCATCTACTTCGAGGATCCCGCGCAGAACGTCATCGGCCCGACGTTCGACTCGTGCACGTTCTACCGGAATCGTGCCAACGGTGGGGCCGCTGTTTCCGCAAACCAATCCACCACACGATTCCGCGACTGTGTCTTCGAAGAGAATGTCGCCATGTCCGATGGCGGTGCCGCGTACGCCTATTACCGCTGCGGGCTCGACTTTGTGCGTTGCCGATTTACGCGGAACGCCGCGTTGCAGCCCGCCGCGAGCGATCCCAACGCCGGCGGGGGCGCGATCTGGGTTGGTTCGGCGTGTCCCGGATGCGACCCGACGTCCGTCATTCGGCTCGTCAACTGCATGTTCGAAGGGAATCGCGCGCTCGCCCGCGGCGGGGCGCTGCTGGTGGGGTATTCGAGCGGCTTCGAGGCGTTCGGCACGGTCTTCGTGGGCAACTCGGCCGAAGAGGGGCCCGGAGGGGCGATCTATCTTTCCCCGTTCTCGCGCTACGCCGGCCTGCGACATCTGACCAACTGCTCGATCGTCAGCAACCATGCGCCGCAAGCGACCGGTGGCGGTGTCCACTGCGATTCGATCGATCCGCACATCATCCGCAACACGATCTTCTGGGCCAATACGTCGGCCAATCCGGCGGTGAGCAACGACCAGTTCTATGAGAGCAGCGGTCTCTTTTCCGCCTTCAACATGGCGTATTGCACGGTGCAGGTCGCATCCGGCGGCTTGCCGGGGACTGGCAACCTCGTCTCCGACCCTCTGTTTGTCGCGCTGCCGTCGGCCGGTGCGGACCAGGTGTGGGGCACGCCGGACGATAGTTACGGCGACCTGCGCCTCACCAACTCGTCGCCCGCGATCGATTCGGCGAACTCCGGGGAGGTTTGGCAGGACACCTTTGATATTGATCGCGACGCCAACGTGTCTGAGACGATGCCCATCGATGTGCTGGGCAACCAGCGAGTGGTCGATGCTCCGCTGATCCCAAACAACGGGATGGGTGTGCCACCTGTTGACCGGGGGGCGATCGAGTACTTTCCGCCCGCCTGTCCCGCGGGGGGCGAGCGGCTGTGGGTCGCGCCGTCGGGCGGTGCGTTCTTCTCCGACCAGGCCTGGTTTCCGTGTGCGCCCACCGCGACGTCGGACATTCTCTTTGATCAGGACGCCGCGTTTGCCGTGATGTTCCCCGCCGTGGCGGGAAACCAGACGATCATCAGCAACTCGGCGATTGTCCGCCGCGGCGATGTAACGTTCATGCTGAACTCGTCGCCCACCGCGACGACCACGTACCGCCTCGCTGCCACTCAGCGCACGGCGCTCACGATCGGCTCGGACCTGCTCTCTCCCGCATCGCTCACGATCCCCGATGGCATCGTCGATGCCGCCTCGTGCGTGCTTGGGGACCTTCCCGGTTCGATGGGGATCATCCACGTCTCCAACGCGCTCAACCTGCCGGGGCTGGGCTCGCGACTCGCCGTGACGAACGGGCGACTCAGCGTCGGCCGGGAAGGCACGGGCGAGGTGTACGTTACCGACGGCGGAGTCGTCGAGTCGCGCGACGCGATCGTCGGCGAGCAGCCGGGTTCCTTCGGACGAGTGATCATCGAGGGAACCAACTCCGCGGAGCCGCCGCAGCCGTCGCGCTGGGTGAACGTGTTCGGGCTCACGCTCGACCGGGCGCATGTGACTGTCCGCGATGGGGGACGCCTCGAGGCCGACACGGTCTATCTCCAAGAGCACTCGATCATCGACGGCGACGGGACGGTGCAGGCGGTGCGTGTCGTCAACTTCGGCGAGATCCGCCCGGGCAACTCGCCGGGCACGCTCACCATCCTGGGTAACTACGTGCAACGCGGCGTGCAGGCGGGGTTCGGCTCGGCGTCGGGCCGGCTCATCATGGAAGTCATTGGCACCGCTGACGGCGAGTATGACCGTATCAACGTCTTGCCCAACCCCATCGACCCGGACAAGGCGCCCGGGACGGTTCGGCTCGGCGGCGGCCTGTTCATCACCGGCGCCGGGGCGCGCGATCTCAGCGTTCCCGCCGGACAAGGGCCGATGCTGATGAGTTCCGCGGGAGGGCGCATCGGGCAGTTCGACGTGGCCTTCATGCCCGGGCATGCCGATTCGCGGAAGTTCCTGTATGTTTCATATCCCGCGGGGCTGGGAGGCGGAACCGTGCAGCTCAACGTCGGCTCGCTGACGGGCGAGTTCAATCCCAATGATCCGCAGCCGTTCCAACTTGATGACACTCCGGTCGCGGCGGCGTCGGCCGACTTTGACGGCGCGAATGGGCCGGACCTGGTGGTAGCGGTGCCTGCGGGCCCGGCGGCGCCCGGCTCGGTCGTGGTTCTGATGAACGCGGGAGTGAACGGCATGGGCCAGTGGATGGGCTTCTCACAATCGGCGCAGGTCGCGGTCGGCGTGATGCCCGTCTCCGTCGCCGTCGGCGAGTTCAACCGCGCGCCCGGGCGTGATATCGCGGTCGCCAACTCGGGCGATGGCAGCGTCATGCTGTTGACCAACGACGGCACCGGCGTGTTCGCGGTCGCGACAACGATTTCCATCGGAACGGAACCGGTCTCGGTCTCGGCCGCGGACTTCAACCGCGATCAGTACGACGACATCGCCGTGGTCGATGCGGGAGGTTCGGCGAGCACGGGCATGCTGGTCATCGCGCTCAATGCGGGCAACCCACCGATGACGCCCCCGACCGTGATTCCGCGCCCGCCGATCCCCACGGGGCCTCGCCCGTCCGACGGCGTGCCGATCGACTGCGACGACGACAAGGACATCGATGCATTTGCGGTCGCCAACGCCGGCTCGGGCGCTGGTGGCAACTCGATCGTGCTCTTTCAGCATTTGGGCAACGGCACCTTCGGCTCGCCGCAGTCGTTTGCGGTTGGGACGGAACCGGTGCGCGTGATCGCGCCGCATCTGAACAACAATGACTCCGACGGCGTCCGTCGTCGCGATGTGGTCGCGGTCAACCGCGGAGACGGCACGGTCTCCGTCCTGGTGAGCCTTCCACCGGTTTCGGGAGGGCCGCCGCGGTTTTCGCCGGCGGTGAACCTGCCCGTCGGCGACGTGCCGACATCGGTGGCCGCGATCAACGTTGACTTCGATCCCAGCGCGGATCCGGCGGAGAGGGATCTTGACGACGACCTCGTGGTGTCCGCGCTGGTTACTCAGAACCAGACCACGGAGCGGATGGTTGTCGTGCTGCGCAACGATCTGTTCAACGATCAGCTTGCGTTCGCCCCGGCCCAGTTGCTGGGCTCGCAGGAGGAGTGCCCGACGGTGGTCCTGGGCGTTGACGTCAATGCCGATACTCGCACGGACGTCGTCACGCTCAATGGTTCCCTCCCGGGCTGCGGGCGAGGGCTCATCAGCCCGATCGTGGTTCGCGGCGACGGCGTGATCCCCGCGGGCGCGTGCCCGGCGGACATCAACGACGACGGGATCGCCAACTCGCAGGACTTCTTTGATTTCCTGCTGTGCTTCTTCAATCCGGATCCGCAGGTCTGCGTGCCGCCGCGAACCGCGGACTTCAATCACGACGGCATGACGACCTCACAGGACTTCTTCGACTTCATCACGGCGTTCTTTGCCGGATGCCAATAGGCGGCGTGGTCGCGGCGTTCCCGGGACGCAAGCAGCCGACCCGGTGCTCGGCGACGGAGCGGGCGTCAGTCGAGCATGTCGTCCTGCTTCAACTGGGCCAGTTCGCGCTGCCAGCGGTCCGCGAGGTCGGGCTCGCCGCAGGATTTTGCGAACTCGATCAGGACGGGGAGCACGGCGAAGCGCTCGCCCTGGACGATGTTCCCGCTGGGCCGGGTTCGGCGATCCATGCGCCGAATGAGCGGGCGGGCCTCGTCGCAGCGGTCCAGCCGGATCAGGCTCCACGCGAGCGCCGCGCTGATGAAGGGAGGCGTCCCCGGGGCATCGGGAAACTGGCGTTCATACTGCGTGACGGCGTCCTGAGCGAATGTGTGAGCCAACTCGGCGTCGTGGAGATCCTCCAGTGCGATCATGGCCAGGTGCTGCCACGCCGCGATCTTGTTCCCGCTGGCGCGCTCCACCGCGATTTCCTTGGCGTTGTCAAGTTTTCCCGCGGCGAGCAGTGCCCGCTCCTGGATCATCAGCAAGGGGGCGTACGAGGGGTGCCAGCGCTGCGCCTGCACCTTCACGATGTCGGCCGCGGACTGGGCCGCCAGTTCATTGGCGCGATCGAACTCGCGCCACGCAATCAGCGTGTTGGCATAGGCGATGACGAGTTCAAGGCGCGGGGCTCCGAGCGCGTCGAGCTTGCTTTGGGCGATCTGCAGCCCTCGCTGCCAGCATTCCTCAGCCCGGGTTCGCTCGCTTGGATCGCACCCGAGCACCTGTGCCAGGAGTGCCCAGGCTCGGACCGCGAGCGACGGGTCTGTCGAATCTCCGACTCGTTCGAGGACGAGTTGCTGCAGGGCGCTGCGTGCCGCCGGGAGGTCGGCTCCGGCGAGGCACCTGGCCTGGGTGAGGCGGACGTCGAGGGTCGCAGAGGGCGCGTGCGGCGCCGCGAGGTCCTGATCCGCGACCGCACCAGCCGCGAGCGTGAGCGATTCACTCAAGCGGTCCGCGGTGGGCGACGTCGCGCCGATCGCGGGCGCCAGGCGCAGCGCCAGGGCCGCGCGGGCGCGGGAACGGACGAGCAGGCTATCGGGATCGCCCGGCAGCGGCTCCAGGTCGGCCAGCGCCTGGCGCAGTTCGCTTTCCGCGGCCCGGCTCATTTGCTGGTCTCCCAGCGCCCTGGCCAGCAGGATGCGCACCTCCGCCCGCGCGACGGGCTCGTCGGCGAACTCGGCATCAACGCGAGTCGCGGCGAGGCGGAGCGTGTCACGGATCGTGACGCTCGGATCGCGTTCATACACCCGGCCGAGCGTGTCGTAGGTCTGACCGAGGAAGCCGAGCGCCCGCTCGGCGCGGCGCTGTCCGCGGCGGGCTTCGACTTCGGCCGACCGGGCGCGCTCGTAGAGCACCAGCGTGACGATCATCGCCGACAGGATCAGACATCCAGCGACCAGCACACCCGCGGCGGTCGCCCGATGCCGCCGAACGAGTTTTCGAAACGTATACGCCAGCGTCGGCGCGCGGGCGGTGATGGGCTCGTGATGCAGGTGCCGGCGCACATCGCCGGCAACTTCGGCGGCAGAGGCGTACCGGCGCGCCGGGTCCTTCTCAAGGCACTTGAGCACAACGGCGTCCAGTTCGCCGCGGAGCCGGCGCGAGAGCCACCGGGGATCAATCCGATCCAGTGTGTCGATGCTGGCCGCGTCCGGGGAGAGTCCCGCGAGCACGCGATCACTCGGGCGCTCGGGATCCGTATCGCGCATCCGGCGCAGGGTCTCGAAAGGATCCTGGGTACGGCTGCCGGGCGTCTCAAAGGGCGTCGAGCCCGTCAGGAGTTCGTAGAGCAGCACCCCGAGGGAATGTACATCGCTGCGCGTGTCCACCGACTCGGGCGAGCCAACCTGCTCCGGGCTCATGTAGGCGGGCGTGCCGACGATCTGGCCTTCGCGCGTGACCGCGCGCAGCGACGCAGCCTCCTCGCTGACCGCCTTGGCGATGCCGAAGTCGATCACCTTCGGGCGCGGCCCGGCGCCGTCCTGGGCGGGCGCCGCGACGATGATGTTGCCCGGCTTGAGGTCGCGGTGGATCACGCCCCGCTGATGCGCCGCGTGGACGGCGTCGCACACCATCGCCAGCAGTTCGAGTCGCTGATCGATATCCAGCCGGTGCGTCCGGCAGTACTCGGTGATCGGCAATCCTTCCACGTATTCCATGGCGACGAAGGTGGTCCCGTCGTCAGCGGTCCCGGCGTCGAAAAACTGTGCGATCCCCGGATGATTCAGCAGCGCCAGCGCCTGGCGCTCATTCCGGAACCGTCGCGCCAGATCACGCGATGAACCGCCGGTCCGCAGGACTTTCAGCGCGACGCGGCGCACCGGGTCCTCCTGTTCGGCGAGGTACACCTCGCCCATCCCCCCCAGCCCGATCAGCCCCAGGACCCGGTACTTCGAGATCCGGCGGGGATTCGGCTCGATATTCGGCGACGTGCCGTTCGGGGCAGCCGCGTCCGTCTCCGAGGCGCCGAGCGTCTGCTCGTGAAACCGCATGAGCGACATAACTTCCGATCGCAGTTTCCCGTCGTCCGCGCAGTGGTGCGCGAGGACCCGTTCGCGGTCGTCCGGCTTCGCGCGTCGCACCGCGTTGAAGATGGCGGCGGCCCTTTGATAGAACGACGCGTTCATGAGCGGTCCTCGCCGGGATCGGGGCTCAGCGTACGACGCAGCCAGGCGCGCGCGGCGTACCAGTCGTCCTCCACCGTCGCCAGCGACCGTCCCAGCACGGCGGCGATCTCGGGCATGGAGAACCCCGCGAAGAACCGCAGTTCGACCACGCGAAGTTGTCGATCCGAAAGCTCGCCGAGCATCTCCAGCGCTTCGGCCAGCGCGACGGCGCCGCACACGTCGTCGGGCCCCACGGGCACACCGGCGAGCGTGACACGCGACCAATCACCGCCTCGTTTGCGGGCATCGCGCCCTCGCGCGTGGTCCACAAGCACGCGTCGCATTTCGCCCGCCGCGATGACCATGAACCGCGTCCGCGACGCTTCGTCGAGTTGTGGATGGTCGGCCATGCGCAGGTACGCCTCGTGGATCAGCGCCGTTGCCTGGAGTGTGTGCTCGCGGCGCTCCCGGCCCATGTAGCGCAGCGCGAGGTCTCGCAGCGCGGCGTACACCTCGCCCGACAGTTGTTTCCTGGCCGGTTCCTGACCCTCGAGCGAAGCGAGTAACAGCGTGCGAGTTTGATCGTTGGTGAGTGCCATGCCTTGCAGTCGAACCCCCTTCTTCCGTCCGCGCTGTGTCCGCACGGGACCGAAGTGCCCCGAAAAGAGAATACTTCATAAACGTGGATCGGCCTCTCGGCTCACCTATGTTTTTATCTTGTTAGGGGTGGTGGCGGCAAAAAACTCGGGATCGGTGTCGAAGGGGTCGGGCCTTTGGCCCGCGCTTTCGCCTTTGGATGCAGGACGGGCGGGGGGCCGCTTCGTGCGGGCTCGCCCCGGCGACCCCGGTCGGAGCCCTCACAAGGAGTCACACATGTTCAGTCACTGGTCTGGTGAATCGCGGTTGAGTTGGGCGCGCCTTGCGGGCGGCCTGTTCGCGGGGCTCGCAGCGGCCGCCGCGGCGCCGGTCCCTTCGCACGCTTCGAGCATCTGGCCGGCGCCGCCACGCAGCGCGCCCCCCACGGATCCCCTTGCACCAGCAAAGGTTGAATCGGGAGGAGTGGGCCGGGGGGCGGCGACCCTCGCGCTCAACGAGGCAAGCCTGTTCCGCACGGATCTGGGGGGCATGCATCTGCACGACCGCGAGTTCTTCGAACTTGTCGGCACGCCGGGGCAATCGCTCGACAGCATCTTCCTGATCATCATCGAAGGCGAGGGCGCCGCCGCGGGCACCATCGACCGCGCGCTGCGGATCCCCGATGGACGGACGATGCCTGTGGACGGCTTCTTCGTTGCCGGCGATCCGATGGTTGCCAACCTGGACCTGCTGCTTCCCATGGCGCCGTTCTTCGAGGAAGGTTCGCAGACCATGGTGCTTCTGCACGCGAACAACCCCATGCAGGTCATGGCGCTGGTGGGGACGGATCAGGACGCCAATAACGATGGGGCGCTCGATACGCCGCTCACCAATGTCGGAACCGTGCTGGACGCGGTTGCGATCCAGGGCCCGGACCCCGCGGACCTGACCTATTCAGGAGTGGTGATCTCTCGCAGTCCGCGCCCGATCCCAGCGGGAGTTTTCCGGCTTTGCGTCGAGTCGAGCCCCATCGGCCCGTGGAGCGTCGGAACGTATCTCAACGCCGACCCTCTGGTCATGACCGGGAATCCCGTCACCCCGGGGGCGCCCAACCTCTTCGGGAGCGCGACCTTGTTCGGACTCACTCACGAGGCCCTCGGCGGGGCAAGGCTGTGCGCGGGTGACGACTACCTCTCGCTCACCAATATCGGCGCATCGGGACAAGACGGCGTGCGGATCGACCTGGGCACCGCGCAGGGATGGACCGGCGAACTCTCGCTACCGACCGGGCTGGCTCCGGGTGACCGCATGAGTTGGTCGCTCCGCGGCGTGGTCGACGGAACACCCGGGTCATTGATGGGAGTCGGGCGCGTTCAGCACGCGGGCGACGGAGTCTACGAGATCTTCGCTGACGCTTCAGCCATGGGCGCCACGGGCAGCTTGGTCGAACTCCTCGAGGACGGCGACCTCATCGACTCCTGGACCACCTCGGGCTCGCAGCCTGTCTTCAGGGTGCGCCGGCGGCCGAGCCTCAGCGATATCCGATTCCCCATTCATGCCAAGTGGCTCTACAACCCGTACAGCGAAGTCAGCCGGGCTTCCTGCGACTTCTGGATCTCGACCGGCGGGGACGCCGGGTCGATCTTCGACATCGAGACCATCAGCGCGTCGCCCGCGCGCATCCCGGCGCGGCCGACGGTCAGGGTCCGAGTATCGCCCATGGGTGCGACGGCTCAACTGACCGCGTTCAACTCCTTCAACATCACCGCCGACGGTCCCGCCTCGGGATGGATCGTCGCCGGGCAGAACATCATCCAATCGGAGCACCCGCAGCACGGCATCGGCGCGGCGAGCGTCGCTGGAAATGGCACGGGCACCACCACCGTCTCGGACCTCGGGCTCGGCGCCGAGTTTGGCGCACGCCTGCTCTATGGCGCGGCCGGGACCGTCGGGTCCTTCATCATCGAGCCGGTCGGGACGGAAGTGGGCGGTGAACGGGTGCGGACCATCGTCCGCGCGTCAGACGGCTCTCCCGTCGCCGAGACCGGGATCATGTTCTCGCAGGGGCAGTTCACGCTCTACGGCAACTACGCGCCGCTCCAGCCCACCATGCTCGAAGTTCAGGCCATGCTCAATGGCGCGGTCGTCAGTTCCGTTACGCGGCCCGGACCGATCCTCGATCCGGGCGACATCATCATCATCCGCCGCGGGTGCATCTGGCGGCCATGCGTCGTGAGCAATCTCGACCACATCGCCTCCCTCGGATTCGATCCGGATTCGATGGTGCAACTTGACCAGAATCCAGCGGTGCTGGCTGACGAGATCCGGGTCATCGCCCGCAACATCAACCTCGGCCAGTTCAGCATCAGCAACAGCATCGTTCCGGCCGCCGATGTGTTCGTCTCGGGATACGCGAGCTTCAACGTCAACGACGTCATCGATTCCAGGCCGAACGATATCGGGTTTTTGATCTGGGAACCCCCCTTCGTCTTTGGCGGCTCCTCCCACAGTCTGGCCGGCACGGGCCGCCTGACCGCCATCGACGACGGCCGGGTCGTCCTCTCGGACGTGGGCCCCTCTCCGGGTGCGTCGCTGGCCATCGGCACCGGAACCAGTGGCGGAGCCGTGCTCGACGTCCTTCTTCCTTCCCCCGCGCTGCTGGGGGCCGGATCTTCCGTCGAGTTCCGAACTTATGACCAGCCGGGCGCGCCGTCGGGGGATTACCGACTCTCCCGCACCCTCACCTCTACCGGCTCCGACTTCATCCTCACCGCGGACGTCTCGCGCCTGAACGGCGCACAGGGCATCATCCGCATCCTCGACGACGGTCAGGAAGTGCTGATGCAGACCTTTGACCCCAACACCTTCCCGCCCATCATTATCTTCGATCCTTGGGACTTCTTCTGCCCGACCCAGCCCGGCGACTGCCTCGCCCAGAACGCCCACTTCTCTACCCTTGAACTCGGAGGCGACGTCCTTATCCAGTTGTCCGGCGGGGCAACCCACATCGGCGACACTATCGTCATCGAAGTCACCAACTATGTCCCCCAGGGCACCGGCGTGCACCACATGGAAGTGCTCATGCAGAACAACGCCATGAGCCTCGCCGCTCCGGTACTGTTCAACAAGCCCTCCCTGCTGGCATTCGGCAACGGGCATCGCTCGCTCGGCAACGCCTCGGGAAGCGTGATCGAAACAGGGTACCTCGTCTCGAACATCGGGGCCTCCGGCCTTGACGGCGTGCGGGTCGATCCCGACCCCATCGCGAACCGTCCGGTCGCTCGAATCGAGACGACCTTCCAGACCAGCATCCTGATGCCCGGCGCCCAGTTCCGACTCGGCGCCCGAGGCGACTATGGCGCGCAGGACGGCGAGATCCTCTCCGAGATCGCCGGCGTGATCGACATGGCTGGAACCGCCACCTTCGAGCCGGATTTCTCGTTCTTCGGCTCGCCGACCTACGTTGTGATGTTCTTCAACGGCGGGCAACTCGTCGGCTCCGTCGCGGGACTGCAGGGTCCGGACATCCGGTCCATGGTCCCTCCCGTCGGCGCCGCGGGCTTCTGGGTTCCTTGGACCTACTGCGCCTTTGACTTCCCGCCCGGCACGATCCACACGCGCCTTTCCAATGGCCAGACGTTCGTCGCCGACCGTGTCGCGTTCATGTCCGAGGTCCAGCCGCCGACGGCGGTGCGCGGCCGCGATCTTCAACTGCGGTTCGCTCCTGTTGACGGCGCTCAGTTCGGGAGCGTGCTGCTGACAAGTGAATCGGTCGTCTTCATCCCGCCGCCTCCGGCGTGCCCATGCGACTGGAACCACGACGGGGACATCAACAGCCAGGATTTCTTTGACTTCCTTGGCGCCTTCTTCTCCGGCAACGCCGACATTAATAGCGACGGCGCGACCAACAGCCAGGACTTCTTTGATTTCCTCGGCTGCTTCTTCATGCCTCCGCCCGGATGCAACTGAGCCCCTTGCCCCGCGGTGCGCCCTGACCGGCGCTCCGCGGATTCGTCACACACCCCGAAAGACTTTCACCTGTCCATGACCAGGAGACCGCCGTGAATTATTCCGCTGCGTCGTTCGCCATGCTGGCGCTTCCCTGTTCGGTCGCACTGGCTCAGCCGGATCCGCTCTTGGACCTGTGGGTATACAACTCCAGCGGGCGAGTCGGAAGCGGCAACACGGTGTGCATCGACAACCAGGTCAACGCGATTCTCGCCGACGTCACCCGCCTGCGGTTCACCGCGGCCGACGTGTACGTCAATGCCGAGAGCATTCCGGGCTACACCATCGGCGACTGGAATCCGCCATCGGGGATGCCCCCATTTATCAACGTTCCCCAGGCACAGTGCCATCTCAGGCGCATCCCGCGGTCACCCGTCGAGGCAGTCATGCAGGAAGACGTGGGCCTTGGGCCGATCGGCATCTGGGTCAACGGCGTCGCGGTGTTTAGCGCGGCCGATGGGAACTCGCCCACCGGTTGGCCCGACTGGCACCAGAACGCATGTGTGCTGGAGGTTGACAACTTCGATGACGCCATGGGCCATCCGACCGAAAACAACCCGGCCATCGAATGTCCCCCCGAGGGGCCATGCTGCCGGCCCGCGGGGCCAGCCTGCCCCACCGTGCTGAGCGGCATTTATCACCACCACTGCTCCCCCATTGGTCTACGAGCGCAACTCGGCGACGACGGCGGGTGCCACTCGCCCCTTCTGGGTTTCGCCTTCGACGGCTTCCCCATCTACGGGCCCTACGCCTACTCAGATCCGGACGATGCGATGAGCGTGGTCGTCCGCATGCGCTCTGGATACGACCTCCGCCACATGCGCACCGGCGGACCAAGCGAAGTCGATTACCCGCTCGGATCCTTCATCGAGGACTTTGACTTCGTCGGCGGGCCCGGACGGCTTGATCGGCATAACGGCCGGCATTGCGTCACACCCGAGTTCCCCGCGGGAACATACGCCTACTTCACCACGCTCGACGCTTCGGCCAACCCCGAATACCCGTACATCATCGGACCGCAGTACAAGGGCGTCGTGATCGACGACAAC
Source organism: Phycisphaerales bacterium (assembly GCA_050246015.1). Classification (GTDB taxonomy): domain Bacteria; phylum Planctomycetota; class Phycisphaerae; order Phycisphaerales; family UBA1924; genus JTS-AC122. Next base: position 100,046 of record JBFWWU010000012.1, read on the forward strand.
ATCTACCCGAATCCGCCCGCGACCGTTCCGGCCGATGCCGAGGAGTACACGCCGATTCACGAACTGCCCTGTCCCACGATCTGCCGCGGGCCTACCGACCGGCGCGCCTGCCGGCGTGGGACCGCGACGTTCGACGTCCGCGTCCGCTACGGGACGGCCGTGACGTACCGCTGGCTGAAGGACGGTGTGCCCCTCACCGACGGTCCCACCGGCACCGGCTCGGTCATCGCCGGCGCGACCACGCGCACGCTTCTGCTCACCGATGTCTTCAGGATCGATGAGGGTCAATACGCCTGCCGCGTGAACGGGGACTGCGGGGTGATCACTTCCAACTCCGCCTCGCTCGCCGTATGCGCACCCGACATCAACTGCGACGGCATGGTGACGTCGCAGGACTTCTTCGACTTCCTCGCGTGCTTCTTCGCGCCCTCGCCCCCGCCTTGCTCGCACCGCGATTTCAACCGCGACGGAATCGCCAACTCGCAGGACTTCTTTGACTTCATCGCGGCGTTCTTCGCCGGATGTCCGTGACGCCTCAGCAGGGCGCGTGGCGCAGAGACACTCTCGGCCTCCAATCCCGGCAGGATGAGCCTCGATTCACCGCGGCCTCATCCGCCTGCCATGACCGGCGATGATTGAGTTCCCATGATCCGCTTCGGGGATGCGGAACACTGCCTGCACCACGGAGCACGAGATGGACCTGCTCGGCGGCGCCCCATTCTGGCTCCTTCGGGCTGGGATTCGCTCGGTCGCCCCGCCGCTCACCAAGGATGCCACGGCCGACGTGCTCGTGATTGGGAGCGGGATCACCGGGTCGCTGGTCGCGCTGGCATTGGCGGAACGCGGGCTCCGTGTGATCGTGGTTGATCGGCGCGACCTGTGCACCGGGTCAACCATGGCCAGCACGGCCCTCCTGACGTATGAACTCGACGCGCCGCTGTACCGGCTCGAATCGAGCGTGGGCTCCGCGATTGCCCGGGCCGCGTACGGGGCGGGGCTCGCAGCGCTGGAGTGCCTGCGCCGCCGTGCTCAGCAGCTCGAGGTGCCCCTGATCGCAGCGCCTTCGGTGCTGTTCGCGACGACGCCGAGAGCGGATCACCAACTCGAACGCGAGTTTGTCGCACGATCCGCCGTTGGCATCCGCGTTGTTCGGTCAACCTCGGCGCATCTTCGGCGCCGCTTTGGCCTAGCGGCGCGCGGCGGTCTGGTCTCGCGGCAAGCCGCGCTCGTCGATCCCTTCGAACTGTCCCATGCGCTGTTGCGCGCCGCGCTCTTGCTGGGAACCCGCCTCTTTGACCGCACCAGGGTGACCGATATCGACGTCTCCTGCTCGGGCTGCATCGCGCGCACCGAGGCCGGCCCATGCATTTCATCCGCCTATGTCGTCGATGCCTCGGGGTATGAAGCGGCGCCGCGGTTGCCGCCCGGCCTGGTGACGCTCGCGTCCAGCTATGCGCTTGTCACCGAGCCGCTGCCCCGCGCGCCGCGTCCGTTTCTCTGCTGGCAGCGCGCGAAGACGTACTTCTACGCGCGCTCCGCGGGCACTCGCCTCATGGTGGGCGGCGGCGACGAACCGTTTGTCGACGCGCCGACGCGCGACTCGCTCCTGCCCGCCAAGGCCCGCTCCCTGCTCCACCGTGTCCGCCTGTATTTTCCGGACCTGCGGCCCGCGACGGCCTTTTCGTGGACGGGCACCTTCGCCTCGACTCCCGACGGGATCGGCTATGTGGGCTCGTTGAGATCGCCGCGATATCTGTTTGCACTTGGATTCGGCGGCAACGGCATCACGTGCGCCGCGACCGCGTCCATGCTGCTGTGCGACGTGATCGCCGGAACGGCCCTGTTGCCGCCCGAGGTACACGCGGCGTTCTCCTTCCATCGGCGATCATCGGCGCCGCACGCACCGACATCTCCCATCACGGCGCCGACCGCTTCGGGATGACGGACATGTCGCCGCTGGGTTCGAGGATGACGTGCGCGATCTGGTGAAGCGAGTCGATCCCGTGGGCCTGTCGGGCGGCGTGCAGGATATCGCTTTCGTTGATGCGCTCGCGGCGCATGGATTCGGTCATCAGCACGCCGTTAGCCATGATCAGGAGCGGCTCTCCCTCGACGATCCGCTCGAAGTGCCGCGACCGGGCCCGCAGGATGGTGACAAACCGGTCGAGCGTGATCAGTGTCAGCACCACCACCGCCGCGTTGGTCAGAGAGTAATCCTCGCCGAGCAGCGCCTGCTGCACCGCCTCGCCGATGATCAGCAGCAGAACGAAATCGAATGTGGTCATCTCCGACATCGTCCGTCGGCCGGAAAGTCGGAAGAGGCTCCATACCAGCACATACATCACGACGGCGCGCAGCAGCATGTCCATGTGTCGCTCCCGTCACGGCCAGACGAACACGCCGATCGGGACGCTGTGCCCCGCCACGGTCAGCGTACCGCTCAACGCGCCCGCCGCCTCCGGCTTCATGCGAAGCAGCACGAGCCTGCCCGCGGCTTCGCTGGTCGAGGCGAACACCAGCCGCATCCCGTTGGCGCGTGTTTCCTGTCGAACGGGCCGCGGACTGACCGACACGAACTCCGACCGAGCGCAGATCGACCCAGACAACTCGATGGCGAAGTCCGCCGGGCTGTTCTCCGAAAGTTCGATGCGAATGGTCGCAGCGCGGTACTGCCTCTGGAATTGCTCAAACTCAATACGCGCGCCGTCCACGGCGAGGTGTCGCCGGCTGATCGGGCCTTCTCCGAAGATGCCCAGCGCGGCTCCGGCAAGCACCAAGACCGACACGACAAGCGAGACACGCTGCACGGCCCAGTCTCGTCGCTGGAACGGGTTCGGTGTCGTACGTGCTTGTTCTTGTATGTTCATACGGTCGGGCGTCGTGTGGCCCCGCGCCCCACGGCCGGGATCGGCGCAGTGTGCGTACGACTCTTGCGCTTCCGTGGGCCCGACTCATCCCCTCCCCCGAGATCGACGTGCGCCGCTGGTCGTCGAACCATACGGCGCACGTCGACATCATCACCCCACCGATACGAGGCGTTCTTGATGGAGATCACCGCGTCGGACCGGGCGCTATCGACGCCCGCCGTGGGAGTGCTGGCCGCCGAGCGACCGGCCCTCCTGAGCGCGTTCCCACGATTCGCGGCTGTAGTGACGGCCGGCGGAGTCCATATAGTCGCCGTCGTCACTGGAGTATCTTGAAGACCTGGAGGAAAAGGACCGACCACCGCCCCCGCCGTAATCTGAATCGTCGTAGTCGCCGCGAGAGGAGCGACCCCCGTGAGAATGCTGCCCGCCCAGCGAACGTCCCTCCTGCGCGCGCTCCCACGACTCTCGGGAGTACTGACGACCGGCGGAATCCGAGTAGTCGCCCCGCCCGCCGCCGTACGAGCCGCCGTCGTTGCCGCCTCTGTCGCGATACTGGCTGGTGCCGCGTGACGACGAGCCGTACGAGCCACGGTCGTCGTCGTCTTCGTAGCGAGATCGGGAACCGCCCCCGCCGCGGTACCCCGCGAACTGGCCGTACTCATCACGGTCTTGCATGGAGGATGAGCGATACCCGCCCTCGGAGCGCCCCTCATACCCTCCGCGTCCGCCGCCGTAGTTGTCGCTGCGGTACCGGCCGTCCCCACCGTACCCGCCGTCGTTCTCGCTTCGATATCGAGAGCCGCCGCCGCCGGAGCCGGTGAACTGGCCGTACTCGTCTCGTTCCTGCATGGAGGAGGAACGCCGTCCGCCCTCCGAGCGGCCCTCGTAGCCGCCTCTCCCGCCGGAGTCATAGTCGTCGTAGTCGCGTCGATTTCCCATAGAGAGTCTCCTGTGAACTGTCGAGCCGGCGGCTGCCCCTGCGGCAGTCTCCGACTCGTGCGCGAGTGGATTCACCTCGCCCGTTGCGAGGCGTGAAAGCGTGCGATCCACCTGCTTTTCTTCTTCGAGAATGCGGTCGAGCACCGCTTGATCGTTTGACTTGCCGAGCTTGCGCGCCAAGGCCGCCGCCGTCCCGTACGCGGCGATTTCATAATGCTCGGCTCGCTGCGCCGCCGCGATGAGGGCCGCGTCCTTCGACGCCCCGTCCCCGCTCGCTTTGCTGACTTCGTCCGCCTCGGCGATGATCCCCGCGATCCCCTTGCACTTCTTTTTTCCGACCGCGGTGGACATTCCCGTCAACAGGGCCTCGATCAAGCGCAGGTGTTCTTGTGTCTCACCAAGATGCTTCGTGAAGGCCTCCTTCAGATCGCTGTTCTCCGCGGCTTCGCCGAGCCGTGGAAGAGCCGCGGTCAACTGCTTCTCGACGCTGTGGATGTCCTTCAACTGATCGAGATAGACGGAGTCAAGATCTTTCAGGTTCATTCGCGGTGCTCCTCGGGAAGTGACCACGACTATGGTCGCCTGCCCGGTCGGTCGCATGAAGCACCCGTTAATACCGACTTATGACGGCGCCCATCGCGCATGAACTCGCGTGACATTGCTCTCATGTCGCGCTCATCGCCGGCGTACACGCACGCAGGTTTTTAATCCAGCAGCACGACCCGCCACGGATTTAATGTGGCGAGTCACATGTGCTGGCCCGTTGTGGTGGGGTCTTCCGCCTGGCGTCGGCGCGAAACCCCGCAAGAGGGGCCACGTCGGCGGTTGCCGGAGCAGCCGGCGCGAGCGCGGTTACCGATCGCCCGCGGGCTAGGGGTTCCACCATCGTTCGCGGAGCCACCGATAATCAGGGTTGTTGGACGCATCGGCGTAGAACTGCTGGTCGCGGCTCATGCGGACGGTTCGGCGGTCCTGCCATTTGCGTCCGGCGGCATGTCCATCGCCGAAGCCGACGTTCGCCGCGTCGTCGTGCCACACCGTGAGCGGGTCGATCCACTGCGGAATGTCCAGCCGCATGATCCACGAGCCCATGTTGAGGCCCCGCGGGTCCGCCTCTTCAAGGAACGCGAACGTGTCAGCAGGCCGCCACAACTGACTCAGGCGCCGCACGGTGCGGCGTCCTCCGCCGATCTGGTCCTCCCAGGAGTCGTCACCGAAGAGAAAGTTCGGCATGGAGTACGTGACCCAGGCGAGGTTGGCGCCGGCGTTGGTTCGGTATCGGTCTCGCGCATCGGTAGGGCAGTGATAGGCACGCCAGTCTTCCGCGAACGGAAAGAGCGCCCCGGCCTGCACGCCCCGGATGTGGGAATCGACGGTGGTGGCGGCGTTCAGTTGGGCGGTGGAGAGGTAGGACCCCGTTTCCGAGCGAGGCCAATCGACCCAACTGCTCGGGTGCAGGCGCGAGTCCGTCCAGGAACTTACAAGTGCGTCCTTGAAGTCGCCCGAGTACAGCGTCATGGCCTGCGCGAGGGATCGGGAGTTGGAGAGGCACTGCGTGGCGCGCCCCGACTCTCGGGCAGCGCGCAGGGCCGGCAAGAGAATCGAAACAAGCAGCGCAATGATCGCGATGACGAGCAGCAGTTCGATGAGCGTAAACGCGTGTCGGACCGGGGATCCACGACGCATGGGGACCCTCCTTGTCAGGCGTGCTCGTTGACAGTCAGACCGCAGATGCCGCCCGATGAACACGGCGACCCTCGCGGGGGGGCTCGCCAGTGGTCACGGACACCCGGCGAAGAACGCACCGAGATAATCGAAGAAGTCCTGCGAGTTTACCACGCCATCGCGGTTCACATCCGCGGCGGGCTGCAGTGTGAACAACGCGGCGAGGAAGTCGAAGAAGTCCTGCGTGTTCACCGCGCCGTCGTGGTTGAACTCGGCGGGGCAGGGGCACCGGGCGGTCATGCTCTTGAGTTCACCGGCGACAGAAACCGGACCAAAGGAGAGCGTGTTCACGATCACGTCGTGCAGCCCGTCGTTGTTAAGGTCCGCCAGGGCCGCGATCCGCGCGTTGGGCGTGGCCTGGCAGACGTGCGAGGAAGCCGAGCCGAAGTCGCCGTTGCCCGCCCCCGGGAGCAGCACGACGTCACCGGCGGAGAATCCGCCGGCGCGGAACCCGACCAGGTCGATATTCCCGTCGCCGTTCTGGTCCACGGCGAAGCACGCAGTGTCTCCGGGGAAGGCGAACATCATGGGAGCGGAGAAGGCCGCGCCGCCGGTGTTGCGGTAGACCGCCGCGACGCCGGAGTGGCACAGGATCAGGTCGAGGTCGCTGTCTCCATCGAGGTCGGCGTAGGCGGAACTGCTGGCGAAGGGGGTCACGATCGACGCGGCGACCGCGAAGTGGCCGCTCCCGTCGTTGAGCCAGGTCTGATGCCGGATGTTTCCGCCGACAAACTGCCCGAACGTCAGGTCGAGCGACCCGCCGCCGTCCACATCAAGGAAGTCTAGTGAGGCGACGGAGTACGGCAAGAGAAGTTGCTCGGCGGCAAAGTGTCCTGAGCCATCATCGGAGAAGTACCGCACTTCGTCCGCACCGACGTTGTTGAAGACGATCTCGGGCCGTCCGTCGCCGGTGAGGTCGTGAAGAAGAACGGGCTGCTCGGCGGGGTAGATCCCGGTCGCTATCTCAGGCCCCAGGACTCCACCCCCCGTGTTCATCCGGACGCGCAGCGCCTCGAACACCGGCTCGTAGAGCACATCGGGCAGGCCGTCGGCGTTGATGTCGGCGACGTAGAGCGCGCTGATCCAGTCCCCGGAAGCGTCGTACTCCAGCGGATGGTCAAAGTGTCCACCGCCATCGTTGAGGCGGATGGTGATCCGGGACGCGCTCTGGATCATCACGAGATCCGGGAAGCCGTCACCGTTCATGTCGGCCAAAGCGCCGTGCAGAGGCGACTCGTCGGTGAAGGTGAGCAACTCGTCAAAGGAGCCATCGCCCCGGCCCGTCAGCAGGTGCAGCGAATTGCCGGGCGTGGTGCCCCAGGTGCGCAGGACAAGCAGGTCCGGGAAGCCGTCTCTGTTGACGTCCGCGATGCTCCTGAGTGTGGGCCTGGCTCCGAAGGGCAGCACCGAGTCGGCCGCGCCAAACGCCGGGTCTTGGCACTGGCACAGACTCATGGTCGGGACGCTCCAGAGAAAAGCAACAGTCACCCCCGTCGTCAGAACACTCTTGCACATGAGCCATCTCCTCGTACAGGCACCGGGCGATCACGCGCACCCGGCGAAGAACGCAGCGAGAAAATCGAAGAAGTCCTGGGAGTTCACCACGCCGTCGGCGTTGACGTCCGCGGCGGGCTGAAGGGCGAACAACGCGGCGAGGAAATCGAAGAAGTCCTGCGAGTTGACGAAGGCATCGGCGTTGAAGTCGCCGGGGCAGCGACAGAATGCGGTCATGGCGTAGAGCCCGCCCAGGCCGTCGCCGGCGCCGCCGCCAAAGAAGTAGGAGGTCATCAGGGCGTCGGGGGCGTGATCGCCGGTGACATCGACCATGTGCAGTTGATTGAAATAGACGGCGTCCTCGGCCTGGGTGAGATGGAACTGCTGGGGCTCAAAGTCGCCGTCGCCTTGCCCCAGCATGGTGACCAGTCCGCCGTGCTGCTCGCCGTTGACGATGATGTAACTCATGCGCCAGGCGAGGTCGGAGATGCCGTCGGCGTTGATGTCCGCCACCTGTATCCACCAGGGCTGGAACGCCGGAAGGTCAGCGAGTCGCTCAAACGTGCCGTTGCCCAGGTTGCGGTATCGGATGATCCGTTCGTTCTCCGAAGGCATCCCAACGACCATGTCCGGGTCGTTGTCCGCATCGAAATCAACGTAGGTGCGATACTCCCTGAAATCGCCGAGCGGTACAGCGAGGACGGGCGCGGCGGTAAAGGCGCCGCCGTCGTTGAGGTACGTGTAGTAGAAGCCCCCGTCGCTCCGATACTCGGCGGTGGTGAGGTCGAGGTCGCCGTCGTTGTCGACGTCGATGGCGGTCACGTCGAAGACTGGAATTGACGACACGGGGTGCGAGGTGGAATAGTCGCCCGAGCCCGCGTCGTCCGTCCTGTATTCCAGACCCTGCGGGCCGGTGAGGACAACCTCCGGGATCACGTCGCCCGTCAGGTCGACCAGCAGCGGCACGGCATACCCGGCGCTCACGGTGCTCGGGCGTTCGTCTCCGAGCACTCCGGCTCCGAGGTTGAGGCGCGTTCGCATCGAGCCGTTGACGTAATAGACGAGATCCGGCAACCCGTCGGCGTCGAGGTCGATGCAGGAGGGGTTATCGAGGAACCAATAATTGACATCCGTCTGGTAAACGATCGGAGCGCCGAAATGCCCGGTGCGATCGTTGAAGTGGACTTCTATCGTCGGGCGTGCAGGCCAGATACCTTCGCGGCAGACGACCAGATCCGGGAAGCCGTCAAGGTCCAGATCTCCCAGGCAAGGGAAGCGACGCCTGCTTGCCTCTTCGAAGTGGGTCTGGGTGAACGAGCCGTCGCCGTTGCTCAGCAGCACGTGGTTGGTCCAGTGAAAGTTCTCTTCACTGAGCCGGGCGGCGAGGACGTCGAGGATCCGGTCGCCGTTGATGTCTCGCGTGTCGAGGACGTATATAGGCGTGCCGCCCCACGGGACGATGAACTGGCCGGGGGTATAGCGAGGGTCGGGGCACTGGCCCATCGCCGCGGAGGCAGCAAGCGAGACAAGTGAAGCGAAAGAGACCATCCGCGAAACAGCGTGCATGGGTTGCTCCGGTGTGAGGGGCCTGATCGGGCGGAACGTGCCGGGCATCGAGACGACAGATGCCTCAGGACTAAGCGCCGGACTCGCCGCGCCAACGCCACGATTTCCGAAGAAACTGGACGAGGGGGCGGCGGCGTGACGCGGGGGAGGCAAAACCCCCGCGAGGCGGAACCTCACGGGGGTCAAGGAGGTCGCGCGCCATTCTGCAGCAGGGCTACAGGCACCCCGCGAAGAACGCTCCGATGAAGTCGAAGAAGTCCTGGGAGTTGATGGAGCCGTCGTGGTTGAAGTCGGCCGTGGGCTGAACGGCGAACAACGCGGCGAGGAAATCGAAGAAGTCCTGGGAAGTCACCATTGAGTCGCGATTGAAATCAGCCGGGCACTCGATGCCGAACTCCCAAGTTTGCGAGGAGTTCCCGAAGGCCACGAGTTGTCCGCGGGCTGAGTCGAACGCGGCGCCGGCAATGGAGAATGGAGCAGGCGGGTAGGCGACCTCCGTCCACATCGAGCCGCTCCACTCCCATGTGTCAGTCTGGCCCTGCGCCCCACCAAGCAGGAACGTGCGCCCGCGGGCAGGGTCGCGCCACATGGTGGCGTAGGAGCGTGGCGAGGGCCCGGCGGAGGCGGCCTGGGTCCACGTGACTCCGTCCCATTCCCACGTGTCGTTGTGGTAGGTTGGGAACTGGGGATTCGACTGACCGCCGAACAGGAGGATGCGCTGGCGTACCGGGTCGTAGATCATCGACGCGCCTTCGCGGCTTGAAGGGCCTGCGTCGGACACGAGCGCCCACTGGGCGCCGTCCCACTCCCATGTCTCGCCGGTTAGGATGTCCTCCGAGGCGGCCCCGCCGAAGAGCACGAAGCGTCCGCGATCGGCGTCGTATGCCATCGCGGCGCCGGCACGCTCTGACGGCCCGGCGATGTCGAGTCGGCTCCAGGAGACGCCGTCCCACTCCCATGTATCGTCGAAGTAGAAGTAGTCCAGAAAGGAGTACACGCGACCGCCGAAGTACAGGGCGCGTCCATCCACCGGGTTGAACGCCAACGCGGCGTTGGCTCGTGCGCGAGGACCAGTCGCCGTGGCGAAGTGCCATTGAGAACCGTCCCATTCCCACGTCTCGGTTGGACCCTGCGAACTGAGATTACTGACCGTAAGTGTTCGGTTGCGCGCGGCGTCAAAGGCCATGGCGACGAAGAAGGAGTACGGACCCAGAGGCTTGCGAGTCCACTGTGTTCCGTTCCAGGCCCACGTGTCGGTGTAGCCCCCGAAGTCGGTGGCTGAGAAGCCACCAAAGAGCACGGCTTCGCCGCGCGCTTCGTCGAAGGCCATGGCGTGATTGATCCTCGGCGGTGGGCCCGCGTCGGCGACTTGCGCCCACGCGGAGCCGTCCCACTCCCACGTCAGCCCGGGTGACGGCCAGCCGCTGAAAAGAACCAGGCGCTGGCGGACGGAATCGGCCACGAGCGCAGAGTCGGAAGCGAGTGGACCCGAATCATTCAGAAGCGACCATTCGGAGCCGTCCCACTCCCAGAGGTCGCCCATGGCTGTGTTCGTCGCCCCATACCCGCCGAAGAGCACGACGCGTGCACGCGCGGCATCGAACGTCATCATGTGCTGCTGGCGCAGCCCCGGGCCGGTGGTGGCAACCTGAGTCCACGTCGACCCATCCCACTCCCAGGTGTCGGCAAGTCGCGCACCGTTGAATCCACCGTGGATCACGGTCCGTGCGCGTACGGCGTCGAAGGCCATCGCGTGGAAGTAACGGGTCGGCCCGCTCGTGCTGCGCAGGGACCAGGAAGTGCCGTCCCACTCCCACGTCTCGCCGCTCCCGGAGGTGCCGCCGAACAGGACCGTGCGACCCCGGGCCGAGTCGTAACACATCTTGGCGTACGTACGCTCGCTGGGTCCCGAGGTTGATCGGCGTGCCCAGGCCGTGCCATCCCACTCCCAGGTTTCCGAACCGAACCCCGTTCCGGCGGAGCGGAAGAGGACGACGCGCTCGCGGTCCGAGTCGTACGACATGGCGTGGTTCGAACTGAAACTGGGCTGCACTGTCTGATCTCGAAGCCGCCACTGCGGCGTCTGGGCGAGGGTTTGGGTCGCAAGCCCGGAAGGAAGAATTAGAAGGCATAGAGCAACGATGAAGTGCAGTGTGCGGAGATTCATGGGCTGTCTCGGTGGTTGAGGTTGAAGTGTTGACGTTGATCACGGGCATCCGACAAGGAAGGCCGCGAGGAAGTCGAAGAAGTCCTGGGAGTTGATGGAGCCGTCGTGGTTGAAGTCGGCCGCGGGCTGAACGGCGAACAACGCGGCGAGGAAATCGAAGAAGTCCTGGGAGTTGATGGAACCGTCATTGTTCCAGTCGGCCTCACACGCAGGTGCGGCGATCCCGCCACCCACGATGACATTGTCGGTGAAGACGGCTGTGAAGCGGTACCCGGGCGGCAGGGACGGGACACCTACCTCGTTCCCGAGATAGTCCCACGCGATCGCGCGCCCATCGGAGCGCAGCGCCAGTAAACCCGCCGTGATGCCGGTGTAACGCAGGCCCTGTGGAAGAGGGGGCGCCGCGGCGGGGCTTCCTTCGTACCCGGCGGCGAACCATCGGACGATCTGTCCGTCAGAGCGGAGGGAGGTATTGGCATACCCCGCCGTCGCGACCGCGGTGTACGTCGTCCCCGGCGGGAGCGGGGGAACCAGCGACTGCTCATCCGACACGCCCCATGCGGCGATCTGCCCGTCCGATCGGAGAGCAATGCAATGTTCGATTCCCGCCGCGGCAGCAGTGTACGTCACACCGGGCCGAAGCCCGGGAACGTCGAGTTGTCCCGGTTCGGTCCCCCAGGCCAGCAGTTGTCCGTCGGAGCGAACCGCAAGGCTTACAGAGTGCTCTTCACAGCAGAATGCACTTCTGTAACCGTGCGCTGCAACTGAGGTGTACGTCAGCCCCGGTGGGAGCGGAGGAACGTCGAAAAAACCGCCGAGTTCGACGACCTCGCCGTCCGACCGCAGCAGAAGCGTCTGTATCGGCGTCGTCACGACGGAGCGATACTCGGCGCCGGGGGGCAGAGGGGGGACCTCAAGTCCCGTCGGCGCGCCCCATGCGTCAATCCCCCCATCGGATCGGAGTGCCATCCCACGGGTCGATGGAATGAAACTTCCCGAGGCGAGGCTGACGGCGCGGTAGGCCGCGCCCGGCGTCGAGGTCGGGCCGCGGCGCACGCGGTACGGGTCGCTTCCCCACGTGATGAAGCGGCCATCTGACAGTCGAGCGGCACACACGTAGGTCCCCGCCGCCACGGCCGTGTAGGTGAGTCCGGACTCCGGCGGCGGCACCTCGAGCTCGCCGGCGAAGTTAGAACCCCACGCGAGAACCGCGCCATCCGATCGCAGCGCGAGCGTCACGCCGCGACCGGCACTGATCGCCGTGTAACTCTGCCCGGGCGGGGCCGGCGTGGGCAACGGCTGCTCCACGCCGCCCCAGACGATGATCTCCCCATCGGAGCGCAGCGCCGCGCTGTGGAAATCGCCGGCAGCAATCAGCATGTAGATCGTCCCTCCCGGCAATGGGGGAACATCCGTCTGCCCCGATGAGTCGGTCCCCCACGCCACGACCTGCCCATCGGACCGGAGCGCGAGCGCATGAAAGTTTCCGCCCGCGAGCGCGGTATAGGCAACCCCCGGAGGAAGAGCCGGAGCCTGCAACTGGGAAGCGCCCGAGCCCCACACGGCGATCTGCCCATCCGACCGAAGCGCCATCCCGACGGAGTACATCCCCGCAACGGATGTGTACACCTCGCCCGGCGGCAGCGACGGGACGGGAAATGGTCCCACGGAACCCCAGTGAACAACTTGGCCGTCCGAACGCAGGGCGAGGTAGTGGGTGCCGCCGGTGCCGCTCACAGCCGTGTACGTCACGCCGGACGGAAGGGGCGGAACTGCGTTGAGGTCGCCGTTCAGATCAGCCCCCCATCCGACGACCTGACCATCAGATCGCAGAGCCAGCCCGCAGTAGTAACCCCAATCCACCTGCGTGTAGTTCAGACCAGGGGGGAGCACGGGTATCTCGAGTTGGTTGTACAAGTCATTACCCCAGATGACGAGTTGGCCGCTCTGAGTCGGCTGGGCGGCGGCGGTGGGACCCGTCAGCGCGAGCAGGGATACGGTGAGTATCGCCGTCACGGGATGCTTGATCGAGAACATTGGTGTTCTTCCTGTAGGAAAGGGACATCCGGAGGTTGACCGCGCGATGCGAATCAGTCGCACCCTGCAAAGAACACGGCGAGGAAGTCGAAGAAGTCCTGGGAGTTCACCGTACCGTCGTGGTTGAAATCGGCGGCGGCGCTGCCCGCAAAGAAGGCCGTGACGAAATCAAAGAAATCCTGCGAGGTGGTCGAGCCGTCGCCGTTGATGTCGGCCCGGCACGAGATGGGCTTGAACCAGGCGTCCAGACACGCGGCTTCGATCAGGCCGGTCGTCCCGACGCGCTCCACACCCAGGCCGACCAGACCGGCGGCGCTGATCGTGGCGCCGGAGGCCACGACCTGCGGCTGCGCTGGTTCGGCGGTCCCGAAGGGCCAGGCTTTCAGCGACAGACGATCGCCGTGGAAGGAGAACTCAAGGTACCAGTCGGCCGTTTCGAAGCCGGCAACCGGGATCGTCGCCGACCCGAGGAGCGTGGTGTTGTCCCCGACATACTCGCCGAGGAACATCTGCCCGTTTGTCGGATAGAAACCGCCCGCCAACCCGGTCAGGCCGTCCGCGGTCATCCGGGCGACAGGGTCCAGCGCCGAGCGGTTGTTCCCGGCGCGGGCCAGGAACCGGACCGTGCCGTCGGCGTACGCGAGAGGCGACTCGGCGCTTGGGTTGTACGAGATGCCGACAGCCTCGACCCCGGAGACGGGCGCCGAGGTGGACATGAGCGCCACGCCGTTCTGTGCCGACGCCTGCCCCACGCCCGAGGTGGTCAGGTCCACGAGCGACCAGTCGCTCAGTCCGCGCGTGGCGAAATCGTCCATCAGGTCCCACCCCGCGGGAGTGAATGTGAAATCGTCGAACGCGCCCGAGAGCCCTCCGGGTGTGTTCGTCTGGTTATAGACGACGAACCCCACGTTCCCGTCGGCGCGGGCGTTAGAGTCGTTGACGATGACCTGCGGTTGATCAGGCTCCGCGTCCGTCGTCTTCCACACCTTGATCGAGAGATCGTCCCCGAGGGCCTTGGCTTCGACCCGGTAATCCACGCCGTCATCCAACTGGAACGGCGCGATCGCAATGTTCGGCGCCGGCGTGCTCAGGTCGTCGATCCCGATGGCGTTCTGCACGTTGTTGAGGAAGAAGTTGTATCCAACGGTCGCCTGCGGCGTGGTTCGCATCGCGAGAAAGGCGTTCGTCGACGAGTTATTCAGGCGGATGGTCGCACGCACCGTCCCGTTGGTGTACAACGACGGGTTGTTGATGCTGTCCTGGACCAGTGTCCCCGCTCCGACAAACACCGGCAATGGCGGGAGATTCACGCTCGTGATGGTGTAGCGCCCGTCGATGACGCCGAAGGACGTCGGTCCGAAGGGGCTTGCAAGAGGGTCGCTGGTCATCCACCCCGCCGTGCTTCCGTCATTGAAGTCATGACCAAGCGGCGGCCCGGCGATCGCGGCGGATGCCGTGAGTCCGACGACGGCGACGAGCATGGCGGGTTGTGATCCTCTGTGCATGGGTTGCTCCTTTGTGGTTTGGCCGGCGCCGTTCGGCCCCGGCCTGGTTGCGGGTGAATCGGTGGTCGTCGAAGACCTAAGCGCCAACCGACTCCAGCGCACGACACGATTGGGAAAAAAAACGCCGCCAAGAGTCGAGCGTGCAGAGGGGGAAGGGCCCCCGCACGGGCACGTCCCCACCAGCGGACCTCCAAAGGTCGCTGGACCGTTGACACCAGTGATATCAGATTTGTCCGACCGCGAGGTATCGGCGAGCGCGGCTCAACGCGGCGCTCCGACTGGAGGCTGGAGACGCCGCAGGAGATGCCCGGCTTCCGCGAGATACCCCGCGATATCCGCCGGTATCGGGTCCTTGAGCGAATCCCGCACCGTGTTGGCCTGCGAGAGCGCTGCTCCAGCCCGCTCTGGGTCGTTCAGCGCGGAGCGCGCCATCGAAAGAATCGCCCACGCCAGCACGAGGCGTGGCTGCGGGGCGCCGTCCAGCGCATCGACTATCTTCATCGCGGTCGCGGCTGCCTGCTCGGGCTGACCTCCCCGGAGTTGGGTGATGCCGAGTGTGACGCGGAGCCCGACATCGTCCGGCAGCACCTGCACGGCGACCTGCATCTGCTCAATCAGCGCCAGCCACTCCGGGCCGGACCGGACGCTTGGCATGTGAAGCAGCGTCGCGTTAGTGATCTGGTTCGGATCGTCGCCCCTCGCGGCGATCAGATCGAGCGCGACCGCACGGACGGGCTCCGGTATCGTCACATCGTTCAGGATGCTCGATCGCGCTCGATCCGCGACAAATCTCCCCTGCACAAATGCACGATCGACATGCGCCCGGGCCAGGGCCACGAGAAACCGCCTCTCCGCCTGATCACTCTTGGCCGTCTCAAACGCGATCACCGGTGAGGCATAGTCCGCGACGAGCACGGTCCGGCCGTCGGGCGTGAAGCGCACCGCCCTGCCGTCGGACCACGTCAGGCACTTGAGCGACGTGACGAGCTTCATGTCCGCCGTCGAGACAATCCGGAGTTGGTCATCGGAACCGACGGCCGCGAACCGCGACCCGTCCGGGCTAAACGCAAGCGCCTCCCCGGGCTGCGGCGTCTCGGCGCGACGGATCACCCGCGCGGTCCGGGCGTCGATCAGCACGAGGGCCTGATCGGCCGAAACCACGATCGCCGATTGATCGGGCGCGAAGACCACCGCACGCACTCGCTCCGTCGCCGTGTACGTACCGGTGACGGTCCGGTCGCCCAGAGAATGCCGGATACGGAGCATGTGTTCGGTGCCGGGGCACGTCGCGAAGTGGTCCTTGAGTCGCATGCCCCCCCGAGTGATCTCAAGGACCGTGGCATCGTCCGCGCTGAATGAAATCTCGCTGACGGCGGCGGCGGATCGGTCGGGCCACTCCAGAGGGGCACGATCCGGTGAAGCGGGATCATACTCGATGATGCGCCCGTCCCAGAGTCCGGCCAGGAGTCGATCGCCCCGGTGAGACCACGCGAGGCTGGTGACCAGCGTCCCGCCGGGAACCGCGAACGAGCCCCGCACGTCCCCACGCTCCGCATCGAAAATGGTCAGCATCGGCGTACGTCCAGCCACCGCAAGCCAGCGACCGTCGCTCGAAAAAGCAGCGGAGTACAGCGCGTCCCGACTCGGATAGCGCGACCAGACATTCTCGCCGGTCTGCGTGTCAAACACGCACACCGAGCCCCAGCCGACAATTGCGCTGCGCCGCCCGCTCGGACAGATCACCGCCTTGTACCCGCCCCGGTTGGTCACCGTCACTGTGAACGGTTGACTACTGGCGAACTCGCGGACGTGCGTCGCGCCGCGCGGGTCCACGCAGTACGCGATCCGCCCCAGATCGTCAACGGTGAAACCCGTTGCGTTGAGCGGCAGATCGACGCTGAAGAGCGGTTCGTTGGTGGGCCACGCAAAGGTCCTGATGACGCCCTGCCGCGACTCGATGCCGTAGGCGTACTTGCCCACCTGGCGGATCGATACAACATCCGCGATCGGCACGGGCAGTCTCTGGATGACGCCGCTTCGGGCATCGATCTGATTGACGCGATCGTCCGTGGCGGCCACGAGGCCGCACGGTTCGACCGGGAGCATCGCAATGGTGTAGCCCCCGAACCGTGAGATCTCCCGCTGCGATTCCAGGTCCCAAAGCACCAGCCAGCCCGTGCCTTCGAGCCACAGCAGGACGGATCGGCTGTCTCCGATCGGGCCGTAGACCCGCTGGATCCGCTCGCCGGAATACACAACCCGGTCGAGAATCTCCTCTCCGTCGAGCGCCACCCGGACCGCGCCCTCCGGCGTACGCCTCCATCGGCCGTTCGTGAACGACGCCCCGAGCAGCGACGACGTCGATTCGGACCACACCGGCTGCCCCGAGGCGACGTCCCAGAGCGTGGTCACACCCGGGCCGCTCCAGCCGTCGGTACTACTGGATTGGCACGTGATGAGGCGCGAGCCATCCTGATTCGCCTGCGGTCCCTGATTTTTCCACACCGCGGACAAGTGCGTGTGGAAGGTCTGGACGGCGCTTCCCGTCGACGTGCTGTAGACTCGCACCTCGCCGGCGCGAGTCAGAGCGAAGAGGCGCGCCGCGTCCCCCGAGAGTGTCAAGAACGACGTATCCGGCGGCGTGTCAAGCGTGCCCGTGGTCTGGTCGCACGCCCAGGTCAGGTGCGACCATTCCCACCCGCGGAGTTCCGGCGGCGAGTCCGTCAGCGCCGCCCGCGCCTGGGCAATGCTGCCCTGTTCCTTCCCCACCGCCGCCAGGCCCATCGCCAGCCGATAGGCGAGTTCCGTGGCCTCCTTGGCCGTGGAGTCCGCACGCTTGCGTTCGGCTGTTTCCGCCTCGGCGGCATTGAGCGCGCGACGCTCCGACTTCACCGCCGCGTTGCGAGCACGAAGCGCCCACAGCGCGCCGGTGCTGGTTCCAATGAGCCCGAGGATCAGGGTGACCAGCAGCACCGTCGCGACCGCTACCTCGCGCCGATGACGCCGGATGAACTTTCGCACTCGGTACGCCGCCGTTGGCGGGCCCGCTTCGAGCGGCTCGTGGTTCAGATGCCGCCAGACGTCCCGCCCCAGATCCGCGGCCGACGCGTAGCGACGCGTTCGATCCTTCTCGATGCACCGCATCACGATCCAGTCCAGTTCCCCGCGCACCGCCGAACGCAGATGCGCCGGCTCGGTCTGCCGCTGCGCCGCGATCTCCCCGATCGTTTCAATCGTGCTCAGCCGCGTGCTCGGGCGTGGCGGTTCTACCTCACGAATCAGCCGACACAGTTCGTCAAACGCCGCCGAACGCAGGCGCCGTGAATCGAACGGCGTCACCCCGATCAGCAGTTCGTACAGCAGCACCCCCAGCGAATACACGTCCGTCCGGGTGTCGATGTCGATGCCCCCCCCACTCTCCTGGCCCGCCTGCTCCGGGCTCATGTACTCCGGTGTGCCGATGAGTTGTCGGCTTTCAGTGAAGACCGTGCGTTCCGTGAGTCGCGACTCCGTCGCCTTGGCGATTCCGAAGTCAATCACCTTGGGCGCCGGACGCTCCCCGTCGTCAAGGGACACCAGAATGTTCGATGGTTTGAGGTCGCGATGGATGATCCCCCGCTGGTGGGCGTGCTGAACGGCCTCGCAGATCCGTGAGAACAGTTCCAGCCTCGCACGCAGGCCCAGTCGATGGTTGTTGCAGAACTGCGTGACCGGCTCGCCAGGAACCAGTTCCATCACGAAGAACGGCCGGCCCGTCGCCGTCGCGCCAGCATCCAGAACCTTCGCGATGCTCGGGTGATCCATCAGCGCCAGCGCCTGCCGCTCCTGCTCAAAGCGACTGATCACCTGCTTCGTGTCCATCCCCATCTTGATGATCTTCAGCGCGACGCGCCGGCGGATCGGGTGCTCCTGCTCAGCCAAGTACACCACCCCGAATCCCCCTTCCCCGATCTGCTCCAGCAGGTGATACGGCCCGATCCAATCACCGATCCCCCTCTGAATCCCGGCATCGGCCACGATGGTCCGGGCAAGCGCCTCCGCCGCGCCCGGCGCGGCCTCAAGAAATCCCCCCGCTGATTCCAGTTCAGCCAGCAGGACCCGCACCTCCGCCACGATTCCTTCTCCATCCGGCTCGGCCCGGCTGGCTCGTTCAAGCAGCTCGGCACGCCCGATCGGGTCGGCGCGGAGCGCCTCGTCGAATAGGTCCTTGATCCGGCTGACCCGATTCAACGACATGCATCCTCCCGATCCTCGCTCAGGGCGTGTTCGAACGCATCAGCCAGAGCAGCCTTGCTCGCGCAAATGCCCAGTCCCGGTCAATCGTCCGCGCCGATACGCCCAGCGCCTCCGCGGTCTCCTCCACGCTCAAGCCCGCGAAAAAACGTAGATGGACAATCGTCGCCGATTGCGGGTCCTCCCGTTCGAACCGCTCCAGCGCATCGTTGAGCATGAGCATGCTCTCCGGTTCGGGCTCGACCGCGAGCGTGAGTTCAGACAGTTGAACTTTGCCCGGCGCACGCTTCCCGTCCCCGCCTCGCTTGTGCCGGGCACGCGATCGGGCCCGTTCCACGAGGATCCGACGCATGGCTCCCCCGGCCGCCGCGAAAAAGTGCCCCCGACTCTGCCACGACACCGGGCCGCTCCCAACCAGCCGCAAGTACGCCTCGTGAACAAGTGCCGTGGGCTGCAGAGTGTCCCCCGCCCGTTCAGCCTTCATGCGGTTCCGCGCCAAGTGTCGCAGTCCGTCGTACACCAGTCGAAATAACTCGTCCGACGCGCCGCTGTTACCGGACGCGCACGCCTCCAGCGCCAGTGTGATCTGCGGGGAATCGTCACCGTTAGCGCCAGGTACTGTGCTCCCCATCGGTATCGCCTCTTCCACGCGTCAGTCGTGAAATCCAAACTATACCGATTCCTCGTCCACGTGCAACCCCCGACGCGACCTACTTTCTCGCTCCCCGGCAAGACGATCCCGGCGGCGTCGCTCATGTGCCGCCGGGCATGCTCGATATGCACCGCTCGTGACTGCCGGCTCGTGGAACCACATCACCTGTCCGCCCACTGCGGGTGTGCACGTCGGCTTCGTTCACGCGCGTGCATCTCGCACCCGACACCGCGGCCTCCAGTGAGAGCCACACGCACGATCTGAGGAAACGACTACGCCGGGATTGGCGAGGATGGGCCCGCGGTGACCGCATTGCACTGGGTCACCCTCGCCCACCCGGGCGACGCCATCAACCACAACGCGCGCAGGCAGCGCCACCCGCTGCCCGTTTGTGCCCGTCATTGACATCCAAGACGCGGCGCTTCGTTCTGCGGAATCCCCCACAACATGCAAGAACGTGTAAGATCGGGCAGCGCCCACACCGCCCTGTTCGCTACCAGGTGAAACCGAATGGAAGCAAGCAGGTTGCCCGGCGTCGAACCTGTTCCAAGTACGGCAGCGAACAGCCCCGGCTCGGTACCCCGAGCCGGGGCTGTGCGAGGCGTCGGCCCCCGTGCGTGCGTGGATCAGCCCTTGAAAAACGACGCCAGGAAGTCGACGAAGTCCTGCGATGTGACCGTGCCGTCGCGGTTGTAGTCCGCCAAGCCCACCGCGACGTGCACCGGGACTTCCGCGGCGACGGCTCCCCTTCGCGGCTTTGGGCGCGTTACAGGCTGGTTCCGACTCCGCGCTGCGTCCGGGCCGAGCGAAGCGAGGTGGATCTGTACGCGCATGCAGAGACTTCGCCGGACGTCACCAACGGGCACTCGCCCAGCAGCGCGAAGCACGGATCCCACGTCGCGTTGCGAATGTTTGAGGCTACATTACATGTGCTCGCATGCATATGATTCTCACGGGCACCCCGTCAGTAACGCCGCGAGGAAGTCGAAGAAGTCCTGCGTGTTCACCGACTCGTCCCGGTTGAAATCACCTGGGCATCCGCTCCAGACCCCGGTGCACATCGGGAGCGTGAAGCACTTGACCTCCGAGCAGCACTCGTTCCCGTTGTTGTGGACGCTGATGCGGAGACAGACCGTTGATCCAGGCGTGGCGTTGGCAATCCTCGTGGTCAGGCCCGTGGCCGTGTACTTGTCGGTCGAATCCACGTCGCCGTCGCCATCAACATCATCCATCCAGTGATGGCGCGCCCCCCCGCCGTACGAGTCGTAGGCGACTCGCTCGTGCAACGCGCCGGAACTGTTCAGCATCGCCACCACGCTGAACTGTACGTCGCTCACGGCGTAGACCGTTGCATCACCGGCATCCAAACAATCGCCGTCCATGTTCGCATCACGTCTTCGCGCCACCAAGTCATCGATGTACCGGGCCCCCCACAGGTTCTGCATGTGGCGGTTGATGCCCGAACTCGAAACATAGTTCTCATCGACGCGTTCCTCAACGAGCCGCCACGACGCGTCGTAATACAGCCGCGTCTGCTGATCCAGCCCGTCGGCGGGCGTGGACGTGTCGTGCCGCTTGACCGTCCGCCAGTGCAGGCCGTTGTATTCGTATTCCGACAGCGTCGTCGCCCCCCCGCTCGGCAGCGGCTGGTTCTGCACCTTCACCAGCCGGTTCCAGGCGTCGTGCACGTACACGCTCTTGAGCGACGCCGACCGCTCGCGTTCCGTCATGTTCCCGGCGTCGTCGTAGGCGAACGGGAGCGTCACCCCGGTGCCGCCCGGCGCATCGCGGTCCATCTCGTCGATCTCGTTGGCGAAGTTGTGGTCGCGCGTCTGCACTTCGCTGCCTGCGTACGTGCTGCTCCCATCCAGATCATTCCTGAAGACTGTCCAGTTGCCCAGCATGTCAAGGTCGCACTGCTGAGAACCGTTGCCGACGGTGATGGTCTGCGCGCCGGGGTTGTACACGCCTCGCTTGGCTTCCTTGAGGCGGTCCAGGCCGTCGTACTCGAACTTGAAGTCGCGGTCGGCCCACCCGCCGGGGCTGCCGCCGCCGGGGCGAGAATCCCATCGCGCGATCCGATTCGAGGCGCGGTCGTAATGATAACTCTCGCTGAAGACCGGCGTTCGAGTGGGATAGCCGGCGCCCGCGCCGGAGCCGGCGGTCAGGTTGCCATCGACCCAGGCGTGCCGTGCGACGCGGCCGAGGTGGTCCCAGCCGTGATACTGGCCCCCCACGTTGCGCGTGCCGTCGGCCTGCAGCGTGCGATCAATACCGGACGGGCCAGCCACACGTTTCTGAGTGCGAACACCGCCCTGCCCGACCCCCTCGCCGCAAACCCCGCCGCCGCTTCCCGCCCGAGGTCCTCAGCGACAGCGAAGTGCGGGCGCTCGTGGGGGCGTGCGACCTGAACACCGGTGTGGGCGTCCGCAACGCCGCGCTGCTCGCCGTCCTCTATCGCAGCGGCCTGCGCATCACCGAGGCCCTGCTGCTGCGCCCGAAGGACGTGGACCCGGCGTCGGGCACCATCCGCGTTCTCTTCGGCAAGCGGGGGTACGCTCGGACCGTCGGCATCGACCCCGGCGCCCTGGCCTGGGTCGCCGACTGGCTCGCCGTGCGGGCGACGTGGCCCGTAGACGGCCACGCCCCGCTCTTCTGCACAAGGCACGGCGAGGCGATCGCACCAGCCTACTTTCGCCGCTTGTTGCCGAGTCTCGGGCGGAAGGCCGGGATCTTCAAGCGAGTCCACGCCCACGGCCTCCGCCACACGATGGCTGCTCAATTGCGTGCGGAAGGGATCGACATCCTCGTCATCTCGCGCCAACTCGGGCACCGGTCGATTTCCACGACGGCGCGGTATCTGGACCACATCGCACCGATGGCGGTGGTTGAGGCGGTGAGGAAGAGGGAGTGGCGATAGCAAGAACAATTCCGACAAAATTACGAATTGGGATAGGCGCGTCCCCCTATTGCTGGTACCTTGCACCGAGTAAGGGCGCGGGCCAGCGGCTCGCGCGATTCGGGAATTGAGTCAAATAACCCGGCGTAACTGAGGACATGGCATCCGCGCTTCTGGCTTGGCTGCGTGCTCGCGGGCCAGCTTTTCTTGGCGTCGGCTGGGCGGTAGGGCATTCTTTCCATAAGGGGAACACATGAGTCGGGTGAGGACAGTCGCGGCGCGGCGAGCGATATCGGTGTGCGTTTTGGGTTGTTTGTTCGGCGGAAGCATCCACATGCAGCATGCCAGTGCACAAGTCGATGGCGGTGCCGGCCCCGCCGAACCCGCCCGCGTGCGGGTCCAAGATGAGCGTTCCGATGGGAGAACGGTCCGGACGCTCTCGGTCGATGCACCGGAGGACGGTCGTTCCGGCGGCCCCGGCGGCGTTTCCACCGTACCTTCCGCCAAGTACGCGATGCGAGGATGTTTCAGCTGCCAGCAGCGACGGTGCCTCGCCCCGCCACGCCCGATGACCCCAACCCGGCACCCGTGACACCGCCCGCACGCGATACCACGATCGTGCCGTGGAACGAACTGCACAATCTTCCGGGCGAAGACGGGAAGCTGCATCCGTACCGCGCGATTAGGCTCGGAGGAACAGCCCGATTCCCGGCTGGCGGGATAGCACCGCCAGAAGGCGCGGAAGAGCCTGGCGACGGCACGTGGAACAACGGCGACGCCGACGGCGACGGTGCCTTCGACGCGGGCTTTGTGATGATCGGCGAGATCGACTACCGCGTGATGCTTCGCTACGCGGAGTTCAATCCCGTGCCAGTTTCCGGAACGGATGGCCACTCAGCAGACCCATTGAGCCCCGAGTTGGAGCCGTGGCGAGTAGGAGAGCCGCTGCTTCCGGAAGGTCTCAGCGCCGGGGATGTCCCCGCGTACGACGTAGATGGCGATGGCGTTGCCGATGCGACCGGCTACAACGGTGGTGGGTGTCACTTGTATCTGGTCCAGTTATGGACGCAGCCGCTCTCCGAATACTGCCTCAACATGCACGCGCTCGGCGCAACGATCCTAAAGTACATCGCTGAAAACGTTTACCTCGTACAAATGAGTAGGGCCTCAGCCACAGCGGTGCGAAACCAGCCTGGCGTCCGCTGGATAGGTGCATGTCATCCAGCCTACAAAGTTCACGAAGATGTCATATCAGAGTGCCTTGCACGCGGCTCCGATCCCAATCCTCCACCACGACGCTTTGATATCTACGTACCCGCCCCGTCAGCGGCTCGCAAGGCGGCGCTGGGTAGGCGTATCACGGAAGCAGGCGGACAACTAAACGAGTGCAGTCCGCGAGGTGTAGTTGTCTCTGCGACCATGAGCGCGGCCGCTCTAGTGCGAGCCATTCAATCGGACGAAGTAGGATACGTAGGATTTTGGGGACCAGCCGAAGACGACATGGTCAACGCCCGGACGGTCGGCGGGGCGTCCGCACTCGCGCTTCCAGCCTACGGCGGTTTCACTGGAGAAGGCGTGCGAGGTGAGGTGATGGACTCCCGATTCGATCCCATGCATGTCGAATGGACGGTTCCAGGACCACCCCCGGTCAGTCGTGTGATCAGGCATGGCATGGAAGAGGGCTCGATATTCAATCTCCCTCATGGCAACGCGACATATGGCATCGTCTTTGGCGATGGCAGCGTACGTCCTACAGCGACAGGGATGCTTCCAGGTGCTGGTCATGGGTCAGACACCGAAGGGGGCGGGATATTCGCGAGCTGGAACCGGCTTATGCAGTTCGGTGGGAGCGTTTACCGATTCGATCACACGGCAGAGCTTGTAGGCTACCAGACCGAGATCAATTACAGAGCCGTCTTCCAGAGCAACAGCTGGGGAACGACTCCCGAGGTGCTCGAATACGGGATGCGGTCCGCCGAAATCGACGACATGGTCTGGCGGATGGACCTGCTCATCTGCAACTCGATCGCTAACTCCGGCGCGAACATCGGTCGTCAAGAAGCATGGGCCAAGAACGTCGTCGCAGTCGGAGGCGTACACCATAACAATACTGCGTCTCTCACTGACGATGTGTGGCCTGCCTTTGTTGGATACGATATTCCGCGTAGTGCCGATAACACGTGCGGATCAAGCCACTACCCACCTCCGTGCTCGCTGAGTCAATGTGTCGCCTGTTGCACCACGTGCGACCCAGGATTGGGGTGTTGTACAATCTTCGGTTCTTCGATCGCGCCGAACTTCGGTCCCGCACCTGATGGTCGCTTCAAGCCGGACTTCTGTCACTTCTACGACAACATCGAGTGCACTATTGGGGAACATTTCGGCGACACCGACCCGCATACAGGTTACTTCCGCGGCACCAGCGGTGCCACGCCCATCGTCGCTGGCCACTTCGGTCTTTTCTTCCAAATGTGGCACGAGAAGGTGTTCCCCGGATTTGGTGGAGCAGCAACTGTATTCGACAGCCGTCCACACTCCACAACCGCCAGGGCAATGTTGATAAACACTGCCCATCAGTACAGTTTCGGTTCGCCAAATCTCATGACTCGTGAGCGTCAAGGTTGGGGAATCCCGGACCTTCTCGCTCTCTACAACCAGCGACACAGTATGCTTATCGTGAATGAAACCACTGACTTGGTTGGTGTGTTTTCTCAGGCGTCTTTTCAGGTCCAGTCGAGCCCACCTCTGCCGCTCAAGGTCACCATGGTGTACGCCGACCCGGAAGGCGTACCAATGTCTTCAGTCAATCGTATTAACGACCTGACGCTAAGCGTGACGTCGCCTTCCGGCGTGACGTACTACGGCAACTCGGGATTGGATGCTGGCCCATGGACTACTTCACCCGGCAGCGGAGACAAGATAAACGTCGTCGAGAACGTATACATAGAGTCTCCACAGGCTGGTATCTGGACGATCACGGTCAAGGTCTTTGATCTCGGCGAAGACGGAAACCCCGAGACACCAGATACTGGTCCGGCGTCATGGGACGCAGACTTCGCGCTCGTGGTGACGGGTCTGCCCTCGGGCGCGCTCGCGACGCCGGCAGATTGGAACAACGATGGCGAGGTGACCGATTCAGACGTCGTCGCGTTCCTGAACTCGTTCTTCGACGAGCGTGCAGACATTGACGGCAACGGCAAGACCGACTCCGCTGACTTCTTCTTGTTCGTACAGACGTTTTTCGCGATCTGATGGAGGTCGTATGTATGCACGTTCAGCCTTTTGCACCGGCGTTTGTCTGTTGAATGCTAGTTTGTCTGCCGGAGAGCCTTTGTTTCAGTCTCTCGGACCGCGCACGGTAGCAACCGCTATCTCCGGTGACGCCAGGACGGTGGTGGGCGTGTCTTCGGGCCAAGCGTTCCGTTGGAACGCCGAGGATGGAATCGTCTTTCTCGGCTTCATGCCCGCGCCTTTTGATGACCGCTCGGAGCCATCGGCTGTCTCCAACGATGGTCAGGTGGTTGTGGGAAACGGTTTCGACTATGACGCGAAGCAGTTTCCTCGTTACGGGTTTCGGTGGACAGCCAATGAAGGGATCGTTCCGATCGGCCCACCTCCGGCTCAGGGCGCGCTGGACGGGACGACAGCGCTCGGCGTGTCAGGCGATGGAGAGGTTGTCGCCGGATTCACGGACGTTCTGCCAGGAACCAGGTCGTTTCGATGGACCGTCCCACAGGGGATCGTCGGGATTCCGCTTCCGTTCACTTTCGGCTCGGGGGTCTCCAGAGATGGACGGGTGCTCATTGGACGAACCAATACGCCCTTTTCGTTCGGCGCTGCCTCTTGGACCAAAGCTGGTGGCACTCGGTTTCTTGGAGATCTGCCCGGCGGCGGAGAGCAGGGTGAGGCAACCGCTGTGAGTCTGGACGGGAGCGTCATCGTGGGCATTAGTCTCTCTGCCGAGAGCGGACCGAGCAACTACGAGGCATTCCGCTGGACAGAGGCCACCGGCATGCTGGGACTGGGAGACCTTCCCGGCGGTCTTTTCCGTAGCTGGGCACGGGCGGTTTCTGATGACGGATGCGTCGTTGTGGGAGATTCCTCGGTTGACTACGCGATTCCCGGGGGCAACAGGGACGAAGCATTCATCTGGGACGCCCAGCACGGCATGCGCCGGCTCTTCGACGTGCTTACGAACGACTACGGCATGGACCTGACGGGATGGTACCTGCGTTCGGCCCGTGGCATCTCCGCCGATGGCCGTGCGATTTGCGGCTACGGAGTCAACCCCGAAGGCATCACCGAAGCCTGGATCGCCTATCTCGATGGCCCGCCGCCACCGCCATGCCCCGCCGACTTCAACGCCGACTCGCGCATCAACTCGCAGGACTTCTTCGACTACCTTGTCGCCTTCTTCACCGCCCCCCCGTGCTGCAACGCCGACCCCGAACTGATCTGCCTCGACCCCGCCAACTTCAACCACGACCACTGCGTCAACTCCCAAGACTTCTTCGACTTCCTCGCGGCGTTCCTCGCGGGGTGCTGACTGAATCACCCTTGCACCCACCGCCGTGATCCTGTACGCCAAAGATCTCCCCGAGGACCCGCTGGCATTGTGCCGCGGGTTCTCTTTTGTTTGGTGACCGCTACGCCTTGTCTGCGGGAAGGTAGCTGACAGCGGCGTTGGTACACTCTGTCAACTGAGGCACCGCCGGGCAGCTTCAGCCACAATTGGCTGACGGGCATTCGACAGCCCGGCCACGGAGCCAGGTCCTGCAGGTCCATACCGATGCTCATCAACACGGCGACGCAATACGACCTCCCTCCGACCGCCGACATCACTCGATATGTACAAGGATGGGGCCGACCAAACGTGCGGACTCTGTACGAAAAGCGGACAAAGATCGTCATCGACAACGAGACAACAGTACTGGCGCCGCTGGGCACCAAGTTCTACTACGTCCAGCCTGCTACCGCAGGCGGGCCGATCAAGGCGACGCTCACTTATTCCGATCCGATGGGAACGCCGGGCACGATGGTCGCTCGCGTCAACGACATCGATCTCAAGCTCACCTCTCCTTCGAATGTGGTGTACTGGGGGAACCAGGGTTTGTCGAACGCCAACTGGTCGTCCCCCGGCGGATCGGCGGATCAGATCAACACGGTCGAGAACGTGTTCATCGAATCAGCCGAGGCAGGAACGTGGAAGGTCGAAGTGATCGTCAAGGCAGTCAATCAGGACGGCCATGTCGAGACGCCGCAGTACGATGTGGACTACGCACTGGTAATTACCGGCGTCACAACCGGGGGCTCACTCATCGACCCGAGCCGGCCGCTGGGCACGATCGACCTCTTCCGCTACCTCGACGCATTCTTCCGTGGCGAAGAGCTCGACGCCAACGGAGACGGCGCGACCGATGCTACGGACGTGTATGAACTCATTTCCAAGATCTGAGAGTCCGGTCTCCCCCGGAAGGAAGCGAATATGAACAGAATTATGGTCGGCCTACTAACATTGGCCTGCGTGCAGAGCGCAGGTGCTCAGCCTGAGTTCCGTGCACTCGGGCAGCTTCCCGGGGGCGGCAGCAGCGCCGCGACCGCGATCTCCGCCGACGGTCGCGTCGTGGTTGGAGCCAGCGGCACGAGCGCGTTCCGCTGGTCGTCCCAGGACGGCATGCAAACCCTTGGGACCCTCCCGTTCCCGTGGTCGTTCGAGTCCGTAGCGACCAGTGTGTCCGGCGATGGCACAGTTGTAGTTGGCTACGGCACCAACTTGCTGTCCAAAGGATTCCCGACGTGCGCCTTCCGGTGGACTGCCGCGAGCGGCATGGTGCCGCTAGGCCCGCCACCCGTGCCGGGAACGCTGATTGGATCCGCCGCGAACGGCGTCTCGATCGACGGATCCTTGATCGTCGGATATCGGGAGTTCTCAGCATGCAGGTGGGACGGTGCGGACCAGTGTTCCGAGATCTCCGGAATGCAGGATGTTTTTGGAGTATCGGGGAACGGTCTCGCTGTAGTTGGGCGCAGCGTAGGACGGCCAGCACGCTGGACGAGCGAAGCGGGTGTCGAGCTGCTTGGCAACCTCCCGGGTGGTGCTGGAGTGAATACCGCCGGGTTTGCTTGGGCGGTTTCCGCCGACGGAACGGTGGTAGTCGGGGGCAGCCCATCGAGCAACTCAGCCCCTAGTGGACGCGAGGCATTCCGTTGGACCGCCGCGGCAGGGATGGTGGGCCTCGGTGACTTGACCGGCGGGTATTTCACCAGCGACGCGCTGGCCGTCTCATCTGACGGAACAATCGTCGTTGGCGAGTCCAGCGCTGACACGGCTGGTCCGACCGCATTCATCTGGGACGAGCAGCACGGGATGCGCCCGTTGCGGACGTACTCATCGACGAGTACGGATTAGGTGAGGCGCTCGAGGGCTGGCGGCTCTCGAGCGCCCGGGGAATCTCCGCCGACGGGCGGATCATCGTCGGGTCTGGCACGAATCCGCAAGGTGCAACCGAAGCGTGGGTGGCCTACCTCGACGGCCCGCCGCCGACCCCCTGCCCCGCCGACTTCAACGCCGACGGGCGGATCAACTCGCAGGACTTCTTCGACTACCTCGTTGCGTTCTTCACGGCAACGTGTTGCAACGCCGACCCCGAACTCATCTGCCCCGACCCCGCCAACTTCAACCACGACAACTGCGTGAACTCCCAGGACTTCTTCGACTTCCTCGCGGCGTTCCTGGCGGGATGCTGAGTCCGCCTTGCACCCGCCTCGGCGATCCTGTATGCTCATGATCCCCCCCTGAGGACCCGCCGATGGGGGATCCGAATGCCGCAGTGCACCGAATCAACGACCTCTCGCTGAAGGTCACTTCGCCGATCGGCACGGTCTACTGGGGCAACGTTGGGCTGCTCTCCGGCAACTGGTCTCAGCCCGGGGGAATCGAGAATCACGTTGACACCGTGGAAAACGTGTTCATTCAGACTCCAGTGGCTGGCACTTGGCGCATTGATGTGATCGCGACCGAGGTCAACCAGGACGCCCACCTTGAGACGTTGGAGAAGGACGCCGACTACGCCCTTGTGATCTCGGGCGGGACAGTCACTGGAAGCGGTAACCTCGCCACGCCGGGTGACTGGGATAAAGACGGAACCCGGACCGCCTCGGACCTCTGGAGATACCTGGACGATTTTTCGGAGGCCAGGCGGATGTCGATCAGGACGGCTTGACCAGCGACGCAGACCTCACGGCGTTCTTGTCGGCCTGGATGGATGGAGGCAAGCCATAATGAATACGAACACGGTGCTAGTCGTATGCGCGATGATGGTGCTGATACCTGCAGCCGCGAATGCACAGACTTCGCATTTCATGGATTTGGGATCACTGTCTGGACCTTCACCACAGGCCGCCGCGAACGGCGTCTCGGCGAATGGGCTTGTTGTAGTCGGAACCAGCGTCGGAAGGGCGTTTCGATTGACAGCCGGAACTGGGATGCAGGACCTGGGGCACCTGCCAGCTCCATTCAATGATTTCAGCTATGCAACGTCGGCTTCTGGGGACGGATCTGTCGTGGTCGGAAGCGACACTGACTTCGCGCAAAAGCAGTATCCAGAATACGCGTTTCGATGGGGTGCCACGACGGGACTTGAGGGACTGGGGCAGCAGCCACCATTGGGTGCGCTGCGTGGCTCTCGCGCATTGGCGATTTCTGCTGACGGCCTGTCGATAGTCGGTAGTATGGAAGAATATGAGACGGGCGGCGTACGGCCGTACCTTTGGCGAGCCGCGACAGGTTTCAGTTTCTTGTCCGACGCAGGGGCGGCGAGGATCGGCCGCGCCGTGCGCGTCACCCGCGAGTCGATCGACGAGTTCATCGCCAAGGGCGGTGCCCGATGAGCGGCTCTCGACACCCTCCCGACGACTTCGAAAGCGGCCTGCCGTCGGCAAACGAGCAGGACGCGAAGAACGAACAGGTGCAGAATCCTATCGGTGGCAATGCCTACCAGCCGACATCGCGGGTCACGAGCAGTCCCCGTCAGGCAATCGAAGCGGCGTTGAAATTGATGTTCCGCGCGGGTGACGTCTTCGAGGTGCGTGCGCTGAATCTGCGTGGTCGCCCCGGATCGACGCGGAAGACCACTGGGAGTGGTTACTTCACCTCCGAGCGGATCCACGACGCGGCCCGTCTGATCGCCGAGCTGGACGAGCAGGAGCGGGCCACCGGAATCTACATCACCATCAACCCGGTCACGCCGGCGCTGGTGGCGCGAGCGGACCATCGAGTCACCACTGATGCCAAGCAAACGACGTCCGATGCGGACGTGGTGTGTCGGCGGTGGCTGCCGATCGACATCGATCCGGTCCGTCCCGCCGGAATCTCGTCTTCGAAGGATGAACACGATCTCGCCGAGCAGCGTGCCCGCGGCGTTGTCGCTCATCTTCGGGATCTCGGATGGCCCGAGCCGATCGTGGCCGACTCCGGCAACGGTTTCCATGTCCTGTACCCGATCGACCTTGCACCGGACGACGGCCGACCGAGCTGAGCTTTGGTCGCCCACATGGTTGGACGCAGTCTGCCGCGCGGTGCGTCGAGATGCTGGTATTGATGCCAGCCGCTGTTCGCCAAGCGAGAGAGACGTGATCGACATGATCATCGTCGGCGGACAGCCGGGCGTCCGATTCGATGCAGCAGATCACAACTCCCCCGACATCGATCTTGCTCGCCCCGCCGCCTTCCAATCCGTCGAAGCCGCGCCTGTGATCCCGAGGCTCGTCACCGTTCAAGGAGAACATTGATGGCCAGCGTATGGAGACGAAAGAACGCGAAGCCCGGCTCGAAGTGGATGATCACGTACGCGGTCGCGCCCGGCGTGAACAAGACCGTCACCGGCATGACCGACTACCGGCTCAGCGAGCAACTCGGCACCAAACTCGAGCACGACGCGATGCTCCGCCGGCGCGGCATCATCGACCCGCTGGCCGAGAAGATGGCCGGGTACGCCACCCGTCCTATCGGGGAGTTCGTCGCCGCGTTCCGCGACTACCTGTACTCCAAGCGCAGCAGCCCCCAGCACATCGCGGAGACGATCTCGCTCATCGAGGACACCGCCGACAGGAGCCGGTGGGAGTCGATCGCGGACATCGACGGCCCACGGCTCTCGCAGGAACTCGGTCGGATCATCGCCGCCGGCGGTTCGGCCCGTACGGCCAACAAGCGGCGTCAAGCGGTCCGGGGGTTCACCCGTTGGCTCGTGCGCGAAGGACGCCTCCGGGCGGACCCGCTCGCCGGCGTCGCCGCGATACGCGAGCGGGACGACGTCCGGGTCCAGCGGCGGGCCCTGACCGACGACGAGTTTCTGCGCCTCGCCGCCGCCGCCGAGGTGGGTGGCCCGATCGGGCGGCTGACGGGACTCCAGCGGGCCTGGCTGTACAAGACGGCGATCCACACCGGATTCCGGGCGTCCGAACTGCTGACGCTCACCCCACGGAGCTTTGGTCGCCGCGCTCGCCACGTCGTGCTCGAGGCGAAGTCCTCCAAGCGCCGCCGGACTGACGAGCAGCCGGTGCCGCAGGCGTTCTGCGAGGAGATCGCTCCCTGGCTGGCCCAGCACGAGCCGGATGAGAAGCTCTGGCCAACGACCCACGACTACACCTCCGCGATGATCAAGGCGGACCTCTTGGCGGCTGGCATCGATCCGGCGGACGCCGGCGAGGGGTGCCTGGACTTCCACGCCCTGCGGCACACGTACATCACCCGGCTCATGCGGAACAACGTCCCGCCGAAGGTGATGCAGAAGCTCGCAAGGCACAGCACCATCGAACTGACGCTGGGGCGGTACAGCCACCTGTCCCTGTCGGACCCGGCGGCGGCGATCGACTCGCTGCCGGCCCTCGCTGCCTCGCCCAAGTCGCGCCGCGCGAGCGCCTGACGCGGGCGGCCCCGAACACATCTGAATGCTCCACATCGAGTCCGTCGTGGCGAAACCACGACGGATTTTGCATTGGTGTCGGCGTACACAGAACCAAGTGTTTTGCATCACTCTCGACATCGCGCGCAGCGCCCAATACAGCGCGCAGCGGCCCTGTCGGGGCACTCTCTGGCATGTCGGTGCACACAACGCATCGCAGCGACCTCTCCAAAGACATGGAGCGTAACTCCCGACGTTGTCGCAACTTGGCAACTCAGTGCACGCCGGTACTATTCCAGTCACCACCCCGGCCGGAGTGGCGGAACTGGCAGACGCGACGGACTCAAAATCCGTTCGACTTCTCCAGACGTTATTGGAGATATCGAGATTT
>JBFWWU010000013.1:0-125384 GCA_050246015.1 Phycisphaerales bacterium
GCCTACCGCGAAACTCAGGGAGCACCGGATGCTCAAAAGCAGCATCCGGTGGCACGTCGCCGGTGGCACGTCGCATCCTGTGCCACCTGCCCCGGAACGAACGCGCCCGAGGGCGGACGTGCTCCGAGTCCTGGAGGGGGGGGAGGGGGGGGAGGGGGGGATTCAAGAGATTGTGCTTACCGCGTCGTCCGAGCGCCCCAGCCCGAAGGCGTCGTGCACCGCCCGCAGCGCCCGCGGGCCGTCCGCCTCTTCCAGGATGCACGAGATCGCGATCTCGCTCGTCGTGATGTTCTCGATCTTGATCCCCGCCTCCGCCAGCGTCTTGAACATCGTGCTCGCCACCCCCGCGTGCGCCCGCATCCCCGCCCCGAACGCCGCCACCTTGCAGTACCCCGGGCGCACAAACCCGCCCGGAACCCCCCCCCCCCCCCACCCCGCCGCCCCCGCCCCCCCCGCCCCCCCCGCCCCCCCCGCCGCCCCAGCCGCCCCAGCCGCCCCAGCCCCCTCTCCCGCACCCGTCCCCGTCCCAGCCCCCGTCCCAGCCCCCGTCCCAGCCCCAGCGCTGCCTCCGCCGTTCGCCCGCGCCTCGGCCCAGATCCGCCGCGCCGCCTGCTCCACCACCGGCTTGACCTCGATCAGGTCGCCGTGGTCCAGCGTGAACGTCAGCGCGATGTGCCCCGGCGCCGTCTCCTCCTGGATGATGTCGTCCACCGACACCCCCAGCGCCGCGACCGGCTCGAAGATCGCGCTCTGCACCCCCGCCCGGCTGGGCAGGTCCCGGATCATGATCCGCCCCAGGTCGTTCTTGAGGGCGACGCACGCCACCACCCGGCTCTCCATGCTCGCCTCCTCGCCGGCGATGAGTGTCCCCCCTTCCCCGTCCACCTGGCTGTGCAGCACCTTGATCGGGACGCTGAACTTCTTCCCCAGTTCGACCGCGCGTGGGTGCATGACCGTGGCTCCTAATGACGCCGCTTCGAGCATCTCGTCGTACGTGAAGCGGTCCCGCCGCCGCGCCGTCGGCACGATCCGCGGGTCGCTCGTGAAGATCCCGTCCACGTCGGTGTAGATCTCGCAGACGTCGGCCTTGAGCGCCGCCGCCAGCGCGACCGCCGTCGTGTCGCTCCCCCCGCGCCCCAGCGTCGCCGTCTCCCCCATCTCCGTCACGCCCTGGAAGCCCGTCACCACCGGGATCCGCCCCGCGTCCATCTCGCGGCGCAGGCGGCCCTGGTCGATCGACTCGATGCGGGCACGCGAGAACGAGTTCGGTTCGGCCTTGATCCCCGCCTGCGCCCCGGTCAGGCTCACCGCGTCGTGCCCCAGCCCGTGCAGCGT
This sequence comes from Phycisphaerales bacterium, assembly GCA_050246015.1. Classification (GTDB taxonomy): domain Bacteria; phylum Planctomycetota; class Phycisphaerae; order Phycisphaerales; family UBA1924; genus JTS-AC122. The sequence goes on from JBFWWU010000013.1 coordinate 1,336, forward strand.
CATCGCCATCAGCGCGCTGGAGACCTGCTCGCCGGTGGCGAGCAACTGATCGATCTCGCGCTTGCTGGGGCGCTCGCTCACCTTCGCCGCCAGTTCCAGCAGGTCGTCGGTCGTGTCACCCATCGCCGAGACCACGACGACGACGTGATTCCCCGCCTGCCTCGCCGCGGCGGCGCGCTCGGCGCAGCGCTTCATGCGGTCTGGGTTGGCGACCGATGATCCGCCGAACTTCTGAACAATCGTTGGCACGGCGTTGCTCCTCGTGGCGTTCCTCTACCGACCGTCCCTGGCCGGCCCGCACGCCCGCGACCGCTGTTCGCGGCGTGCTGCCCAAAGACTATCACCATCGCCGACCGTCGGCGCGGCTGACTCCGGCCTCGCCGTCCACCACGCTAGAATCCGCGCTATGCCCTGGACACCCAAGACCACTTCACCCGTCCTCACCGCGCGCATCCCCACGCCACCCTTCGGCGACATCAAGGACCGCCGGACTGTTTCCTACGACCAGTACGTCAAGACTCGCGGCGGGGGTGGGGGGGGCGGGGGGGGCGGGGGGGGCGAAAACACGCTCGGCTACGCCGCCCTGCGCAAGGCCCTGTCCATGACACCCGAGCAGGTCGTCGAGGAGGTGAAGAAGTCACAACTCCGCGGGCGGGGCGGGGCGGGGTTCCCCTGCGGGCTCAAGTGGTCGTTCCTCCCTAAGCCCGACGCGGCGACCGGCGATGGGGGGGTGCGGTACCTCGCGATCAACGCCGACGAGTCCGAGCCCGGCACCTTCAAGGACCGCCTGCTCATCGACTTCGACCCGCACCTGGTCCTCGAAGGCATCGCCATCTGCTGCTATGCGTGCCGCATCCAGACGGCGTATTTCTACATCCGCGGCGAGTACCACCACCAGGCCCGGGTGATGGAGAACGCCATCAACGAGGCGTACGCCAACGGGATCTTCGGAAAGCAGGGACTCCTCGGCGGGGCGGAGACGAAGAACCCGTTCAGCAACGCGGCGGGGGGGACCGGCTGGGCCGTGGACTGCTATCTGCACCGCGGCGCGGGCGCCTATATCTGCGGCGAAGAGACGGGCCTGCTCGAATCCCTCGAAGGCAAGCGCGGCTGGCCCCGCAACAAGCCCCCCTTCCCCGCCATCAAGGGGCTCTTCCAGAAACCCACCATCATCAACAACGTCGAGACGCTCGCGCACCTGCCGTTCATCATCGGCGAAGGCGCCGACGCCTTCTGCAAGCAGGGGACCGAGTCCAGCATCAAGGGCGCGCCCCCGTCGTACGGAACGAAACTGATGGGCGTCTCCGGGCACGTTGCCAAGCCGGGGTGCTACGAACTGGACCTGGGCATCCCGCTGCGCGTGCTGGTGGAAAAGTACTGCGGCGGGATGCGGAACGGCAAGAAGTACAAAGCCGCGATCCCCGGCGGCGTCTCGATGGGCATCCTCGGCCCCGATCAGTTCGACGCCGAACTCGACTTCGACATCGGGCGCAAGTACAACGTGCTGGGCCTGGGGACCGCGGGGCCCACGGTGTTCGATGAAGACACCGACATGGTCGCCGTGGCGCGCAATATCGCGCGGTTCTTCAAGCACGAGAGTTGCGGGCAGTGCACCCCCTGCCGCGAGGGCTCGGGGTGGCTCTATCAGTTGATGACGCGCATCGAGGAAGGCAACGCCCGGACCAAGGACCTGGACCTGGCGCTGGAGATCGCCACCAGCATGGGGGCGATGCCCGGCACGACGATCTGCGGGCTCGCCGACGGCAACAACTGGGCCGTGCGCACGATCATGAACAAGTTCCGCGGCGAGTTCGAGGCGCGCGTGAAGCCGACGTTCGTCCCGGTGCGGATGATGGTGGGAGCCGGGGCGAAGGGGTAAGTCAAGCCGGATCGCGCCGAGCGACAGGCCTCAAGGCTTGGCGGCTCCCGAGGCCAAACGAGTCCGGATGCCGCCCGCTTACTCGCACCCCCCGAAGAACGCGGCAAGAAAATCGAAGAAGTCCTGGCTGTTCGTCGTGCCGGAGTGGTTGAAGTCGGCGGCCAGCGCGAAGAAATCGGTGAGGAAATCGAAGAAGTCCTGGGAGTTGATCGATCCCGAATGATTCCAGTCAGCCGCGCAATCGCGCACGACTTCGATCGGACCCCGCCACGATGTCCACCCCGGAGGGGGCGGCACGAACTCGTCAAGATCGCCGGTGATCGTGCCGCCGGCAAGGGTGCCCAGCAGCACGGAGGTGTTGTTCGGCCCCGGCACGTCGGGATACACCAGGTGGGCCTCGATCAGCGGCCCCGTCAGCGTCAGCGACGTGACGATCCCGCCGGGAACGCCTTCAACGTCGAGCGTTCCGTAGCCTTCGCCGCCGTCGTTCAGCGCGTGGAACACGAATCGGATCGCCGCAGGCGGATACGGCGGCATCCCGACGGGCCGACCCAGGGAATCAAACTGTTGATCGACGAACCACGTGCCGCTCCACCTGCCAAACACGGGGTCGATTGGGTCGGCGGACGCGGTGTGACCGGCGGCGAGCAGACAGACCGCCGCACAAAGACATCGTGTGGACATGCCAGGCTCCTGAGTGTCGAGAGTGTATCGCCGTCCCGCCGCGACGTCGTTTGGAGCACCCGCGCCGGCCGGTCCACAAGGGTTGAGGCAACTCAAGTGGCTCCCGCGGCTATCGCCGCCGCACCAACGCTTGGAGCGTGCGGATCGTGAGTCATCCGGATTCAAACGTTCCGCGAGCGTGTCGCGCCCATCACTCCACCGTCACGCTCTTGGCCAGGTTCCGGGGCTTGTCCACGTCGTGCCCGCGCAGCACCGCCGCGTGATACGCCATCAGTTGCAGCGGCACCACCGTCAGCATCGGGCTCAGCGGCTCGGGGATGTCCGGCACGTAGAGCACGTCGTGCACGTGCTTGGCGATCTGCGTGTCGCCCTCGGTCGCGACCGCGATGACGTGCCCGCCTCGCGCCTTGACCTCGGCGATGTTGCTCATCACCTTCTCGTACTGCCGGCCCTTGTTGGCGATGAACACCGCGGGCATCCCCTCGTTGATCAGCGCGATCGGCCCGTGCTTCATCTCGGCCGCCGGCATCCCTTCCGCGTGGATGTACGAAATCTCCTTGAGCTTGAGCGCTCCTTCCAGGGCGGTCGGGTAGTTGTACCCGCGTCCGAGGAACAGCCAGTTCTCTCGCTCCACGTACTTCTCCGCCACTTTCTTGATCAGCGCGTCCTGCTCCAGGATCTTCTCGATCTTCATCGGCACGGTCTCGAGCGCCCGCAGCAGTTCGGCGCACTGGTCCGCGGACATCATCCTCTTGCGCGCCAAGTACAGCGAGATGAGCGTCAGCACCGCGACCTGCCCGACAAACGCCTTGGTGGACGCCACACCGATCTCAGGCCCCACCCGCAGGTACACCCCCGCGTTGGTCTCCCGCGCGATCGTCGATCCGACCACGTTGATCACGCCCAGCGCCAGCGCCCCGCGTTCCTTGGCCTCCAGCAGCGCCGCCAGCGTGTCGGCGGTCTCGCCCGACTGGCTCACCGCGATCGCCACCGTGTCGTCCTCGATGATCGGGTTGCGATACCGGAACTCGCTGGCGTATTCGGCGACGGCGCCGATCTTGGCTAGGTCCTCCAGCATGTACTCGCCGATCATCGCCGCGTGCAGCGCCGTTCCCTGCCCCAGCAGGATCACCCGCTTGGACTTGGTTAGTTCCTTCGCGAAGTTTGAGACGCCCCCGAGCACCACGCGCCCTTCCCGGACGTCGATTCGTCCGCGGAACGTGTTCGCCAGCGCCTTGGGCTGCTCGCAGATCTCCTTCTGCATGAAGTGCGAGTACGCGCCCAGTTCGATCTCTTCAAGTTCCAGTTCCAGTTGCTGCACCTTCGGCGTCACCGGCACGTTGTGGATCGTGCTCGTGCGGAACCCCTTGGGCGTGCACTTCACGACCTGGTAGTCCTCCAGCGCAAACGCCTGCGACGTGTGCGAGATGATCGCGGCCCCGTCCGAGGCGACGATGTACTCGCCGTTCCCCACGCCGACCATCAACGGCGACCCCTTGCGCGCCGCGACGATCGTGTCCGGCTCCTTCTCGCACATGACGACGATCCCGTACGCGCCGGTGACTTCGCGCAGCGCCGCCTGCACCGCGGCCTCAAGGTCGCCGTCGTAGAGCTCGCCGATGAGCATCGCGAGCACCTCGGTGTCCGTTTCGCTCGTGAACTTGTGCCCCTTGTCCTGCAGATAGGTCTTCAGGACCGCGTAGTTCTCGATGATGCCGTTGTGGATCAGGCAGATGCCGGACTTGTCGTCGGTGTGCGGGTGGGCATTGGGATCGGTCACCCCGCCGTGGGTTGCCCAGCGGGTGTGGCACATGCCGATCGTGCCGCGGACCCCGCCGACGGTTTCGAGTTTGTCCTCCAGGTTCGCCACTCGGCCCACGGTCTTGACGACCTTGATCTTCCCCTCCTCGATCGTCGCGATCCCGGCTGAGTCGTATCCGCGGTACTCAAGCCGCTTGAGCCCCTCCAGAAGCAGGTTCTGACAGTTCTTGGTCCCGGTGTATGCGACGATCCCGCACATGCTGGTCGATCCTTGTGAGAATGAGTCTCAGCGCCTCGGGGCGCCAACATATGGTAACCATGCCAAGCGAGATCCAAGCGAATCGCCGTCCACGGCGTCACCGTGACCCTCGTGATCAATCTACATATCGACCGATTTCCCGGTTCGCATCGTGCGAGGCATCGAGCCGAAGTATCGTCCCGACATCGGAATCAGTGGTCCCCCAGCGGGCCGCGGAACGCCGCGGGAAATCTGGTTGGATTCTGACGGTCATTCCGGCAGTTCGGTTCGACGGCGGCGGATGAACACAGCCATGCCGCCGCCCACAATCAACCGGCCAGTCCTCAGCGACCTTGAAAATAAGCCAAAGTCACGCAACGAATAGAGGATATGAGGGTCCTGTATTGGCACGGTGCTTGCAGCGTATCCCTGCGAGGGTGACGTTCACGCCAGGGCAGCGGTTCAACTCGAATCTCAAACAGGGAGCGAACTCATGAAAATGAATCACGTTGATCCACATTTCACGACTCGGCAGTTGCTCGTGGCGTGCGGAGTCGGGCTAGGCGTCGCATCAAGCCTGCTGGCGCAGGTTCAGACGGTTCCGACAACCGACCCCGCGGCCCTCTCGCACGCGCTGCATGCCACGGGCCTGACGATTACGTCGGTGGTCATTCGCGCCGGCCTGCCGGGACAGTTCGGGACATATTCAGCATTCGATCTGCCGCCGGTCTCGATCCGTCCGGGCATCGTTCTCTCCAGCGGCGACGTGACGAACCTCGGTCCCATCCCCGGCGCGAACGACCCGGACTATGACCCGTCGTCTCCCCCGGCACAGGTGAACTCTCAGATGACGCCCGACCCCGACACGGGCGGGACGACGGAGTTTGATGACTTCGGGCGGCACTCGGGAAACATCGAGAACTTCAACGCGTCCTACGACGTCGCGGCCCTCGAAGTGCACTTCACGCTCGACGACACCTACAACATCAAGTTCGATTTCATCTTCGGGTCGGTGGAATATCCCTTCTGGACAAGCCAGTTCACCGACGCCTTCCTGGTGTTCCTTGACGGCACCAACGTCAGCGATCAGGTCACGTTCGACGCGAGCGGCGCCGCCGTGCAGGTGGGAAGTTCATTCGCCGGGCTGGAGACCACGGCGGACGTCAACTCCGCCTTCTCGAACCCCCACGGTTTGATTCACCACCTGACGACCACCACCCCCGAGATCGATCGCGGCGAGCACGTGCTCATCTTCGAGGTCGGCGACGTCAATGACCACATCCTGGATAGCGTGGCATTTATCACGAACCTGCGCGCCGGCGTCGGGCCCCCGGGCACCGAGCCCTCCGACGACTGCCCGGCCGACCTCAACGACGACAACCTCGTGACCTCACAGGATTTCTTCGACTTCCTCACCTACTTCTTCAGCGGCGATGATCGCGCCGACTTCAACGACGACGAGGCCGTCACCTCACAGGACTTCTTCGACTTCATCGTCGCGTTCTTTGCCGGATGCACAAGTTGAGCGGCGCGCCCCATCAGCCGCGCCGGGTGTGACGAACACCCGGCGCGTCTGCTTGGGAACATGCCGCCGCGTCCATGAACACGCGGCCCGACCCCGTGTTGGATCGACCCCGCGCTACAGTCAGTCGTGTGGTCGATCGACGAGTGCACACAGTTCTTTGTCGCCGCGATTGAAGCGGAGGACCGGCGACTGCGCGATGAGCAGGCGGTGCACGGGCTCGATGCGCTCGACGAGGTATCGCTGCACGCGATCCTGGCCCGTGAAATCGAGTCGTCGGGACTGGGCGTGCTGCGCGAGCAGCCCTACCCCACGACCTGGAAGAAGCGCCCTCGCGCGAAGGGCGACGAGGCCGACATCCCGCTACCCCGCGAGCGCGAGCGCTGCGATCTCGTGCTCACCCCCAAGCCGGGGCTCGTGATCGCCGATGAAGTGCGCACGCGCCAGCGCGTCAAGGCGGTGCGGGCGGAGGCTCAGGAGACGCTCTTCCAGGCGTCGGCCGAGCGCCTGATCGCATCAGGCGAACTGCGCGGCGCCGAAGCGTCGTCGCCGCCGGGTTCCGAACGCACCATCTCCGCCTCCGACGCCATGTGGATCGAGGTCAAGGCGCTCGGTCAGTTCGAGCACGTCGACGGCGTTCCCGTCCCGAACCGCACGTACGCGTCGCGGCTGATGCGGAGCGTCGCGGGCGATGTCGCCAAGTTAGCCGGCGACCGGATGATTGTTCACGCCGGGGTCCTCGTGACGCTCTTTGCCGCCGACCGCGCCACCGCCGAGCACGACCTGCTCATCGTCGCCCATCGCTGTCTGGACCGCGACCTGCCCATCTCGACGCCCGCCATGGCTGTTGTCCCGATCCAGGAACGCATCGGCAACAGCGTGTGCGTCGCGGCGGTATTCCCCGTGAAGAGAACCTGAGGCGGACGGCCGCCCAAACCCGGTATCATCAGTCGATGAACACGCAACGTCACCGGGATGCGCACGCGCACGCCGCCGCCATCACCCCCGCTCGACGCAACCCCGCCGACGTGATCGACCACTTCGTATCGCTCGTGCTCTCGCACATCGACAAGGAGTACCCCAGCAAACTCGACCACGTCATGAACGACCCGAGCGAGGTCAAGGGCCCGCGCGAACTGCACCCGATCTTCTGCGGCTCGTTTGACTGGCACAGCAGCGTGCACGGACACTGGGTGCTGGTGCGGGCGCTGCGCCTGTTCCCGAACCTGGGCGGGGGCGACGCCGCCGCACGCCGCGCCGAGATCATCTCGCTCCTGGACGGGCGATTCACACCCGCGAACGTCGCGGCGGAAGTCGCGTACCTCGGGCAGAACCTCCGAGCGACCTTCGAGCGCACGTACGGCTGGGCGTGGTTCCTCAAACTCGCCGCCGAACTCCGCGAGCCGGTCGTCGCCGGGGCCGGAGTCGCCGACCCGCGGACCGCCGGCGCCCTGGAGCGATGGCAACGCGTCCTGCAGCCGCTGACGGATGCCTTCGTCGATCGACATCTGAAATACCTGCCCAAGGCGACCTACCCCATCCGCGTGGGGGTGCACCAGAATACCGCCTTCGCGCTCGCGCTGGCGTGGGACTACGCGCGCCTCGCGCCCCGCGCCGACCTGCGCGAGTTGATCGTCGTCAAGGCGCGCGACTGGTACGTAAACGACCGCGGGTATCACGGATGGGAACCCGGAGGGACGGACTTCCTTTCCCCGGGACTGATGGAGGCCGAGTGCATGCGCCGGGTGCTCCCCGCCGCCGAGTTTCTCCCGTGGTTCGATGCTTTTCTTCCTCGTCTGGCCGATCGAGAGCCCGCCGCGTTTTTTGAGCCCGCGTTCGTCAGCGACCGCACTGATGGTCAGATTACCCACCTCGACGGGCTGAACCTGAGTCGGGCCTGGTGCTTCCGGTCTCTTGCCGCGGCGCTCCCGGCCGCCGACCCGAGGCGCGCCGTCTGCGACGCCGCTCACGCCGCGCACCTGGAATCCGCCCTCCCGCACGTCAGCGGCGACTACATGGGCGAGCACTGGCTCGCGACGTTCGCCCTGCTGGCCATGACCGAGTGACCCTCGCTCGCCGCGCCCGCTCACGGGCCCGTTGACGCCGTCGTGGTTGACGCTGAGATCAGTTTCAGGATCGTGTCGCGCTGCGTATCGGCGTTGATCGTCGCGAGGTACGTCGAGACCTGCCGCAGCAACTGCGCCCGCACCAGCGCGGCGGTCTCCTTCGCGTAGTCCGTATCCTCGATCGACGACACCGCGCCGGTGAGGTTCTCCAGTTCACTCAGCAGCGAATCACGCCGCGAGTCGTCCTCCTTCTGCGCTCGCCCGATCGCCGCCCGGCTTCCCGCCACGCTATCGATCGCTCGCTTCACCGCTTCGTCCGCCGCCTGTAGTTCCTCGTCGGTCGGCCGTTCCTGCTTGAACAGCCCGTCGAGTCCGAGGCCGCTCGCGGAATACCCCGTCAGGATCTGCTGCCCGCGAAACGTCGCGGTGTTCGCCAGGAAGTCGATTCCCTGCATGATCGATACGGCCTCGAGGCGCAGCGAGTCGAACTCGTCCTCGGAGAGTGCGTCCTTGTTCGCGGCCGTCGTTACCAGGCTCCCGAGTTCGAGCAGCGAATCGGAAACGACCGACAGCGCGCCCTCGCGGGCGCTGTGATAAAACCCCCGCTCATCGATCGCCTTGATCTCGGCGTTGATCGACGCGATCCGGGCCTTCATCGGGCTCAGCGACTGGATCGCCGTCGGATCATCCGAGGCGCGATTCACGCGTTTGCCCGTGGCAAGGCACTCCAGCGAGTCCGCGACCTGTTTGGACGCCGCCTCGATCCGGTGCTGCAACTTCAGCGCCGCGGTATTGATTGCCAGGAGGGGCCCCATCGAAAAGGAATATCGGCCTGTCCTCCCCCGTGCAGAACTCGGCGCGACGACGGCATCGGCAGCAATAACCGCCAGACCGCACGAACGGAATAATCGGCATAGACCGCTTGGAGCCCTCCTCCCCTCCCGTGGCGCGGCGGGCTCGCTCATTCGCCCTGATCGAGCACCGCCATGAACGCCTCCTGCGGGATCTCGACGCTCCCGATCGACTTCATCCGCTTCTTGCCTTCCTTCTGCTTCTCCAGCAGTTTTCGTTTTCGGCTCACGTCGCCCCCGTAGCACTTGGCGGTGACGTTCTTGCGGAAGGCCTTGATCGTCTCTCTCGCGATGATCTTGCCCCCGATCGCGGCCTGGACGGGGATCTCGAACTGGTGCCGCGGGATCTGCTCGCGCAGTTTGGTGCACAGAAGCCGCCCGCGGTACTCGGCCTTGTCGCGGTGCACGATGATCGACAGCGCCTCGACCGCGTCCCCGTTTACCAGGATGTCCACCTTCACGAGACGATCGGCCCGGAACCCGATCACCTCGTAGTCCATCGTGCCGTACCCGCTGGTCATCCCCTTGAGTTTGTCATAGAAGTCGTAGATGATCTCGGCCAGCGGGATCTCGAACGTGATCATGTCGCGCGTGTCGCTGATGAACTTCTGTTCCTTGTAGATCGCGCGCCGATCAAGGCACAGTTTCATGATGTCGCCGATGTACTCCTTGGGCAGGATGATGTCCACCTTGCAGATCGGCTCGCGGATCTCCTCGATCGAGCCGGGGTCCGGGAGGTCGGCGGGGTTGTGCACCTCGATGACCGGCTTCCCGTCCTCCACGCGCTTGGGCTCCAGCGCCTTGCCCCCCGCGCCTGTCAACGTCGTCCCGGCCGCCGTGGTCCGTGTCCCGCGCAGGACAACCTCGTACGAGACCGTCGGCGCGGTCTGCACGATCTCGACGTGCCCTTCACGCTCCAGTCGCTCCTGCACGATGTCCATGTGCAGCAGCCCGAGGAACCCGCAGCGAAACCCGAACCCCAGCGCGTCCGAATGCACCGGCTGAAACGTGAACGACGAGTCGTTCAGCGACAGTTTCTCCATCGCCTCGCGCAGTTCCTCGAAGTCGCTCCCCTTCTGATCTTCGGTCGTCGCCGGGTAGAAGTCGCAGAAGACCATCTGCGTCGGTGGCTTGTACCCCGGCAGTGCCTCGTCCGCCGGATCCTTCTCCAGCGTGATCGTGTCGCCTACGCGCACGTCGGCGAGCGTGCGGATCGCCGCGACCACGTACCCGGTCTCGCCCGAGCGCAGCGACCCCACCCGCACCGGCTTGGGCGTGTACTTCCCGAGTTCCGATACCAGGAACGTGCGCCCGGTGCCGAGCATCCGGATCTTGTCCCCGACTTTCAACTCACCGTCGAAGATCCGTGTGTACACGATCACGCCGCGGTAGTCGTCGTACACCGCGTCGAAGATCAGTCCGCGCGTCTGCCGCACCGCAGGCTCCCGCGGCGGAGGGAACTTGTCGCAGATCGACGCCAGCAACTCCTTGATCCCCTGACCCGTCTTGGCCGACACGTAGATGCAGTCCTCCGCCTTGAACCCCAGCACCTGCTCGATCTCCATCGCGATGTCATCGGGCCGGGCCGACGGCAGGTCGATCTTGTTCACCACCGGCACGATCTCAAGACCCTCGTTCACCGCGAGATACGCGTTGACGACCGTCTGCGCCTGAACCCCCTGCGTCGAGTCCACGACCAGGATCGCCCCTTCGCACGCCTTGAGGGCGCGGGAGACTTCGTAGTTGAAATCGACGTGCCCCGGCGTGTCGATGAAGTTGAGCATGTAGAGGTCGCCGTGCGACGACCCGTCCCCGTCCCGCGAGCGGTGCTCGCCTGAGTCGTCCAGCGCGTCCTCGTACTCCGTCTCCAGTTCGTCGCTCTTGGCGCCCGGCTTGTGCCGGTGCAGCACCGTCACGCCCGACGCCTTGATCGTGATCCCTCGCTCCCGCTCGATGTCCATCGAGTCCAGCAACTGCTCCTTGGCCTCGCGCGCCGACACGGCGTTGGTCGCCTGCAACAGCCGGTCGGCGAGCGTCGACTTCCCGTGATCGATGTGCGCGATGATCGAGAAGTTCCGGATACGCGAAAGCGGGATCGAACTGTAAGGTGAGGTCGGATCGGCCATTGGAACGGATGGTAGGAATCACGAAGCGGAACTACGAGGCGCGGGGTCGCAATAACGGGAATACAGCCACGATCCCGCCAGCCACACGCCGCATCCGAGCGTAATTCCCGTCAGGTTCGCGGCGTAGTCATCCCACGCCGCCGTGCGGTAAATACCCGGTATTGCCTGAGTGATCTCGTCCGCAGCCGCGTACCCCGCCGAGATGACCCATGCCTTGGCGACCAGGCGCCACCGGCTCGGATCGCGCAGCAGCGTGCTCAGCAGCAGCGCCAGCGCCCAGAGTCCGAACACCCCGATGTGAATCAGAATGTCCGGGCGCTCCATGACATCGCTCTCGATGCGCAACTTCGGCCAGTGCGTCGCCGTGACGACCGCCAGGGCGTACAGCACGAACGCGACGATGCGCCACGCCCGGTTGATCACAGCGCTCGCTCCGGCGCAGCCCCGAGCGACTTGACCACCGGCTCAAGCGGCGCGGGCGCCGCCGGCCCCTGCTCCCCGTTCCCTGCCCCGGCTCGCTTGGCGATCACTCGATCCCACTCGGTCACTATCCGCGTCGCCAGTTCGAGGTAGTCCTTGGCCCCGGGACACTCCGGGTCGTAATCGAAGATCGTCTTCCCGAAACTCGGACACTCCGCCAGTTTGATGTTCCGGCGGATCGCCGGCCGGTACACTCGCGCCGAGCGCCACGCCGGCGGCTCCTGTCCCGGCTCAACCGGCGTCTGCCGCGCCTGCTCAAAGAACGCATCCAGGTCCGCCACCACTTCCTTCGTGTGCGTCGTGTTCGCGTCGTGCATGCACAGGATCACGCCCGTCACGGCCAGCCTCGGGTTCACCGAGCGCCCCACCAGCGTCACCGTCTCCAGGAGTTTGCTCACCCCCTGTAGCGCCAGGAAGTGCGCCTGCATCGGGATAAACACCTCCCGGGCCGCGCACAGCGCGTTCAGCGTCAGCATCCCCAGCGACGGCGGACAGTCAAACAGCACGATATCGAACCCGCCCGCTTGTCCCTCGCTCACCGCCGGAAAACCCCGTGCGATCATCCCGCGGAGCGCGCCCGACAGCCGCGTCAGCCGATCCGGCTCGTGTGCCAACTCCGTTTCCGCGGCGGCCAGATCCGTCTCCGCCGGCATCAGCCACAGATTCTCACGCACCGGCGTGATGCACTCCTCCGCCGGTAGCGCCGGATTGAGCAGCAGGTCATACACCGTGTGCTTCGGCGCGGCGGGTGTCCCGGCGTCTACCGCGGGTTCGCCCGGATTCACTCCAAGGTGAAGCGTCGCGTGTCCCTGCGGGTCCAGATCGATCAGCAGCACGCGCTTCCCCAGACGCGCGATCCCCGCGGCGAGGTTCACCGTCGTCGTCGTCTTCCCGACGCCGCCCTTCTGGTTCATGAACGCGATCGTGCGCACTGTTCGAGGACCCGTTTGCGACATGTCCGGAGTATACGGAAGCGGTCGATGGGTCACGCGGCGCGTTCTCGGACTCGCTCGCGCACAAGATTGCCCGTACCCCCCCAACCCCCTTCAACATCGATTCCAATCTGGTCGATGCACACCAGGTGACGTGTCCAAACTGGGCGAGGCGATGCCCCCGCAGGGGCCAAGGAGTGAATTCATGCCCCCGCCGGCTGACAAGTATCGACTCTCAGGCAAAATCCTCGTCGTCGATGACGTCGAGGAAAACCGCGAACTCATGCAGTACTACCTGCAGCGTGCCGGAGCCCAGGTCGTGCTCGCCGAAGACGGCAAGGTCGCGCTCGAAAGCCTCAAAGGATCGCACGGTTACTCGCTCGTCCTGATGGACATGCAGATGCCCGAAGTCGATGGGTACACCGCCGTCAAGAGCCTCCGAGATCAGGGGTTCCTGACGCCGATTGTCGCGGTGACCGCCCACACGCTCACGGGCGACCGCGAGAAGTGCATCCTCGCCGGGTGCGATGAATACGTCCCCAAGCCGATCAATCCGGACGTGCTCCTGGAAACCTGCCAGACGCTCCAACTCCGCGCCCGCGCCGCCTGACGGCCCGCCCCGCGTCCCGGCACCCCTCACCGCTTCGCATCCTTCACCGGAACCAGCAGCACCGGACACGGCGAGTGCTCCAGCACGCTCTTGCCGATCGATCCGAAAACCACCCGCTTGAGCATCCCGTCGGCGTGCGTCCCCATCGTGATCAGATCGATCGAATGCGACTGCGCGTGACGCAGCAGTTCCTCGACGATTCCCCCCACGTACGCGAACGGCCTGACCTGCTCGCGTATCTCGCCCAGCACCTCTCCCGCGAACGCATCCAGTTCCCGCCTTGAGCGCTCGACGAGTTCGGATGCCGAAGGCCCGGCGATCGGGAACGCTGCGCTCTCCCCCATCAGGCCCGATCCCGGGTCCGCCACGAGCTGCGTGTGCGGCACCACGTGCACCAGGTGCACCTCCGAGCCGAACTGCCTCGCCAGCGGAATCGTGTTCGCGCTCGCACGCTTGGAAAGCGTCGAAAACGCGGTCGGCAGCATGATCCGGTCGTAGGGTCGCATGAGGGGCTCTGTCGTGCCTCCTGATCCGGGCACTCACGTCGGCCTGTTGCCGTCGCCTGACTCACACCCGCTTCAGTTTCGTCACACGCCCCACCTCCACCCACTCGACCACGAAGATGTTCCCGTCCTTGTCGAAGATCGCCGAATGCGGCGCGATGAACTTCCCCGGCACGAACTGATCCCGAGGCTTGTCGCGCAGGTTGTAGTTCTCGCCGTCTCCCAGGTGCACGATCAGTTTGTTGTCCTTGTCCAGCAGCGTCACCCGCGCCTGCAGGTCGGGCACGAGCAGGTCCGTCCCGCGCGTATGGAAATGGCACGGCGACTTCATCTCGTCCTTCACAAACTTCACGTGCCGACCTCCCTCGGGGTCCAGCGTGAAATACTGCAGCCGATGATTCGAGCGGTCGGCCACCGCCAGCATCGGGCTTGCCGGGTCGCGTGCGTCGATCATCAGCCCGTGCGGGCACGACATCTGCCCGCGCTCGCTCCCGGGACCGCCCCACGATCCCAGGTACTCCGCCTTCGCGTTGTAGTGGTGGATCCAACTCTTGCCGTACCCATCCGCGACGTAAAACTCCCCGGCCCGCGCGTCGTACGGAGCCGGCAGCCCGCCCGGGATGATCGCGATGTTCGTCGGGTGGTATTCCGCCGGGTTGTTGTACAGCCCCGACTCCATCGGGCACCCCTTTGACCACACACGCTCGCCGTTGAGCGTCGTCTTGTCCACGACACCCCGCGCCTGATCGCACAGGTACAGGAACTCCCCGTCCTTCTCCTTGTTCAGGTGCAGCCCGTGCGCGCCCCCCTTGTACTCACCGCCCCAGGAGCGAACGAACTTCCCTTCCGGGTCGAACACGCACACCGCGTCCGGCTTCGAACTGCTCGCGTGCACCGTGTGCTTGATGTAGATTAGCCCCTGCGAGTCCTCCGCGACCCCGTGAGTGTTCCCGAACGCGATCTCGCCCGGCAACTGCGCCCAATCATGCACGCACTCGTACCGGTGCTCCCCGTCTCCGAGGATCACCGGATCGAGCCCGGACTTGTTCGACGCGAGGATGACGCGCGGGGCGGCCGCGATCACCGCCGCCGTCACGCCCGCTGTCTTGAGAAACGTGCGGCGTGTCTCGCCGCCAGCGCGGCGCGCCCCATCGGCGGGTTCTGCGGGCTGGCGACCTGAGTGAGGCACGGACATGCGATGCTCCGCGGGGGCTGTGCGTGGGCGGGTTGGATCAAGAGCGTAGAGCAGTGTAGTCGTTTGTGCTACTCCGCGCGACATCACTCACTTGCGCAATCGACACGCTCCCACCACTTGGAATCGCTTACACAAAGCGAACGACCCCTCGGGCTGGCGCGCCGTCCCGCTGGGCGGACACAGGGAAATCGACCATGCGTCCGGCCTACTGTGCTCCCCTTCCAGCCTTGCGCTGCGGTCGCCGCCCCACCAGTGCCCGGGGCGCGGCCCTCGGATCGCCGCGAAGGACTTTCGACGCGCGCATCAGCGTACCGACGCGTCTTGATCGCCTGAAGGAGTCGTGAATGTCTCAAGCCATGCTCACCGGTCTGGATCTCGCCCCCGCTCGCACGCATTCCAACCTCGCCCCCGCACGCCTGGTCGAACTCGCCCTGGCGCGCGGCGAAGGTCACCTCGCCTCCAACGGCGGCCTGGTCTGCCGCACCGGCGACCGCACCGGCCGCTCGCCAAAGGACAAGTACCTCGAAGACGAATCCTCCAGTTCCGCCAAGATCTGGTGGGGAAGCGTCAACCAGAAGATCTCCACCGCCAACTTCGACCTGGCCCTCTCCATCGCCAAGCAGCACCTCAACGCTCAGAAAGACCTCTTCGTCTTTGATGGCTTTGTCGGCGCGGATCCCAAGCACCGCCTCGGCGTCAAGGTCATCACCGAGCAGGCCTGGCACTCTCTCTTCGCCCGAACCCTCTTCATCCCGCCCGCCTCTCCCGCCGCCGGTCCCAATGCCCAGTGGAAGCACGACTGGACCGTCATCAACGCCGGCAAACGCCGCCTCACCTCCGACGAGCAGGCCAAGCTCGGCGTCAAGTCCCCCGTCCTCATCGCTCAGTCCCTCTCCCGCAAGACCGTCGTCATCCTTGGCACCGAGTACGCCGGCGAAATCAAGAAGTCCCTCTTCTACGCCATGAACTATGACATGCCCGAGGTCGGCGTCTTCCCCATGCACTGCTCGTGCAACGTCGATAAGACCGACGACTCCAACGTCGCCCTCTTCTTCGGCCTCTCCGGCACCGGCAAGACGACCCTCTCCGCCGATCCCAACCGCGCCCTCATCGGTGACGACGAGCACGGCTGGTCCGACACCGGCGCCTTCAACTTCGAAGGCGGGTGCTACGCCAAGTGCATCAAGCTCACCCGGGACGGCGAGCCGCAGATCTGGAACGCCATCAAGTTCGGCTCCGTCCTTGAAAACCTCGTCATGGACGACACCACCCGCGTCCCCGACTACGACGCCGCCAGGTACACCGAGAACACCCGCGCCACCTATCCCATCGACTACATCGACGGCGCCATCATCCC
This sequence comes from Phycisphaerales bacterium, assembly GCA_050246015.1. Taxonomy (GTDB): domain Bacteria; phylum Planctomycetota; class Phycisphaerae; order Phycisphaerales; family UBA1924; genus JTS-AC122. Next base: position 17,540 of record JBFWWU010000013.1, read on the forward strand.
CAGCGTCGGCAAGCACCCGCGCAACGTTATCTTCCTCACCGCCGACGCGTTCGGCGTCATCCCGCCCGTCGCCAAACTCACCCGCGAACAGGCCATGTACTACTTCATCAATGGGTACACCAGCAAACTCGCCGGCACCGAGGCCGGCGTCACCGAGCCCGTGCCTAACTTCTCGCCCTGCTTCGGCGGGCCCTTCCTCCCTCGTCCACCTCGCGCCTACGCCGATATGCTCGCCGCAAAGATCCAGAAGCACAACGCCGATGTCTGGCTCCTCAACACCGGCTGGACCGGCGGCCCCTACGGCACCGGCACACGCTTCAAACTCAAGTACACCCGCTCGATGGTCACCGCCATCCTCAACGGCTCCCTCCGCGGCGCCGCGTTCACTCCTGATCCCATCTTCGGCCTGCCGCTCCCCGACGCCGTGCCAGGCGTGCCCGGCGACGTCCTCAACCCCCGCCACACCTGGAAAGACGGCGCCGCCTACGACGCCCAGGCCAGAAAACTCGCCGCCCTCTTCCGCGAGAACGACAGAAAGTTCGACATGCCCGACGCCGTCCGCTCCGCCGGTCCCAGAGGCTGAGGCCTCACCGATCAGGATTCACCAGCGCGCCGCGATCTCGGCTGTTTCTTGGTTTCACCGCCCGCCCGTCGCGCTCGATGCCGCGGCGCGCCCGCTAGCGGTCGCTCACCAGTTCCGGCGACCCGCTCCGCGTCCCGAACCGTGGCCGCTTGGGTGCGGAGCATACCCGCCCCGGCCCGCCGCGTGTCCGCTCCATGGCAAACATCTCGTGAAAACCACGACGCCCGGCGCGGTCCATGGCGCCGGCTCAACGAAAAAACGGCCCGGGAACATGAACGTTCCCGGGCCGCTCGATCGGTCGTGGATCGCCTGGCGCCTCGTGGAGCGGGCGTCCCGCCCGCCCCTTCAAGCCTTCGTTCGCGATCCGACGTTGTAGAGTTAGCAGCCGCTGAAGAAGAGGGTGATGAAGTCAAAGAAGTCCTGCGAGTTGACGGCCAGGTCGCCGTTGATGTCCGCCGCCACGTCACCATTGAAGAACGCGACGATGAAGTCGAAGAAGTCCTGAGACGTCACCGCGCCGTCGCGGTTGTAGTCCGCCAGGCAGATGAAGCTCAGCGTCAGCGTGCCCGTCCCGAACGCCGTGCTCGAGTTCCCGCCCACGCGGATCACGTACGTCCCGCTCGGCGTGACGCGCACGTTGTCCACGATGCTCTGGTTGAAGCACCCCGACACATTCGCGTTGTCGTTGCACCCGAGCTCGTTCCCGAAGCACCCGTCGAAGATCGTCAGCACCGTGTTCCACGTCGTGCCGGGGCACGTCGAGGCCCGCAGATACCCGGGCGCCGTCGGCGTGAACCGGAACCACACGTCGCGGAACAGGCCCGGGGGCGAGCAACTCCCGCTCCCGTCCGCCGTCGCTTCCGTCGTGTCCAGCGCGTTGGCCCCGATGACGGCCGCCGTCGCGTTCGCACAATCATCATTCGCCGCTCGCGCCGGTGCCGGGATGATTGACAGATTGATCAGGTTCGTGTTGCTCAGGAACGCCGACAGCGGCGCCCCGATCCGGACCAGGTACGTCGAGCCCCCGCTGAGCGAGAGCCGGTCGATCCGGCTCCGCTGAGACGAGCAGCCCGTGGCCGAGCCCGAATCACGATCGTTGTTGCACGCCAGTTCAAGCCCGCCGCAGCCGTCGTACACCGAGATCACGGTGTCGAAGTTCGCGCCGCACGTCTCGAAGCGGTATTCCCCGCCGATGCCCGGCGTGAACGAGTACCACCGGTCCGTCCGCTCCTGCGCGCTCAGGCAACTCGGAACGCTCGGGTCATCCACCCACGCCGAGCACGGCGACTCGCCCGCGCCCAGCACGTTGGTGCCCATGACGACCGTCGTCGCGGTCCCGCACGTGTCGTTCACCGCCCCCGTCGCGAACGCCGGATCGACCGTCACGGCCGCCGCCGTGCTCGTCGCCATCCCGCATGAGTTGACCACGGTGCACGTGTACATGCCCGCGTCCGCCTGCGACAGCGGCGCGTTGATCCGCAGTTGTGCGCCGTTCGCCACGATCTGGTACGTTGACCCGTTCCCCGTGGGGCCGGGAACGATCACCGCACCGCCGTCCTTGCGCCATTCAAACGTGAACGGCGGGGTGCCCGCGCCCGACGCACTCAGGATCACGCTGCTCGTGCACGCGCTGAACTGCGTCGATGCCGCCGGATTCGACGCCGCCACCGCCGGCACGCACGACCCGCCCGCATTCAGGCTGATCACCCACCCGCCCGGCGCGTCCGGATCCAGCACCGGCTGCCCGGAAATGTGCATCCCGTCATCTGAAATGTCCAGCGGCTGGCCCAGGTGCACCCCCATCAGACCAAGGAACGGAAATGGTCCGTACCCCGCCGCGTCCAGATTCACGCCCTGCTCGCTCAGGTAGTCGTACAGGTCCTCCATGTTGTTGTTCACATAGATGAACCCGGCCCGATAGAAACTCCCGCACAGGCTGTACTCGAGCTGCCCGATGATCGTGTTCCCGTCGTCCGTCATCCCGCTGATGAAGAACCGCGGCGGAACCGGGCAGTCCGGATTCGACCACCACGACGAGATCGACACCTGAGAGTTCATGTCGTACAGATTGAACCGGTCCCACTGCGAGGTGCCCGCGTTCCACACCCAGCGGGTGATCCAGTTGTGCACCTGCATGTCGCCCGAATCGTACTGGAACGACGTCCCCACGATGATGTTCCCATCGTCGCTGATCTGGAACTGATCCACCGTGCGGTACACCGTCCCGCCCATCGCGTCCACCGGGCCGTCCGGCAGGTACGACCAGTCGTAGTTCATCGTCCCCACGTTGTAGCGCCACACGCCGGCCCGACCCCCGCTCGTGGTCCCGGCGACATTCGGGCTCTCACCGCCCACGATCACCGCCCCGTCCGCGCTCACCGCCATCGCCCGGGCCGTGGTCGTGTTCCCCAGCAGCCGGCGCGTCATGTTGGTGGATGCGTCCCACACCCAACCCGAGAATCCGCCCGTCGCGCTGCACTGCCCGACCATGAACTGCCCCGTCGCCGAGATGTCGCGCACGTTGTTGAGCGCCGTGATCGGCGCCGCGAACGGCAGCGTCGTCCACATCCCCGTCGAGCGGTCGTATCGCGCCGCCGCGCTGCTCACCAGTCCCGCCGCGAACGCGCCGTCATCCGACGCCGCCGTGACGTTCGGCGACGTACCCGGAAGCGTTGACACCGTCAGCGCGCCGCCGCTGATCTCAAATCGGCTCGCTCCGCCGTAGGCCCGCGTCCCGTCATTGCTGATCGTCCATCCGCCGCCGGGATTCACGGTCACGATCCGGCTTTGCGCCTGAGCCGAGGCCGCCAGCATTCCCATTGCCAGCATCCCGACTGATACCAAACGAGCGTTCATCATGATCTCCTGATTCATTGCCTCGCCAAGGACCTCCGCGCCTTCCAATAAGGCCCGATCGAACCAGTCTACCGTCCCTTTTTTCATCGGTCAAGAAATTTCAGAAGTTTTCTATATAGAAACTTCTAGAAAAGTTGCTGGGTGGCTCCAATCGGGTATACTTTCTTCGTGTCTACTGCTAATACAACCCAAACTCCTTCCTCCACATTCCTTTCTGAAGCCAAGGGCGCGATGAACGATGTCCGCCGCGCCATCGCGGCTCTGGTCGAAGCAGTCGACGCCAACCCCCAGCAACCACAGGAAATCTCGCGCCGCTTCGGCCTCGATAAGACGCTCACATGGAAGATCGCCCGTTTTCTGGGCGATGATGACATGTTCGCGGCGGCTTCCCATCTTCCGGGACGCGCCAGTGTCCGAAACCTGGTCGAAGCCCTGGTCAAAGGCGGCGCCGCCGCCGATCGAGCCGCTTCCGTCCTCGAAGCCATGGACCGCTTCGAGTCCATCGTCGCCACCCACGCCGGCGACCGCGAGACCTTTGAGATCATGCTCGGCAGCGCGTCCGACGGGCTCGCCCGCCGGCGCGGCGAGGCCGCCCGCAAGCAACTCTACCAAGGCGCCAGCGCCATCTGGGGTGTGCAGGCTCGCGTGCACATGAGCATGCACATGATTGCCCCCAGCGCCGAGCAACCCGACACGATCGACATCGCCGTCATCTGCGGCTTCATCGATTTCCGCCGTCTGCGCCCCAACGTCTCCTGGACGGTCTCTCGGCGCGGCACATTTATCAAGGACGGCACCCCGCAACCCTCTCCCAACACCGTCCCGCTCGATCCGTCCATCCCCGTGACCGCGCCGCCGGTGCTGGCGGAGTTCTGTTCCGATCCGATTCCGCCGATCCGCGCGGTCTTCCAGCCTGCCTCTCAACTCACCCGCTTCGAACTCGAGCCCGGCCCCGTCGGCAACACCGCCTCGGCCAACTGCATCCTCGGCTGGATCGCCAGGTCACAGGTGAGCCGCTACCGCCGAGAGGGCGACGAGATCGGCGAGAACATCGTCCGCCTCAGCACCCCCGCCGAACTCCTGTACCACGACCTGTACGTGCACAAGGACCTGGGCTTTGCCATTGATCCGCCGCCGCGACTGCATATCTACAGCGAGTTGCCGGGCGGCCCGTCCTACCCGCATGACGGGCTCGACGCCGGCCGCCTTCCCATGCCCGACGACGTCATCGACCTCGGCGAAACGCCCACGGGAGCCGTCACCACCGACATCCCGGGGTACCCGGACATGGTTTCACTCGCGATCAAGCGACTCGGTCACGGCCCCGCCGACTTCCACGGCTTCCGGTGCAAGCTCCGCTTCCCACCGATCCCCACACTCGCGCTGCTTCGATATCCGCTCCCCGAGCGCCCGCGATAACTTTCGCCCCCTCGTCACATGCTCGCACACCGAATCCGGCTCATGCCGACTCTTTGCGCCGCACGCGGATATCCGCCAGTCGCAGGCCGCGGTTGCTCACGTGCGACTCGTCGATGAGGTACTCCGCGCCGCTTCCCTTGTGGTCCGGCAGTTCGTACATCAGGTTGATCATCAGTTCTTCCATCACGGCCCGCAGGGCCCGCGCCCCGGTGGCGCGCTTGAGCGCCTTGGCCGCGATCGCCTTGAGCGCCTCGTGCGTGAACGTCAACTTCGCCCCTTCGAGCGCGAACATGTGCTGGTACTGCCTTACCAGCGCGTTGCGCGGCTCCGTCAGGATGTTCACCAGCGCCTCCTGCGTCAGCGGCATCAGCGGCGTGATCACCGGCAGACGCCCGATCAACTCCGGGATCATCCCGAACTCCAGCACGTCCTCCACCGTCACCTGCGACAGCAGCGCCTCACGCTCCTGCTCAAGCGTGCGATCGTCGCGCGCCTCCGTGAAGCCGATCCGCTTCTTGCCCAGCCGCCGGCGGATGATGTCTTCCAGCCCGACAAACGTCCCGCCGCAGATGAACAGGATGTGCGTCGTATCCAGTTGGATGTACTGCTGCTCGGGGTGCTTGCGCCCGCCCTGAGGCGGCACGTTGCTCACCGTCCCCTCCAACATCTTCAGCAGCGATTGCTGCACGCCCTCACCCGAGACGTCCCGCGTGATCGATACGTTGTGGTTCGTCTTGCCGATCTTGTCCACTTCGTCGATATAGATGATCCCGCGCTGCGCCGCCTCGACGTCGAAATCCGCCGCCTGAAGCAGCTTCAGCAGCAGGTTCTCCACGTCTTCTCCCACGTACCCCGCTTCGGTCAGCGTCGTCGCGTCGCCGATCGCAAACGGCACATTCAGCACCCGCGCCAGCGACCTGGCCAGCAGCGTCTTCCCGCTCCCCGTCGGCCCCAGCAGCAGCACGTTCGACTTGTCCAGTTCGACGTCCGTGTCTTCCTTCTCGATGTGCAGCAGACGCTTGTAATGGTTGTGCACCGCGACCGACAGCGACTTCTTCGCCTGATCCTGACCGATCACGTATTGATCCAGGAACTCTTTCAGGTACCGCGGCGAGGGCACCTCGGTGAACATCTGCCCGGGCGCCGACACCCGCCGGCGCTCCTGCTTGAAGATGTTCTGGCACAAGTCCGTGCAGTTCGAGCAGATATACACGTCGTTGGGGCCTTCAACCATCGGGCCCACGTCCCGGCTGGTCTTCCCGCAAAACGAGCACGTCGTGACCTTTCGGCCCTTGAAACCCGCGCCGTTGCCCGGGTTGGAAGTGTTGTCGTAGCCGTCGCGAGTCGTGGTTTTGGCCATGGATGGTACTCAAAGGGCCTTTTCGGCCCACCCGGCAAGTTGTGCTGTCCGCCGTTCAACCGCCAAACGTCATATGCGGTCTTCACGCGGGCAATGGACAAGAGAAGGGGGGAAGTGAGTTGTCCGTAAGTGTATCGGTCCCCCGCGCGCTGGTCTCCACAGCGTAATGACAGATGCGCAACTTCTGCATGAGCGATTCCGATGCCTCCGGCGGCCCACTCCAACCAGCGTTCCGTTAGATGCCGGAAACATCGCGCTGGCCCCCCCGCCCCTTGAGTTGCTCGTACTTCCGCACGAACTGGACCACCGTGGTGACAAACGTGGCGTGCGACCACGTCAGGGGGCTCACGGAGACCGGATCACCCGTGAACGGGTTGAACTGCTCGGCCAGGACGCCGCTGGGCCGCGCACGCCGCACGGCCCAGAGCAGCAGTTCAATCGCCTCGTCCAGTTCATCCACGGCGTGGGCCCTCGCGATCGCGTGCTGCGCGTGCCAGAGGGTGCAGATCACCCACGGGTTCCCCGCCACTTCCTGCAACCGGACCCGCTCGACCTGATGAAAGTAGTCATTCTCGTACCGGGCGCACCCGCCGATGGGGGTCGTGACCCACAACCGCTCCCGCAGCGAGGTCATCTCGGCCATCACCATTGGGTTGCCGGCCCGGAACGCGCTGAACGCAAAGAGAGAGAAGTTCGCGGAGTCCCGGGTCATGTCGAGGATGTATTGCTCCCCCGACTGGTCCCGGCCGGACGGGCCCCCGGCGCCTTCCTGGGCCGCGCCGTCGATCGGCGTGGCCATCCGCGCGAAACGGCTCTGCGACGGGTTCCAGAGGAAGCGGATCACGGCTTCCTTCATCCGTTCGGCGCCGGCCTCGAACAGCGCGGCCCGGTCATCGTCGCCAAAATCCCGCGCGAACTTTGACGCCGCGATGAGCGCGCCGATCGTGGCCGCCACGGTGAACGTGTGCACGCCGCGCCGTTCTTCCCAAAGGTCCCACGACGGCTTGGGCAGGCCGTTGTGGTCACGGTGCTCGAGCATCCACGTCGCGGGCTGGATGACCAGCGAGTTGTACAGCGGCTTGATGAACTCGACGTCGCGGAACGCCTCGAAGTGTTCACGCAGCGCCCAGAGCACCAGCGCCGTCTCGTCTTGCTGGATCGGCAGCACCGGCTTTCCGCCCAGCGTCCAGGGGTGCCAACTCGACGCCAGGTTCCCCGCCGGCGTGTACTTGTGCAGGAAGTACCCGTTGCGGTGAATCACGCGGGCGGCGTACCGGAAGAAGTTCCGCGAGAGTTCGCTCTGGCCTGCCAGGACCAGCGCGTGCGCTACCAACGCTCCGTCGCGGGGCCAGCAGTACGCGTAGTGGTCCCCCGCGTAGTGCGCGACGTCGCTGTCGGTCGCGGCGAGGATCGCCCCCCGGTTGTCCACCTGCGTACGCAGGATCAACTGGCTTCGGGTGTACATCGCCCGCACCGGCTCGGGGAGCGGCGCGGTGTCGATCGGCTCCTTGGTCGCCCACAGCCGCCAGTACCCCTCCGTGCGCGACAGCATCGCCTCCGGGCCCTTGTCCCAGACCGCGCGGCTGAGTTGGCGCACCAGGTCGAACGTTCGCCCGCACGCCAGCCACATGTACACCACCGCTTCGCTCTTGGGCGCCACGTTCACGCTGAACCCGATCGTCGCGTCAACCGACCCCTGGCTGATCGCGTTCTTTCCCAGGAGCCCGTCCTCGGCATCGCGCCAGGTCCCCTCGGCCCCGCCCACCCGCTTGGTCCCGATCGACCACTGCGTCACCCCCGCGCGCGCGTTGCACGCGCCGTTGCACAGGAAGTACGAATCCTCCTTGTACAGGACCACACCCCCGGTGTCGGGGTCATAGTTCGCCGTATCGCCGACCGGAGATTCGTTGATCGACAGGTCGATGTGGAAGAAGACCCGGACGTCGCGCGCGGCGCCGAGCAGGTCCCGGATCAACACGCGGCGCAGGAACACCGGCTCGTGAAAATCCACCGCATCGCTGCAGATGATCTCCAGGCCTAGTGTGGCGTGTCGCAGCACCACGCGAGTCGTCAGCGTGCCTTCGGCGTACCCGAGTTCCCGCGTCCAGTCGTCGGAATGGACCCAGGAGAAGCGGTCATCGACCCAGACCCCGAGCCGCTGCACATGACCGCCGGTATGGTTGAACCGGCCCACGAGCGGGTAGTAGATGTCGCGGACGTGGTAGGACTCGTCGAAGTTGACGAGCAGATCACCGTTTCCAACAGGTATGTCGCGGGGCACGTGGTCACCGTCAAGGAAGTGCGATCGCCAAGGGGCCCAAAGGTAGGCGTGCTGGGGGTCAGCCCCGTCCCGGCAGCGAGTCGAAGCGGCGCAGAAAGTGCCGGACCGGGACAATGAGCGACCGGCGGGTCGCTATCGGGCGGTGGGGGGAAGAAACTTGGGCTTTTCGCTCCCCTTCCCGTCACCAAAGATATCGACCAGAAAGAGATCCTGCTGCTGCCGGGGGTGCGAACTGATTCCGGTCAGTTTGTGGGGATCGAACTGGTAGACCTGCACATAGTGGAACAGCGGGATCAGGGGAAGATCTTCCTCGACGATGATCCGCTCGGCCTGGGAGAGCAGATCCATCCGGCGCGCCGGATCGCGTTCCGCGGCGGCTTGATCCAGGAGCGAGTCGTAGCGGGGGTTGGAGTAATCGCGGTCGTTGTTGCCGTCGCCGGTTCGATTGAGGTCGAGGAAGGTGGTGGGGTCGCCGTAGTCGCCGAACCACCCGGCGCGCGAGGTGATGAACTTGTGGTTCTTGAGTTCGTCGCGCACGACGGCGATTTCGCGCTGATCGAGCACGACCTGCACGCCCAGGTTCTCCTGCCAGTCGCGCGCGACGGCCTGGGCGATCACGTCGTGTCCGCTGTCGCGGTTAAAGAGGATTACGACGGTGATGAACCCGGCCCCGCCGGGGTATCCGGCCTGGGCCAGCAACTCGCGCGCGCGGGGCGGGTCGTAGGGGAGCCCGGTCGGGGAGGGGTACCCGGCGAGCGAGCCCCGGGGGATCAAGATCGACGTGGGGGGCTCGCCGCAGCGGCGCACTTCGCCGGCGATGCGCTTCTTGTCGATCGCCATGGCAAAGGCACGGCGAACCCGGGCGTCGGCAAAGGGATTCGGGCGGCCGTCCGGCAGTGAGGGTCGGCAGTTGAAGTTATAGAAATACGTCCCGAACGCGGGGAACGAATGGATGGTCGCGCGCGCGTCCGGGGGCAGACGGCGATCGATTTCGACGGGATCAAGGCCCTGCGCGACCATGGCGTCGTATTCGGCCTGGTGCTCGGCATGGAACCGTTGCTTGGCGTCGAGCATGTCGGCGCGATAGGACGGGGTGACGTCGCTGACCCAGTCGACGCCGCCGGAGTTGAAGGTCAGGACCTGCCCATTGGGATCCTCGACGGTGGGGATCCGGATGGAATCGAGTGCGATGGCGTCGCGGTTCCAGTAGTTTTGGTTCTTTTCGAGCCACAGATCGCGTTTGAAGCGCCACGACGTAAGAACGAAGGGGCCGTTGCAGACGATTTGCGGGGGCTTGGTCCATCCTTCGCGGAAGTTGATGCGTCCGGTGCGATCGTCGGGGAGTTCGAATTGCCTGACAAGGGGGGGATAGACGGGGTAGAAGCAGGCAAAGGCGCACAGATCAAGGAAGTACGGGGTTGGGCGCGCGAGGGTGACCTGGAAGGTGTTGTCGTCGAGCGCGCGCGCGTGGACGAGGGCGTCGAACGCCTGCTCGGTTTCGCGCCAGAGGTCAAGACCCGAGAGGGCGGGCTGATCGGCGGCGCGGCGGAGGTCGGTGTGTCGCGGCGCGAGCGAAGCGACGATCTGGGATAACTCGGTCTGAGCCTGGGTGATCTGGCGCTGGGTCTGGGCGATCAGATCGGCGGAGAGGGAGGGAGCGGCTAGGGAGCCACGCAAGTGAGAAAGCTCGGTGAGGAGCGAGTCGATGCGTGCGCGGGAGCGAGCGAAGTCGGAGGAGACGGGTGAGTCGGCGGGGGCGGGCCCTGTGGCGCGGGACGGGCGGCGCTCCACGAAAAACCAGATGACGTCGGCGAGGCGTCGAGCCTGGTCCTCGGTGCTGGCGCCGTCGGGGACGACGGAACCCGATGGCAACTGCTGGAGGGCGCCGCGCAGGAGCATCCCGGCCAGTGCGCGCTCGCGCCACGCGAAGAACTCGGGGCCGCCTTGGATGAGTTGGAACTGTGCGGTGTAGTCGGAAGCGGTGTCGGGGAGGAGGGCGCGGCGCCAGGCGTAGACGAAGTCTCCGGCCCGCACCGGTTCGCCGCACGACCATCTGGCGTTTGTGCGCAGGTGGAAGGTGTAGGTGCGACCGTCGTCGGAGATGTCCCAGCGTTCAGCGACCGCGGGACGTTTCTCGTATCCCGGGGTGAAGATGTCATTTCGGACCAGGCCCTCGAAGAGGAGGCGGGCGACGCGGAGGTCCTGCATCCAGGACATGCGCTGGAGGTCGAGGGTGGAGACGTCACCGCGGTTGATGAAGGAGAAGTCCGCGCGGGGACGAGGGGAGTCAACCAGGGACGCGGTGAGGAGCACGGCGATCAAGACCGCAAAGGGCAGGAAGATCTTCCACATCGCGTGAGATCGTATGGTGCGCGGGGTGCATCGCGTGTGCGGGTTGCGGAGAGGGTTCGGAACTTCGTCGAACGCGGGGGCATCTGGCCGATAGTGACGGGGCGGGCGAACGGGGCGCGGGCGAGCGAGCGTGGCGGGGCGAGGAAGTCGGCGGCGGGGGCGAGCGTACGCTAGAAAGAGGAACCGCGACGGCCTTGATGGTGTTTGCACGAAACGCGTTGGTTCGATCACTCGTGGGCGGGGATGTGACGCTCCGGCACGCCGGGTGGTTGTGCGTGCTGTCGGCGCTGGCGCTGTCGATGCTGGGGATTTACATCATCGACGTGGGGGCGTCGCCGCGGATACCCGGGATCGAGGTGTCGGCGGGTGATGCGTCGTTGGTGCCCAAGCAGGTGTTGTTTCTGTGCGTAGGGGTGGTGGCGGCGGTTGCGGCGGCGGTGCCGCATTGCAGGAATGTTCGGCTGCTGTCGTGGCCGGCGATGGTGGTGGTGATCGGACTGCTGGTATTTTTGTTGCTGCCCGGGGTGCCGCGGTGGCTGGTGACGCCGCGGAACGGGGCGAGGGCGTGGATCAACCTTGGGCCGCTGGATTTTCAGCCTGGGGAGGTGGCAAAGATCGCGTTCGTGCTGGTGCTGGCGGATTATTTTCGGTATCGGAGCAACCATCGGACGCTTGGGGGTCTGTTGCCGCCGGCGCTGATCACGCTGGTGCCGGTGGGTCTGATCACGCTGGAGCCGGATCTTGGGACGGCGCTGCTGTTCGTGCCGTGCCTGTTTGCGATGCTGCTGGCGGCTGGGGCGAGGCTGAAGCACCTGGCGGCGATCATTCTGATCGGTGCGCTGGCGGGCCCGCTGGCGTACCCGTTACTGAAGCAGCATCAGCAGCAGCGGATCGTGGGGCTGATCAACATGGTGCAGGGGAACCCGGAGGGATCGGACGACATCAACTATCAGTCACTGACGGCGGTTCGGCTCGCGGGCGCGGGGGGGCTGACGGGGCTTTCGGATGCCAAGAGCCGGGCGGTGGTGCACTTCAACCGACTGCCGGAACGGCACAACGACATGATCTTCGCGGTGATCGTGAACCGGTTCGGGCTGGCGGGCGGAGTGGGGGTGCTGGCGCTGTACGGGGTGTGGATGGCCGGGGCGCTGCTGACGGCGGCGTCGTCGAAAGATCCGTTCGGTCGGCTGATCGTGGTCGGATTCGCGGTGATCATCGCGACGCAGATGTACATCAACATCGGGATGAACCTGGCGCTGCTGCCGATCATCGGGCTGACGCTCCCGTTCGTGTCGTACGGCGGGTCGAGCATGCTAACGGTGTGGGTGATGACGGGGCTGGTGTTCGGAGTGGGGATGAGGCCGCCGGCGCGGCTGGCGAGGCCGACGTTCGAGTTCGGCGACGAATAGGAGAGGACTGAGCGGCGAAGATCGGCAATCGAGGCGGGGGGGCTATCTGCTCAGGCGTTTCCAGCGGCGATGGCCGACGGCGGCGAGTGCGAGGACGATTCCGGCGACGAGGATGTCGAGCCCGGCGATAGTGAAGAGTGGCGTGAGCATCGAAAGGCCGGAGGTGGGTCGGCCGATGTAGGGTTCGAGTGCGGCGAAGGTATCGATGGCGTGCTGGGAAGAGGGGCCCTGAGCGTCGATGGTGTGGACGCCGATCGCGCCTCCGCCGCGGGCGTAGAAGCCGACGGCGGTTCCACCTTGGGCAACGAAGGCGACGGCGGCGCCCCCCGAGGCGATGCCGCCGGCGGCGAAACCGCCCAGTGAAATGCCGCCGATGCCCGCGCCGCCGGCGACAGCGGTGAGGAGGCCGAGGCTCATGCCGCCGCCGACGGCGCAGAGTCCGGCGGATCCGCCGCCGCCGCAGGCGAAGATACCGGTGGCCCATTTGTTGCCGATGGCGATGCCACCTGTGGCGATGTCACCGATGGCGATGATACCTTTGGCGCGGCCGATCTTGCCGTGTTCGTCGAGGCCGAGGCACAGGTCGATGATGGGGAGGCCGAAGAGCGTGGCTTCGGTGCGGAAGCGGCGCTGCTTGTGAGAGATGGAGGCGCGGCCGCGGACGAGGACGTGGACGAGCGGCTTGCCGCACTCGGGACATTTGCTGGAATCGGTGAGGTCCTTGAGGAGGTAGCCGCAGCTTGCGCAGTAGGGATCGCCGGGGGCGACCTGTTGTCGGGGCACCGGAGGGGGAGAGGAAGAAGGGGTAGGCGGGTCAGGGGAGCGGGAAGCGGGTGATGAGGCGATGTACCGGTCGCTGACGTCGGGATTGGGCGGTTGGGTGTCGGGCTTGGGTGCGGTCAAGGTGGCCTCCGTCCGATAGCAATTTGTATGAGCGGGAGCCGATGCGGTTCAACCCGAGGAAGGTGTGATCGGCGACGTCGAGAACGAAGGTCTGGTATGATCGGTCGCGGTGCCGCGAGGGGGAGAAGGCAGTTCGTGGAGACAGGACATGAAGCGTGTGAGTGTGGCGGTTGCGTCGATGCTTGGCGTGAGCGGGTGTGTGTGCGGGCATGCGTGGGGCGACATCTACCGGTTTACGGTGCAGAGCGCGAGTTCACAGATCAGCACTGATGTATCGGCGACGACGGCGCTGACCGGCAGCCTGATCGGGAACTTTGACGCGGTGTCGAACCCGACGGGGACGCGGACGATTCCGGGGCTGATCGGCGGCGACACCACGGGAAACTACCCGATTCCCATTTCCGGGACGGCTGGATTTTCGGGGGCGGATACGACGCATCCGGCGGGGCAGTTCACGTTCAACCTCGACACCGAGTTGCTTACGGCGACCGTGGCGGGGCTCTCGCTGGACATGCTGAGCGGCGCGCCGATCGGGGTGACGCTGGGGCTGGTGGTGCAGTGGGACACGTTCCGGACGCGGCAGCCGACGAGCGTGTTCCTGGGCGGGATTCCCATCCCGATTCCGTTCGGGCAGGTGCAACTGTCGATGCTGACGCTGTCGCAGACGGAGTTGACGGGCGTGGGGCTCGTGACGGAGAACGGGCCGGGAGAGTACAGCGTGGCGCTGATCGCGCCGGTGACGGTGATGGGGCAGATCGACGTGCTGGGGACGATGCAGGCGATAGGACCGTTCACGATTCCGTTGCCGCTGCAGGTTGAGGTGACGACGAGCGGCAACACGGCGACGGCGAGATTCGGGTTTGATGCGGAGATTCAGCAGGAGATCCCGTTCATGGTTGACCTGCCGGCGGACCAGGCGATCGATCTGCCGACGGTGCTGCCGCCGGGCTCGGCGGCGCATCTGCTGCTGAACGGGAGCGTGGAAGGGATCGCGCTGGACGTTTCGCTTGGGTCGAGCGTGATGGCATCGGGAGAGCGGCAGGCGAGGAATCCGGCGGACTGGAACAACGACGGGATCGTGAACTCACTGGACTTCATGGCGTTCATGGTGGACTTCTTTCTGCTCAGCGCGGATTTCAACGCGGACACGCGTACGAACAGCCAGGACTTCTACGACTTCATGGGAGCGTACTTCGGCGCGCGGTAGGGGGTGGCGGGGCATCGGGCCGGGGGATTCGAGCGGGTTATGGCGTGCCGAGTGCCGCCGCGCCGGCGCGGCGAATGAGGGATTCCCATTGCGCGGCTGGGAGATCGACGGGTGACGCGGAAGGCGGCACCTGCGCGATGACGTTGTCGAGGACGGCGTCGAGTTCGCGGCCTCGGCGGCGTGCTTCGGTGTATGGGACGGTGGAGAAACTCACGAGGTTGTACTGAGGGAAGACGTGCGCGGGGAAGGCCTTGTGCAGGGTCTGCTCGACGCGTTTGCGATAGCGGAAGGCGGGATCGGCCACCTTGTCGCGCATCTCGATGAAGTTTTCGAGGGCCATGTCGGCGATGGCGTCGGCGTTGGGCTTGCGGTCGTGCTGAAAGGCGTCGAGGGCGGCGGCGTGATCGCGGGGATGTTCGGCGAGGCACCGAGCCAGCACGCGGCAGTCCTCGAAGGCGCAGTTCATGCCCTGTCCGTAGAAGGGGACAACGGCGTGGGCGGCGTCGCCGAGGATGGCGACCTTGCCGGCGTGCTGCCAGGGGAAGCAGCGGACGGTGACGAGGGAGCCGATGGGATTGGCGGCGTAGTCGCGAGCGAGTGAAGGCATGAGCGGGAGGGCGTCGGGGTAGTGGGTGTTAAAGAAGGCGGTGACGTCGCTGGGGGAGCGGAGGGAGGTGAGGCCGAGGGGGCCGTCGAAGGGCCAGAAGAGTGTGCAGGTGAAGGAGGCGTCGCGGTTGGGGAGGGCGATCATCATGGAGGAGCCGCGGGGCCAGATGTGCAGCGCGTTTGGGTCGATGGCGAAGCCGTCGTGGCGCTGGTTGGCGGAGGGGCCGGTGAGGTCGCGCGCGGGTGGGATGAGCAGTTCCTTGTAGCCGTGGGATAGGTAAGACTGCGAGTAGTCGAAGCGATCGACTTTCATGAGTCGAAGGCGGACGGCGGAGAAGGCGCCGTCGGCGCCGATGACGATGGAGGCGGGTGCGTGCACGAGGTCGCCGGCGGGGCGTTGGAGGATGGCGGCGGGCTCGTCAAGATCGACGTCGACGCAGGGGTGATCGAAGAAGAGGCGGACGCCGGGCATGTCGGCGGCGGCATTGAGGAGCGTGAGGTTGAGGCCGCCGCGGGAGACGGAGTTGATGGCGTCGGCGGGATTGGAGCTGTAGGGCTGAAAGACGAGGGTCGCGGGGTGGGCGGGAGTGGGGGGTGGAGGATGGATCATGCGGCCGCGCATGGGGATGGCGTCGCGCTCGATGACGAGTGAGTCGAGCCCGCGTCCTGGGGCGGTGCGATCTTCGACGCCGGCGAGTCCCCAGAAACCGCGTGCGGAGAGGGCGAGGTTGATGGAACGGCCGCCGGCGTAGCCCTTGGCGCGCGGGTCGCCGCGGCGCTCGAAGACATCGACGGACCAGCCGTCCTGAGCGAGATAGCAAGCCAGGAGCGAGCCTGCGAGGCCGGCGCCGACGATGACGGCGTGTCGCGGTGAGGGGACGCTGCTGGAACTGGGCATGCTGGATGGTACCCGGCGGTGGTCGGTGCACGCCGGGGTTTCGCGGCGGGTCAGCGCGAGAGATCGCGGAAGTAGTAGGTGGTGGAGCAGAGCCCGCCGGCGGGGAGGAGGGCGTAGTTGGGGATATCGCCGGCGCGGATCCAGCCGAGGCGTTCGTAGAGGCGTGCGGCGTCGCCGCCGGTGACGGCGTCAAGGACGAGGAGTGAGCGGCCGCGGGCGCGGGCGACGTCTTCGGCGGCGCGCATGAGGGCGGTGCCGATGCCGCGTCGGCGTGCGCGGCGGTGCACGAGCATTTTGCAGACGTCGGCGCGGTGGGGCTGGTTCTGGGGCATGTCAAGAACGAGTTGCACGGTGCCGCAGATGCCGGATTCGTCCTGGGCGACGAGGACGACGCGGGCGCCGCGAGCGGCGTCATCGGCGACGCGCTGCCAGAAGGCGACCGCGCGATCACGTGAGATGGGGAGCATGAAACTGACGGAAGCGCCGGATTCGACGCAGTCGATGAGGACGTCGGCGAGGGCCGAGAGTTCAGCCGGACCGATACGGGAAAGCGTATGAATGGAAGTCATAAACGAGGGTGGATCGGTGGGAGTCGGAAGCGTAGGGAGGATTGAGAAGGGAGTGCCCTGTTCGGGGCATGGGCTGAGATGAGCGGAGCAAGAAAGTTGTTGTGGCGGTGCAGATCGCGTTGGTGGAGAGGGGCTCGCTTGGTAGACTGCGCGCGATCGTGCCCGGGGATTGGTATCGCCGGGGTTCCCGGGCGAAGCAGACGCGGCCGGCGAAACCTGATTGAGTGCGCAGCCCGGAATGGCGGCGTGTGAACAGCGCGCGGTGATGGGCCCGGCGCGAGGAGGTGAAACATGCAGAAGTGGCGACGTTACGCGACGTGGATGTGCGCGGCGGGTGCGGTGTGGTGCGGGAGTCAGGAGGCGCGGGCGGTGGGGATCGCCAACGGAGATTTTGAGGCGGCGGCGACGGCGCCGTGGCGCGGGGCCGGACGGGCGCGGGTGATTGTGCGGATGATGGCGGACGCGCAATATGGATTCAAGAGCGGGTTCATGGACGGGATGGGGGTGAGCCTGATTTCACAGACGTTTGATTGTGAGCCGGTTCCGCCGAATCCGGAGGGGTGGTGCACGGTGACGTTCGACTCGAACTGGGTGAGAGGGAACGCGAACAACGATGCGTTCGTGGTTCTGGAGAACGCGGGCGGGGTGGTGGTGGGGCTGATTCCGCCTGGCGCGGGTCGGCACACGCTGTCGATTTCAGGGTGTCTTGATCCAACGCGGGTGACGTTCATCCTGGACAACAACACGATGGCGTTCGGATCACTGCTGATCGACAACGTGGTGTGCGCGTGCGCGCCGGCGGACATGTCTGACATTCCGCGCGGGAGCCAAGGAGACCTGCCGCAGGACCTGCCGCCTGAGGGAGAGTTGCCGCAGAACGGCCCGGATGTACCCGCGATTTCGGTGCCGGGGCTGGTGGGGATGGGTGTCGTGATGCTTGTGGTGGGCGGATTGGTGCTGCGGCGATTTACGGCGTCCGCCGCGTAGGAGCCAGGGGATAGCAGGTGGAAAGCAGGCGTGCCGTGAGGGCGTCCGGCACGCCGGTTTGACGATATCGGATGCGCCTTGAACGGGGGTGCTCCGGCGCCGTGTGAAGAATCTCAGGAGATAATCGACAAACGGTGCAAGAGCGGGACTGGTTGGCAACATGGGACCAGTGGTTGACCCACGGAGTGGGCCGTCGTGGCCTGCTCAAGAGTTCCATTGGCAACATGCGGGAGAGCATCATGGGAATTCAGAATCGCTCGTTGCGTGCGACAATGGTGACGTTGATGGGGTTGGTTGCGGGGATCCTGGCGCCCTCTTGGGCGCTGGCGATTCCGCCGCGCGACCGGACTCCCCCCACGACACCTGCGAATCTGCGGGTGACAGGTGTGTCGGACTACAGCGTCACGCTGACGTGGGATGCGGCTTCGGACGACTCCGGGAGTTTCTCGTATCGTCTCTTCTCCAGCGCAGGCATCAGCGCGCTGGTGCCGCAGTACTACACGAGCTACACGTTTACGACCCATCACACGGCGGGGACGAGCTATTCGTTTTACGTTTTTGCGCAGGACGGCGCTGGAAACAGGTCGGCGAACAGCAACACGACCAGCGCGACGCTGCTGCCCGAGGGGACGCCGCCGAGTGCGCCCGTCCTGTCGCTGGAGCACGCTGGGCCGACCCACCTCACGGTTTCGTGGACAACCCCTCCTGATGCGGGGCCGACGGTCCATTTCTTTCTGTTTGCAGACGGGCGGCTTGTCCTGACGGCGAGCCAGCAGACCTCGTACACGCTGTACTTCGCGGCTCCGAAGACGACACACACGTTCAAGGTCGTGGCCCGAGACGGGCGAGTGCGTTATTCGGCCCCGAGCGCGATGTTGACGGCGACAACCCCCGGGGCGGATCCGAATGACGTGACGCCGCCCACGCAGCCGACGGATGTGTGGGCGGGCGGATGGGGCGATCTGGAGTTCATGGCGAGTTGGTCGGCGTCGGCGGACGACGTGACGGCGCCGGAATACATCGGCTACGTGGTGTACTTGAACGGCGTGTTCATCGGACAGACGCCGGGTTCACGACTGTGGATGACGGACTATGGCGTGATGGGAGAAAACACGCTGGAGGTGATCGCGATTGACGAAGCGGGCAACGAATCGGAGCCGCAGACGTTCGTGTTTAGCCTGCCATGAATGCGTTGAGCGTGGGGTGGAAGGAGCCGGCGTGGCGTCGCGGCGGCGCCGGCGATTCACTTGTGGTACGAGTCGATTGGAGTTGCTGGCTGGATGAGGTTACTCGATGGAGGGGAGCCAGGCGGCGAGGATGTCGCGGGCGGCGGCGAGGTCGCGTTTGTCGAGCATTTCGGTGACGGTGTGGATGTATCGGGTACCGACGACGATGCCGACGGCGCGAGCGCCCTTGGTGGCCATTTGAGCGGCGGCGCCGTCCTGGCCGCCGCGGGCGAGGATGGTTCGCTGGCAGGGGATTTTGTGCTTGGTGGCGACGGCCTCGATTTCATCGACGAGGCGGTAGTCGGCGATAAAGGAGGAGTCCATGACGTGGAGCCCGAAGCCCTTGCCGTGCTCGGTGACCATCTCGTCGGTGGGGACTCCCGGGGTGTCGCAAGCGAGGGTGACGTCGAGGCCGACGCCGATGTCGGGGTCGACGCCGAAGGAAGCGGTCTTGGCGCCGCGGAGGCCGACTTCTTCCTGGGTGGTGAAGGCGACGAAGAGTTCGGCGGCGTGGGGGACTTCGGCTTCGTGGATTTGTCTGAGGGCCTCGATGCCGAGCCAGCAGGCGACGCGGTTGTCGAGGCACTTGCTGACGAACTTGTCGCCCATGTCCAGCGGCGGCTCGTCCCAGACGACGTAGTCGCCGATCTTGACGCGTTTCTTCACCAAGTCCGGAGGGAGCCCGGTGTCCACGAGAAACTCCTTCACCTCCGGGATCTTTTTTTTGTCCTCTTCGCTGGCGATGTGGATGGGACGCCCGCCGGGGTTCATGACCGCCGGGAGATCCCCCGTGGGGGTGCACACCAGCACGCGGCTGGAGAACATGTTGCGCGTGTCGAACCCGCCGGCGGCGTTGAGCCGGATGAATCCCTTTTCATCGACTCCCTTCACGTACCAACCGATCTGGTCCATGTGGCACAGGAGCATAACCCGAGTCGGCTGAGGAGCCGGTGTGGCCGACTTCGACTTCTTCGCCGACGGCTCGATCTTCTTTCCCTTCGGGCCGCGCGGCCCGCGCCGGCAGATGAGCGAGCCCATGGCGTCGGTGCGGACTTCATCGAAGATCTTCGGCGAACGGATCTCGGACTCGATGAGGGCGCGGACACGTTCTTCACGGCCGGGGATGCCGGGGGTTTCGCACAGTCGCTTGAGCAGGTTTGAGTTGAAGGAAGGCATGTCGAGGCTCCGCTAAAGGTCGCCGGAGGTTAGGTACCGCCCGACGTTTGAGCACAGTTTCGCGTGCTCAAGGGCAAAAGTCCATTCTGGCAGTGAATGGAAGTTGGGTTTTTTTTCAGGCTGGCGTTTTTCGAGCGTTTGAGGATGAGCAAAGAGACCTCGCGAGGTTCGCGGGGCAGGAAACCGGACTTTGAATTGAAGCGTGAATGGACTCGATGTAAAAAACGGGCCCCGGAGGTCGGCTCCGGGGCTCGTCGATTGATCGGGTGTTTGGAGGTAACTCAGCGAACGGCGGATCGCTTCTTGGCGGCAGCCGCAAACATCGGCACGCCGGTGCCTCGTTCGAAGAGGTCGGCGAACTTGAATCCCTTGCGGCCTTTCCACGCGCCGCGGTGGTAGGCGTCGCTGGCGAGGATGGGGAAGAGGGCGGAGAGTTCGCCGAAGACCATCTGTTCGTGGACTACATCGACCTTGCCCCACGAGCATGCTTCGCGGAGCGTGGAGCCGGAGAGCGCGCCGTCGCGCGAGTCGGCGACGGTCATCTGGATCGCGTACTTGTGCATGCCGATGTCGCCGCGGGCCTTGCCGCCCTTGCGTTCGCTCAGGAGTTCGGCAGCGACGACGATGTCCTGCGCGAAGTTCTTGGGGACGCCGCCGCCGAGCATGAGCAGGCCGGTGTCCTTGCAGGCGAGTTTGATGTCGGTGAGTTCGCGGAAGTCCTTGCCGGAGTCGAAGGCGACGAGGCCGCGTCCTTCTTCGATCGCCTCGGTCTGCTGGAGGACGATGCCGAAGCCGGCGGAGCAATCGCTGAAGGCGGGGACGAAGATCGGGACGCGCTTCTGGTAGCACGTCTTGACGATTGAATCGTTCTTCGCGAACTTCGGGGTGCTCGCCAGGAACGCGCCCATCGCCTCGATGAACTCGCGGCTGGAGTACGCGCCCGGCTCGAACTGGTTGAAGACCTCGTGCGTGCGGGCGTCGCAGTCGCGCAGGTCGTCCTCGTCGATGTACGTGTCGTAGATGCGGTCGATCATGAGGTTGCGAAGGGTCATGTCATCGACCGGCGGGGCTTCCGGCGAGCCGGGGGCGATGTAGTGCTTGAAGCCGAGGCCCTCGAAGAAATCCTGATCGACGATGTTCGCGCCGGTGGAGACGATCGCGTCCACCATGTTGTTTTCGATGAGGGTGATGATCGCCTTCTTGAGGCCGGCGCTGATGAGGGAGCCGGCGAGGGTGAGGATCACGCCGCACTCTTTGTCCTTGAGCATCATCGAGTAGATGTCGGCGGCCTGCGCGAGGGTGCGCGAGGTGTACGCCATGTCGCGGTACGATTTGATGATAGGGCGAGCGTCGATCTTGGTGATGTCGATGTGCTCGATGGGACGGGAGAGGAGGTCCTGTTTGGTCCACTTGGTCGTGTTGCCTGAGGGGGTGCCGTTTGCCATGGGAAGTTGCTCCGAAGACACGGCTCTTAGAGCCGTGCCACCATGTGATTGGCCAAGCCCCCCTGGCCGAAAGTTGAAACGGAGGCTCCGGGGGTGGCGGAGCGGATGATTATACGGAAGATGGAGCGATGAGTTCAGCGGGGAAGCGGACTACATCCTTCTGAGCCGGGGTGCGCGAGCACCCGGGTTGGGCGTGTTTCTGTGGTCGGGCTCGCCACATCGCTTGCGCGATGGTGCTCAGATGGTCGGGCCCTCCCCACATCGCTTGCGCGATGGTGTTCAGATAGTCTGACGAATGCTGATTGCGGCCGCACGACTCGGACTGCCGATAATACGGGAATGATCCGGCCCGGGCAGATATTGGCGTGTTGCGTACTGGCGCTACTGACACTGGGCGTCATCATGGTCAACTCGGCGGACATGTCGGTGTCGTCGGAGCGGGCGATCTCGTTTGAGTCGATCGTGCTATCGAGGTCGTCGGCGTACCTGGCGCTGGCGATGCTGGCGCTGGGGGTGGCGTCGTTTGTGCCGGTGCGTCGATTCGCCGGGGCGTTTGCGCCGGGGTCGGGTGGGCCTTCGGGCTCGCGGCGGTCGGGGTTTGATGTGTTCACGATGACGGGATACGGCGTGGGCGTGGCGGCGCTGATGGCGGTCATCGCCACGGTGTACCTGCCGGTGATCGGGAAGGAGATGAATGGATCGCACCGGTGGCTGGAGTATCCGGTTCCGAGCATCGGGAAGGTGTCGCTCCAGCCCAGCGAGATCGCGAAGTGGGGGATGATCGTGCTGGTGGCGTGGTACGCGGTCCGGCTCGGACGGCGGACGGGGGGGGAAGCGGGGCGAGGGGCGGGGCTCGCCTGTTTCTTCACGGGCCTGGTGCCGGCGCTGATGGGAGTCGGCGCGGTGGCGGGGTTCATCGTGCTGGAAGACCTTGGGACGGGTGTGCTGATCGGGGCGGTGGCGGGGATTATGCTGCTGGCGGGCGGGGCGAAGGTGTGGCAGATGGCGCTGCTGGCGCCACCGGCCGCCGGGGCGCTGGTGGCGGCGATCATGACGAGCGAGTATCGGATGAAGCGTCTGACGGCGTTTCTGGATCCGTACGCGGACGCGGAGAAGACCGGGTTTCACATGATCCAGTCGATGACGGCGGTGGCGAACGGGAATTTGTTCGGCCGCGGGCTTGGGCACGGGCTTCAGAAGTTCGGCTATCTGCCGGAGGACCGCACGGACTTCCTCTTTGCCGTGATCTGCGAGGAACTGGGTGTCGCGGGCGCGGCGCTGGTCGTCTTTTTGTACCTGACCATTCTCTGGGCGGGCCTGGCGATCATCCGACGGGAGAAGGAGCCGATGCTCAGGCTGGTGGGTCTTGGGGTTCTGTCGACGATCGGCTTGCAGGCGGCGATCAACCTGGCGGTGGTGACGGGGCTTGGACCGACGAAAGGGATCGCGCTGCCGCTCCTGAGTTCGGGGGGCACGGGATGGATACTGACGGCGGCGTCGGTGGGGTTGCTGCTGGCGATGGACCGTGCCCAGGCGCGGGAGGAGCGGGCGTCGGCGGCGTCGGCGGATGCTGGGGCGCTCGGGTCGCAGCCGGCGTAGTCCAGAGTCACCGGATCCGCCGGGCCTATGCTGGGCGGATGTCTCCCGTGCCGACCGGTGCTGAATCCGAATGGTTCGCCGATCCATCGACCAACCCAACGGGTGAGGCGGGGCTGCGGTTTTCGTGCACGATGTGCGGGAACTGCTGTTCCGGGCCGGCGGGGTACATCCTGGTGAACGACGAAGAGGTCGCGGCGCTGGCGGCCCGGTTCGGCGTGAGCGTCGAAGTCTTCGAGCGAGACTACACGCACGTGATCCGCGAGGGGCGATCGCTGAATGAGAAGCGAACGGCTGCCGGGCTGGACTGCATTTTCCTGGATCGTGAGAAGATTCCTGGCAAGGCGGTGTGCGGGGTGTATGAAGACCGCCCTATCCAGTGCCGCACATGGCCGTTCTGGCCGAGCGTAGTGAAGTCGAGATCGAGTTGGAACGCGGCGAAACGGACGTGCCCGGGGATGGATCAAGGCAAGAAGTACACGGTGCAGCAAGTCCGCATCCAGCGCGACACGTTTTCCATCTGACCCCCCCCTCCCCTCCCCCTCCCCCCGAACAGGGCGATTGTATTTCCGCCTTGCCCCAGTTATCTCTACAGGCAGGCGCGATCGCACTGAATCGGCGGCCTGTCAGGGGCGAGCGAGCCGCGGTCGTGGGTGTTGCGTGGTCGGTTACTCACGAAACGGATGACCATCGCGAGTGGATCGTTCTGGGGAATCTTCTCAGGAGTCGCAGATGAAGAAGAAGACAGGTACAAACCACACGGTCGAAATGAAGAGCAACGGGCGCGTGCGCGCCGGGGTAGCGGAGCGAGAGGAACTGATCGGGCGCCCGCTGACGCGGCGGCCTGCGCGGATACCGAATCCGGAGGGCCCGTTGCCGCCGCTGCCCGAGCCGATTCCTGAGTCGCCGTTTCAACTGCCGGACAACCTGCAACCGCTGCACCTGGAGCGGGCGAGGCTGCCTGAACTCGAGGTGGCGCTGCGCCGGTTTCGGTCGCTGCGTCATGGGTGCTATCTGATCAGGTACACGCCGAGCCGGTCGCTGACCCATTATGACGGGACGATGCGGATCGAACGGCACGGGACGGCGCTGTTCGGCGGCGGGGTGACGGCGAGCGGAGATCTGTACCGGCACCGACGATTCCCGATTGCGACGACCTTCAACCGGACGACACTTGCGACGAGTGCGTCGGTGCGGACGGGCCTTGCCGCGGCGAACACGGTGATGCTGCCGCTGCTTCGGACGGAACCAAACCCGGCGAACGGGATCCCGATTTTCCCGCGCGGGGACTACCGCTACTACCTTCGGGTGACGCGGATCCTCGAGCAGTACACGACGAGCAACTCGTTCACGCTCGGGTTTGAGCGGTGGCGGTTCAACGGGGTTGTGCGGCCGGCGGGCACGCCGCTGTGGACGAATGACGGGACGTTTTCGGCGTCGATGGAGTGGAAGCCAGCGCCGTCGGGGTATCCGAGCAGCGGCAACTACCTTGAGGGGGATGTGAAGGACTCATCGGGGAATATCGTGGGGCAACTGACGATGGGGTGGGTATCGGCGTACTTGCGCAAGGCGACGATCGAGATCGACACGGTGAGCAACTCGGAGACGCCGCTGAACTCGGGCGAGGGGCACACGTGGCGGTCGATCTTTGACGAGATTTCATGGGACATCACGGTGGACGAGTCGGACCACAACGTGACGGAGCCGAGCGGGGAGTTCTGGTCGGATTCGGAGATGCACGCGGCGATGCTGTCTCGTCGCGACAGTTCGAATCTGGACGGGGAGTGGCGGTACCACCTGATCTGTGTTCGGCGGCTGGATTCGACGACGCGTGGGATCATGTACGACAACGGGGCGACGGATTCGAACGACGTGCCGCGCGAGGGCGCGGGGATTTCGAGCCACTGGACGATTCCGAACGCGGATCCGTGGGGGCATGTGAAGGGGCAGCGGTTCGGGACGGCGACGGCGGCGTACTTCCGGACGGCGCTGCACGAGATCGGTCATGCGATGGGGCTGTACCACAACACGATCGACATGGGGATCATGAACACGACGCCTGACATTGCGGCGTCGGCGGTTGCGCCGCAGCAATTCCCGGACAACGTGAAGTGGGCGCATGCGTCCAATGACCAGCAGCGGCTGAAGCACATGCCGGATATCTGGGTGCGGCCCGGGGGCATCCCGTTCGGGGAGAGTTACTCGACGACGCCGATCAGTTCGGACGACGTGCGTGAGGAGTTGCCTGGCCTACAGGTGCGGGTGACGCCGTTGCTGGACGCGGTGCCGCTGGGGGCGCCGGTGCGGGTGAAGGTGGAACTTGTGAACACGGGGGAGGAGGCGATAGCGGTGCCGAGGGACATCTCGCTTCGGAGTCATAGCGTGCGGGGGAAGGTGCTGGATTCGGGGAGCACGGTTCGGACGTTCTGCCCGCTGATCGTGTGCGTGGACGACGAGGAGATGAGGATGCTTGAGCCGGGCGAGGGGGTGAGCGCGTCGATGACGCTGCTGCGCGGCGCGCAGGGGGCGTTGTTCCCGAGCGCTGGCCCGTACACGGTGAGTGTCGAGATCGACTGGGAGTTCGGCGGGATCCCGATGGGGGCGACGGGGGAGGGGACGGTGATGGTGACGCCGGTGCAGAACGACGAACACGCGGCGGCGGCGCTCAAGGTTCTCTCGACGCCGAACGCGCTGCTGACGCTCGTGATCGGCGGGGACCACATCACCGACGGGAACGAGGCGATCCAGGCAGCGCTGGCGAACGATGTTCTTCGCCCGCACTACGCGGCGATCGAGGCCAAGCGGCTGGCGCGGGGACACGGGAAGCGCAAGCCGGACATGTCCGGGGCGGCGTCGCTGTTGACGGACGATGCGGTGATGAGCGAAGACGAGGTGGCGTCGGTCGCGAGGATCTGCGGCAAGGGGTGCTCGTCGGCGGACGCGAGCAACCGGAAGAAGATCGGCAAGGTGCTTCAGGAGAAGGCCGACGATCTAGAGGCGCGTGACGAGGTGCAGTCGGTGGTGGCATCGATGGCATAGATCGCGACCGGGATGCACGGGCACGTGCGTGTTCGCGACGCCGCTCGTATGGGCGGCGTTTTTCATGGGCTGATTGGGCGGGACGCCGGGTCCGAAGAGGGGCTCGGGGTGTTCAGAGTTTGTAGATCGGCCGGAGCCTGGATTCGAGGTGTCGCATGAGGGGATCGGCGCTGAGGGGAGCGCCGGTGAGTTTCTGGCAGAGTTCTTCGGAGCGGAAGCGGCGGCCGTGGGAGTGGATATTGGTGTTGAGCCAGGATTTGAGTTCGCCGAACTCGCCGCGGGCCATTTGATCTGGGAGGGTGGGGATCTGCGTGTTGATGGTTTCCCAGAGTTGGGCGGCGTAGAGGTTGCCGAGGGTATACGTGGGGAAATACCCGAAGAGGCCGAAGGACCAGTGGACGTCCTGGAGGCATCCGCGGCGATCGTCTGGGATTTTGAGTCCTAGGAGTTTCTCGAAGGTTTCGTTCCAGGCGCCGGGGATGTCGCGCACGGCGAGGGAGCCGGAGAAGATGGCACGCTCCATCTGGAAGCGGAGCATGACGTGGAGGTTATAGGTTGCTTCGTCGGCCTCGACGCGGATGAAACTGGGAGTGACGAAGTTCGCGGCGCGGTAGAGGTCGTCGGCGGAGAAGGACTGGATGACGGGTCCGAGGGTTTCGCGGGCGGGTGCGATGGCCCATTGCCAGAACTGAGGAGAACGGCCGACGAAGTTCTCCCACATTCTGGACTGGCTTTCGTGGAAGCCGAGGGAGATGGCTTCGGCCAGTGGGGTGCCGAAGTGACGGGCTTTGGGGAGGCCTTGTTCGTAGAGGCCGTGACCGGCTTCGTGCATGACGCCGTAGAGGGGTTCGAGGAACCCGTCCTTGGCGTATCGGAAGGTGAGGCGGGTGTCGCCGGGGGCCATGCCGGAGCAGAAGGGGTGAGCGGTCGTATCGAGGCGTCCGGCGTTCATATCGAAGCGCATGGCGGCGAGGACGCGGCGGGCGAAGGCCTCCTGGTTGGCGGGGGGCACGTCGATTTCGAGGAGCGTGCGGTCGGGCTTGTATGGACTGCGGGCGACTTGGCTGATGAGGGCGGCGAGGCGGTCCCGGAGGGGCCTGAAGATCGCGTCGATGCGTTCAGCGGAGACGGCGGGCTCGAACTCGTCGAGGAGGAAGTCGTAGAGTTCGGTCGCGCCCTTGCCGTTGCCGGCGGCGGCGCCGTCGGCGTAGCACTGGGCCTTGCGGCGCGTGAGTTGGATCATCTGGGAGAGCATGGGCGCAAAGGCGGCGAAGTCGGATTTGGCGCGGGCGTCCTTCCAGACTTCCTGCGCGAGGCTGCCGACGCGGGCGAGTTCGGCGACGAGGTCGGTGGGGAGTTTGGTGGCGCGGTTGTAGTCGCGGCGCATCTCGCGGATGTTGGCGGCGACAATGGGATCGGCGAGCAAGGGCTTGTCGGCCTCGCAGGCCGCGATGAGTTCGCCGACGCGTGGGGAGGTGGTGCGCTGGTGAACCATGGCGGAGATCATGGCGGATTGATCGGCGCGATGGGAGGCCGCGGCGGGGGGCATGTAGGTTTCCTGGTCCCAGGAAAGGAGGGAACCGATGGAACCGAGTGTGGCGGCGGCTTTGAGGAGGGAGCAGAGTTCGGCGTAGGCTGGGTGCGGCGCCGGGTTCGCGGCGTGGGAGTGAGCGTGCGATGGTGCGGCGGACATGAGGGCTCCCGCGAAGGTGATGCGGCACGATCCTGCGACGGTAGATCGCGCGGGACAGCACCGTGGAAAAGATCACGAAGGTTAGCCGGGTGGCGGGGAGCGAGAGTCGGGCGTGTGGGGCGCTGGGGGGGGCGCCGGATCAGCCGGCCTTGGCGAGTTTGAGCGTGGTGCCGGAGACGACGCTGGTGGCGACGACGCGGTTGCGGCCTTGGTTTTTGGCGCGGTAGAGATTCTGGTCGGCGGCTTCGAGCCACTTTTCCGGGGAGAGGTCGCAGGCGGTGCCGTCGGTGCCGGCGACGCCGATGGAAACGGTGACCGGGGCGTCGGGGTGACGCGGCCACTTGATGTCTGCGATGGTGGCGCGGACGCGTTCGGCGAAAACGACGGCTTCGGCGTCGGAGGTGTTGGCGAGGATCACGACGAACTCTTCGCCGCCGTAGCGGCAGACGAGGTCGGTGGAGCGGGCCTGTTCGAGGATGGTGTGGGCGATACGCTGGAGGACCTCGTCGCCGGCGGGGTGCCCGTAGGTATCGTTGATGCGTTTGAAGTGATCGGCATCGATCATCATGATGGAGAGGGGCGTGCGGTAACGGACGTGCTCGGCGACCTTCTCGGTCCAGCGCTTGTTGAAGGCGGCGCGGTTGGCCAGGCCGGTGAGGCCGTCGACTTCGGCGCGTTCGGCCAGGAGTTTGAGGAGGCGGTCCAGGCGCAGCGCGGCGCGGAGTCGAGCGCGGAGTTCGGCGAGGTCGCAGGGCTTGGTGACGTAGTCGACGGCGCCGAGGTCGAAGGCGGTGACCTTGTCTTCGGAGCCGTCGCGTCCGGTGAGGACGATGACGGGCACGTGGAGGGTGGAGGTGTTTTCCTTGAGGGCGCGGAGGACTTCGAAGCCGTCCATCTCGGGCATTTCGAGGTCGAGGAGGATGACGGAGGGGGGATTGGCCTTGGCCAGTTCGAGGGCTTCCTTGCCCGAGAGGCAGGTGCTCAGGGCGATGTGCTCGTGCTTGAGCCGGGCCTGAAGCAGGCGGTGAACGATGACGGAGTCGTCGACGAGCAGGACGGCGGGCTTGGATGCATCTTGAGCCACGGAGGGGCGATCCTTTCTTCCTGGCGCGAGTGAGACAGCTGGGAAAAACGGGGCGTCAGGTAATCGGACGAACGAAGAGGGGGGACCCGCTGGCGTCAGGAGACCCGATTGCAGAGATCGATGAGAGAATCGAGTTGAGCGCGGATGGATTGGAGGTTGGCGCCTTGTGTGTTGTTGAGCAGGCTGTTCAGGCTGGATTCGAGCGCGCCGGCGGCCGCGCCGAGGGAGGGGTAGCCGTAGCCGCCGCCGGCGCCTTTGAGTTGGTGGGCGATCCGCTTGACCTGATCGAACTCGCTGTCGCGCCAGAGGCGCTGGAGCTGCTCGACGCGGTCGGGCATTTCCTGCAGGAACATGGTGATGATTTCCTGCATATCCGGGTCACCGGCGAACTCGCTGGCGATCGGGTCGGGGTTGCCTAGATTGTTCGGGTTGGTCGGCATGGAGTGAATCTCCCGAGAGTGGATCGGCCAATCGGCGGGGGTGGTTCAGTGGTTGGGTCGCGGAACGTCCAGAAAGGGAGGGGCGTAAAAATTTTCCGGCGCAAGGACTGCGGGGCGGGAGGGAACAGAGCGACGACCGGGAGCGGTACGATGCGGACACGATGGGTGTGACGGGACATGAGTTGATCGGTCGCGCGGCGCCGCGGCTTCGATTGCGGGACGCGACGGGCGCGGAGTTCGATCTGGCGGCGCTGTGGCCGCGGAAACCGAGCGTGGTGTATTTCTATCCGAAGGCCGGCACGGCTGGGTGCACGGCGGAGGCGTGCGCGTTTCGGGACGCGTACGAAGCGTTCACCCAGATGGGAGCGGAAGTTGTCGGCGTCAGTTCAGACAGCGTGCAGGAACTGGCAGAGTTTGCGCGGACGAATCGACTGCCGTTCGTGCTGCTGAGTGATGAAGATGGGCGGGCGCGGCGTGAGTGGGGGGTGCCGAAGGATCTGCTTGTGCTGCCGGGGCGCGTGACGTATGTGGTGGACCGAGAGGGGATCGTGCGCGGGGTATTCCGGTCGGCGGTGAAGATGAGGGAACACGCGGAGGAAGCGATGAGACTCGTGCGGGGGTTGGCGGGGTCGCCGACGGGATAGCGACCGGGGAGCGGGGGTTCGGGATCGAGGGTGATCACGAACTCCGGCGCATGCCGGAGACTTTCATGGGAAGCCCGAAGAGGTCGATGAACCCGCGGGCGGCGGTGACGTCGTACCCGTCCATGGCGAAGGAGGCGAGTTTGGGGTCGTAGAGGGAACGCTCGCAGGTCGCGCTGACGGCGCGGCAGCGGCCCTTGTGGAGTTCAAGGGTGACGGTTCCGGTGACGTTAGCCTGGGTTTCGTCGACGAAGGCCTGGAGCGCCTCGCGGAGCGGGTGGAACCACTGGCCGTAGTAGACGAGTTCGGCGTACTTGAGGGCGACCTGCTGCTTGAAGTGGAGGGTGTCGCGTTCGATGGCGAGTTGTTCCAGGGCCTTGTGGGCTTCGTAGAGGATGGTGCCGCCGGGGGTTTCGTAGGCGCCGCGCGACTTCATGCCGACGAGGCGGTTCTCGACCATGACGACCTGCCCGACGGCGTGCCGGCCGCCGATTTCATTGAGGGCGGCGATGATCTCGTGACCGGGCAGTTCCTTGGCGTTGACAGCGACGGGCCGGCCGCGGCGGAACTCGACGGTGACGGTTTCGGTTGTCATCGGCGTGTTTGCCATCGGAGCGGTCATGAGCCAGACGCGGTCGCTGACGGCCAGGTCCGGGTGCTCGATCTCGGCGCCTTCATGGGAGCAGTGCCAGAGGTTGCGATCGCGCGAGTAGATCTTCTCTTTGCTTTGCTGGATGGGGACGTTCTTCCTGTGGGCGTAGTCGATGGCGGCCTCGCGGCTGGTGAGTTCGAAGGAAGGGTCCTTCCACGGGGCGATGATCTTGAGATCGGGCGCGAGGGCCATGTAGGTGAGTTCGAAGCGGACCTGGTCGTTGCCCTTGCCGGTGGCGCCGTGAGAGACGGCGTCGGCGCCGGAAGCGCGAGCGGCCTGGACCTGGCCCTTGGCGATGAGCGGGCGTGCGATGGATGTCCCGAGGAGATAGTCCTGCTCATAGATGGCGTGAGCGCGAAGCATGGGGAAGCAGTACTGCTCAGCGAACTCTCGGCGGAGGTCATCGACAATGACTTCGTCGGCGCCGGACCGGAGGGCTTTTTGCTCGATGCCGTCGAGTTCGCCCGCGCCCTGGCCGAGATCAGCGGCGTACGCCACGAGCGTGACGCCGGGATATCGGTCCTTGAGCCAGGGGAGGATGACGGAGGTATCGAGGCCGCCGGAGTAGGCGAGGACGATTTTCCGCGGGACGGCGTTGTTTTGGGGAGTGTTCAACAAGGAGTTTGGCATGGCGCGGGTACTATACACATCGAGCCTCGTCGCGCGGCAGACGAGCACACGCGGCGTCGGAGTGAGCGATACCCCGGGGGCGGATTGGCCTGGAGGTATGTTGATGCGATCATCCCGCGTTGTCGCCGGAGTGCTGGTTTCAGGCATGGTCGCCGGGAGCGTGCAGGCGCAGTTGCGTATCGTGCAGTGGAACGTGACGAACTACTCGAGCGGGCGGGTGGCGGATTTTCAGAACGCGATCTACGGCTCGTTCAACGGGCGGTCGATGAATCCGGACGTGATCATCGCCGAGGAGATCGTGGGATCGTCCGGGGCGGTCAACTTTCGGAACATGCTGAATACCCGCGCGGGCGGTCCGACCGACTGGCAGTTCGCGGCGTTCGCGGATTTCCCGGGCGACACGGACAACGCGCTGTTCTATCGCGCGAGCAGGGTGTCGGTGCTGGAGGTGGTGACGCTGGACGCGGGGACGGGGTCGGGGGCGGGGCAGCCGCCGCGGCCGAACGAGCGGTACCGAGTGAGATTGGCGGGGTATGCGTCGGCGGGAGCGGAGATGTATCTGTACGCCGCGCACATGAAGGCGGGGAGCACGGGCGGGGATCGTGACCGTCGGACGCCCGAAGCGCAGCGGCTGCGGGACGACGCGGAGATGCTGCCGGCGGGGTCGCACTTCATCTTGGGGGGCGATTTCAACATGCAGTCGTGGACGGAGCCGGCGTACCAGGTCCTGGTGTCGTCGATGGCGAACAACGCCGGGCGGTTCATTGACCCGATCAAGTCGCCCGGCGCGGTGACGACGCCGGGGAGTTGGAACGGCAACAGCGCGTATCGGATCGTGCACACGCAGGATCCGGCGACGTGCGACGCGGCGTGCGGATCCGGGTGCAACGGCGGGGGGATGGACGACCGGCACGATCAACTGCTCATTTCTGCGGGCTTCGCGGATGGGAACGGACTGGAATACATCGGGAACGTCAACGCGACCTTTTCGACATCAACGTGGGATGATCCGAATCACTCGTATCGCACGTGGGGAAACGACGGGAGTTCGTTCAACTGCCGACTGAACACGGCGTCGAACCAGATGGTGGGCAACTTGATCGCGCAGTCGCTGGTGACGGCGGCGAACGGGCTCGGGCATCTGCCGGTGCTGCTGGACGTGCAGGTGCCGGCGAAGGTGTCATCGGTGTCGTTCATCGATTTCGGAAGCGTCGGCGTGGGGACGGTGGCGACGAGGCCGCTGAGCGTGGCGAACGGCGTGAACGTGGCGCTGTGGAGCCGGGATGGGAATGGAACGGGGATCGATGACCTGGACTACACACTGTCGGCGACCGGCGGGTTCTCGGCGCCCGGGGGGATGTTCAGCGCGGCGGCGGCGGTGCCGGGGAACGTGCACACGATCACGATGCCGACGGGGACGCCGGGAATGCAGGCAGGGACGGTGACGATCAACTCGGACGATCCGGATCAGCCGGCTTGGGTGGTGGTGGTGGTGGGAATGGTGGAGGAGGCGGCGTGCGCGTGCGACTGGGATCAGAGCGGGTCGCTGGGGTCGCAGGATTTCTTTGACTTCCTGGCGGATTTTTTCGAGGGGAACGGAGACTTCAATCACTCGGGCGCGACGACGTCGCAGGATTTCTTTGATTTCCTGGTGTGTTTCCTGGGCGGGTGCTGACTTTACAACGCGGCATCGGGAAAGAAGGCGTGAAGAGGCGGGGGGTCGCCCGCTCCTCTAGACTAGGAGAGGGAGGGAGGGAGGCGATCTGGCGTTGTCGTACTGATCGGAGGCGCGGGTGGTGGGGTGCACGATCATGTGGCAATGAAAAACCCCCGCCGAAGCGGGGGCAATGACCCCATGGGGATTCGAACCCCAGTTTCCAGGATGAGAACCTGGCGTCCTGGACCGGACTAGACGATGGGGCCGGGGACGCGGGATTCGTCTTTGGGAAGCGAACTCCACGGAAAAATAGGCGCACGACCCGGGACACTCAAGTTTCGCGGGTGGCGGGTGGCGGCGGGATGTGGACGGGCGCCGGCCGGTCAGCAGTCGGTGAACAGGGCGGCGAGGAAATCGAAGAAGTCCTGGCTGTCGGTGGAACCAGACATGTTGAAGTCGGCGTCGCCGGCGAAGAGGTCGGTCAGGAAATCAAAGAAGTCGGATGAGTCGACGGAGTAGTTTCGGTTCCAGTCGGCGTCGGCGAAGAGGGAGACGGTCCACGCGCCGCGACCCTGCGTGACGACGGTGAGGCGGTCGCGCCACGGCTCGACGCGCAGGTCGATGACGGGGATGCGGGGATGGCTCGCGCCGGACTGCTGACAACCGAAGCGGCGCCAGGTGGCGCCGTCGCTGGTGGAGATGTAGACGCCGTCGTCGGTGCCGGCGAAGAGGACGGGGATGGCGGGGCGGGCGTCCACGCCGATGACGTTGACGGGGATGTTGGGGAGATTGCCGGCGAGGGACGTCCAGGTGGCGCCGCCGTTGGTGGACCGGAGGACGTGCTCTGAATCGAATGTGGCGACGGCGAGGAAGACGGTTTCAGGAGACGTTGGGTGAACGGTGATTTCACGGGTGGTGCGGGGCCAGCCGGGGTTTCCCTCGCGGATGAGGTCGAAGGAGACACCGGCGTTTCGGGAGATGAGGACGCGGCCGTCGTTGGTGGCGGCGTAGAGGTAGTTGGAGTCGGACGGCGCGATGGCCAGGGCGCGGATGGCGGCGGGCGGTCCGCTGGTGAGGTCGGGGCTGATGGGAGTCCAGAAGGCGCCGCCGTTATCGCTGCGATAGATGCGATGGGTGGCGTAGAAGAGTCGCGAGGAGTCGTTGGGGTCGATGAGGTAGGGGGGGAGGAAGCAGTTGCGGTCGGAGGACCCGAGGCCGCCGCCGCTGCCGGTGAAACTGATGCCGCCGTTGGAGGAGCGGACGATGTTTCCGGTTCCCTGAGACTCGGCGAAGAGGATCAGAGGATTTTCTTGATCGATCTGGGTCCAGCCGCCGTCACCGCCGACGACGTGGGTCCAGGTTCCCGCGGCATCGCGGACGGCGGAGCCGTTGTCCTGCATGCCGCCGAACATGATGTTGACGCTGGTGGGGTGAGTGGAGAAGCCGGCGTAGTACTGGATGAGTCCCAGGCCGGTGTTGATGGGGTTCCAGGAGGTTCCGAGGTTGGTAGAGCGGAAGACGCCGCCGTCGTTGCCGGAGAGGACGGCGCCGTCGGCGGCCCAGGCAAAGGCGTGCATATCGACGTGGGCGGGGGTGACGGTGGACCAGGACGCACCGGCGTTGGTGGAACGTCGCAGGTTGAGTCCGCCCATGAAGACGGTATCGGGGCTCGTGGGGCTGACCTGCACGTGGGAGAGGTACCAGCCGTAGCCGGGGTGGGAGACGCCTGAAGGGATCGAGGTCCAGGAGGCGCCGGCGTTGTCGGAACGGAAGGCGCCGGCGACGACGGCGCCCCCGCCGGAGGCGTCGCAGGGAGTCGTGAGCAGCGCGTACAGGCGGCTGGGATTGGCGGGGGCGATGCCGATGCTGATGCGTCCGAGGGTAGCGGTGGGGAGGCCGGTGGAGAGTTTGGCCCAGGTATCGCCGGCGTCGGCGGACTTGTAGATGCCGTTCTCGGGCGCGCCGAAGATGTGACCGACGGCGGCATAGAGGATGTTCGCGTTGGTCGGATCGACGGCGAGATCGGTGGTCGAGAGGGGCGGAAGTTGGGACGAGGGGGTCCCGTCGCGGCCGACCTGAGTCCACGTCGCGCCGCGGTCGGGGGAGCGAAAGACGCCCAGCGGGCCGTTGGCGAGCGGATGGTTCTTCGCGGCGGCGAGGGCGGGGAAACCGCCGGCGATGGTGATAGAAGCGAAGAGGACGCTGGGCTGGGCGGGAGAGACGACGATCTTGGAGAAGCAGCGGCCGCTGAACTCCGCGACGCCGGTCACTTCCCAGGATGCGCCGGAATCGAAACTGCGATAGAAGCCGAGCCCGTAACGGGAGTGGTTGGCGAAGTTGGCTTCGCCGGAGCCTGCGTAGACGATGGAGTCGTTGAACGGATCCAGCGAGAGGGCGCCGATGGCAGAGGTGGGGAGGGTGTCGGTGAGTGGCGTCCAGGAGGCGCCGGCGTCGAGCGTGCGCCAGACGCCGCCGTCGGCGCCCGCGACGTAGTACGTGTTCGCGTGTGTCGGGCTGGTGGCGATCGCGGAGACGCGGCCGGTGAACTGGTTCGAGGTGATGGGCGCGGGGCCGCGGGGGGTCCAGACCTGGGCGCGGGCGGCGCCGGGAGCCAGGAGAGCGGCGAACCAGATCGCCCAGATGCGCGAGCCGCGGGCGAGGCGTGGGGGGAGAGGAGCGCGGAGGAAGATCATCGGCCCGCCTCCTTCGGCATCGTCTTGAACGTCGCGGTGGCGACAAGCACCTCGATATCGGCGGCGAGATCGTTCTTGAGAATCCTGATCGCGGTGAACTGGACGCGCCAGGTTCCCGCGGTGGTCAGGTGGATGAGCCCGGTCGCGCTCGGATCGACTTCGATCACCTGCGACTCGCCCGTTTCAACACAGGTGGCGATGACGCTGGATCGGTCGGCCTTGTCGTAGCCCGCGAAGATGCGGAACTGCACGTCCCCGCCGACCGGCTGCCGGGTCGGGTCCATTGTGAATCGGATCTCGCTAAACTGCCCGGCCTTGGTGATGACGGTCTGGGCGTCGGAAGTCGAGGCCGATCCGTCGGCGGGAGCCACGCGGATGAGGCACTTGGCCGATTCGATGAGGCGCACGGAGAGGTGTGTCTTGTTCGCCGAAGCGGCCTGGATGTCGCGGGACACGGGCTCGCGGAGGCGGCCTTTGAGTGCGTCGAGGAGTGTGGCGGATTCGATCCTCTCGGTGCGCGGCGCGAAGTCGCAGGCGATCATGGCGACGCCGTCGCGCGGGAGGGAGACGCGGACGCTGTCGTCGGCGGCGGGAGCGTCGGGCTTTGCGGGCGGGGCGGGGAGAATGGAAGAGAGTTCGGCGAGGGAATCGCGGTTTTCCTGTACGCCGCGGAGCCGCGAGAACGCCCAGTCGGTCGGCAGCGAACCGATCGGAACGGCGCGAGCAGTTGGTGGGCTGCCGCGAGAGAGCGAGAGGGAGGTGTTCTCGCCGGCCATGGCGTCGAATCGATCGGGCAGGAGCCAGAGGGGCGCGAGGTCGAACAGCACGGGCGCGGGCTTGGACAGTAGGGACGGGTCCGTCTTGACCGGCGGGGGTCGGTCGGGACTTGATGGCTGCGGGACGACGTCCAGAGGCGCGGCAGAGGCCACGGTTGCGGTGATCGTGATCGCGATCCAACAGAACGGGCGTGGCATGAAGTCCTCCTCGGGCGGCCGGGGTGTTCGTGAGCGGGGGGCGCGGCGTCTGGCGCTCACACGAGTTTGAGGGTGTAGAAGATGGCGGTGAAGATGAGGTCGGCGAAAATGATGGCCACGACGGACTGCACGACGGTGTTGGTGGTGGCCTTGCCGACGCCCGCCGCGCCGCCGGTGACGCGCAGGCCGTTGGTGCAGGCGATGAGCCCGATCAGCAGGCCGAAGACGGCGGCCTTTCCGACGCCGGTGTAGAAGTCGACAGACTTGACCTGGGTGAGGGTGTTATCGATGTATCGCTGCATGGGGACGCCGACACCGACGGTTCCCATGAACAGGCCGCAGAGAACGGCGACGACGTCGGCGATGACGGCCAGGGCGGTCATGCTGATGACGGCGGCGAGGACTCGTGGGACGACGAGGAAGCGGATGGGATTGAGGGCGTGGGCTTCGAGGGCCTCGATTTCTTCCCCGACGACCATGGTGCCGATCTCGGCGGCGATGGCGGCGCCGGCGAAACCAGTGAGGACGATGGCGGCGATGAGCGGGCCGAGTTCGCGGAGGATCGCGACACCGGTGATGTTGGCGACGAGTTCCTTCTGGCCGAACTGTTCGAGAGGGGGCGCCATCTGGAGGACCAGGATCAGGCCGACGCACCCGGAGACGAGCGAGATGATGAAGATGGAGCGCACGCCGACGCGGACGATCTGCGAGACGATCGCGGCGCGGCCGAGACGGACCTTTCGGCGGGTGAAGGCGCGGACAATCCATCGCACGGCTTCGAGGAGAAGCAGGAAGACCGCGCCGACTTGTTCGACGATTTCGAGGGCGCGTGAGATGACGTATCGGACCGGGGCCAAGACCAGCGAGCGGGATGGGGTGGCTTCGTCAGACATGCGTGCGTGCCCCGCGTTCGGAAAGAGCATACACCCGATGGCCGCGGACCGCGCTGGCGCTTGGAAGGAAGCCGACCGGGAGGCTCGCAGCGGCCGGCTCGGGGTCAACTTTTTTTGCAAACCACAAGACGAGTTAGTTGTGTGTTTGGGTTGCGGAGCGATAGACTGAAACGCAAGACGAGTGGGTCAGCCGTTGCGCTCACAACGGCGGAGGCCAACATGCTCGCCGTGGTGCTTCTTCCGGTCGTGGTCGGCAAGGAGGTACGGCATGTGGGGTTGCTTGACGCGGGTCGGTGCGCGCGGCGTGCTGGTTGTGCTCGGGCTCGTGCTGGGACACGGGGGCCCCGGCGCGAGTGCACAATCAATGCCGACGTATGTGAACGTCACGAGTTCATGCGGTGCGGCGGCGAATCATGCGCCCGCGGGGAACTTCATGATCAGTTTCGTGAATACGGTGGGGTTCACCGGGGGCGCGGCGGTTGCTGATTTCAATAATGACGGGTTTCAGGACATTTACTTTGTGACGAGCGGCGCGTCGCCGGACAAGTTGTTCATCAACAACGGGAACGGGACGTTCACCGAGAGCGCGGCGTCGTGGGGGATCACGGATTCGCACATGGGCATTGCGGTCAGCGCGGCGGACTACAACGCCGATGGACTGGTCGACGTGTATATCACGAGCCTGGGCCCGTCGAGCAGCGAACCGCAGGTGGGACGGCACAAGTTGCTGCGGAACAACGGCGGGTCGTTCACCAACGTGGCAACCGCCGCCGGGGTGAACCGTACCACGACGCTGATCCCCGATGGGTTCGGCACGTCGTGGGGCGACTACGACCTGGACGGGGACCTTGATTTGTACGTGTGTTCATGGGTGAACAACACGGGCGGGAACAAACTGTTCAGGAACAACGGCAACGGCACGTTCACGGATGTCACCACGGCGTCGGGGGTGAGGGATCTCACCCTTCGCGGGTACGCGCCGAGATTCGCCGACATGGACGGCGACCTGTACCCGGAGATCATCGTCACGGGGGACTTTCATACGAGTCGGTATTTTTTGAACCGGGGCAACGGGTCGTTCGCGAACATTACCGCGACGAACGGGACGAGCATCGACGACAACGGGATGGGCAACGCGATCGGGGACTTCAACGGCGACGGACTCCTGGACTGGTACGTCACGTCCATCTATACAACCCATCCCATCGCCGGCGTTCCGGGCACCGGGAGCATGCTGTACATGAACCAGGGGGACCACATGTTCATGGAGCGGTCCGTGAACGCGGGGGTGAACCACGGCGGGTGGGGCTGGGGCACGGTCGCGACCGATTTCAACCACGACGGTCGCGAAGACATCATCGCGACCAACGGGTGGTACGAGCCTAATAGCGCGGGGATGACCGAGTGGCTCAATGATCCGTCGCACGCGTTCCTCAATGATGGCACGGGCAACTTCGTTGACCGGGGTGTCCAGACGGGCATCGCCGCGCACACCGCGCAGGGGCGAGCGCTGTGCGCCATCGACTTCGACAACGACGGCGACCAGGATCTCTTCATCGCCAACTACAACGCGATGTGCACGTTGTTGCGGGCGGACCTTGTCGTTGACGGGCAGACGCCGGGCGATGCGCATTGGCTTCGGGTGCTGCTCGATACATCGCGGTCATCTCGTCGGCTCGCGCCGCAGGGTGTCGGCTCATGGGTGCTGGTGAGCACCGGCGCCCAGACGCAGCGGCGATACCTCAACCCGGGATCGACGTACATCGGCCAAAGCGAGTGCTCCGCACATTTCGGGCTGGGCGATCGGGCGGTCATTGATGAACTTCAGGTTCGCTGGACGAACGGGCGAGAGACGCGGGTGACGAATGTTCCCGCGGACCAGACGATCACCGTGCGATACTGCCCGCCCGACTGGAACGGGGACACGTTGGTGAACAGCGCGGACTTTTTCCAGTTCCTGGACGACCTGTTTTCCCAGCAGGCGGACTACAACCGGTCGGGGAGCACGGATTCGCAGGACTTCTACGATTTCGTGGTCGCGTTCTTCGAAGGGTGCGCGTAGACCGCCGGGTGCACGCGGGGTGGGTGAACTCGCGTGCGGCCGGCGGAGGTGGGCGGATGGCGGGGTGCGACAGGAGGCTCGGAATGTCCGAAGTCTTCGACCGAGGCGCGGCGCATCGCGTGGTGGCGGGACGCCGCGTGCTGGTGGTGGAAGACTCGTTCATGATCGCGTGGTCGCTTCGGCAGATGCTCACGGACCTTGGGTGCACGGTGCTGGGTCCGGTGGGGGACGTGGCGACCGCGATGGAACTCATCCACGCCGGGAACTGCGATGCGGCGATCCTGGACGTGAACCTTGACGGCCAGACGAGCATGCCGATCGCGGAAGCGCTGGCGGCGAAGGGGTGCCCGTTCCTGTTTGTGACGGGGTATTCGAGCCCGATGCTGGTGGAGCCGCGGTTCCAGGATCGGGCAAGGTTGAGGAAGCCGGTGACGGAGTCGAACCTGCACCGAGCGCTTCTGGAGACACTCGGCGGGGTCGCCCGGCAGTAGCCGCGAGCGCGCCCGGGTCAGTGGGTCGCGGACTCGGCCAGCAGGCGATCGATGTCCGCCAGCAGCGAGCGAGCGTGCTCGTCCCTCTTGTGCTCGAGATTCCTGCGGGCCAGGTCCTGGGCTTCCGGGAGGCGAACGCGGGCATCGCGGTAGAGGCGGGCCAGCGCTTCGAGGGTGTAGACCTCGCCGGAGGCCTCGGCCTTGCGGAACGTGAACTCGGCGCGCCGGAAATGGTCCTGAGCGCGGGCCGCGTCTCCCAGCGCTCGCTGGACGTGGTACGCCGCGGCGTGGACGACGGGGTCGTCGAACTCGCGGAGCAGGGAGCTGTAGATCTCGGCCGCCTCGCGGAGGTGTCCGCGTTGCGATTCGTATTCGGCGAGGTGTACGCGCAGGAGCGGGGAATGAGGATCGATCAAGGCGGCGGCATCGAGAAAGGGCTTGGCGTCGGCGGCGCGGTCGTGATCGATGTATTCCGCGGCGGCGCTGACGTTGGACCAGACCACGAGGGAGGGCGCGCCGAAGCGCTGAGCAATGTCGGCGGCGCGAACGAAGCAGGCGACCGCGCCGTCGTGATCTCCCCTGGCCGACATGATTCGGGCTTCGGCGGCGGTCAGATAGAAATCGGGCTCGCGGGTCGTTCGCTGCGCGACAGCGGCCTGGGCCTCGTCGATGAGCCCGAGGCCCAGCAGTGACTCCA
This sequence comes from Phycisphaerales bacterium, assembly GCA_050246015.1. Lineage (GTDB taxonomy): Bacteria > Planctomycetota > Phycisphaerae > Phycisphaerales > UBA1924 > JTS-AC122. The sequence continues at coordinate 58,059 of JBFWWU010000013.1, forward strand.
CCTGCTGAGCGACGGTGCCGGTGTCTTCCGGCAGCGCATCCTGGGCCTGCAGGGCCCATGACCGCGCTTCTTCGAAGCGGTGCGAGAAGTTGCACAGCGCGGCCATGGCCTTGAGGGCCTGGAAGTTCGCCTGGAGTTGCAGCGACTGCTTGAGTTGGGAGCGTGCCCGTTGAACGTCGTCTGGATCGTGAGTGACGCGAGCGCGCTCGAGGAGCGCTTCGCCCAGTTCGGCCCGGACACCGTAGAGGCCGGGGTCTTCGCGGAGTTTTGATTCATGAAACGCGATGGCCTCGTCGAGCGGCGACGATGAGCCGCTGCCCGCGCACCCGGCGAGTTGGATCACCATGAGCGCGGGCACGAGGGGCCGCGAGATGCTCGCGAAAAGAGACCGGGTGCACGCGCGGCGCGTTGGATGGTCGGATGTCATGCGAGATCGTACCGGGCGGCCGCATCAGGGCTGGTGCGGCGGGGCGAGGTACGGGAACTCGTCGAGGAAGGGGACGTCGTTGGTTGACGGGAAGGGCGCGTCGTCCGCGAGGGGGCGCGGGTCGCCGACGAGATCGACGACGTCGTCGGTGAGCAGGCGCCCGTTGGGGTACTGGGTCGGGCGGCTGGTATCGAGGATCATGACATCGGGCACGGCGAAGACTTTGGCCTGCTCGGCCGGGGTGAGGCGGTTCATCAAGTCGTTCTCGCCGAACATGGAGCGGAGCGAACGGCCGACGTGATCATGGATGGGGCCTTTGAGGCCTCGCACGGTTGAGGTGCCCCAGATGAGCAGGGTGTCGCCGTCCTCGGTGACAGAGGACAAGGGGAGTTCGACGACGATCGCGGCGACGTTTCGGCCGATACGGGGCCCGCGGATGAACGGGTCATCGCGCAGGCCGGTGAAGACCTGGGCGTCGTGCAGCCCGCCATGAATGGATTGACCCGACACCAGCGGGGTACCTTGCGGGTTGAAACGGATGGAGATCTGCGAGGTGCGTCGGATGTGGGTAGGGTTGACGATGGTGCCGCCATAGAGGGCATTGGCGGCGTCATCGTCGAAGCGGACCTCCGAGCGATTGTCGAGCATGATCTTGAACTCGACGTCAGAAGGGAAGCGGTAGTCGGTGACGGTGCGCGGGATAGCCGGGTTGGCGCAGAGAATCAAGACGAGGTTCTCGCCGCGGGTGAAGGCGAAGAGATCGGTGATTCGGGCGTCGTGTCGCCCGGCGCCGATGAGCAGGGGCGTATCGCCATGGTCCGATGCTTCGGAGATGGTGAGGCCCGCGACGGCGCAGGCGAGGAGCCCGGAGAACAATCCGATTCGACGGCATCGAAGATTCGTGCGGGACATGAACAACTCCTATTGGCGTCGTCAAAGACAACACGTGACGATCGCGGGGTGACGTCAAATAGGGTACACCGAGCGAACGGATGTGCAAGGAAACCGGGGGCGAGGCGGCGGGTGGAAGGGGTCCGCATGCCGACAGGTTTGGTTCGCGTTCAGCCTATGGGACGAGTCTTGGCAAAGTCGCATTCAAGGGAGGGGCGTTCGGGATGAGTTGACCCGTACGGCGGTCCCGGTATCATCTTTGCTCGCTCGCCCCCCCGCCTCCCGCCGCGCCAGAATTGCGGATCGACAGGGAGGAGCGGGCGCTGTTGCCGCTGTAGCTCAGGGGTAGAGCGCACCCTTGGTAAGGGTGAGGTCGAGGGTTCAAATCCCTCTAGCGGCTTGTTTTTCCGAAGCGTTCTCCGATGCAGGGGCGGCCCGGAGACGTGAGGAAGCAACGACCGTTCACGAAGCGGAAGGGAAGACATCCGGCACGGTGCCGGACCCGACCGCGACGGCGAGGGACGCCGGGATTCCGGAAGCCCAGGCCGGGTAGAAGAGGAAAGAGTCGGCCGGTTCGCAGAGCGCGAGGCCGGCGGGAACAACGAAGCAGACAAGAAGGAACTCGCCATGGCCAAGGGTGTATTCGAGCGTAAGAAACCACACGTCAACGTCGGCACGATCGGTCACATCGACCACGGCAAGTCGACGCTTACCGCGGCCCTGTCGGCGCGTTCGGCGGCCCGGTTCGGGGGCCAGATCAAGTCGTATGCCGAAATCACCAAGGGCGGGACGGTGCGTGACGCGAACAAGACGGTGACGATCGCGTCGTCGCACACGGAGTATGAGACGGAGAAGCGTCACTATGCGCACGTCGATTGCCCGGGGCACGCCGACTTTGTGAAGAACATGATCACGGGCGCCGCGCAGATGGACGGGGCGATCCTGGTGGTGTCGGCGGCGGACGGCCCGATGCCGCAGACCCGCGAGCACGTGCTGCTGGCGCGTCAGGTCGGCGTGCCGTACATCGTCGTCTTCCTCAACAAGGTCGATCTGGTTGACGATCCGGAACTGCTGGACCTGGTCGAGATGGAAGTCCGCGACCTGCTGAACAAGTATCAGTTCCCGGGCGACAAGACCCCGATCATCCGCGGGCAGTCCAAGGCGGCGCTTGAGAATCCGAAGGACGACAAGATCTGCAAGCCGATCGATGAGTTGTTTGATGCGATCGACTCGTACATTCCCGAGCCGCCGCGCGAGACGGACAAGCCGTTCCTGATGTCTGTCGAAGACGTGTTTTCGATCAAGGGTCGAGGGACGGTGGCGACGGGCCGAATCGAGCGAGGGGTGATCAAGGTGGGCGATGCCGGGGAGATCGTCGGGCTCAAGCCCGAGAGTAAGACGACGACGATCACAGGGGTCGAAATGTTCCAGAAGACGCTGGACCAGGGGATGGCGGGCGACAACGTCGGCTGCCTCCTGCGAGGCATCGAGAAGAACGACATCGAGCGCGGGCAGGTCATCTGCAAGCCGGGCTCGATCAAGCCGCACTCGAAGTTCAAGGGTCAGGTGTACGTGCTCACCAAGGAAGAGGGCGGTCGTCACACGCCGTTCTTCAGCAACTACCGCCCGCAGTTCTATTTCCGCACGACGGACGTGACCGGGTCGGTGAAGTTGCTGGGGGGCGCGGAGATGTGCATGCCCGGCGACAATATCGAAATGGAAGTCGACCTGGGCGACAAGCCGGTCGCGATGGAGCCGGGGCTGCGCTTCGCCGTTCGTGAAGGCGGCCGAACGATCGGTTCGGGTACGGTCACGGCGATCATTCAGTAAGCAGGGAGCGGGGGCGCGGGGAGTGCCAAGGTGAGGGGAAGCGGGGGAGTAGTTCGCGTATTATTCTCCGGCCCATCGGATGACCCCGGTGGGCCGGTTTGTCCTCGATCGAAGCAGAGTGAAAGGAAGCGTGCGAAATGGCGAAGAAAGGGAAGGCCCAGGCGCGTGAGTACGTGTGGCTTCAGTGCTCGGAGACGGGCGATCTGAACTACCGCACGGAGATCAACGTGAAGGGCGGCATCGCCGAGAAACTCAAGGCGGGCATGAAGAAGTACTCGCCGCGTCTGCGCAAGCACACGCTGCACAAGATCAAGCGGAAGTAGGGAACCGGGAGCGGGCAGCGGGCAATCGAAGCGGGTGGATGATTGCCCGGGGCCGAGTTCCCGCCGTCCAGCGCGCTACGCCGGTAGCTCAATTGGCAGAGCAGCGGATTCCAAATCCGCAGGTTGCGGGTTCGATTCCCTCCCGGCGTGCTTCGGAAAAACGCGGCGTGCGCATCAAAGATAGCGTGCACGCGGCATCGCAGATTTACCCGAGAACCCCATGGCATTTGGACTCTACAAACCCGGTCAAGGCTACTGGATGCGAGTGATGACGGCGTCGATCATCGGCGCGATCGTGCTGGCATCGGCGATGTGGGTGGCGTCCGAGGCCAAGCGCGTCGCGAGCAGCCTGCCGGTGCGCTCGTACACGATGCAGATCGAGGGGATGACGGGCACGCCCACGGCGGGGAGTGAGGTTGTATTTCTTCGAGCGGCAGCGCAGGGCGAAGAGCCGCGGGTGATCGGATCGGGGAAAATCGCGTCGTACGATTCAGAGAGCGGCACGCTGATGGTCTCGCACCCGAGCATGCCTGATAAGAAGGCTGGACGCGGGGAGATCGCTTCGGTGCGCGTTGACGGCGCGGCGGGCGACGCGCCGGTCTTTCGAGCCACGGTCACGAGTTCGGCGGACCAGCCGATGGTTGAGCCGTTGTACCTGCAGGGCATTTCCGCGTCGGTGGTGCTGATCGTGGGGGCGATCCTGGCGTACTGGTTGTGCGCGGTGAAACCCCGGACGGTGAACTTCCTGATCGATACGGACATGGAGATGAAGAAGGTGAACTGGTCGACGCGCCGCGACATCATCGCTTCGACGTACGTGGTGATCGGCGCGTCGTTCCTGATCGCCGCGTTGATCTTTGTGACCGACCTTGGGTTGCAGTGGCTGTTCAAGACCATCGGGGTTCTCAAGTCGTGAGGCGTGGGGGCGCGGAGGGGCGCGGGGCGGTGTGGGGAGTATCGGTGCGAGGCGGCTACAATGCCGCTGCCGTGGGGCGGGCGGATCTGGCTACCGCGGGAACAGTGCCCAGAAGGGGCGAGTGAACCGCAAGTGCGTGGCCGGATGATGGGGATTCTGTCAGAGTGCCGCACGTTGGCGGCCGGCCTCAGCGCCGGCGACGTTTCATAGAAGATTGAACAGCGGCGCACCAAGCCGCCCCTCAAAGGAGCCGACCGATGCCAAAGAACGCCCCGGGACTGGACGAACCGATCGACGATCAGCCGCCGGCGCCGCAGGCCACCCCGGAGCGTTCGGGGTTGATGGCGGAGGGCGAGCCGGTGCGGCAGTCCGGGATGGACTGGTTCGTGCTGCGCGTGGCGAGCAACAAGGAAGGGTCGGTGCGAGAGACGCTGCTGCGCAAAGTGCAGATCGAGAACATGACGCACCTGGTGGGGCGGATCCTTGTGCCGACAGAGAAGACCAAGACGATCAAGGGAGGCCGGCAGCGCATCATCGAGACGAAGTTGTACCCCGGGTACGTGTTCGTGGAGATGCGGCTGGAACCCGACGGGCGAATCCCGCAGGACGTGTTCTTCCTGATCAAGGAGACGACAGGCGTGGGGGACTTCGTGGGGACGGCGGGTCGGCCGACGCCGATGAAGGAACACGAGATCGAGAAGATGCTTGTGGATTCTCGCAAGCCCGAGGATGAGCCGAGCGTGAAGCTCGTGTTCGAGAAGGGCGAGAGCGTGACGATCAAGGAAGGTCCGTTCCAGGGGTACGAGGGCACGGTGGACGAACTGTTGCCCGAGAAGGGGCTGGTGCGTGTGCTGGTCACGATCTTCGGTCGGCAGGCGCCGATCGAACTCGAGGAATGGCAGCTCGCCAAGACGGACGAGATGTAAGCCGGTCGCACGCCGACGAACAGGCGGCGGATCGCGAGCGCCATCGACTGGCGCTGCGGACGTCGCACGGCGGCAAAATCCGGTATACTCGCGGCGCGGCGGGCGGCGCTTCAGCGAGGTACATCATGGCACACCTTGTCATCATCAGCGAAACCGGGATGTTCCACTCCGCGTGTCTGTTCGACTACAGCCAGACCAAGCGAGACTGGTACGGCTTTCATCCGCGGACGCACGGCCGACCCGTCGGCGCCGGCGAGGTGGACCGCACCGACCGCACGTGTTTCATCAACCATTACGTGCGTTTCGAGGTGAGCGAGGTGCACCTGCTGGAGGCGGAGCGGATGATTGAGCGCAAGTACGGATCCGCGACGTACGCGCTGGGTGTGCGGGACTGCGTAAGCCTGAGCGCGGACGTGGCGTATGAGTGCGGCTTGCGCGTGCCGTACTGGAACATCACGCCGTACGGGCTGGTGCAGATCCTGCGGCTGTACAACACGCCGACGCACTACGACGTGAAGCCGCTCCCGTGGTAGGCGGGCCGGCGAGTCATCGCCGAGCCGGCGCGGGACGGGATCGCAGCACGCGAGTGAGTTCGATGACCTCGCCGGCGGTCGCGGCGAAGACGCGGTCGTGAGGAGCGGGGCGGACGTTCATGCCGCCGACGAAGTCGCCGAAGGCGGGGAGCACGGCGAATCGCGGCGTGATCCAGAGGCACGGCGCGCTGTCGCTGCCACCGATCGCCGATCGGTCGAACGTGGTGACCGAGACCTTCGGGTGGAGGTGGCCGCAGAGCGCGGGCGGAAGGTCCGGTGAGAGTTCATCGGGTGAATGGGCCAGGATCATGCCGGAGGGGACGTGCGTCAGCGGGCCGCCGAGCACGTCGAACCGCCAATCCGGCGGGGGGTCGCCGCTGGAACGATCGTGATTGCCGCGGACCAGCAGGACTTCGAGCGACGTGTTTGCGGCGCGCCAGTCCAGCACCTGCGCGAGCACGTTCGCCGTGCGCCCGGCGGGAGCATGCAGCAGGTCGCCGAGGATGACAAGGCGGTCGGCGGCGGTCGTACGCAGGCACACCGAGAGGCGCGCAAGCGTTCGGGCGGTTGTCTCGGGAACCGGGATGCCGGCGGATCGGAAGGCGGAGGATTTTCCCAGGTGCAGGTCGGCGACAAAGAGCGTGCGCGAGGCCGGGTGCCAGAGCGCTCTCTCGGGAAGCAACGCGAAGGTCTGCTGGCGAATCTCAAGCTGAAGCACGGCGGGACCTCCTTGTCCGGGAACGAGAAGCGAGCGCGCGGGAGCTGATCCGGGCGGGTCGGCGGCGATCACCGGCGGGCGGCGTGTTGGTGTGTTCGCCGGCCTCCAGGGCTTCGAGTTGCTCGCTGATTCGAGCGACGCGCTGCGACCATGATTCGGTGGTGGCGTGCACGCCGCGGAGGACCTCCGCCCATACCGGGAAGGCGAGCGGAGAGAGCCGCTCCGTGTCGTGCATGACGATGGTCATGCCCGAGATGCGGACCAGCGAGCGCTGGAGTCGCTTGATCTCGAGTTGATCGTCGAGGACCTCCCGCCTGGACTGCCAGAGGAGCAGGTTGGAAGGGTCGAACTGCTCGAAGACGTCGAAGAACATGTCGCTGGAGGCCTGAAGATGGCGCGCGGGCTTGCGCTGCCCCGGGTATCCCGGGACGAGGAGCCCCGCGACACGGGCGACGTCGCGGAATCGGCGACGCGCCATCTGCGTGGTGTTCAGGCAGGCCCGCAGGTCGTCGAGAAGGTTGTCGGGACTCAGAACGCGGCGGAGGACAGACTCGTTGATATCGAGGCGGCGGCGCGTGCCGGGCGGTGTGTGCAGATCGAAGCCGTAGTCGGTCGAGGTCGCGTGCACCGAGATCGGCGCGAGGCGGGAGAGCCTGTGTGCGGCGAGAGCGGCGATGCCTTCGTGGACGAGCCGGCCTTCGAATGGCATGATGATGACGTGCTCGCCGTCGGCGGTGTCGACGCGCTCGACGAGGAGTTGGTCGGGCGCGGGGATGCGCGAGCGAGCGGCCTGGAGTTCAAGTAGCGGGCGGATCGCCTGCATCTCGGGCCCGTCGTACCGCCCGAGCCTGGCGTCATCGAGCTTGGACCGGACGGCGTCGCTGAGCTGAGAGGACAAGGGCATGCGTCCACCGCCCCAGACAGGGACGATGCCGCGAGCGCGGCTGGATCGGCGGACCAGCGCGGTCATGTCGCGCACACGCAGGAGCTCGACGACGCGTCCGGAGAAGACGAAGACGTCACCCTCGTTCAGGCGCGAGATGAACGACTCTTCGATCGTGCCGAGGGTGCGCCCCGAGACGAACTGCACGCGCATCATCGTATCGCTGGCGATGGTTCCGATGTTCATGCGATGCATCGAGGCGATGTTCCTGGATGCGACGGTCCAGCGCGATCCCGGCTCGGGGATCACCCGCGCGAACTGCGGATAGGCGCCCAGGGTGGGGCCGCCGCGACGGACAAAGTCCATGACCCAGGTCCATTCTTCGTCGGAGAGGCTTGCAAACGCACGGGTCGCGCGGACCTCCTGTTTGAGCGAGGGCTCATCAAAGCCGCCGCCCATCGCGATCGTCACGAGATGCTGAGCAAGCACGTCGATGGGCTTATCGAGCGGTTCGCGCGATTCGACACGGCGACACCGCAGCGCGTCGCGCGCCGCGGTGAACTCCAGCAGTTCGAAGGCGTGCGTGGGCACGCAGATGATGCGGCTGATCGCACCGGGTTGGTGCCCGCTGCGTCCGGCTCGCTGCATGAGCCGGGCGACGCCCTTGGGGCTGCCGACCTGGATCACCTGATCGACGGGGGAAAAATCGACTCCCAGGTCGAGGCTTGAGGTGCAGACGACGCAGCGAGCCACGCCGGACTTGAGCATCGACTCGACGCGGCCTCGGACGGCGTGGTCGATCGATCCGTGATGGATCGCGACGGTGCCCAGCCACTCGGGCCGGGCCTGTACAAGCGAGCGGAACCAGATTTCAGATTGCGAGCGGGTATTCGTGAAGAGGAGCGTCGATTTCGCGCCGGCGATGACGTCGATGACCTGCGGCAGCAGCCGCAGGCCGATGTGCCCCGACCACGGGAATCGCTCGATGTCGGTCGGGATGAGCGTATGGACGTCGATCTGTTTATCCAGCGCGGCGTGGATGAGGGTCGGCGGCGCGGGAGCGGAGGTGGGCGAGCCCATCAGCACCCGGGCGGCCTCTTCGAGATTTCCCAGCGTCGCGGAGAGGCCCCAGGTGCGAAGCGCCGGGTTCCACGCACGCAACCGGGCAAGAGCAAGTTCGGTCTGGATGCCGCGTTTCGTGCCCATGAGTTCGTGCCACTCATCGACGATGACGCATCGCAGGGTCCCAAGCCGGTCCCGGGCGTCGGGATAGGACAACAGGAGGGAGAGGCTCTCGGGCGTCGTGACGAGCGCGGTGGGAAGGCGCCGGCGCTGCTTCTGCTTCATTGATTGCGGCGTATCGCCCGTGCGGGTTTCGACGGTCCAGGGAAGACCGAGATCGCGGACCGGCTCCAGGAGCGATGCGGCGGTGTCAGCCGCGAGGGCGCGCAGCGGGGTGATCCAGAGCACCCGTATCGGCTCGGCGGCGTCACGCGAACTTGCCATTCGGCGCGATGAGCCGGGCCGCGCAGCGATGGTCGGAGAATCGGCGCCGAGCGACGGGGCGTCCGTCACCCGTGCACGGGCGCCCGCCCCTCCGGCGCATTGGGCGCGCTCGGCGATGAACTCGAGCACGGGGCCCAGCCAGACCGCGAGGCTCTTGCCGAGCCCGGTCGGCGCATGGACGAGGCCGCTGCGACCGTCGAGGTACGCGCGCCAGGCACGCTCCTGAAACTCGAAGGGCGTCCAGCTCCGCGAAGCGAACCAGTCGATGGCCCGTTCAATCATCGGCCCCTCCCTCCGGGTCGTCGAAGAGGCCCGGTTGATGAGGCGCGGGGCGAGATGAGCGCGGGGTGGGAGTCCGCGCCGGTCCCCGGGCGTTTGCGGCGGAGGTCCGCGCCTTTCGCGGCAGCACCGGCGACATGCTGCCATAGCGCAGGTGGAGGAGGGAACGGGCAGTTTCGACGGTGTCGGCGTCTTCGGCCTGCTTGTCGCTGCGCCATCGCGCGATGCGCGGGAAGCGCACGGCAATTCCCGACTTATGCCGGTTCGACTCCCGGATCGCCTCGAACGCGATCTCGAAGACGAGCGTCGGCTTGACGACGCAGACGGGCCCGAGTTTTCGCAGCGTGTTTTTCCGCACGAACGAATCGACTCGCGAGATCTCGTCATCGGTCAGGCCCGAGTACGCCTTGGCGAAGGGCAGCAGGTTCCCTTCATGCCATAGACCGAAGGTGTAGTCCGTGTAGAGACTGGCTCGCTTGCCGCTGCCGAGTTGCGCGGCGATCAGCACGGCGTCGAGGGTGAGCGGGTCGATCTTCCACTTCCACCAGCCGGCGGCGGCAGGATCGCCCAGCAGGTCGCCGCGGATGCGCCCGACGTGGTACGCCGAGTCGAGGGGCTTGAGCATGACTCCTTCGGCTCCTACGTCGGTCGCGCGATCCCGGGCCCGAGCCACGTCGGACCACGTGCGGCACGGGACGATGGGCGAGCGCCGAAGGGGAGCGTCGCCGGCATCCGACGCGATCTGCTCAAGGAGTGTGCGCCGCTCGTGCAACGGACAGGGGCGGATATCTTTGCCCGCGATTTCGAGAAGGTCGTACGCCATGAACACCAGGTCGGTCCGGGCGAAGAGCCCTTTGGAGACGCGTTTACGGTTCAGGCGGGTCTGGAGCACGGAGAAGGGCAGCGGTCCGCCGCCCGTCGGGGACTCGTTCCAGGCGAGCACCTCGCCGTCGAGCACGGCGTCGCGCGTCAAGGCGGCGGCGACGGCGCCGAGTTCGGGGAACTGATCGGTGATGACTTCTTCGCCGCGCGACCAGACGACAACGTGCCCGTTTCGGCGGATGAGTTGGGCTCGTATGCCGTCCCATTTCCATTCGACTTGCCAGGGGCGTGCGTCGGTGGCGTCGGCCGGGGGGGCCTCGAGTTGTGAGGCGAGGCAGAAGGGATAGGGGCGGGCGGCGTCGTCCCGGGGGCCGGCGGCGGACAGGATGGCGCGGAACGATTCGGCAGCAGGGGAGTAGTCGCCCAGCAGGCGATGCTCCATGACCGCCACATCGATCCCGGCGACGCTTGCGAGTGCCCGAGCAACCATCCGGCGCTGCACGCCGACGCGGAAGTTGGTGCTGAGCAGTTTGTGGTACACGAAGCGCTCGCGGACGCTCAGCCGGCTCCAGGCGCGTCGGAGCAGGGCCTCAGCGGCGCGTTCGTCGCACGCGGGCAGGGGCAGGATGAAGCGTTCGACGAGTTCATGCAGCGGGAGATCGGAGCCCGCGGAGGATTGGTCCGCGCCGTTCCCGTCAGGCTGTTCGAGATGGGCGGGCATGACCAGCGCGAGGGTTTCGGAGAAGTCGCCGACGGCGGCGTGACATTCGGACAGGAGCCATTCGGGCAGGCCGCTGGCATCGAGCGCGCATCGCCACAGCACGCTCGACTTGATCGCGCGCTTGAGCCGTCGGCCTGAGAGGAAGTGGAGTCCCCAGGCCGCATCGCGGGCCGGCGCGTCGCGAAAGTACCGCTCAAGCGCGGCGATCTTCTCGCTGGTGCGATTGGACTCATCAAGTTCGGCGTAGAGTCGAGCGAACCGCTTCAACGCCCACCCCCGTTCGCGCCACGGTCGGCGTCGTCAACACTGACCGCGAGCAGGTCGGCGGCGGAGCCGGGGTCAATCGGCTCGGGGAGGGCGGATTCGCCCGTGTAGCGGGTCGGAACGACGAAAGCGTCCACGCCCCCCTCGGCCAGCCAGCGGGCCAAGACGTCCGTGTACCCGTGAGTCACGCCGACGTGTTCCGCGCCGGACAACTCGATCGCGTGATTGAGGGCATCCCAGTCGGCGTGATCGGAAATTGCGAAGCCGCGGTCGAGGGCCTGGCGGCGTCGCGCTCCGCGCACCAGCATCCATCCGCTGACGCTCGCAAGGCTCAGCCCGTCGGGACCGCTAAACCGACGAAGCCACGGCGACGCTCCACTGGCGATCGGCGTGATCACCATGCCCACGCCACGAAGTTCGGGAGAGGTTGCTTCGCCGGCGTGGAGCACGCGCGGCAGGGGCACTCCGGCGACGGTGTATGCCTCGTTCATCGCCACGATTGCCCCGTGCACCCCGATCGGGCCGATCGAGGGGTCCAGCCCCCGGAGCACGCGCTGTGACTTTCCCAGCGAGTACGCGAAGATCACGCTGGTGCGTCCGTCGCGCTGGTTCTGACGCCACCAGTCGTTGATCCGCTCGAAGACCGCATCGGCGGATTCCCACCTAAAGATCGGCAGGCCGAACGTGCTCTCGGTGATAAACGTGTGGCAGCGCACGGGTTCGAACGGCGCCGCGGTGGGGTCGGGGGCGAGCTTGTAATCGCCGCTGAACACGATGATGTGACCCCGGTATTCGATCCGTACCTGCGCCGCGCCGAGGACATGCCCCGCGGGGTGGAGAGACACGGCGACGTCGCCGACGTCGATCCGCTCGCCGTATTCGAGGCGCCGAAGGGAGATATCGCTTCCGAGGCGAGCGCGCAGCAGTGGTCCGCTGGCGCGGCTGCACAGATACGACCGGCATCCTTTCACGGCGTGGTCGGAGTGCGCGTGCGTGATGACGGCCTTGTCGACGGCGCGCCAGGGGTCGATGTGAAAGCCGCCGGGCGTGCAGAAAGGTCCGTCGGGAGTCAGAACGATGAATGGCGGGAGCGAACCCACGAGGGTGGTATAGGCGCGCCGAGCCGCTCATGCCGAACGAATCCCGATAAACAGGGGGCCACGGGGTCGATTCACGAGCGGGAGGTGCTAGTATTGTCCCCTCATGCGAAACGGGCTTTGAAGCCGTTGGCGCCACAACAGGCGAAAATCCGCCTCCCGCCGACCCCCGCGAGCCGAGTTTGGAGTTTGACATGTACGCGGTGATTGAAGAATCAGGCGGTCAGCGGACGGTGCGGGCGGGTGATGAGATCACGATCGACCTGCTCGAAGGCGGGAACGCGACGAAGGGCAAGCAGATCACGTTTGACAAAGTGCTGGTGATCGGCGGCCGCGACGGTGGAGCGGCATCGATAGGGACGCCGTATGTCAAGGGCGGCAGCGTCACCGCGGAGGTCATCGCGCCGGTGGTGATGGGCCAGAAGGTCGATATCTGGAAGTTCCGCACGAAGAAGAACTACCGGCGTCACACGGGCCACCGGCAGCGCTACACGGCGATCAAGATCACCGCGATCAACGGCTGAACCGGAGGGCGGCGTCATTCCTAGAGACCTTCGTGCTCCCACGAATGATCGTGGAGGTCGTGTCGCGGCCATTCGGTTTCGACGATGCGACCTTGCACCACGCCGACGACAAGTTGCGCCAGCGCGAACCCGACCGGGAAGAGTGAGAGGGCGATCGCGAGCGAAGCGACGCGGCGGCCGAGTCGCTCCTTTCGGCGTCCGATGAACTCGCAGATGAAGACGACGACGACGACGCTGAGGAACTTCAGGCCGATGAGGCCCCACGTGCCGAAGAGGTCGATCGACGTCTGGGCGAAGGAGTTGGCCTCGCGGAAGCCGAAGTGCTTGAGGACGGTGACGGTGGTGATGATGTCAAGGGCGGAGGCGAGCACGTACCAGGCGTAGCGATCGGGATAAAGCACCGCCCGCCGGAAGTAACCGAACGTGGCGGGGGCGAGCGCGGGTGCGGGGGCGTCGGTCGCGGTAGCGCTGGGTGGCCCGCCGACGGCGGCCGGCGCGGGAGACGCCGCCGCATCGGGTGGAGCGAGCGGCGCCGAATGGGATTGGGACGCCTGCGTGTCGGTCATGCTTTCCCCTGGAAGCGTGCATAAGAGTATGAACGACCAGCGCCCGCGGGGGCCGGGTCGGACGAAAGGGCGGGGCGGGGACGCCACCCTATCGTGAAATGATGCCGGACGACACGCACGACGCGCTTGACGCCAGGGAGATACGCGAGTTGATCGCCCGCGGCGATGCGCGCATGGCCGCGGCGCGCTATGTGGAGTTCCATGCCTCTCCCGAGGATGCACGGTCGCTGTTCGGTCAACTTGACGCGTCGGAGGCGTCGGCGCTGCTGCTGGCGATCGAGGATGAGCGAATCGCCCGGGAACTGCTTCTATGGCTGCCGCGGGAGCAGGCCGCGCCGCTGGCGTCGGCGATCCCCGCGGCAGAAGCGGGGCGGCTGATCGGGGGGCTGCCCAGCGATGAGCGAGCGGACCTGCTGGCCGCGGTCGAGGAGCCCGCGCGGGGCGCCATCCAGGCGGCCCTGCCGGCGACGGCGCGGGCCGATGCCGCGCGGCTGTTGACGTACCAATCGGACTCGGCCGGGGGGCTCATGGAGACCGAGTTCCTCGCGTTTCACGCCGACACGTCGGTGCGCGAGGCCATCCGCGACATCCGCGCGAATCAGCAGCAGTATTCAGCGATCGGCGTGCAATACCTGTACTTGCTCGACGGCGACCGCCGGCTGGCGGGTGTCGCGCCGATTCGCGACCTTGTGCTGGCGCCCGAGGCGGCGACGCTCGCCTCGCTGATTCGACATCCGCCCACGACGGTGCGCGACTCGGCCAGCGCGCGCGACGTGGCAACGCTCTTTGATGAACACCCGTTCATGGCGCTGCCGGTGGTGGACGCCCGGGGCGTAATGCTCGGCGTCGTCACCCGCGCGGACGCGACCGAGAGCGAGCAAGAGCAAGCCGAGGACCTGTACCGCGTGAGCCAGGGCATCGTCGGCGGTGAAGAACTGCGTTCGATGCCGGTGGTGCTGAGGTTCCGCCGGCGCGGGGCATGGCTGGCGGTCAACCTGGGGCTGTGCCTGTGCGGGGCGGCGGTGATCGCCGCTCATGAGGACACGCTCGCGTCAGCGCTCGTGGTCGCCGCCGTGTTGCCCGTGGTATCCGCCACGAGCGGGAACGCCGCGATGCAGGCGGCCGCGGTGTCGATCCGCGAGTTGACGCTGGGGATCATCGACCCGGCGTCCTGGCGGCGCGTGCTGGTGCACGAACTGGCGCTGGCGCTGCTGGTCGCGGTGCCGCTGGGAGGCGCCCTGGCGTGCCTGTCGCGGGCGTGGGGTGCGGCGTGGACCATCGGGGCCGCCGTTGGAGCCGCGATGGCGATCAACGTGGTCATCGCAATCGCGGTGGGCGCGCTGTGCCCGCTGGTCCTTCGGCGGTTCAAGGTCGATCCCGCGCTCGCGACCGGACCCATATCGACGACCCTGGCGGATGTCTCGGGATTCGGTCTTACCCTTGGCCTGGTCGCCTGGAGCACGCCCTGAACTCCATCGCGATGCACAACACGGCGTCTCATCCATGCAACACCTCTTCACCATCGATAACGCCATCGCGCTGCTCACGTTGACCTCGCTCGAGATCGTGCTGGGCATCGACAACATCGTGTTCGTCGCGATCCTGACGGGCAAACTGCCCGAGCACCAGCGAGCCAAGGCACGCGTCATCGGGCTCGGCGTGGCGATGCTCGCGCGCATCGCGCTGCTCTTCACGATCAAGTGGCTCATGGGCCTGACGGAGCCGCTGTTCCAGTGGTCGGCCCTGCGCGAGGCGCGCTGGTCGCCGTACTTCATCGAGTTCTCCCCGTCGCTCAAGGACCTCATCCTGCTGGCGGGGGGGTTGTTCCTGATCGGCAAGGCGACGATCGAGATTCATCACAAGATCGATGGCAGCGAGTCTGCCGCTGGGTGCGCGCCGGACCCCGCCAGGGGACTCGCGACGGCGAAGGCCGCGGGAAAATCGTTCGCCGGGATCATCCTCCAGATTCTCGTGATCGACCTGGTGTTCTCCGTAGATTCGGTCATCACGGCGGTCGGGATGGCCGAGAGCATCAGCATCATGGTCATCGCGATCGTCATCGCGATCGCCGTGATGATGGTGTTCTCCGGTCGCGTGAGCCGGTTCATTGAGAAGCACCCCACGATGAAGATGCTGGCGCTGGCGTTTCTGATCCTGATCGGCGTGATGCTCGTCGCCGACGGCGTGGGAGAGCACATCAAGCGAGGGTACATCTACTTCGCGATGGCGTTTGCGCTGGGGGTTGAAGTCCTCAACATCCGCGTGAGCCGGCGGCGTGCGGCGCACCAGGGCGTGGTGGAGAGCGGCGCGACGAGTTAGTCGCGGCGTCCAGGACGCGGCGCGTCGCGCCTCATGTATCAGGCCGTGCCCGTGGGGTACATCTCGCGGGCCTTGGGCATGAGGCCCTTCCGGAGGATGAGGTGCTCGACGACTTCGCGCACCGCGCCGTGGCCGCCCGGGCGCTGGGTCACAAAGGCCGCGCACGTGAGCACGGCCGGGTCGGCGTCGGCGACCGCGACCGGGAAGCCGACGGCGTGCAGGGCGGGCAGGTCCGGCCAGTCGTCGCCCACGAAGGCCATTCGGCGCGGGTCGATGCTTGTCCGGCGCGATAACTCGCGGATTGCCTCGGCCTTGTCGGTGGAGCCTTGGACGATCAGGTCGATCCCGAGTTCCCTGGCGCGGTGACGGAGGGACTGCCCCGATCGGCCCGTGATGATCGCGACGCGCCATCCCAGCCGCATCCAGAGGCGCAGTCCGAAGCCGTCGCGGACATTGAAGCGCTTGGTCTCTCTCCCGTCGTCGTTGAGATAGATGGATCCGTCGGTGAGGACGCCATCGACGTCCAGCACGAGCAACTCGACCTCGGCGGGTTCAGCGTGATTCATGGGCGATTGTTAGGCCCCGTCGTGTCCCGCGTCTGGCGAGCGGCGGCGAGGCCAGACCCTCACGCGGACTTGCGGAGTTTCGCGTCCATTCGTTCCTGAGTGGGAACTTTGACGTTCCAGGCGATCCCCAGGTGCTTCATCGCGAGGATGAGCAGCCAACTCGTGTCGATCTGCCACCATCTCAGGCCATGGCGCGCCGATACGGGGAACGCATGGTGGTTGTTGTGCCACCCTTCGCCGAACGCGAGGATGCCAAAGAGGAGGTTGTTCCGGCTGTGATCGCGGCTGACGAATGGGCGTGAACCCCAGATGTGGCAGACGGAGTTGATGCTCCAGGTGGTGTGATGCACGAAGAAGATCCGCACCAGGCCGCCCCAGAGGAACCCGAGCAGCGCCCCCGTCCACGACATCGTCACGACGCCCGCGATGATCGCGGGAAACACGCATCCGATGAGAGTCCACAGGCGCCAGTGCCTGCTGATGCTCACGACGAGTCGATCGTTCATCAGATCCGGGACGTAGCGTTCGAGGGTGGCCTGGTCGGTGTCGGAGCGCGCGACAAACCATCCCATGTGCGAGTGCCAGAATCCCTTGACGAACCCCCAGACGGTCGTTGGCAGTTCGCCGTCGTCGTGAGGATGGGCGTGGGGAGAATGCGGGTCCTGCGAGGTATCGCTGTACTGGTGGTGCTTGCGGTGAAAGGCGACCCATTCGAGGATGGACCCCTCGGCGGCGCTGGAACCGGCGACTCCCCACAGCCACGTCATGAACCTGGTGGTGGCGAAGGACTTGTGCGTGAAGAGCCGGTGGTACCCGATGGTGATGCCAAGCCCGCTGAAGACGAACATCCCCAGGAGCAGCGCGAGATACACCCAGTTGAACGCGACGCCCCACAGGAGCACGATCGCGGAGATCGCCGCGGCGAACGGGAGGATGACGCCGCAGAGATTCACCACCTTGATCCGGCGCGGGAGCCGATCGCACGCCAACTCGGATTCGCCCGCGGCGTCATCCGTTGATTCGAGAGTCAAGGCAGCGACGGCGAAGGTCTCCGGGCCGGGCGGAACCTCGGTCGAAGGCTGTTCATTGTTCATTTGGCACACGCAGAGGGGAGAGTTGCAAGGCGCGGCTGCCGGGGAGTCGGCTCGCCATGACAGAAAAGTAGGACGCGAAGAACCGGTACTCGATGCACCCCTTGAAAAACGTCCGCTGAAAGCCACTTCAGGGATTTGAACCCTGGACCTATGCTTTACGAAAGCATCGCTCTACCGCTGAGCTAAAGTGGCATCGCTTGCTGGGTACAAGTATCCGCTCCTCGTGCGTGCTTTTCCACCGCGCGGACGGAGGGGGCGATCAAACTCAACGCATGCCGGTATCATCCCGATATGCACGTCGGGGTTGTCGGATGCGGTACGGCCGGTCCCGCGGCGGCGATCTTCCTCGCCCGCGCCGGGCATCGCGTCACGATCTTGGAACGCGCCACCACGCTCCATCCCGTCGGCGCGGGCATCCTCATTCAGCCGACGGGGATGCTCGTGCTGTCTCGCCTGGGCGTCCTGGAGCGGTTGCTGGCGCTGGGCGACCGCGTTGAGCGGCTGCACGGTGTGAACGCCGGAGGACGCACGGTCCTGGACCTGCGCTATCGGGATCTGCGAGACGACCTCTTTGGGTTGGGGCTCCATCGCGGGGTGTTGCTGGGCGCGCTGCTGCACGCGATGCAAGCCGAGGACATCGACATCCACTGCGGCGTGCACGCCATCGCGATTGAATCGATCGGATCCCGCCCGCTGGTGCGCGACGCCCGCAAGGCGCTGCACGGTCCCTTTGACCTCTTGATCGTGGCCGACGGGGCACGCTCGATGCTCCGGCCCGCGTCGTTGCACGCCCGGGTCAGGACCTACCCCTACGGGGCCCTCTGGTTTGTGGCGCAGGACGCGGCGTCGAACTTCGCCGGAACGCTGTCACAGGTCTACCGCGGCACCGCGTGCATGGTCGGCTTCCTGCCCACCGGGCGCCTCGAACGTGACGGGCCCCGCGCGGTCAGCATGTTCTGGAGCCAGCGCATGGGCGATCTCGAAGCGGTTCAGGAGCGCGGGCTTGAGCGGTGGAAGTCCGACGTCCGCGCGGTCGCGCCGCATGCCGAGGCGATTCTTGATCAAATCGAACAGCCGCGCGACCTGATCCCGGCGGTGTACCACGATGTCGTGCTGCGGCGGCCTTTCGATGTTCTGCACGGCCCGGTGGTCTACCTTGGTGATTCGGCTCACGCGATGAGCCCGCAACTCGGGCAGGGCGCGAACCTGGCGCTGGTCGATGCGATGACGCTCGCCGACTGCGTTGACGGGTTCTCGAATGTTCGCGAAGCGCTGCACGAATACGCGGGTCGGCGCCGGCGAAACGTCAGGTATTACCAGTTCGCCTCGCGCTGGCTCACCCCGGTATTCCAATCCGGCTCGGAGTTCTTGGGGCCGCTGCGCGACCGGCTGATGGGCCCGATGTGCGGATGGGGATGGTCCCGGCGGCAGATGCTCGACGCGCTGGCGGGCGTGAAGACCGGGCTCATGCCGTGGAGCCGGGCCGCCGCGCCGATCATGAAGCCCGTCCCCAGCGCGCCGGCGCCGAATGGGCAGGCCCCGCCCGGTCCATCCTCGGCGTCGTCGGAACTTGCATGATGGACGCGCCCCCTTCAAGGCGACGGTCCGATCGCTGCCGGGCGATATTCTGCCGAGGCTGCCGGTACGACCTGACCGGCCTGGACTCCCGAGCCTGTCCCGAGTGCGGACAGCACTTTGATCCGGACCTGCGCGAAACGTTTTTTCGCTCGCCGCGCGAGAGGTCGCTCTCGCAGTGGACGGCATGGGCATGCACGCTGGGATGCGCCGGCCCGGTGGTGCATATCGGGCTGGTTCATCTCACGCTGGTCGGGGCGAGGCTGAGCCTGGGCCGCTGGCCGCACCGATTTGGCAATGATGATCCCAAGAACCTCGCCGGCCTTGCCAGCGCCCTGTACTGGCTGGCGCAGGTGTCGATCATGCTCTGGCCGTTGTCGATCGCCGCGGCCGTGATGGCTGGAGTCGTGCTGGCGTTCCGTCGTCGCTTCCTATCGATCGTGCTGGTCGTCGCCGTGTTATCCGGCAGTTGGGCCCTGGCTCGCTGGATCGCGGTCATGGATCCGGCCAAGGCGGTCGTGTGGTTCATGGACTAGCACGGCCCCAGTCGAGTTCCCTCGCCGGCGCCGGCGAATGGTTGGCGCCGTGGGGTGCATTCATGGCGCGATCGGTGTATTCTCTAGCGGATGGCATCGGCCCCCGGTTCTCCCTCGTCGGACGCTCCCTCTGATCACCCGGTTGATCGAGTTCAACCCGCGGCGGGGAGTTCGTCGTCTGATTCCCCGGCTCCCCCTTCCACCACGCTGGGACGTCAACTCTTTGGCGACCTGCCCTGCTTTGTGTGCAAGTACAACCTCAAGGGCGTATCGATCCGAAGCGCCTGCCCCGAGTGCGGCACTGCGGTTCGCGCCACGATCCTGGCCATGGTCGATCCCCTCGCTAGGGAACTGCGACCGATCCATCGCCCGGGTCTGGTCGCCGCGGCGCTGGCCGCCTGGGGCTTTTTTGCGTTCGTCGCGGCATGCATCTCCTGGCTTGCGTATGTCCCGGGACTTGCCGGGCTCGATTGGCGGATCCCACTCTTGGTCGCCGGGGGCCTTTCGGGGGTCGGCGCGCTGTGCTTCGTTCGCCCACATGATGCCATCCCGGCGCGGGGCACGGTCTTTGCCGCGCTGGGCGTGCTTGCATACGTCCCCCTGCTCTACCTGGCCGGCCAACTCGCCGGCCCGCGTTGGATCTTCAGTGAGATGCACTATCCGCCGGCTTCCATCGAGCCGGATTCGAACCGTCTCGTATTGCGGCTGGTGTTTGACGCGACGCTCGGCGCCATGCTGGCGCTCCTCCGTCCCAACGCGAGGCTGCTGGTCGCCCGCAGCCTGGCGATGCGAACCGGACGAGTGGATCGACAGACGATCCGGGCGATGATCCTGACCGTCGGCGTGACGGCGATCGGTGACGCCCTGCAGTTGCTGGCGCCCCATTTCCTGGGAGTCGTCGGCGACACGATCGAGATGATCGGGGTCGTGCTGGTGGTCGCCGGGTCGCTGCTGCTCACCATCGGCGCGCTGGGCCTGATGGTGGATTCGATCCGGATCGCGCGCACAATCGTCGCGGGGACTCCCGACCTGGCCGCCATTATTCACGGCCCGCGTGCTCCCGCGCCGCCCGAGTAGTGCACGACCCTACCCCGGTTTCTCTGCCGCGATCAAAAGATCGGCGTAGCCGCACGAGACCGGCTCGCCGAGCGCCGGCGCGAACTGTTCGCGGAGCCGGCGCACGGACTCGTGGCACCGCCGCAGAGTGCGCTTCGGCGACACGAGCGCCTCGAACTCCAGGAAATCCCCCAGATCTTCAACGCGATCCAGGTGGATGCGCACGCAGTCGATCAGGTACACGTCGCGCTTTTTCTTCACGACCACCGCCGGAGGGGGCGTGACACGACCGAACCTCGCCGCGGCCTGCTGCTCGCTCAGGATCTCATACCGGCTGACCTTCGGAGCGACACGGTCCTTGCGATGATACAGGATGTACTGCGCGGGGCGTCCCGCCGTGTCGCGGCGCTTGAATCGCGCGTCAGCGGCATTGAAGTACGTGTCCACCTGCTCGAGCGTCTCGATGTGCTCGGCGCCGATCACGCGACAAATCGAGCGCGCGAGCGCCAGGTCTCGAAGTTCGGCTTTGAACTCGACGTTCTGCATCCGCGACCGCCGCGCCGTGGCTTACTTCTGCGACATCAGGTCCGCCAGCAATCGCACGCCCCAGCCCGTCGGGCCCTTGATGAATGGTCCGGTATCGCCCTCGACGGCGTGGACGCCCGCGATGTCGATGTGACACCAGGGGACGCCTGGGGTGACGAAATAGGAGAGGAACGCCGCGCCCTGGATGGGGTGGGCCTTGCGATTGGGATTCGAGTTGAGGATGTCCGCGATGGGCGATTTCATCATGTCGCGGTACTCGGCGTCGTGAGGGAGTCGCCACCAGCGCTCGCCGGACGTCCGCATCGCCGCTTCGAGCCTGCGGCGCAGGTCGTCGTGATCGCACCACAATCCGGCGAAGGTCGAGCCCAGGGCGACGACCACGCCGCCCGTGAGCGTCGCCAGGTCGATGATGCACTCGGGGTTCTCGTGTTCGCAGGCCCAGCACAGCGCGTCGGCCAGCACGAGCCGTCCCTCCGCGTCGGTGTTCGTCACTTCGACGGTCACGCCGTTGCGATACCGGATCACGTCGTCCGGTCGGTAGGCCTCGTCCGAGATCGAGTTTTCGGCGCACGCCAGCAGGGCGACGACGGGGCGCTCCGGCTTGATGTAGGAAGCGATCGCGTGCATGGCGCCGAGCACGGCGCACCCGCCGTCCTTGTCTCGCTTCATCCCCACCATCCCGTTGTTGATCTTGAGCGAGAGTCCGCCCGAGTCGTACGTCATCGTCTTGCCCACGAGCACGACGGGCTTGGCGCCGGTCTTTCGCTTCGGCGAATACTCCAGCCGGATCAGGCAGGGCTTGTTCTCCGAGGCTTTGCCGACGTTGATGAGGCCCGCGAAGTTCTCCTTCTCAAGCTCGGCCCCCTTCCACACGCGGCAACTCATCCCGGTCTTCTTCGCGAGTTTGCGGGCTTGATCGGCCATGAACTCCGTCGTCGCGACGTTCGGCGGCGTCTGGCTCAGATCACGCGCCAGGTTGGTTGACTCGGCCAGGTGCAGGCCTCGCTGCACGCCGTCCTGGAATGCCTTCGACGACGACCGGATCGACAGCGCCGACTTCGTGCCCCCGTTTTCGCTCCCCTTGCCCTTGAACTCTTCAAAGTTCCAGGCGATCAGTCCGAGTCCTTCGCCGAAGCATCGCCCGGCCACGGCGGCGTCCCCCTTGGCACTCTCGACCGCTCCATGCAGTTCAATCGCGACGCGCTCATCCTTCGTCGCGGCGAGTCGGCGGCCCACCGCGGCGGCGCCTGCCCGCAGGCTCGACGCATCGAACGAGTTCCGCTTCCCCAGCCCCAGAATCAGCACCCGGGCCGGCTTCGTCGCCGTTCCGCCCCCCGGCGGGTAGGCATCCCAGACTTTTCCGCTGTCCCCGCTGCACTCCGCTCGTTTGAGCGCCTGCGTGATCACCCGTCCGTATCTGGCATCGAGTGCCGCGGTGGCGCGATCGAGTTTCTTGTCAGTGAATACGCCGACGACAACCGCCTGCGCTGGCGCCTTGGCGGATAGTGAGACGGACTTGAACATGGATGCTCCGAACGAGGTCCTGGAAGGTGTCTGAGACGGGAACGGAGTGTAGCGTGCTGTCGCGGCGTGTCATCGCCCGCGGACTGTTGCCCGATTGACCGAACTCGGCGCTCACGGCGTCACGCGGGCGATCCAGCCGCCGCCGATGACGACATCGGGCTCAACGGCGCCGTACAACACAATGGCCTGCCCCGGCGCGACCGCGATCTGCGGCTCATCAAACCGCACCTGGAATGTCCCGGTGCGCCCCGAGGGGGTGTGGGCGGGAGCGTCGCCCGTGATGCGGGCGTGTGCCCGTGCCGCGCCGGTGTTGTACCGATACTTCGCCCAGCATTCGAACCATCCCTCGGCGTCGGCGCGGATCCCGCGGGAATCTACGAGCCAGTTCGCCTCGCCAGCCTCGCACCCGTGCGATCGAAGCGCGTCGCGATCGCCGACGGTGATGGTGTTGGCGACCGGGTCTTTCCCGATGACGTAGATGGGGTGGCCGAAGGCGACCCCGACGCCGCGTCGCTGGCCGATGGTGTATCGGTGCTGTCCCTCGTGGTGTCCGACCTCGCGCCCGTGTTCGTCGATGATCAGTCCCGGCTTTGCGACGCCGGGGCGCCGCGATTCCACCAGCCCGGCGTAGTCGTTGTCCGGCACGAAGCAAATCTCCTGCGAGTCCGGCTTGTCAAACACCGGCAGACCGAACCGCTGGGCCAAGTCGCGCACCTCGCTCTTGTGCAGAGCGCCGACCGGGAGCATCAGGCGCCCGAGTTGCTCGCGCGGGACACCGAACAGGACATAGGACTGGTCCTTGGAGTGATCGAGGCCGCGCAGCAGCCGGGCGTTGCCCGTGCTGATGTCATGCCCCGCGCCGCGTGTTTGATCTTCGATCCTGGCATAGTGCCCGGACGCGACGAAGTCCGCTCCGATCTGCCGCGAATACTCGTGGAGTTTGCCGAACTTCAGCCAGTCGTTGCACCGCACGCACGGGTTGGGCGTGCGGCCCGTGGCGTACTCATCCACGAAGTAATCGATGATCCGGCCGAAGTCCTTCTTGAAGTTGCAGACGTAGAACGGAATCCCGAGTTCCGCCGCGACGAGGCGAGCATCCGCCGCGTCGTTGATCGAGCAGCACCCCTGATGTCCGATCTTGGGCGGCCTCTTTGCAGCACCAACACCGCCGATTGACGGCGCACGTCCCGTATCGCCGTTTCGGAAATCGGCTCGGCATGCATCTTCCGCCGGCACCAACTCGTCGAGTGTTTCTCCCGGCGAGCCGAGCCGCATGAAACATCCGACGACCTCGTACCCCGCGTGCAACAACAGCGCCGCGGCGACGGAGGAATCCACGCCGCCCGACATCGCCACCAGCACTTTGCCTCGCGAAACCGACATGCGCCAATCGTAGGAGCGACGACGGCATGTTCTTGCGGGGAGTTGGAGATGATGCGAGCAGTCGGTGGCGCCGGGCCGAATCCTCTGAGCCGAACCGCGCGAGCGGTCGGTCTTCGGGACCGCGAGTCCAGGAGGCTCACAAGACCGGGTGCTCGCGCACCTCGGCTCAGACGGCCCTTGGCCGCGTCGGAAGTGACGCCGGACGCGGGACTGATCACCCGCGCCGGGCGTAGCACTCGTCCATGAAGTCGATCGCGCGGCGAAGATGCGGGATCACGATCGATCCGCCGACGATGAGCGCGACGTCGAACGTCTCCCACAGTTCGCGCTCGGTGCATCCGGCCCCGATGCATTGATCGACGTGATACGCAATGCAGTCATCGCACCTCAGCACCATCGACGCGGCGAGGCCCAGGAGTTCCTTGGTCTTCTTGTCGAGCCCGCCCTCGGCGGACGTGTCCCGATAGGTCTGATCGTCCAGCGCGAAGAACCGCTTGGTGACAAGCGTGCCGCCGGGCTGAGAGGGGGTCTGTCCGCTTGAGGCGGCGCCAAGAATGCGGGCATTGAGCCGGGTCCGGAATGCCTGGAACTCGTCGTATCGTGACATGCCGGGATGGTAGTGGCGCCAGAGGGTGGTGAACGCGTCGAGCGCGCCGTGCGGACCGGCTCGTCGCACCCCGCTGTCGATCGATCGCCCGGCTCCCGCATCACACGAGATAGTTTGTCTTGTGGATGACCCGCAGCACCTGCCGCAGTTCCTCGATCAGCAGCGTTTCCACTTGATGCATCGTTTCAAGTTTGTCGCTGGCCCGTCGAGCCGCTTCGAACCGCGACTTGAGCCCCACGAGTCGGATCCAGTGCTCGTCGTAGCGCGCGCGATGCTCGGCGATCGCCAGGGCTTGACGGTACACACGCACCAGCGCGCTGATCACCACCAGCAGCAACGCCGTCGCGGGCAGCGTCGGCTCCAGCCACTCGGGGATGACGGTCCCGCCCGCTTCGATCGCCATCGTCACAAGTTGCCCGGCCGATAGCAACACCGCCGAAAACAGCGTCCACCGGGCCACCGACTCGGACCATTCGTCACGCGCGGCGTAGCGGGCGCGCACGAACTGAAAATACGAGAGTTGCACCCCCAGGCGCAGGTCCGCATACGTCCGAAAGACGGCCTCCGCGATCGCCCCGTCCGTGTACGGGGTTACCGGGTGCGCCCCTTCCATCTCGCTCCCGTCCGCGAACGACGACATCGTCCCCTCGACCGCGCCGCGCTTCTGCATCAGGCGGGCCCAGCGCTGCTTTCGAATGTCGTCGAACTCCGCAAACGACGTGGACGCCTTCGATACGGTCTCTCCGTCCAGGAGCAGCTCAAAGTGCCAGCAGCGGATCAACTCCGCCAGGAACCGGGCGGACAGCCACCCCGACCGGGCCCGGCCGAACCAGGGTCCCAGCGCCAGAACGACCGCCGCGAGTGCGGCCAGTTCGATCCCCACTCTCACACCCGCGTGCAGCCGCCACGGGCATTCCACCAGCGCGTGCAGGTAGATCTCCAGTGTCATCCCGACCAGCGACGCCCCGGCGAGCACGATCGATGCCGCCCCGATCCCGCGCAGCCGATCCCGCGCCGACAGTGCCGCCGCGTCGTACCGCCTGAACTCCGCGATGAGCGGCTCGAACCGCAGCACCCCGCGTAGCGCGGGCACGGCGTCCAGGTACTCTTCCGCCGGTTCCAGGTCCGTGTTGTGCTTGTACTCCGTCTTGGGCAGGTCTGGGCTCGTCATCTGTTTCCCCACTTCATGGCGGTCGTTCCACTCGCGGTTGAAACGGCTGCTCGCCGTCTACCTCGTGCCTGCGACACCCACCGCGCCCCCGAATCCCTCGTTGTCGGATGCGAGCATCAGCACGTTGACCGGCTTCGTGGTGCCACGCCCCGCCGCCACTCTCAGTTCAGTGAAACAGATGCCTTCCACCTTGTGACCGGCGATCACGTTCGTCTGCTCCGGCTCTCCCGCGACAAACCGTCCATCTTGGAGTTTCCCGATCCTGAAGACTCGCGATTCGAACGGACCCATGTTCCCCGAATCCAGCGATGAGGACATCCACACGTTTCCATCGGGGTCCGGGCACAGGTCCGTGCACAGCCGCCACCCGCGTCCGTACGAGCCCGTCAGCCGAAGGGTCGATCCCGGCGTCGCTTCCACTCTCCCGTCGGCGTCGAGCATGATGCCCACGAACTCGACCGCCGGGTCCACGGCAGGTTCGTTCCCGCGCTGGTCTCCGCGATCCGCCAGCAGCAGCATCACCCGCCCATCCTCCAGTCGATCCGCCACGATTCCCTCGACGTTCGCCAGCGACTTCGTATACGGCTGAAGATCGATCACCCGCTCATCGAGCGTCGCTGTCGCCGCGGCGCCATCCGTCCTCACCGTCACCGTGAACAGCCGCCGATGCTTCCGGTCACTCCCGCTCTCCAGCAGATAGAACGACCCCGCTCGGCCCGGCACCGGCGTCACCGCCTCGATGTCATTCCCCTGTATCGGTCCGTGCTCAAGCACATGCAGCGGCTCATACCGCGGCGTCCCCCCCTCGACAAACGTCATTAGCCCGCAGCGCCACGGTGGTGTATCTTCCTGCTCCGCCTCCCCCGCCGCTCGCGCCGACGCCGATTTCACGTCGTGCACCACCAGGTACCGCGAGGCGTCCACACGTGCGATTCCGCTGATCGCCGGCATGGGGCCGTTCCACGCGGGCGCCGACCTGTCAGCCGCCATCGGCCTCGTCGAGCACCCGCCGGCGCCGAGACCGATCGCCGCCAGCCCAACCGTCTGCACGAATATCTTCCGTTGGGTTCCGCCGCACCGCAGCAATCTAGCCTCCTCGCGCACTCATTGATCTCTACTGGTCGCCCAGCCGCTTTCGTTCCAACTCCCGGGACTCTTCTTCCTCGCTGGCCTGCTGTTGCTGCTCAAGCTCGTCTCTCTTTGACTGGCATTTGGCCGCCTCGTCGGGCTCTCCGGCCGCCTCGTAACATTCCGCCAGCAGGTCGTAGGCGGCGATGATATCCGGATGGTGCGAGTTGAACAGCGCCAGGTCTTCCCGGCGATAGCGAAGCACCGTCTCGGCGTCGCGCCGCGCATCTTGAACGTTTCCCTGGCACAGGTACAGCTTGGCCCGAGCCTCTAGACACTTTGCCAGCCTGAGCTGGTTGTAGTAGAGCGGTTGACGCAAAATGCTGTAGCTATCGGCCAGAAGTTTCTCCGCCTCATCGCCGGGCTTGCATTGTCCCAGGTCGATCAGCACCCGGGCGAGCTTGTATTCCTGAGCTGCCGCAAGCCCGTTGCGCTCATGCTTCACACGCTGAAGCGCTTCGCGCAGATACGGCTCGGCTTCCGTTAGTTTTTTCTGATACTGAAGCAAAATGCCGTATTCCCCCCGCGCCAGCGCGAGTTTCGGCGGAAGATCCTTCAGCAGTTCGATCTGCCGCTTGTACGCCCGCTCCGCTTCGGTAAACTGACCCAGGCTGCGGTGCGCTTCGCCGATATTCTCATAGATATCCGCCAAGACCGTTGGGTCTATGTCTGATCTGTTCTCCGACGCCTCGGCTACTTCCTGGAGCAAGCGAGCCGCCCGGACATTTCGACCGAATCGACGATGCAGTCCCGCGACGTATCCCTGCGCCTTGAGCGTGTCCGGTCCCCGGGATCCCTGTAACTCGCCATAGAGTCGCTGTGCCTGCTCGTCGGCGCTCATCGCTTTCCCGTATGCACCGGCCTGATAGAGGTATCCTCCAAGCTTGAGCACGGCCTTCGCCAGCGCCGCCTTGTCGCTCAGATTTGCTTCCTCCAGCAGGTCCACGGCCCGTTCCTGCACGCGCGCCGCCGCGACATACAAGCCCCTGTCCTTCATCATCTTGGCCACATCCTCTAACTCCTTTGCCCCGAGTCTAAGGAGTTGCGGCGTCTTTGGCGGGTCTAGCAGAAGGTACTGACCCACCGCGTTGTCGATCACGTTGTTCATGAGCCCCCACGATTGCTCAGTCAGCGGATCGTCCGTCTCGAACCCTGTTATGATGGCACCGAGCCATTCCGACTGCTTCTCATATTCCTCCTTGACGTACTGCTTGGTCTGTGTATGCGCGCTCTTTTCCCGGTACGCGTACACGGCCGTCCCCGCCGCGATCACGAATGCCACCGTCATGATGACCGCGATGCGCTTGTCCCGCGCCCGCTGCCGCCGGGACGCCCGGTCCCGGCGCTCCACCGCCGCGCGCACGAACTCCGCCACCACCGGCTCGACGGGCAGCCCCTGCGGCTGCGCCATGAACTGCTCCGCCTGCGCCAGTTTCGCGTCGTGCAGTGAAAGATCCTCTTCTCGCTTTCCGCGCGAGGCCCATTCCTCCGCCTCCTGCTTCAGCGCGGCGTGCAGCCGCAGCAACACCTCTCGGTGCGCGATCCACGCCGACAGCGTCTGCCATTCCCGGAGCATTGCTTCATGGGCGATCGAGATCACCGGCTTGTTCTGATCGTCCTTGTCGGTGATCAGCAGCCGCGCCTTGTCCAGTTCCAACTGGAGCGTGCGGGAGTCCGGGTCTTCAAATCGTTCGGGTCTGGCGTACAGCCGGACCCGCTGCCCGTCTCGGTCGATGCTTACCAGGCTTCCGAACACCGTGTTCCACGCCGCCTCCGGATCTCCCTTCATCGCCCGGAACGCCGCGTTGCGCGCCTCGTCCGCCCGCTTGCTCAACGCGCCGGCCAGCCCTCCCAGTTCATCAAACGCCTCGAACGTCATGACGCGCCGACCCTTGGCCGTGCTCCTCTCAAAGAGTTGCTGGAGCGTGTATGAGAGCAGCGGCAGCGGGTCTGTGTGACGCATCGCGGCGTTAATGATCTCATCCTCCAGTTTTCCTCGATCCGGACGCGATTCGAACTTCACCCCGGCCAGCCGCGCTGGTTCCGTGACCACCTGGTGCAACTCGGAGAATGTCAGTGGGGGAAGGTGGTATTGCCCGTCACCCTCCTTGAGCACACGAATGTCCTCGATGGCGGAGCATCGTTCGTAGTAATCGCTCCGGATGGTTCCCAGCACCCAAACCAGGCCCGAACTGCACAGGATCCGCAGCGCCCTTGCGAAGAGACGCTGATCTTCCTCCGCCGACTTGCGCGTGAAGATTTCTTCGAACGGATCCACCAGCAGCAACAGCCGCGCGGTCCCGCTTGGTCCACCTCCCTCGGATGCGGCGATGCGACCCAGACGCAGGCGAAGGACGGGCACCACCGCCCCCGGATCATCGCGGAGCATCGCCGCCAGCCTGTCCTGCCCGCCGCAATCCTCGGCCAACTCGGGGACACCCTGCTCCGCGCACAGCGCGGCGGACAGTCCGCCGATCAGGTCATTTGTCGAGTCGCTGGGTTCGAAAATAATGCTCCGCCACGCCGCTACGTCGCTGATGACCCGTGTCGTCGTCAGGTGCGGCACCAGGCCCGCACGCACAAACGACGACTTCCCCACCCCGCTGTGCCCGAAGATCAGCACGAACGGGCGCCCCGCCTTGGCCTGCCTGATCAGGGAACTCACCACCTGATACAGCGCGAGCGTGCGCC
This sequence comes from Phycisphaerales bacterium, assembly GCA_050246015.1. GTDB lineage: Bacteria > Planctomycetota > Phycisphaerae > Phycisphaerales > UBA1924 > JTS-AC122. Next base: position 87,481 of record JBFWWU010000013.1, read on the forward strand.
CGAAGAACATCGCGTAGTCGTCCTGCTGGAACACCGCTAGGCCTTTGAACGGCTCCACGACTTCAGACACGACCGCCGCGCCATCGTTATGCGTCAACAACTCCTCGATCTTCGCCGCCAGCATCTTCTCGAGCTTCTCGGCGAACTCGACCGGAGTCTCGTACGGGTTGAATGCTTCGATCCCCAGTCGCGGCGCCGCGTGCGCGAAGAAATCCTTGACCGCTTCCCACTGCGTCTTGGCCTCACGCAGAGCATCCTCCGACATGTCCAGGCTCGCTGGACGAACCGACATCCGCCGATACACAAACAGTTTCGGCCGCTCTCCGCCCGCCCCGCGCACCGCGTCGATGACCTCGAACCGCGTCCCCGATTCATGCTCGGTTCCATCTTCCGGGTCGATCGTGCGCGCTGATCCCAGGGTCGACCACAGGATGAGTACCACGATGTCAAACGTCCCGGGCCTGGGCAGTTGGCTTGGGATCGACGCCTTGGCCTCGTACCACTCGGATTCCCACAGCGTAAACTCGATCCGGGCCCTGGCGTGAAACCGCCCGACCAGGCGTTTCAGGATCGCCTCGGCGTTGCTCCGTTCTTCGCGGACATCGTTCGGCGAAGAGATGAAGATCCTGATCGTGCGCACGGCATGAACCCCATTTAGCATGCTCTTGCAGTGGCCGGTATGCTACTTGAATGTGCCGGGAGACGCAAGCCAGACAACCCGGCCGGAAGCAGGCGGCGAAGGCCGGGGGTACCCGCGGCCGGCCGAGGTGGTTTCGCACGCTCTAACGGTGATTCCCGGGGTCGGGCCCCGGGGACGGCCGCGGTTCGGATGCGGCGTACGATCGACGTCGAATAGTCCAGGAGAGTGACATGAACCGTCGAGACTTCATGGTGACGACCGGCATCTCGGGTGTCGCGGTTGCGGCGAGCGGTGCCATCGGTGCGAGCGCCGGCTCGTTGACGCCCGCGCAGCCGCAGCCCCCTGTCGCGTCCGCCGCCCCCTCCCCGCTCAAGGGCAGACTCAAACAGTCCGTCTGCAAGTGGTGCTACAGCATGCCCCTGGACGACCTGTGCCGGCACGCCGCGGCGATCGGGCTCAAGTCCGTTGAACTCCTCAACCCCGATGAATGGGAGACCACCAAGAAACACGGCCTGACCTGCGCCGTCGCGTCCTTCGTTCCCTCCAATCCGATCCCCAAGGGATTCAACCGTGTCGAGCACCACGACGCGATCATCAAGGAACTCCAGGAGCGACTGCCGCTCGTCAAGGCCGCCGGCATCCCGAATCAGATCGTCTTCTCCGGCAACCGCGATGGACAGGACGACAAGGAAGGGATCAGGAACTGCATCGCGGGGCTCAAACGCATCACGCCGCTCGCCGAGCAACTCGGCGTCACCATCGTCATGGAACTCCTGAACTCCAAGGACCACCGCGACTATCAGTGCGACCACACCCCGTACGGCGTCGCGGTCGTCGAGGGCGTCGGGTCCGAGCGATTCAAACTCCTCTATGACATCTATCACATGCAGCGCATGGAAGGCGACGTCATCGACACCATCCGCAAGAACATCAAGCACATCGGGCACTTCCACACCGGGGGTGTGCCGGGCCGCGCCGAGATCGACGAGTCGCAGGAACTCAACTACGCCACGATCTGCAAGGCGATTGTCGAGACCGGGTACAGCGGGTACCTCGGGCAGGAGTTTGTCCCGCGCAAGGACCCCGTCGCGAGCCTGCGCCGCGCCGCCGAGATCTGCGACGTCTGACCGCCCGCCACGTCTCGGTGCACACTCGTGGGTCATCAACTCTGGTCAACTTCCGCCGGCGGTCGAACGACGTCGCTTGATCTGCGCTCGCCGCGCATCATGGCGATCCTGAATATCACGCCGGACAGTTTTTCCGATGGCGGTGCCTGCTTCGACACGCCCTCGGCGCTCGCCGCCGCCGAGCGCATGCTCGCCGAAGGGGCCGACATGCTCGACGTCGGCGGCGAGTCGACTCGCCCGGGCGCCGCGCCAGTTTCGGTCACCGAGCAGATCCGGCGCACCGCGCCCGTCATCCGCGCCATCCGCGCACGATTCGGCGGCGAGTTTCCCATCTCCATCGATACCACCCGGGCCGAGGTGGCGCGGGCGGCGCTGGACGCGGGCGCCGACGCGGTGAACGACACCTCCGGCGGACGCGACGACCCGGGCATGTTCGAGTTGGTCGCGCAGCGCGGCGCCGGGCTCATCCTCATGCACCGCTTCGTCGCGCCGTCACGCGATGCCTACTCGACGCACTACACCCCCGCGGCCCGGCCCGAGCCCGTCTACCCGGGCGGCGTCGTGCACGATGTGCGCCGATTCCTCGCCGAGCGAACCGTTGACGCCGAGCGCGCCGGCGTCCCGCCCGCTCGCATCATGATCGATCCGGGACTTGGCTTTGGCAAGTCCATCCAGGACAACCTCCGGCTCATCCACGGCTCCGCGGAACTCGCGTCGCTCGGCTACCCCGTACTCAGCGGCCTGAGCCGCAAGAGCTTCGTCGGGCGACTCTCGGGATTATCGCCGGATCGCCCCGCGCGAGATCGCCTCGATGGCACCATCGCGCTGAGCGTGCTGCACTATCTTCGCGGCGCCCGCATGTTCCGAGTGCACGATGTCGCGGCCCACGTCGCCGCGCTGAACGCGATTCACCACGCGAGCCTCGCCTGAAGTCGCCCCGGCGTTTTCGGTCCCCGCCGACGTCCCGGCCCGGTGCGAATACCCTTTGCATCCAATGGACCACTTCTGGGGTTTTGCCCGGCACATGCTTCGACACCGCTGGCTCCTGGCCCTGGCGATGGTCTTCGCTGTCCTCTCCGCCGGCGGACTCGGCGCCGGCATCCTCGGCGTTCAGGCCGTCCTCGGCAAAATCATCGGCACCGACGCCGAGCAGTCCCAAGGGCTCCGCGACCTGGCCCGCGGCACGCTCGATTCGCTCGCCACGTACCACATCGTCCTCCCCGCTTCGTGGACCTCCTGGATTGATCGGCTCTCCAACAAGCCCTTCGACGCCGTGCTGGCCATCGTCATCACGCTCGGCGTGCTCACCATGCTCGGAGCCGCGGCAAACTTCCTCCATGCCTATTGCTCCCTCACCGTCGTCGCGCGCACGATCGCCAACATCCGCCGCGCCGCTTTCCGTCGAGCCGTGCACCTGCCGCTCCGCACCATCATCGAGATCGGCCCCGCCGATACCGTGTCCCGCATCGTCTACGACTCGACGACGCTCGCCGCCGGCTTCACCGCCCTGGTTTCAAAGGCCGTTGCGCAGCTCACCAAGGGCGTCGTCTGCCTCGTCGTCGCGTGCGTGCTCGACTGGCGGATGTTCTTCATCTCGCTCGGTGTCGGCGTGGTGCTCGCCGTCATCATCAGGAAACTCGGCAAACGCATCCGCCGCGCGTCTCGTTCGGCGCTCGCTTCACAAGGCCGCCTCTACCGCGCCACAGCCGAAGTGATGAACGGCTTGCGGGTCGTCAAAGCATTCACCGCCGAACGCGACGAGGCGGGTCGTTTCCATCGGATCAACAAGGAAGTCGTCAGACAGGAACTCCGTGCCCGCACCGCACGCGCGCTCTCCAGCCCACTCATCGAGACGCTCGCTCTCTTTGTGCTCGGCGCGCTCAGCCTCGTCGCGATGAAAGCCATCATCGAGGGCCACCTGGACAAGAAGGAGTTCTTCACGGTGCTCGGCGCGCTCGGGCTCGCCGCGGGCTCGCTCAAGCCGCTCGTCGGCCTGTACACCGATATCCAGCAGTCCGGCGCCGCCGCCGATCGCCTGCACGATCTGCTCGCTCGCGAGGTCGAGCCCGGGCACGGGCATCGGCTCCCGCGCCTGCCCAGGCACGCCAAGTCCATCGAGTTTCAAAACGTCTCGTTTACCTATCCCGCCCCGGCTCCCTCCCAGCCCGGCCTCCCCGCGCCGCGACCCGCCCTCGACAACGTCTCGCTCACCATCCGTCACGGCGAAGTCGTCGCATTCGTCGGCCCCAACGGCTGCGGCAAGACCACCCTCCTCTCCCTCATCCCACGCTTTGTCGATCCAGCGACACCCACCCCCTCCGCCGACGCGGCCCGGCTGCCCGCCGTCGCGAGCGCCCACTCCAACGGCGTCCACAAGTCTACCGGGCGACCCGCGGCCGACGACCGCCAAGGCCGCGTGCTCATCGATGGCCTTGATATCCGCGACTATTCCGTGCGATCACTCCGCCGCCAGATCGGCGTCGTCACTCAGGACACTGTTCTGTTCGAAGGCACGATCCGCAGCAATATCGCCTACGGCGACGTCGCAGGACGCGACCACGACCCTGCCATCGCCGCCGCCGCTCGACGCGCTCGCGCCGAAGACTTCATCCTCGACAAGCCCGGTCGCTACGACGCCCCCATCGGCGAGAACGGTGTTGGCCTCTCCGGCGGGCAGCGCCAGCGCCTCACGATCGCCCGCGCCATCCTCCGCGACCCGGCCATCCTCATCCTCGACGAAGCCACCAGCATGATCGACGCCGAGTCCGAGGCACGAATCGCCGAGGCCATCGACGAGTTCGTATCGCCGCCGCCGTCGCCCCACGGCGCCGCTCCCGCCCCCAAACGAACGTGCCTGATCGTCGCTCACCGCCTGAGCACCGTCCTCAGCGCCGATCGCATCGTCGTCATGGATCAGGGCCGAGTCATCGACGACGGCACGCACGACGAACTGCTCGGCCGCTGCGAAATCTACCGGCTCATCGCGAGCAATCAACTCGTGAGGGCCGCCCCACCCCGCGATGAATAGGTCGGCGCCCCACGCGACTTCCGACCCGGCCCCTTTATAGTTCGTCCATGCCCTTGCTCGACCAGACCCAGCCCTTGCTGCGCATTAGCGACCTCGCGGTCTCCTTCGACAACGCCGGCGGCGGCCCACGCATCCAGGCCGTCGACGGCGTGCGACTCTCCATCTTTCCCAGGCAGACGCTCGCCGTCGTCGGAGAGTCAGGCTGCGGCAAGTCCGTTACCGCGATGAGCATGATGCACCTGATCCCCCGTCCGCCGGGCAGATTCGACCGCGGCGAGGCTTTCTTTGCATCCGACTCCGGCCGGGTCGATCTGCTGCGGCTTCCCGAAGAACGGATCCGCAAGATCCGCGGCAACGAGATCGCCATGATCTTCCAGGAGCCGATGACGTCGCTCAACCCCGTCTACACGGTCGGCGACCAGATCATCGAAGCGATCCTTCTGCACCAGGACGTCAGCGGCAGCCAGGCGCAAGAAGCCACCATCGAATCGATGCACGCGGTGGGCATCCCGAATCCGCGGGAGCGGCTTCGCTCCTACCCGCACCAGTTCTCCGGCGGCATGCGACAGCGAGTCATGATCGCGATGGCGCTGGCCTGCCGGCCCAAGCTCCTGCTCGCCGACGAGCCCACGACCGCGCTGGACGTGACGATCCAGGCCCAGATCCTTGAACTCCTCCGCGATCTGCAGCGCACCCGCGGCATGGGGATCATGCTCATCACGCACGCCCTCGGAGTGGTCGCCGAGAACGCCGACGTCGTCTGCGTCATGTACGCCGGTCGCGTCGTCGAGTACGCCAGCGTCCTTGACCTGTTTGATCATCCGATGCACCCATATACGCGCGGCCTGCTGGCCAGCATCCCGTCGATCGGACACGTCCGCGATCGCCTCATCACCATCAAGGAAGTCGTGGACAACCCGGCCGAGTTCGAGAAACTCCCAGGAGCCGAGAACGGTATCCGACCCTGGTGGCCCTGGCACCAGCCGCCCCGGGACCTCGCGCCGCTGCCGATCCCCGCCGGCGACTACTACCTGCAGGAAGTCAGGCCCAGCCACTGGGTCGGTGTGTGGCGCACCGAGGCGGTCAAGGACCACGAGAGCCGCGCCCCGGAACTCGCGTTCCGAATCGACGCCCAGGCCGCCGCCGCGCCTGCCACCGGCTAACCCAGAACGCTCGGCGAGATGGATCTTCACGACGGCAAGCGCCCCCCCTCGCGACGCCACGTTTACTTGGTCCGGCCCGCGAACTCCTTGAGCAGTTCGGCTTCTCGCTCGGGCGTGATCCCCGTGCGGAGTTGATCCGCCGGTGGCGTCCGCGGGGCCGGTCGCCCGGCCTTGGCCGCCTCCTCCGCCGTCTCCTTCGCGACCTTCGCGCGCAGTGCCACGGCCTTGGGCCACCATTCGATCAGCGATTGACAAGTCTCTTCCGCCGGGCGAAACGTCAGCCCAGCCTTCACCGCTTTCTCAACGACCCGCGTATGGAAACCCGCAGTCTCTCCGGTTGAAGGAAGCAGAATCGCGAGCGTGCCGGGTTCCAACCCGTGCCCGGCGAGCCAGTCGTACGGGACGAAGTTCATGTGCGCATCTCCCTTCGCCCCCGTCTTTTTCGAGGCGCTGATGCACGCGTCCATCAGGTCGCCGACGCGCATCGGCTTCCGCGGCCCGGTCGCGTTCATCGTTCCGAATACCTTCTTCTCGACGCACGTGATGATGAACTCCGACAGGTCTCGAACGTCGATGAACTGCACCGGGTCTTCCGGCGCGCCGGGCACGAGCACCTCGCCGCCCCGGCTCGTCCGGACCGGCCAGTACGTGAATCGATCCGTAGTATCGCCGACTCCCACGATGAACCCGGGACGGATCGCGGTCGTGCGCCCCGGCATGGCGCGCTCGGCTGCCTGCTCGCACAGCGCCTTGAGCGGGCCGTAGTTCTGGAACTGCGCCCCCATCTCCTCCACCGTCGGGTCCTCTATCGTGCCGACCTCGTCGCTCTCGTCCATGTTCGCCCGTTCGTTGCTCTTGTAGACGCTGACCGACGAGATAAAAATGTACTGGCCTACGTTGGGCGCCAACAACTCGGCCGACGCCTTGACGATCCTGGGAACATACCCGGAGTTATCAATGACGGCATCGAACTTCCTGCCGACCAGTTCTTCGAGCCCCTTCGGCGAGGATTCGTCCTCGACTTCCTTGCCGTCCACGAACTTCGTCTGCGCGTGCTTCTCGGGATCGCGATTCCCGTAGAGCTTCTCGACGCCGTCGCGCGCCCCGACGTACTTCTCGCGCCGCCCTCGGTTGAAGATCGTGACCGTGTGACCACGGGCCTTGGCAGCGTCGATCGTCGCCGGCCCGAGGAACCCCGTGCCCCCCAGGATCAGAATCGACAGCCCCGCCGCACCGTTGGCGCGGGAGACTTTCAGCCCAGGACGTGCCCCGGCCGCCGCCGCGAGCGACTCGGATTTCGACATCGCAACCGCCGCCCCAAGCATCGCCGTACTGGTCAGAAAACCGCGTCGTGTCGTACTCATGGCGTTCCTCGTGTCAGCATTGCTCCCCACGGATCGTGCACGGTATACCGCGCGCCGCCGCGCGACGCTGCACGCCCATCCTTCGGCCACGCGCCGGCGCCCCGATCGGTCAATATCGTGACACCGCGGACCGACGTGGAACGCGGGCGGCGGAGAAGCGATGGGCCCGCCCTGCCCGGGGGCGCGGGGGCGCGGGCGCGGGGGGAGGCGAGATTCTCGCGCGGTGCGATCACACTACGCTCGTGGAATGATCACGCGCAAAGAGGCCGCCGACCGACTCAGGCTCATCGCGCGTGAGCGGCTGGAGCCGCTCGTGTATCTCGCCCGCCTGCCGATGCAGATCAGCGTGTGGCAAGGCGGACCCGCGCCGTCGCTGGCCGAGGCTCTTCTCGCTCCCTACCGCCCGGTGCAGACCGGTTGGCGGTGGGGCCCGGTGTGGTCGACCGCCTGGTTCAGGCTCCGCGCGACGCTTCCTGACGGGCTGGACGCTTCGGTCATGACGCTGCGTTTTTCGTGCGGCACCGAGGCGACTCTCTGGAGCGGCGACCATTCCATCCACGCACCCCGCGTTCCCGTCCACGGCTTGGACGTCAATCATCAGTGCGTGCCCGCCCCGGCACTGACGCAAGCGCTGCGGCATGGGAGCGGCAACAACATCGAACTGTTCATCGAAGCCGCGTGCAATCGACCCCACGGCGCCACCACCTTCTTCTGGGATGACCCGGCCGAGGTTGCACGCTGGAAGGAGCCGCTGCCGGGACGAATCGAATGTGCCGAACTCGTGCGGATCGACGAACGGGTGAGGCGGACGATCGCAGCCCTCAACTTCGCCGCGGGCGTGCTCGTCCTCGGTCGCGCCGATGAGCCCCTGCCCACCCGCGAGCTCGACTCGCTCAGCCAGATCGAGTCCCTCAGCGAGCACGCGACGTGCCCCGATCACCCTCGCGCCATCGACACCATGGCGATGCAGGCTCTCGGGCTCGCTTCCGCGGCCGGCGTGCCCGCTCGGGCCCGGTCCGTCTGCCACGCCATCGGCCACGCGCACATCGACACCGCTTGGCTCTGGAGACTCTCCGAAACCCGGCGCAAATGCCTCCGCACGTTCTCCACGGCCCTGCGGCTGATCGAATCGAACCCCGACTTCAGGTTCGTCTGCACGCAGCCTCAGCAGTACGCATGGGTCGAACGCGATTCACCCGCGCTCTTTGAACAGATCCGGGCCCGCGTACAGCAAGGGCGGTGGGAGATCGGGGCTGCCCTGACCCATGCCCAAGGCGCCCCCGGACGAGTCGCCAGCGGCGCGATGTGGATCGAGCCCGATTGCAATATCCCCTCCGGCGAGTCCCTCATCCGCCAGTTCCTCCACGGCACGCGATACGTCCAGGACCGCTTCGCCGTCACGTCCTCGCATCCGTTCGTCTTTCTCCCCGACACATTCGGGTTCCCCGCGTCGTTGCCGCAGATCCTCGCCGGATGCGGCGTGCGCACGTTCATCTTCAACAAACTCTGGTGGAATGAATCGAACCCGCCCACGATGTCGGCTTTTCGGTGGCGCGGCATCGACGGGTCCGAGATCGTTTCGTACCTCACGCCCGGCATGGAATACAACGCCACCATGACGCCCGCCGAACTCCGCAAGGGCGACGACACCCATCGGTCCACCGACCCGACCGCGCCACACCAGTGGCTTCAGCCATTCGGTTACGGCGACGGCGGTGGCGGGCCCACGCAGGAGATGATCGACATCGCCTCCCTCGCCGAACCGATCGACTCCTTGCCCCGCATCCGCTTCGGCCGCATCGACGAGTTCTGCCAACATCTTCACACCCGCATCAACGACGCGCGGCGCGATGGAAAGGAACTCCCGATCTGGCCTGAAGCCGAGTTATATCTGGAACGCCACCGCGGCACCTACACCGCCCAGGCCTGGATCAAGCGAGCCAATCGACACGCCGAGGAAGACCTGCGGGTCGCTGAACTGCTTGTCTGTGCCGCGGGTTCGCCATCCGTGGGGCCCGCCCGCGCAGACTCGGGCCAAACATTGGATCGCGCCTGGAAACTCCTGCTCCTGAACCAGTTTCATGACATCCTGCCCGGGTCATCGATCAAGGACGTCTACGACGACGCGCGCGAGCAGTTCGGCGAGATCGGCCAGCTCGCTCGCGAGGTGATCGCCGCCGCTCTCCCGGGGGCGCCCGCGAGCCCGCTGGCCGCGCCGCACGCCGTCCCCGACGAGTACATCGTCATCAACCCGGCCTCCCAGGCCAGGTCCCAGGTCGTCACGTTGAATGGCGAATGCCACTTCATCCCCCTTCTCGCCGCGAACGGGCTGCGCCGGTGGAGACCAGGAGAGAGCGACAAGTCACCCCGGCCGCGGCATGTCTCCGTGACCCGGACTGCTGACGCGGGCGTCTGGCTCGCAAACGGGTTGGTCGAATGCCGCGTCGACGGCGATGGATCCATCGGTTCACTGCGGAGTCTGACGTCCGCCGCGCCGGCCCTCCTCGGGCCGCTCAATGTGCTGAGCCTGTACCGGGATGAGCCGAAATACTGGGAGGCGTGGGACATCGACCGCGACTATCTCGATCACCCCCTTCCGCTGGGGCCTGTGGATGCGATCGAAGTCTCGCGGGTGCACCCGCTGCGTGCGGAGGTCCGCGTGTCGCGCCCGCTGGGATCACAGAGCCGGATCACGCAGTGGATCACGCTCGACGCCGGCTCGCCCCGCGTCGATGTGCTCACACACGCCACCTGGCGCGAAGCCCGCACCCTCCTTCGCGCCCAGTTTCACAGCGGCATCCGGGCCGAACATGCCACCTGCGGCATCCAGTTCGGGCACCTCCAGCGTTCCACCTCACGCGCCGACCCCATCAGCGCCGCCAGGTTCGAGTTCTGTGCCCATCGGTGGATTGATCTCTCCGGCATGATTCGTTCGCCCGGAGCACACGGGAATGACTCAGACGCTCGCAGCAGCGGCCCGGGTCGCGCTGGGCTGGCGATCCTCAGCGAGAGCAAGTACGGGCATTCCTGCGCCGCCGACACGATCGGGTTGACGCTCCTGCGCTCGACCCGCTTCCCAGATGAATCGGCGGATATCGGAGAACACGAGTTCACCTACAGCCTACTTCCTCACGCGGGCGATTGGCGAGCCGCCAACGCCGACGCCGAAGCCGAAGCGCTCAATCGCCCGCTCCGCCTCCTGCCGATTCAACCAGGCGCGGACCGATCACTTCCCCGTCAACCGGAAGGGACCCCGGCGCCCGACTGGACGCCGTTCACGATCGACGCGACACAATGCGGCGGACACGTTGAGGTCTCGGCGCTGAAGCCCGCTGAAGACGGCGATGGGCTGATCGTCCGGCTCGTCGAGACCCGAGGCGTCGGAGGAAAACTCTCCGTGCACTGGCGCCTGCCACTGCGCTCCATCGAGTTCGCCGACCTGCTTGAGCAGCCCGCGGCAACTGGCCCCCTCCACACGAGCCTCGGCCTGCGGACCACCGAGATCGAACTCCGGCCGTTCCAGATCGCGACCTTCCGGCTGCGCTTGAAATAGCCCCATCACGTTCTACCCGCCGATGTTTGAACTGAGCTGCGTCATCGGCAGGATCACCGACAACGCGACGATCGCGACGATGATCGCCAGCACCAGCAGCATCGCGGGCTCGATGAGTTTGACCGCTGCCGTGAGTTGCCGATCCAGTCGGCGCTCCATCGTGTCCGCGATGGTGACCAGCACGTCGTCCAGGTTGTTCGCCGACTCGCCGACGGAGATCATCTCGATGACGTCTTCGGCGAACAGGCCGCTCTTGGCCAGCGGCGCGGCGAGCGCCTCGCCGTGCCGGACCGACTCCGTCGCCGCTTCGATCGCGCTCTCCATCAGCCGGTTCCCCGCCGCGTCGCGTGCGATCTGCATCGCCGAGATCATCGGGATCCCGTTGCCCAGCAGCGTCCCCAGGATGCGGCAGAACCGCGCCACCCCGAGCGTGCGCGTGATCGGACCGATCACCGGCCCACGCACCATCCAGCGGTCCGTGCGTTCACGAACCTGCGGCCGGTTGCGGATCGACCACGCGCCGATCCCCAGCCCGGCCACGACCCCCACCAGGTAGATCCCGTACGCCGCGATGAAGTCGCTGATCGCCAGCACGCCGCGAGTCAGAGAGTTCAGCGGCACCTTGGCGAAGATCGGGCGGAACTGCGGAAGAAAGTACCCGAAGATCAGCCCAAGCACCACCACCCCGCTCACGATCAGGATCGCCGGGTAGATCAGGTTGCCGATTACCTTGCTGCGCAGTTCGGCCTGCGCGCTCAGAAACTGCGCCAGCCGTCCCAGCACGCCCTCCAGAAAGCCGCCTTTCTCGCCCGCCCGCACCATCGCCACGTGCACGCGCGGAAACGTGTCGGACCGCGACTCCAGCGCCGAGGCAAGTTCGACACCCTCGGCGACGTCGTCCGCGATCTGCGCAAAGGTCTTCGCTAGTGGGGGACATGATTTTTGCGCGCCCAGCAGTTTCAGACCGCGAAGCAGCGGCACCCCCGCGCGTAGCAGGTCCGCCAGTTGCTGGTACGCCTGCGCCAACTGGCGCGTGGATACCCGCCGCGAGGTCGATCGGCGTTCTTTCGCCGGCTCGATCCGCACCGGCGTTAACCGGCGCGACTCCAGTTCCGCCAGCACCGCCTGCTCGCTCCCGCCGGTCAACATGCCGGCGACGCGCTGTCCGGTGACCGTGATCGCTGTGTACTCGAAGTTCGGCATCGCGGATGATGATACAGCCCCACGCCCTCACCGGTGAGCCGCACGTCACGCCGGGTGCAGTCCACCATCGTGGAACATGTCTTCCGAGGCACACGCTTCGCCCCGTCAGGGGCGCCGGGGTGTAGCCACGAGTGGAGCGAGTCCGCGAACGCAACTCGTGACGAACTACACCCGTCCCGCTCAGGCAAACATGATTCGCGGAGTTATTCAAGAAGCGTGCTGTACGCACCGTCGTGATACGCGGTGTCCGCCTGTCCCGGACCACCACCGGGCGAGCGCCTCGTTTCCCGGGCGCCCTTGAACTGATGCCATTCACACGCCCATTCGCTCATCCCCTCGTTCTCTTCTCGTTCCAGTGAGCAGGTCGAGTACAGCAGGCGCCCGCGGCGGCCGCCGTTCGCGCCGCGCGATACCAAGGGGATCGCGTCGGCGATGATCTGCCGCTGCACGCCCATGAGCGACCGAATCGACTCCACGCTGTAGCGATACTTCGCCTCCGGACGGCGCGCCAGCACGCCCGTGTTCGAACAAGGCACGTCCAGCAGCACCAGGTCCGCACGCTCCGAATACTCCTTCGCCAGCGACTTCAGGTCCATCACCCGCACCCTCGCGCTCCCCGCAAAGACGCGAGAGAGCGTCTCGACTCGAACCGGGTCCGAATCCGTGGCGACGATCTGCGCCGACGGGAACGCCCGCACGAGTTGCCGCGTCTTGGTCCCTTGACCGGCGCACACGTCAATGATCAGACCGGGCACCGGAGACAGATCCAGCACCGAACAGACCGCCTCGCTCGCCGCCGCGTCCTGGACCCAGATATCGTCGCGAGCGCGCAGCAGCGCGCGAAGATCGGGCCGGCCCCCGCGCCACACAACATGCGACCCGCTCTCATGACGCGCCACGCGCAGCGGGTCCTCAAGCACGCCCCGCAGTTCCGCGTCCGCGCTCGCGAACTGGATGTTCACCACAGTCGGCGGCGACGCAAGCCCGTGATGCGCCAGCCTGACTGCCTCGGCCTCGCCCGCGCGCTTCGCCCACGACCCCAGGAGTTCTGCCGGGTGACTCGTGGCGACCGCCGCGCGCTCCAACTCGCCCTCGGGAAGCAAATCGCCCGACAGCACCAGCGCCCCCCCATCGCTCTGCGGGATCTCGTCGCGCCGGTTTGACCATGTATCGCGGCGGACCTTTTCCCCGCCGTGGAATATCAGCGACACAAACTTCCGAAGCACGGCGTTCGCAACCGCCCCCGCTCCCGGGCGGATCCGCTGCTTGCACCATTCGACCGCATGATTGATCACCGCGTGCGTCGGGACGCGGTCCAGCAGCGCGAGCTGCGCCGCCGACGCGAGCAGCGCCGCCTGCACCCTCGCCTCCATCTCTTCAATCGGCTGGTGCGTCAGCGGAGCCAGCAGAAAACGAAGAGTCAGCCACCGACGGACCGTGGCGTCGTAGATCGCGTGCGCAAACGCCGCGTCCAACTCTCCCAGCGCCGCGATCGACGCGCTGGAGTCATCAAACCCGGCAATCTCCATGTTCGGATACCGCGATGCCTGGCGCGACAGCCGACGGAATGCCAGATCGCGCGCCGCGTCCCCCAGCGGCGGCGGCCCCGACGACGCGGGAGCCGCGGACGACGCCGACGAACCCGCTGCCCCACGCACGCCCGGGGTACTTCCTCGCCCGCGCTTGTGTCGTCCGTTCGTCATCGCTGCGACTGTAGTGGCGAGTGTTCGTCGCAGCGGCTCAAAGAGAAAATGGGTCCATCACTTATGGGAACCTATTTGCTGGTCGATCCTGATATCCGTGCCATACTTGCAACACCTACCCTACATTCGCCGAATGGGGGGAGGAACCGCAAGGAGCGATGTATCCGAGCGCCGTTCGGTTAACGTGCGCGTATGTCCCTCCCGCGTGGATTGCGTCGCACCAAACAGAATCAAAACAGGAGCCCATTGAAATGATCCGTGGTTTCTATTCTACATCCTCCATCAAGCGATCGGTCTGTTCTGTAATCGCCTCCGCCTTCGTCGCCATGGCCACCCTCATATCCGGATCCCCGGCTCTCGCACAGACCATCGACACCACGCGTGTCGCTGCCGGCCTGGCCCAGCCGGTCTACGTCACCGCCCCGCAAGGTGACTTCAGCCGCGTCTTCATCGTTGAACTTCGATCCGGCACCACCGGCCGCATTCGCATCCTCAACATCCCGGGCAACACGCTCAACACCGTCCCCTATCTCTCGATCGCGCCCGTCGCCACCGGCGGCGAGCAGGGCCTCCTCGGCCTCGCCTTCCACCCAAACTTCATGAACAACGGCTACTTCTTCGTCAACTACACCAATAGCGCCGGCAACACCGTCATCGCCCGCTATCAGGCCAACGCCCCCTTCGCGACCTCCGTCACCGCCAACGCCGCCACCGCCACCACCGTCCTGACCATCACCCAGCCGTTCAACAACCACAACGGCGGCTGGATGGCCTTCGCGCCCGGTGACACCGAAGGATACATGTACATCTCCACCGGCGACGGCGGATCGGGTAACGACCCCAACGGCAACGGTCAGAACATCAACGTCCTCCTCGGCAAAATCCTCCGCATCGACGTCGACGGCCCCGACAACATCCCCGGCAACGCCGACGACGACGCCTTCCCCGCCGACGCCAACCGCCTCTACTCCATCCCCGCTTCCAACCCCTTCGCCGGCGCCACACCCGGCGCCGACGAGATCTTTTTCTACGGCCTCCGCAACCCCTGGCGCCCCAGTTTCGACCGCGCCAACGGTCGTATGTTCATCGCCGACGTCGGCCAGGACCTGATCGAAGAAGTTGACGTCGCCGCCGCCGGCGAATCGGGACTCAACTTCGGCTGGCGCTGCATGGAAGGCAACAACTGCACCGGGCTCTCCGGTTGCACCTGCAACGCCGCTTCACTCCGCGACCCCATCCTCACCTACGCCCACTCCGGCGGCGCCTGCTCCATCACCGGCGGCTACGTCTACCGCGGCTGCGCCATCCCCTCGCTCCAAGGCCAATACTTCTACGCCGACTATTGCTCCGGCAATATCTTTTCCAACGGGTACACCGGCAACGGCACCACCCCCGCCGGCGCTTCCACCAACCGCACCGCCGAACTCGCACCAGGCGGCGGGCTCTCCATCGCCACCATCACCTCCTTCGGCGAAGACGCCTACGGCGAAATCTACATCTGCGATCAGGCCGGCGAAGTCTTCAAGATCATCCGCAATCCCCTCGTCGATTGCAACGCCAACTCCATCCAGGACTCCTGCGATATCGCCCTTGACCCAGCCCTCGACACCGACAGCGACGGGCAGATCGATGCCTGCGAAACCAGCGCCTGCTGCAACAACGGCGCCTGCACGCAGGTCACACAGGCCGCCTGCCTCGCCTCCGGCGGCGTCTGGCAGGGGCTCAACCGCTCCTGCACCGAGCCCGGCATCTGTCCCCAGCCCTGCCCGTGCGATTGGAACACCGATGGCTCCCTCACCAGCCAGGATTTCTTCGACTTCCTCGCCGGATTCTTCAGCGACATCGGCGATTTCAACAACGACGGCATGACCACCAGTCAGGACTTCTTCGACTTCATCGCGTGCTTCTTCCAGCCGCCCATGGGTTGCTGACCCTCCCAACACCGGTCGAAACAACCAGGCCCCCTTCAAGGGGGCTTTTTTTTTGATTTCCGTGACTGTCGTGTCACCCGCGGGTCGAGCGCCCAGCGACCATCGCGCCTCGCAACCCGCTGGCGATCGTCCCGCGCCGGCCCGCAATCACGCGCCGCAGCCTCGCAGCGCCCCCAGCACGCGATCGCGTGCCGCGTCTATCCCCACGCCCACCATCTTTGCCCCCGCCGCCCGCGCGTGCCCGCCGCCCCCCAGCGACATCGTCACTCGGTTCACGTCCACGGCGCTGGGACCCGGCTTGCTGCGCATGCTCACTTTCGTCGTCGCTCCTCCGGCCCCCGCGGACTCCGCCTCCGTCAGCACGACCGCCACCTGCACCGACGCGATGTGCAACACCATGTCCGCAAACCCGCTCGTGTCGTTGCGGTCCGCGTCGCAGCACGTAAAGTCCGAGATCAGCAGCCGCATGATCGCGATCCGTCCCCCATCGTGCAGTTCAAGCGATGACAGCGCCCGCCCTAGCAACTTCCACCGAGACGCGGCGTCCTGCTGCTCGATCAGTTCGTACAACTTCGTGTGCACCACGCCCGCTTCCAGCAGGTTGCCCGCCGTTCGCAGTGCTTTCGCCGACACATTTGATAACTTGAACCACTGCGTATCCGTCGCCAGCCCAAGATAAATAGGCTCGGCTACGTCCAGCGGCAGCGCGTTCTCTTCGCACTCAAGCAGCCGGCAGCACAGCGGCGCCAGCACCAGCGTCGTTGAGGCTTCCCCCAACCCGAGGAACTTGTCCGCCGACACATCCGCATCCCCGTGCAGATGATGATCGATCACGAGCGTCCGATCGCGGCGAGCCTCTAGCCACGGACGCACTTCATCAAGTTGCGGCCACGATCCCGTATCGGTCACGATCACCGCATCTGGGTGCATCGCCTCCAGCGCGGGCTGCACGCGTCCCGACCGGGCGTCGAGCACCGTATACGGAGTCCCGCCCGCGACCACCGGGAGCCATCGCGGCACCGGAGACACGTACATCACCCGCGCATCCACTCCGCACCGGCTCAGCGTCCGCGCGAGCGCCAGCGTCGACCCCGCGGCGTCCCCGTCCGGTTTCGCGTGCGTCAGCAGCACCGCCGAACGACGCAAGCCAAGCCATCGCGCCGCGCCCGCGCTGTCCAGTGTTGATGCCCATGCGCCGGCGGCCTTCGCTTCACCCGGCGCGACGTCTGCGGGCCTTCCTTCCACCGGATTCGACGCTCGGGTCGGCTGGCTCATGCGCGGCTGTTCCTCGCTGCTCGGAACTCGACTGGCTCGGTTCACCCCCGCGCCGGCTGCGTCGCCGAGCGGGAGCGATGATAGCCGGGGCGTGACTCCCGCCAACCCCTCTCTAGCCACCTCCATCACGATGATGGTCCACCGTTCGCGCCCGCTCACACGCATCCGGAGAAGAACGCACCCAGGAAGTCAAAGAAATCCTGCGTGTTCACGACCCCGTCGTTGTTCACGTCGGCGATCCCGTTGAAGAAGTCCGCCAGAAACGCGAAGAAGTCCGCGCTCGTCACCGTCCCGGAATGATCCCAGTCCGCTATGCACGCTCCCGCCGGCGCCGTCACCGGCCCCGAGAACGCCGCGACCGGACCGCTCCGATACGGCCTGATCGTCGCCGCGGACGATACCGGCGACCGATCCGCGTCGAACCGGAAGTTGTATAGCGTCCCCCACAGAATCGGATTCGACGGGACCGCGGCGTCGGCCGGATCGGTTGCGAACTCGATCCGCCCCCCTGCGATGGTCACCGTCCACGGATCGTTGTCGTGCGCGTCTTCCCCGTGAATGAACGGTGCATGGAACCCGGCGTTCGTGATCGCCGCCCCGCCGACCGGCACGCTGAACGCCTGCACCCCCCGGTTCATGTCGTGGTTGTACACCGCGTACTCGTAGTGCCACGTCCCGTCCTGATTCGGCGTCGCGCGGTATCCGACGATGCAGCGACCGTCGTCCGTGAGCGAGTCCGACGAAGGGATCACGCTGAACTCGGCGCCCGTCCATGAAAAGATCGCCGGACCGTTTTCCGACGCCGCGCTCGTGCCGAACGTCCACGTGCCTCCGGGCGCCCCGCTGACCGTGACCGGCTCGCGGGCCACGCTGTTGAGATGGTTCGCGTCCATGAGCGACACCGTGTATTGCTCGACGATGTACTGCGATCCCGGGTTCTGCGACGGGTTTAGGTCCGCGTCACGGATCTGCAGCCGGTGGTCGATCGAGTTGGTGAACGCCCCGCCCGTCCGCTGGATCCACGATCCCACGTACGAATATTCACCCGTCCACGGGTTGATCTCCGAGCGAGGCCCCATGTTCGATTGCGTCGCGTTGTACCCCGCGCTGTACGTGTCCGAGCAGCCCGCGCCCAGGTGCGACGAGTTGGGGAACGGCGTGCAGCCAAACCCGCACGCATCCCCTTGCGCCGAGCAGCACATGTGCTTGGCCCACGACCACCCGATCTGCTCGAACCGAGATCCCCCCGACTGCATCCGGTACATGTTCCACACAAAGAACGGATGCGCGCTATTCGGGTTGCCCATCGTGGGTATCGGCGCCGAGCCGGCGTTGCACAGCGGCGTGTCCGTCACGCACCCGACGATCCCTCCCTCTCGCCCGAACTGCTGCATCGCGCCGATGTTCCCCACGTAGCCGTCCGGACCGTCGCTGGTCGGGTTGTTGCACGCGACGTTCAGGTGGAACGGACCGCCGGCTCCGGCGAACGGGGCGAGGCGCACGTAATACGTCATCCCCGCCCCCGCGCTCACCGCCACCGACGAGCCCAGCCCGCACCCGTCGTCATTGCACGCGATCTCGTTCGCCGTCGTGCCCGGGCAGCCCGAATGCACCGACAGCACCGTGTCGAAGGTTGTCCCCGAGCACGTATCCAGTCGCAGCACGCAGTTGTCGGCCGCCGTGTATTTGAACCACACGTCCGGCGTCGTGTTCGCGTCGCACATCGACGCCCCGTCCGCCGTCGCGACCGACGTATCCCCGTTGTACCCGCCCGCCTGGATGACCTGCGCGCCCGCGCACGCGTCGGCCTGCACCGACGGCGTGCAGACCACGTGCAGGTCAAATGTCCCCGTCGCCCCGCCGAACCCCGCCACTCGGATCAGGTACGTGGTGCTCGCGGCGGTCGGGATCTCCACGCGCGATGAAAACCCGCACGAATCGTCGTTGCACACCAGCGCGTTGCCCGCCGTCCCGGGGCACCCCGTATGGATCGACAGCACCGTATCAAACGACGTCCCCGCCCCGCAGGTATCCACGCTCAGCGTGCACGGCGGCGACGGGGCCGCCGGCGTGGTGTACCGGTACCACACGTCCGCGGACGTGTCCGATGCGCCGCACCCCGACGCCCCGTCGTTGAACGCGCCGACCGTCGTGCCCGCGTACGTCCCCTCCACGATGTCCAGCGCCTGATCGCACCGGTCCGTCATCGTCGTCTCCGCGCACGTCACGTTCAGCACGAACGGGCCCGTCGCCCCGCCGAACCCCGCCACTCGCACGTACACCGTGCCGCCCGCCACCGCGTCGAACCGAACCGACGAACTCAGCCCGCACGAATCGTCGTTGCACGCCACCTGGTTTGACGCCGTCCCCGGGCACCCCGTGTGCAGCGACAGCACGCTGTCGTAGGTCGTTCCCGCGCCGCATGTGGTCACCTGCAACGAACAATCCACTGCGGGCGTGTACCGATACCACACATCCGGCGACGACCCCGATGACCCGCACAACGCCGACCCGTCGTTGGTCGCGCCCACGGTCGTTCCGAACACCTGCCCGTCCGTGACGGGCGTAGCAGCCGAGCACTGATCGCTCCCCTGCGCCAAGGCTGGCGCCGAGCATGCGATCCCGATCACAAGGCCCGCGATTCTGACGATCAATCTCCAGGCGTCTGATTCGCGCGATGTACGTGCCATAGCGTCACCTTGTGATGTGGTAAATCGGAGTCCCCTCCAGTTCATCAAATCTATCCGATGATCCCCTGATACGCAAACCGATCGATCATCGCATCGCGACGCCTCCCCCGCGGCGCCGCATGAAGGTCGGCGGCCCAGCCTCCGTGCCCGTCGCAGCCGGCGCACGTATAGTGTCCGCCAACTTTCCACCCTCCCTTCCCTTTCGGCCCCAAACAACACCCTCCGCCGGGCCCTTCGCCTTCCTCGCACCCTCCGTGGAGCCTTCATGCCCGTCCCGATCAGCCAGATGTGGACCGTCGCCTCCTACGTCCTAGGTCAGCGCCTGCGCGGCAACAAGCGCTACCCCCTCGTGCTCATGCTCGAGCCCCTCTTCCGCTGCAACCTCGCCTGCGCCGGGTGCGGCAAAATCCAGTACCCCGCCCACATTCTCAAACGCCAACTCACTCCCAAGCAGTGCTTCGACGCGGTTGACGAGTGCGGCGCGCCGATGGTCTCCATCCCAGGCGGCGAGCCCCTCCTCCACCCCGACATCGTTGAGATCGTCCAAGGCTTGATCGCTCGCAAGAAGTACATCTATCTCTGCACCAACGCCCTGCTCCTCAAGGAGAAACTCGAAGCCGGCTGGTTCACGCCCAGCAAGTACCTCACCTTCAGCGTCCACATGGACGGCCAGGAAGAGCACCACGATTTTGCCGTCTGTCGCGAGGGAACCTACAAGACCGCCATCGACGGCATCAGGCTCGCCGTCCAGATGGGCTTCCGCGTCACCACCAACACCACCCTCTTCGACGGCGCCGACCCCGTCAGCGTTCGCCGCTTCTTCGACGAGATGATGACCCTCGGCGTCGAAGGCATGATGGTCTCTCCCGGCTACGCCTACCCCAAGGCGCCCGACCAGAAAAGTTTCATGCAGGAACGCCGAAAGACCACCGACTTCTTCAGGATGATCCTCAGCAACCGCAAAGATTCCAAGACCAAGGGCGGCTGGAAGTTCAATCAGTCGCCCCTCTTCCTCGAGTTCCTCATGGGCAAACGCGATTACGAATGCCTGCCCTGGGGAAATCCCACCTTCAACATCTTCGGTTGGCAAAAGCCCTGCTACCTCTTGCAGGACGGCTACGTCGATACCTTCAAGGAACTGATGCAGGATACCAACTGGGACCGCTACGGCCGCGCCAGCGGCAACCCCGCCTGCCAGCAATGCATGGTCCACTGCGGGTACGAGCCCAGCGCCGTCGATCACACCTTCTCATCCTTCGCCGGCATGTGGGGCACCATCAAAGCCATGCTCAGTTCGTCTTACGTCGACCCCGAGGCCGCCGCCAAACTCGCCCAGGAGTCCAAAAAGCCTCATGGCCCCCTCGTCCAACTCGGCGTCACGCTCTCGTCGAAGGCGCCCGCGCGAGAAACCGTCGGCGCGGCGTGACGCTCCACGCCGGCACGCCAGACCTCCAACAGCCCCCGGCGCCTTGGCCCCTGCCCGGCAACATCGCGCACCCCGCCATTCATCCTCAACTCCCACTTGACGCCCCCGTCAACCTTCGTGTACCCTCTGCCTGTTCAAGGTGGCCCAAGACTCGCACCCGGCGACCCAGCCGGTCCAAGCGTGCCGACGGCCTGAATAGGGAAGGCGGTGAAATGCCGCCGCGGACGCGCCGCCGTATCGGATGCTTTCCGCACACCCTCTCCTTCTGCTGGGACCGCCCTTCATCGGCGTCCCGTGGATGGATCCAAGCCACTGCACGCCGGCCTCCTACCGCCGGCGAGCGGGAAGGCCGGTGTGCGACCATGTCCGGAGCCGGAAGACCTGCCTCGAACATGTGTCGTGGTCGCCCTCGCGATTCGGGGCGCCGGCAATGTCCGCTCTTCCGGCCCAGGGTCTGATCCTCCCTCTTCCCTCCCGGTCCGCGGCATCCGGCTCACTCCGTTCTCACCCCCCTCGCGAGCGCCAACAAGGTTCGGGAGGCGTCCCGCGCGAATCGGGACGAGCGAGGGTTCTGTCATGTATCCCGTGTTCCACTGTCTCCACCTCCAGCCGCGCCGCGACGCTGCCGTGCCCCGTCCGCCCAGCGTCATGCGCTGCTCATCCGCGTCCGCCCAAGGCGCGCCCCGCCTCGCCCGCCTCGCCATTCGCCTCACCCTTCCCCTTGCCCTCTCGGCCCCCGCTCTGGCGCGCGATGCCTTCCACACCTACGGCACAAGCGGCTTCCGCTCCATCACACTTCCCCCCGTTGGCGCGGGCTCCTTCGACATCCGCGGCGACTTCCTCCCCGATGGCCGCATCGTCGCCGTCACCAGTCTCAGCGTCTTCCTCGAAGACGCCCCCGGCGCCGCCACCTTCCACGTCGCCGCCTCGCTCGATCCGCTCGCCTCCGGCGGCCCCTCCGACCCCGCCTTCCTCCGCGTCAGCCCCGATGGTCAATCCATCGCCATCGGCGGCGGGTTCGCACGCCCTGTCATCGTTTTCGCCGCGGCCGACCTCGGGCCCGCAGGCTCGCCAACCTTCCTCGCCCCGGGAACCACCTCCGCCCGCTACTTCGCCGTTCCCCATTTCGAGGCCGCCTGGGCCGATCCGTCCCACCTGGCCCTCACCGCCGGCGACTTCGCCTCCCCTTCCGTCGTCACCCTCCTCGACGTCACCTCCCCTCCCACCGCCCCGACGAATCCCACCATCATCTCCAACATCGCCGGCGCCTCCGCCGGCATCGCCTTCGACCACGCCGGACGCCTCTTCACCGGCAACGGGTTCGACATCGCCCCCGGCGGCTCCGACACCGGCACGGTCCGCGCCTTCCTCCCCGCCGACTGGGTCGCCTCGCCCGCCGATTTCGAGATCGACGGCACACTCGTCGGCGAGGTCCTCAGCGCCGGTTCCCTCCTCTTTGACCCCGAAGGAAACCTCTTCGTCGGCGGCGGCGACTTCGGCGCGGACTTCGACGCCGGCTATCTCGCCGTCGTGAACACCCAGGCAATCTCCCATGCCCTCGCCGGCATGGGCCCCATCAACCCCGCCGATCCCGCACACCTTCGCCGCCTCGATCCACTCGAATCCGGCGCAGGATATTTCGCCTCCGCCTTCAACCCGCTAACCCATGAACTCGCGATCACCTCCGGCTCGACCTGGTTCGTCACCGTCCCCGCGCCGGCCTCAGCATTCATCATCGCCGCGGCTGCACTCCCCGCGCTCCGAAGGAGGCGACATGGATTCTGACGCTCCCCGCCGCCATTGGTTTCGCCGCGCGCCCGGCTGGGCGTTCATCGCTCCCGTGCTGCTCACGTCCGCCGCCGGGGCGCAATCAGACTTTGCCTCGCGCGTCGTCGGCTTTGATCCCGCGCCGGGTCAGTTCGCAACCAGCCCGCTGTTCAACGATCCCGCCCGCGCCCTGGGCCCACCCATCGGCGGGGGCACCCACGCACCCGACAACACCAAACTCGTCTCCCTCGGTGGACTCGGCGGCTCCATCACCCTCGCGTTCGACCACCTCGTCCGAAACGACCCCCTCAACCCGCTGGGTCTCGACGCGATCGTCTTTGGCAACGCCGTGTGGGTCACCGCGAATCCCAACCGCCGGTTCGCCGAGGCCGCCACCATCGAGATCTCGCGCGACCTCAACGCCAACGGGCTGGCCGACGATCCCTGGTACCTGATTCCGGGTTCGCACCTGGGCACGATCCCGCCCACGCCGCTCGCGCGATTCGTCCAGACCTGGGACGACAACACCGCCGATGCGACCTATCCCCCCGATCGCGCCGATTGGATCCCCCCGGGGCGATCCGGTCTCTGGATCACCTCCGCGTTCCGCCTCCCCGACGATCCCTTCGCCGTCGGCGCCGCGGGGATCTTGGATAACCCCCTCGGGCTCGGCGCCACCGTCGAGGGCGCGTGGGGCTACGCCGACATGAGCCCCGTGCTCATTCTCGGCGACACCAACGCCGACAACATCGTTGACTCCCCGCTTACCCCCGAGCAGTTCTACACGATCCCAGACGATCCACGCGCCGTCGGAATCGGCCCGGGGTTCGGCGACCCCGCCGGCCTCGGCGGCGGCGGCGACGCCTTTGACATCGATTGGGCCATCGACCCCGCCACCGGTCGGCCACCCGATCCTCCCCTCGACGGGTTCAACTTCATCCGCATCACCACCGCCGCCTGGCGCGTCCATCCCCTCCTCGGCGAACTCTCGGCCGAAATCGCCGGCGTCGCCGACGTGCGCCCTCTTCCGCCACCCCCGCACCCTGCCGACGTCAACCGCGACGGCGTCGTCAACTCCCAGGACCTCTTCGACTTCCTCGTCGCCTTCTTCGACGCACACGCCGACTTCAACTCCGACGGCGTCACCAACTCGCAGGATTTCTTCGACTTCCTCGCCGCCTTCTTCGGAGGCTGACCCATGCCAACCCCATCTGAGCCCAGGGGCGCAAGCCCCGGGTCCACAGCGTCCCTTCCGCACCCGATCTGCCGCATAACACCGGCCTTCACCCTTCTCGAACTCCTCCTTTCCATCGCTATTGTCTCAACCCTCCTGACCCTGCTCCTCCCAGCACTCCGGGGCGGGCGCGACGCCGCCCGCGCCAGCCTGTGCGCCAGCAATGTGCGACAACTCTCGCTCGCCAACTCCCTCTACGCCGGAGACTACCGCGACCGTTGCGCGCCGGGCGCGCCGAACTTCGCCGCCAATCTCACTCGCTGGCACGGCTCGCGCCAGCACCCCTCCGGCGCGTTCCACGCCGAAGGTGGCACCCTCTCGGACTACTTCGAGTCCACGGACGGATCCGGCGGTGCCGGCGGCGTGCGCGTCTGCCCCGCATTCACCGCCGCGCTGCGCGCGATCGATGACGCCGCGGCCCAGGGTGCCCCGGCGGGCTTCGAGCGATCCTGCGGTGGGTACGGGTACAACAACGTCTTCGTCGGCGTGACACGCCGGCGCGCCGTCACCGCGTCGCCGCCCGGCCGCAACGCCGTGACTTGGCCGCTCATGACCGATGCACTCGGAGCGGCTCGTTCGATGTTTCGCTCGCCGGCCGCGACGGTCGAGTTTGCCGACGCAGCGCTGGCTTCAACCGAGGGGCCCACCGGCGTGATCGAGTACAGTTTTCTCGAACCGCGTTTTTGGCCCGAGTACCCCGACCGAGACCCATCGCCGCGCGCGGACCCGTCCATCCACTTTCGTCACGGGTGCAGTAGGGGGGGTAGGGGGGGTGGGGGGGGTGGGGGGGCGGTTGCGGCGATGCTCGACGGGCATGTCGGTCCGCCGCTGCCGATGAGTGATTCCTGGACCAGCGGAATCTATGGCGTGGATCCAGTGATCGCTGGTATTGGGTGGTTTTCGCTGCAACCCGCGCGGGGAAATGGCGAATTCGATCCCGACTAGATTTTGCCAGCCCCCCTTTTCCCCCTCTCACCGCCCGGAAACATTCTGTCAGGTTGCTCGACCTTGACACGGTTCATGCGGATATTCTGCCCCGAAGCCGATTGTTCCATAGGATTGTTGCTTGTCGTCTTCCCAGACCTCCAACATCGCGTCCCCCGCCGCCGAGCCTCCGATCCTCCGGGTTGAGCACCTTTCAACGTGTTTTCGCACGGATCGCGGCACGGTCACGGCGGTGGATGACGTGTCGTTCGATGTGTACCCGGGCGAAACGGTCGGAATTGTCGGCGAATCGGGGTGCGGCAAGACGGTGACAAGCAAGTCGATCATGCGACTGCTCCCGCCGCGGAACAGTTTCATCAAACCCGAGAGCCGGATCTGGTTCCGGCGGGGCCGCAACGGCGGAAAAGAAGCGGGAACAGGTGGAGAGATCGATCTAGCGCATGCCGACGAGCGCGAACTGCGGGGCATCCGCGGCCAGCACATCGCGATGATCTTTCAGGAGCCGATGACGTCGCTCAACCCGGTCTTCAGGATCGGGTGGCAGATCGACGAGGCGCTGAAGTATCACACATCCCTGTCGGCGCGCCAGCGGCGGGAGCGCACCATCGAGATGCTGCGCCTCGTGGAGATCCCCAACCCCGAAAAGCGGATCGACGAGTACCCGCACCAACTCTCGGGGGGGATGCGACAGCGGGTGATGATCGCGATCGCGCTGTGCTGCGAGCCGTCAATTCTCATTGCCGACGAGCCGACGACCGCGCTGGACGTGACGATTCAGGCGCAGATCCTCCAACTGATGGAGAATCTGAAGCGGAAACTGGGGACGGCGATCATTCTGATCACGCACAATCTTGGGGTGGTGGCGCAGGTGTGCGACCGGGTGCTGGTGATGTACGCCGGGCGGGTGATCGAGTCCGCGCCGGTGCGAGAGTTGTTTCATTCGCCCAGACATCCGTATTCGCGTGCGCTGCTGGAGTCGATCCCGAAAGCAGGGGGGAAGGCGCACGGCAAGCGCATGCCGACGATCGAGGGGATCGTGCCCAGCCTGTTTGAGTTGCCCAAGGGGTGCCGGTTCCAGGATCGGTGCGAGTCGCGGCAGGAGCGGTGCGTGAGCGACGAGCCGGGACTGGACGAGATCGCGCCGGGGCGGCTGGTTCGCTGCCACTATCCCGTGGGCGCGGGGCGCTTCGTGGAAGTGACGCAGGGAGCGACGCGATGAATACCGCTGCTACGGCGATAGACCTGGCGGCGGGTGAACAGCGGGCTGCGTCGATGGGCGCAGCCCGGCCGCTGGTGGAGGTGACCGACCTGGTGAAGCGCTTCCCGGTCCGAGGGGGCGTGCTCAACCGGATCGTGGGGAACGTTCACGCGGTGAACGGGGTGTCGCTCAGCATCGCGCGCGGCGAGACGCTGGGCGTGGTCGGCGAGTCCGGGTGCGGGAAGTCCACGCTCGGAAAACTCATCATCCGGCTCATCGAGCCGACGTCGGGTTCGATCGCGTTCGACGGCAAACCGATCACCGATCTCTCGCACGCCGAGATGATGCCTTTTCGCCGGAAGATGCAGATCATCTTTCAGGATCCGTACTCGTCGCTCAATCCGCGGCTCACGGTGCGGGCGCTGCTCAAAGAGGCGATCCGGTTTCACGGCGTGACTGGCGATGCTCCCGGGCCGGTCGAGGAGTCGATCCAGTCGCTGCTGAAAAAGGTGGGGCTCCGGGCGGACGCGGCGGACAAGTTTCCGCACGAGTTTTCGGGCGGGCAGCGGCAGCGCATCGGGATCGCGCGGGCGCTGGCGGTGAAGCCGGAGTTCATCGTCGCCGACGAGCCCGTCTCGGCGCTGGACGTCTCGATCCAGGCTCAGGTGCTGAACCTGATGATGGACCTGAAGGAGGAACTCGGCCTGACGCTGCTGTTCATCTCGCACGACCTGAAGGTGATCGAGCACTTCTGCGACCGGGTGCTGGTGATGTACCTTGGGAACATCGTCGAAGAACTCTCGTGCGACCGGGTGCACGAGACGGCGAAGCACCCATACACGCGGGCGCTGCTGGGGGCCAACCCGATCGATGATCCGGATGAGCGTCGTCCGCTGACGGTGTTGCAGGGGGACGTGCCGAGCCCGTTCAACCCGCCGAAGGGGTGCCCGTTCGCGGGGCGATGCCCGCTGGTGATGGACCGGTGCCGAGTCGAGATGCCGGCGCTGAAGCCGACGGGCCCGAGCCAGCGAGCGGCGTGCTGGGCGGTGGAGTCTCACTGAGGCTTGCGCGAAGGAATCGGCGTGCAGTTTGGATCATGCCGGGGGCGCCGGCGGCTTGCGTGCGATGCCGCGCGGCGGTACATTGGGGCGAGCGGAGTTGGATCGTTCACCGTCCCAACCAAGGAGTCGATCGTGGTACGAACTGCTCAGGCTGTCTCGATGGTGCTCGGCGGATTCTGTCTCGCAGGTCTGGCTTTGGCACAAGTGGACCTCGCCGTGGGGTTTGGGAATCCGCCCGATTCCGCCAAGCCGCACACATGGTGGCACTGGATGAACGGCAACGTGACGCGCGAAGGGATCACCGCGGACCTGGAAGCGATGAAGCGGATCGGGCTGGGCGGGGCTCAGATCTTCAATGTCTCCGAGCACATCCCGGAGGGGCCGATCGCGTACAACAGCGATGAGTGGCGCTCGCTCGTGAAGCACGCGGCGAGCGAAGCCAAGCGGCTGGGGATCGAACTGTGCATCCATAACTGCGCCGGCTGGTCGAGCAGCGGCGGGCCGTGGGTGACGCCGGAACACGCGATGCAGACGGTCGTGACGACCGAGATGCGGGCCATCGGCCCGGCGAGGTGGACGGGTGTCATTCCCCAGCCGACGGCGCACAAGGGGACGGGGTACTACCGCGATATCGCGGTGCTGGCGTTTCCGACGGTCAAGGATGAGAACGTGCGGATCGACGACATCCGCGCCAAAGCGCTGTACGAATACAAGTACGGACTGGCGCCGACGATCGCACCGGCTCCGGCGGAGGGCACCATACGGCGCGAGTCCATCGTGGACCTCACGGGAAAACTCGACGACGACGGCCGGCTCGCGTGGGACATGCCCGCCGGGGAGTGGACCATCCTGCGGATCGGCTACACCCCGACGGGCGCGGTGAATGCGCCCGCGCCGAACTCGGGGCGCGGGCTTGAAGTGGACAAGATGAGCCGGGAGGCGTTCGACGCGTACTGGGCGGGCGGGATGGAGCCGCTGCTGAAGGAACTCGGTTCGCTGGCGGGGGAGAAGGGATCGCTTCGCAATGTGCTGGTGGACAGTTACGAGGTGGGGTGCCAGAACTGGACGCCCCGGTTCCGCGACGAGTTCAACCGTCGCCGCGGCTACGACCCGATCGTCTATTTGCCGGCGATGAGCGGCCTGATCGTGGATACCCGCGAGGTGTCGGAGCGATTCCTGTGGGACATGCGGCGGACGATCGGTGACCTGTTTGCAGACAACTACTACTCGTATTTCGCGGAGGTATGTAAGAACAATGGGCTTCTGTCGTCCGTCGAGCCGTACGACGGACCGTTCGAGTGTTCGCAGGTGGGTCGGGACGCGGACATCGTGATGGGGGAGTTCTGGGTGACGTCGGGGATGAGTTACTCGTGCAAACTCGCGTCGAGCGTTGGGCACGTTCACGGCAAGCGGATCGTCGGCGCGGAGAGTTTCACCGCCGAGCCGAACAGCGGGAAGTGGCTCAACTACCCGGGGTCGGTGAAGGCGGTGGGGGACCTGATGTACACGGAGGGGATCAACCGGTACATCATCCACCGCTACGCGCACCAGCCGTGGGCGAATATCGAGCCGGGCATGACGATGGGGCAGTGGGGGACGCACTTCGAGCGTACGACGACGTGGTGGGAGCACGGGGGGCCTGAGTGGATCGCATACCTCACGCGGTGCCAGTACATGCTGCAGCGTGGGCGGTTCGTGGCGGATGTGCTGTACTGCGCGGGCGAGGCGGCGCCGAACGGCGCGCCGCACGAGATCGCGCTGAAGCGGCAGGGGTATGACTACGACTCGTGCGGAGCCGACGCGCTGGCGCACGCGGCCATGAAGGACGGGAGGATCGTGCTTCCTTCTGGCATGAGTTACGCGGTGCTGGTGATGCCCGACACGCCGTTCATGACGCCCGCGCTGCTGGAAACGATCGAGCGGCTCGTGCGCGACGGCGCCACCGTCATCGCGCCGCGTCCGACCGCGTCGCCGAGCCTGGCGGGGTACCCGCAGACGAGTCAGCAGGTCGCGGTGCGCGGGGCGGCGATCTGGGGCGACTGCGACGGCGAGTCGGTGAAAGAGCACGCGGTTGGCAAGGGGCGCATCGTCTGGGGCCGGACGGTGCGGGAAGTGCTCGCGGGGATGAAGATCGAGCCCGATTGCGTGTTCTCAGCGCCGTCGGGCCTGAAGCCCAGCGCGACGTGGATCCACCGCGCGGAGGGCGGCACGGACTTCTATTTCATCTCGAATCAGAAACCTCGCTCGGAGGAGATCGAGTGCTCGTTCCGCGTCGGCGGCAACGCGCCCGAACTATGGCACGCCGACACGGGCCGGATTGAGCCGGCGCCGATCTGGCGTGAACAGAATGGACGCACGATCGTGCCCATCGCGTTCGATCCGTCCGGATCGGTGTTCGTGGTGTTCCGAGGCCCTTCCGCCGCTCGGCACCTCACGTCGGTCAAACCCCCGCCGAATCCTGACCTGCCGCGTGTCCCGAAGTTCATCGTCACCAAGGCCCGGTACGAGGCGATCGACGGGGCGGGCGGGGTGGACGTGACGGCGAAGGTGGCGGCGCTGGTCGATGCCGGCGAACTGGCCATCCCGGCGACCAACGCGATGTTCGGCGACCCGACGTACAACCACGTCAAGCGGCTGGTCGTCGAGTACACACGCGACGGCGCGCCGATGCAGGGCGCGGCGGACGAGAATCGCACGCTCGTGCTGTTTGATCTCGACGGGCCGGACGTGCCGGCGCCGTATGCGGTTCGCGTGACGCCGGCCGGTGAGATCGAGTTGCGGGCGTACCGAGCGGGCGCCTATCAGGTAACCGAGCCTGGCGGGAGCGAGAAGACCTTGCACATTTCGGCGGTGCCCGCGCCGATCGAGATCAAGGGACCGTGGAGCGTGAGTTTCCAGCGTGGGCCTGGCGCGTCGCAATCGGTCGCGTTCGACACGCTCGCGTCATGGACACAGAGCGCCGATCCGGACATCAAGTACTACTCCGGCACGGCGGAGTACCGGTGCCAGTTCGAGGTATCATCCGAGCAGTTGGGGGCGGACGCGGCGGTTCGTCTGGACCTTGGCGACGTACGGGTGATCGCGGAAGTCACGCTGAATGGGCGGTCGCTCGGGACGTGGTGGAAGCCGCCGTTCGTCGCGGATGTCACCGGGGTTGCGCGGCCCGGCAAGAACAGCCTTTGCGTTCGAGTTACCAACCTTTGGGTGAACCGTCTGATCGGCGACGAGCAGTTTCCTGATGACTGCGAGTGGAGCGGCATCCACATCAAGAACTGGCCCGCGTGGTTCGATCCAGCCAGCGACAACCCGCTGAGGAACCGCCCGACGAAGCAGCGTCAGACATTCACCACGTGGAAGCACTGGACGAAGGACTCGCCGCTGCTTGACTCCGGGCTGCTGGGGCCCGTCGTGCTGCGGCCCAGCGCGCCGGTGATCATCAAGTAGTCGCGGCGCGAGCGTGGGCTAAGCGTACCCGCCGGCGGACGCTGACTTTCGCGGAGCGCGCTCGGCCGCGGCGCGCGCCTCGTAGCCGCTTTCGCGGTAGGCCAGCAGGGGGTCGGGGGCGAGCCGGCGTGAACGTCGATACTCGCCCAGGAAGCCGCGCACGTCGGTCGCGAAGGCGTCGCGAAGGGCTCGCTCGGCCATGACGACATCGCCGTGTGCTCGTGCGGCTTTCGCAGCGGCGTGATCGACGAGCATCGCTTTCACGAAGTGCTCCTGAGCCGTCATCGCCGTCTGGATCATCGCTTCGATCTTGGGCTTGATGTTGTGCGACTGATCGATCATGTACGCGATGGGCAGGTCGCCGCCGCGTTCGTGCTCGGCGAGCGTGATCTCCGCGAAGATGCGGAAGAGTTGGTAGGGATCGATCGAACCCATCGTCAGGTCGTCGTCGGCGTACTTGCGGTCGTTGAAGTGAAACCCGCCGAGCATGTCTTCGTCGATCAGCAGCGCGACGATCTGCTCGATGTTGCACCCCGGGAGGTGATGTCCGGTATCGACGAGCACCTTCGCGCGCGGCCCGGCGTGCCTGGCGAGCACATACGCCATTCCCCAGTCCGCGATATCGGTGTGATAGAACGCAGGCTCAAACGGCTTGTACTCGATGAGCATCATCATTTCGGCGGGCATCGCGGCGTGGACCTGCGAGAGCGCGTCGTGGAACCATCGCTTTCGTTCGCGGATGTGCCCCTGGCCCGGGTAGTTCGTGCCGTCGGCGAACCAGAGGCTGAGCAGGTTCGATCCGACGTCCTTGCCGATGCTGACGCAGTCGAGGATGTGCTCGATGGCCCGGCGCCTGATCGCCGGATCGACGTTCGACACCGATCCGAGTTTGTACCACTGGTCCTGAAAGACGTTGGGGTTGATCGAGCCGATGCGGATGCCGTGCTTGCTTGCCATTGCTGCAACGTCCGCCGGTTTCACACCCTCGGCAAAGTCCCACAGCACGTGCACGGCCATGCTCGGGCAGCACCCGGTCCAGCGGTGCACCTCGGCGGCGTCCGCAATCTTCTCCTGAATCGTGGTCGCCGCGGCATCCTGAAGGAACTTGCCGAAGCGAGTCCCCGTGTCGGCGTATCCCCACGACGGTGTTTCGATGTGGAAACGATCGAGGCGGGATGCGAGATCGGATTCGGAGAGGTCCTGGGGTAGCTGCATGCGAACAGAGTATGGCTTGCCCGCAAGGCCTCGCTGCGCCACTTGCAACGATCGTGCGCCCTGACGAGCGAGATGCGCGTCGCTATCGACGTGAAGTGTGTTGCTTGACGGTTGAGGATAGCGGTGCGATCAGAAATCAAACTGATCAATATTCTCTTTGGTGAACACCAGAATATCACCCAGAAGGATCTTGTCCCCGTCGATCTTCTTCTCGCCGAGGCGTCCTGCATGTATGGACGTCGCGCCCGCTTTCAGTTCTCCTTTCGCGAGGGCATTGGCGGCGTGGATCGTCAGGTAGCCGAGGTCCACCGTGTTCCACAGGATCACGGACTTCACGGTGCCGTCGTGCACGTACGCCTTCATGTCGTTCGGCGTTGAAAGCCCTGTCACCAGCACCTGCCCCGCTTTGCCCGATTGCTTGATCGCCTCTGCCGCGGCGGGGAACGAGACGGAACTGATCCCCCACACGCCGCGCAGGTTCGGGTATGCGTTCAGCAGATCCTTCGTCGCCTGGAACGCGACACGCTGGTCCTCGTTCGACGGCTTGATGTCTACGAGTTTCAGTTTCGGATGCGCCGCGAGCCGCTCCTTCATGAACGTGATCCACTCGTTCTGGTTTGCCGCCGTGAGCGATGCGGTGACGATCGCGACGTCCCCCTCGGCCGCGTCGCCGCCGAGGTCCTTCACCATGGTGTCAACAAGCGCGTAGCCGATGTCTTTGGACGTTGCCTGGTTCACCATGAACGAGCGAGCGTCCGCCGCGCCGTCGGCGTCCCACGTCAGCACCGCGATTCCCTTTGCCTTGGCCGCTTTCATCGCGGGTGCGAGTACGTCGGGATCGTTGGGCGAGACCGCGATGGCGGCGACGCTCTGGAGCGTCCATCGCTCGATCATCGAAGCGGCCTTTTCCGGCGAGCCGTCCGTCGGGCCGTCGTAGATCAGTGTGATGCCAAGTTCCTTGGCGGCTTCCTCCGCGCCGCGAGCGCAACTCGTGAAGTAGGGTACGCCCTTCTTTTTCGGGAGCAGGCAGATGGTGATCGTGCTGGATGAACTCGCGGCGCCGTGGCGGGGTGAGGTCGTCGTTGAGTTGTTCCCGCCACCGGAACGGTCGCACCCGAGCAGGCCGCAGGTAATCGCGGCGGCGACGAGCAGGATCCGCCGAGTCATTGCATTGTGCATCATGTCCCTCGCTCTCACGGTCGCCGGCGCCGGGGCCAGCGCCCGGCGAGCACACTGGCGATCAGCACCGCGCCGACCACCGGCAGTACGTATTCGTCATGATACCAGCGCCAGGCGATGAACTGCCGCAGTTGGTGCAGGAGCAGCACGGCCAGCAGGGTGCCGGCGAGGGACCCGCGGCCGCCGGCGATGCTGGTCCCGCCGAGGACCACGGCGGTGATGACGTCGAGTTCGATCCCGAGGCCGGCGTCGGCCTTGGCGGTGTTTCGCCGGGCGATAAGCATGACGGCGGCGAGCCCGGCGGCGGCGCCCGAGAGCGCGTAGATCCAGAGGGAGACCCGGGCGACGGCGATGCCGCAGTAGCGCGCCGCGGTCTGGTTGTACCCGATCGCGCGGATGTGCCGCCCGGCGACGCCGCGCCACATGACGAGCGCCGCGACGACAAACGCGGCGAGTGCGGGCAACATGATCACGGGCACTCCCATGACGCGATCGGTGGCGAGCGAGGAAAAGGAATCGGGGAACCCGGAGACGGGTTTGGCCCCGCTGATCCCTTCGGCGAGCCCGCGCAGGAGCGACATGGTGGCGAGTGTGACGATGAGCGGGTGGAGGTTGGCGCGCGTGATGAAGAGGCCGTTGATGATCCCGCAGGCAAGGCCGGTGGCGACGCCGACGCCCGCGGCGGGCCACACGCCCAGGCCGCGCTCGAACGCGATCCCGGTCAGAACGGCGGAGAGGGCCATGACGGAGCCGACGGATAGGTCGATCCCGCCGGTGAGGATCACCAACGTCATGGGAACGGCGAGGAGCGCGAGTTCGGCGACCTGAGGCAGCAGGGAACGCTGAGTCGCCAGCGACAGGAACTCGGGCCGTGATGCCCATGCGCCGATCAACAGCGCGGCGCAACCGATCGCGAGCAACCCCCAGCCGGCGAGCGAGGGAGTCGCCGCGGAGTCCGGTGCATGGCGCGGGGCCGAGTGCGAGAGGTATGACCCGGGAGCGGCGGCGGCGGCGCGGGCGCGAGTGAGGTGATCGACGACGACCGCGCCGAGAATGAAGGCGCCCTGGATAGCACGTTCCCAGTAGGCCGCTTCGGGCCCGAGTTTCATGAACACCAGCGAGGTGCGGACGATCCCCAGCAAGACGGCGGCGAGCACGACGCCCGCGATGGTACCGACACCGCCTTGCACGGAGACGCCGCCCACGACGACCGCGGTGATGACCAGGAGTTCGAACCCCACGCCCATGCCCGACTCGATGACGGAGAGTTGGGGGACGGAGACGATCGCGGCGACGGAAGTCAGCGTGCCGGAGAGGGTGAACGCGAGCAGCCTGGCGCGGCGTTCGCATGGCCGCCCCATCCTTGCGAGGCGCGCTGCCTCGGCGTTATCCCCGACGGCGTACAAGCGGAGCCCGGCGGCCGAGCGGCGTGTGAACAAGGCGGTGAGGACGGCGACGGCGGCCGCGGTCCACACCGCCGTCGAGAGGCCAAGCGGGGTGGCGGTGCCGATGGCGCGCATCGCGTCGGGCAGGTCGGTGATCCACGCGCCTTGCAGGATGATGTCGGTGACGCCGCGCAGGATGGTCAGCGCCCCGAGCGTCACGATGATGGATGGGGCCCGTCCGAATGTAACCAGGACGCCGTTGAGAAGCCCGAGCCCGGCGCCGGCGAGCAGCACGAGGGGCACCACGGCGCCGGTTGCCAGCCCGGCGTGGGAGGGGGAACTGAGCAATCCGATCATCGCGGCCAGCAGTCCGTACATCGAACCGACGGAGATGTCGATTTCGCCCGTGATGACCACGAGGGCGACGCCGCAGGCGACGATCACGCACGGCGCGCATGCGGAGAGCATGTCGGCGATGTTGGTGCCGCTGAGAAAGGCGGGGCTGGAGAGCGCGGCGGTTGCGATGGTGGCAGCGAGGACGAGGAGGAGGCCCGCCTCGCGCCGGCGCAGCAGCGTGGAGAGTCTCGCGCCAGAAGCGTCGCGCGAGGCGATCATGCCGCGAAGCTCGCAGGTACGGTAGTCACTCGCGATACCGTAGCCCGGGTGTGGGGGGGGTGGGGGGTGTGACCGGGCGGACGTGGCCTCAGCGCTTCGGCTCGCCCCAGGTGAGGTCCCAGACGATCTCGTTGCCCGGCTTGGTGGCGACATCGGCGCGGATGGAGAGCGTCGCGATATTTTTATCGACCGCCTCGCTGATGCCCGCGATGAGCGGCGCCGCGCCGTGGGAAATAGGAGCCGTCGGGAGCGAGATGCTGATGGCGATGACGGAGCCGAGTCGGCTTTCTTTTTGGTCCGGGTAGATCGCCGCGGTGGTTGCTTTGCGCTTGTCGGCGCTGGGCTGCGTCAATGCCCGTACCCACTTGGCGTCGGGCCCTCGCGGGAGCGTGACGCGGAGGACATTGAGGCCGCGGCTGGTTGTTTCACAGGAAAACGTGATGTCTTCGAAGGTGAGGGCGGAGAGGGCCTTGAACTCGCCGCGAGCGGTGGTGATCTGAGCGGCGGCATCCCACGAGACGCCCCCGGAAGTCGGCTGCACCGCCGACGGTGTTTCGGGGATCGCAAGCCGGGTGGAGCGGATGGTGCCCGAGAGGTCGTTGTTGACGGTGATCGAGATGTTGGAGGCATCGGAGTCGTCGCAGCCGGGGAGCGAGAACATCGCCAGAAGAGCCACGGCTGCGAGCAGAAGCAGAGCACGGCATCGGGGCAACCTGACGGTGTTCATGCATCAGGATATGGAGCGTCGGGGACGGATGGGAAGCGGCCGTCGGGAGTACCGCGGTGGGTCTGGCCGGGAGGACCAAGCAGGCACGAGGCGGCTCGGGTACACTGACGCCGATTCGGTTTGACCCATGGGAGGTACACATGTCTCGCTCGCTCTTTGCTCGGCTGCACGCCCGCCACGGCAAGAAGGACCCATACGCGCTGACGCGGCGCGAGGCGCTTGCGATCACGCTCGCGTCCTCCGCCGGTCTGCTCATCAGTTCCGGCACGGCGCTGGGAAGCGTCCGGCGGTCGCGCCGGCTTTCGTCAGCCAAGAGCGTGATTGTCATCGGAGCCGGGTTCGGCGGGCTCGCGTGCGCGCACGAACTCAAGGCGGCGGGGTACGACGTGACGGTGGTCGAGGCCAGGGATCGCGTGGGCGGACGCGTGCTGTCGTTCAATGCCGTGTGCTCGAAGGAGTTCGTGCCGGGTCGGAACGTGGAAGGCGGCGGCGAACTCGTCGGGTCGAATCACCCCACGTGGGTCAACTACGCGAAGCACTTTGACCTGGAGTTTCTCGACGTCACCGAGGAAGAAAACGTCGATTACCCGATCATCATCGAGGGCAAGCGGCTCGTCGGCGAGGAGTCCAACACGCTGTACGAGGAGATGGACGCGGCAAACATGATGATGGACGCCGATGCGATGAACATCGACCCCGACGAACCCTGGAAGAGCGAGAACGCCGCGGCGCTGGACAAAAAAACGATGCAGGAGTGGATCGACTCGCTGAAAGACGTGTCGGACCTGACCAAGCGGGCGATCTCGATCGAGAACGGCTCGAACAACGGCGTCGATTGCAGCCAGGCGAGTTACTTGGGGATGCTCGCGTGCGTGAAGGGGGGCGGGGTCGAGAAGTATTGGACTGACTCGGAGGTGTACCGCTGCAAGGGGGGCAACCAGACGCTGGCGTTGAAACTGGCCGAGGCGATCGGGAAGGACCGGATCGTGCTCGGGCTGCCGGTGAAGGAGATCGACGTCAAGGCGGACCGGGTGGTGGTGAAGTGCGCGGACGGACGAACGATCGAGGCCGACGACGTGGTGCTCGCGACGCCGCCGCCGACGTGGAAGAAGATCACGTTCGGGCAGCCGCTGCCCGCCGCGCTGGCGCCGCAGATGGGCACCAACGTGAAGTACCTCAACCACCTGAAGACGAAGTTCTGGGTGGAGAAGAAGATGGCGCCGTGGGGCTTCACGGACGGGAACATCGTGATGACCTGGGACGGCACGGACGGACAGGAAGGGAACGAGAACGGCGCGATCAACTGCTTCTCAGGAGGGAAGGCCGCGGCCAACCTGCTGGCCATGGGGCGCGATGAGCGCAACGCCTTCGTGAAGAGCGAGATGGAAAAACTGTTCCCGGGGTTCGCCGAGCAGTTCGTGCAGGGGCGATTCATGGACTGGCCCAACGAGCAGTACACCGGCGCCGGGTATTCGTTCCCCGCGCCGGGAGAAGTCACGCGAGTGGGCCCGCTGCTCTATAGCGGGCTCGGGCGCCTGCACTTCGCCGGCGAGCACTGCTGCTACAAGTTCACTGGGTATATGGAAGGCGGGCTCAACTCCGGCGTGTCGCTGGCCAAGCGGATCGCGATGCGGGACGGCGTGCTGAAGTAGTCGGGCGGTGCAGCCGGTCAACAGGAGGCGGCGATGGCGGCGCGGTGGCCCTGGGTAGAACGGGCGTTCCGGTTCGACTTCCCGGTCGGGAAGTTTCCCGACATTCTCTCGCGGTATCGCGGCACGGCGGCACGCGTGGATGAGGCGGTGAGCGGCCTGCACGACGATGCCTTGCGCTGGCACGATGCGCCGGGAACATGGAGCATCAAGCAGAACATCGGGCATCTGCTCGATCTGGAGCCGCTCTGGGAAGGGCGGGTGGACGATTATCTTGCCGCGGTAGCGCGGCTGAGAGCGGCGGACATGACCAACGCCGCCACGCACGCCGCTGGGTACGATGCCCGGTCTGCTTCGGAACTGCTCCATGGGTTTCGTGAGG
>JBFWWU010000014.1:0-34227 GCA_050246015.1 Phycisphaerales bacterium
CCGGCGACAACGCGCTGCACCCGGACCCGGACCCCGCCGCCCCGCCGCTGTTGATCATCACCATCGTCCCCGATATCGCGATCCCCGTCGGGCCGATGTCGATGACCCCGCCGGCGCCCTTGAGCGTCACCTGCATCCCCGCCTCGATGATCACCTTCATCCCCCCCTTGATGTGAACCTCCATCCCCGCGTCCACCGCGTGGTTCATCGCCGACTTCTGCATCGTGTCCTTGCCGGCGTCGTGCGAGACCGTGCCGCTGGCTTTCACCGCCACGTCACCGCCCACCTTCAGGTTGTGTCCCCCCGTCACGTCGATCATCTGATCCGACTTGAACACCTCGTGCTCAGCCCCGTCCACGAGCGTGAACCGGTCCCCCTTCACGTGCGTGTGATCCTCACCCTCCACGAGCCGGTACTGGTTCCCCTTCACGATCTGGTGCTTGTCCACCTCCACCTGCTCGTGCTGGTTGTTCTCCACCATCAAGTGTCGATCGTTCCCGATCCACTCCATCGAATCGTTCTTGACGCGAACATCTTCATTCCGCTCGGCGTGGATGAAGATCTGCTCCTCATCCTTCTTGTCCTCGAACCGGATTTCGTTAAACCCGCCGCCTCCTTTGCTGCTGTTGGACTTGATCCCCGAGCGCGTCGCGTTGTCCGGCAGGGCATACGGCGGCATCTCGACCCCGTTATACACCCGTCCCGTGATGATCGGCCGATCCGGATCCCCTTCCAGAAACTCGACGATCACCTCCTGCCCGATCCGCGGGATATGCATCCCGCCCCACTTTTTCCCCGCCCACACCTGCGCCACGCGCACCCAGCACGACGCCGTCTCGTCGTTGCTCCCCGCCCGGTCCCAGTGAAAATACACCTTCACGCGCCCGTACTGATCCGTCCAGATCTCTTCGCCGGACTTGCCGACCACGATCGCCGTCTGCGGCCCGGAGATCAGCGGCTTGGGCGTCACCCGCGGGGAGCGGTATTGCACCGTCGCGTCGATCACCTCGAAACGGCATGAGAACAGGCCCCCGCTCGAACCGCCCGCTCCCTCGTACGAATCCGATTCCGCGTGGATCGTCGTCCCCTTGACCATCCACTCCTTGTTGTACGATTCCCGCGGAAAATCTGCCAGCGTGAACTTGCTCCCCACCACGATCCCCTGCGAATCCGACTGCCCGTGCCCGGCCTCGAAATCCGCCTCGAACTCCTGCAGCCGCACCTTCGCGTACGAGTCCCCGTCGCTCGTCTCGGTGTACTGGCCCGGATAGTCGAACACCTCGAACCCGCTCCCCGTGTGCGACACCGACGAGGTCAGTTTCGTCTCCAGGTTCGTCGTCGGCCTCGTGAAGTCGAAATCCGTATGCATGAAGCGGCCCGTCTGAACGTGCTGCTCCACGAAGAAATCCGTGATGTACTCCTTGCCCACGATCTGCGGCTCGGGCTCGTGATACCGGATCTCCGGGTAGTTCGGGTACACCACGTGGTTCCCGATCGAGTCCGCCAGGATCAGGGTGTGCTTCCCGTTCTCGTGCTTGAAGAAGTAGTAGATCCCCGCCTGCTCCATCAGCCGCGAAACGAAGTTCAGGTCCGTCTCCCGGTACTGCACCACGTATTCCAGCGCCGGGTACGACTCGTTGAGTTTCTTTTCAAAGTCGGAGAACCCCTGATCGCGGAACACCTGAAGGATGATGTCCGGGATCGACATTTCCTGGAAGATCCGGCAGTCCGCCGCTCGCGACAGGAACCAGATCCACGGCACCAGCGTCGCCCGGTACCGCGCCATCCCCCCGCTGGGCGGAGATTGGTGCCAGCGCGCCACCTGCCCGTTGAAGAACCGCGTGTGCCCGGCGGCCGAATCCACCCGCACCGTCATGTTCTGCCCGAGAATGTCCGTCGGCACGATCCCGCCGTCCTCCGACAGCAGTTCCAGTTCGATCCGGAACGGACGCCCAAGGTGCTCCGTCGCCGTAAACGCCTTGAGGAACAGTTTGTTGTCCCCCAGAGGAGATCCGACGGCGATCGATCGGGTTTCTTGCTTGCGTTTGCTGGCCAAGATGACCTCGATCTCTAGCGTGGTTGAACCGGGCGCGTAGGGTACACGATCGCTGGGCCGCGAAGACCGGGAGGCGTCAGGATGGTAAATATATCCCCGCGCCGCCCTGCCACGCAATCCACACCCCGCCCCCGAGGCGAACGCGGTGAAGCGGGCGTCCCGCCCGCCTCTTCAAGCCTCTTCCATGATCTGCCGTTGTAACGTCAGCACGACAGGAAAAACGCCGTCAGGAAGTCAAACAGGTCCTGGCTGTCGGTGCCCCCGTCCTGGTTGAAGTCCGCCTCCCCCTCAAAGAATCCACCGAGGAAATCAAAGAAATCCTGGCTGTTCGTCTCTCCCGAGTGGTTGTAGTCCGACGTCCGTTCGTCCAGCGACGCCAGGAGCAGCGCCCGATCGGTGGCGTCGATCTCCCCGTCGTGATCCATGTCCGCGTAGGCATCAAAGAGCGCGTCGATCGGCGTGCGGCCGACCTGCCCATCCAGCAGCGCGACATCCGCGCAGTCCCGCGCCCCGTCGTGGTTCAGGTCGCCCGGATCCGTCGCGGGCGTCGCCACGATCCGCAGCGAGACGTGCAGCGTCGTCCCCGCGGCGATAACCGCCGGCGCATCCAGCCATTCCAGCCAGACCGACAGCGAGTCATCATTGGGGTTGGTCGTGTCGGCCCGGTACGCCTGCACGCCCAGCGACCCGACCGGGCCCGTCACCGAGAGGATCTGAACTTCGATGCTCGGGCTCCCCGCGTTCCACGTCGCCGCGTTGTCCTTGTAGAGCGTGAACGACCTCCCGGGCGCCGTCGGCCGCGGCGCCGGGAAGACGTACGCATCGCGAACCTGATCGCTCAGTTCAACCGTTCGTGCCCGTCCCAGCGGATCCGTCACCCGCAGGTACCGTCCGTCGTACGCTCCAGCCGGCGTGCTGGCGAGCATGCTGCTGAGCATGACGAGCCGCAGCGCGTCATTCCCTCGTTCCGCCGCCGAAAGCGTGATCGATTGCAGCGCGGTCCACGTGTACTCAACCTCCGCCACGGTCCGCCCGACCTCTGGATCCGGATACATGCGCCCGCATACCAGCGAGGCGCGCGGGCCGTACGTCCCCGTCCCCTGCACCCGCACGCGAACCCCGCCCCCCGTGGTGACATCCGCCCGGCTCATCTCCGGGATGATGTCCAGCGGTTCAC
The DNA here is from genome assembly GCA_050246015.1 of Phycisphaerales bacterium. Lineage (GTDB taxonomy): Bacteria > Planctomycetota > Phycisphaerae > Phycisphaerales > UBA1924 > JTS-AC122. The sequence continues at coordinate 3,234 of JBFWWU010000014.1, forward strand.
CCTGGGGCCGCAGCGACGGGCCCGTCACGATCGACGTCCCGATCGACCCGGTGCTCCCGTCCATCCGCTGCACCAGCGGCCTGATGTACCCGTTCGCGATGATGTCGGCCATCGTCAGCGGATAACTCGATGTCCCCGGCACCCGGTCGTGCAGGTCGATCAGGTCGAACAGGTCCGCCCCCGGCGTCCCCGGGTCGTCCACGCGCGCCGTTCAGGAACAGCGCAATGGACGGTTCCTGCACCCCGGCATTCGTCCGCGCCAGCAGCGCTACCTCGCCGTCGTCATAAAAAGTGACCGTCTGCTGCGCCATCGCGCCGGGGCCCGGCAGCGCGCCCGCGGCGAGCACGAGCGCACCCGCCGCGCGCGCCCCGACCCGCCCGGCCCGCGTGGAATATGGCCGGCTCAGGCGCACCCCTCAAAGAAGCAGGAAAGAAAATCAAAGAAGTCCTGCGAGTTGGTCGTGCCGTCCATGTTGATGTCGGCGTCGCTGGCAAAGAAACTCGTGAGGAAATCAAAGAAATCCTGGCTGTTGAGCGTGCCGTCGGTGTTCCAATCGCACGGACACGCGGCCGCGATGGAAAACGCCATGTCGTCCCAGAAGATCGTGCCGCGCGCGCCTCCCGCGTACGGCGCGCCGAACCGCAGCGGCAGGACGCTGACCCGCGCATCGGGATTTTCCGGCGGGAGCGGCCAGAGGGGGATCGTGAACTGCGACTGATGGAATACAAACGTGAACTGGATCCACTCGCCGTTGGTGTGAACGCCGGGGCCCGTCGGCGTGCTGACCGCGATCAGCCCGGGGACCGCGCCGGGGTTGGCTGGGTCGATGCCCAGGCTCTCAAACCCCTCGTACACCGAGTTGTTCGCCGTGCGCCGGAACTCGAGTTTGAGGCCCGCCCGGTGCGCGACCATCGGGTCGCTGGCCGGGATCATGAACCATCCGCTGACGGTCAGGTCCGGACCACTTGGTGGATCGAACGGGTACCCCGGGTTGTTGAAACTCAGCGGGTTTTCCGGATCAAGCGGCGCGTCGCTGGAAAACCCGATGAAATCCGAGGGTCCGACCTCTCGCGGCGTGAGTTGGATCGCCGCGATCCCTTCGTGTGTGGTCGCCAGTGCCGGGAGCAACCCGTCCCCGATCGTCCGCCGTACGGCGCCGTTGAATGGTCCCCAACCGGCGGGGAGCGTCGGATCGAGCGGATTTTCGACTTCGAATCCCGTATTCATGAGCATCTGGTACTGCCCCATTGCCGACGAAGCCCCGGCGAGGAGCGACAGACCCGCGACGATGACGAGCGGAAGGTTTCTGGACATATCCTGACTCCGTAAGTTCGTTCGAGGCAACGAGATACAACCCTGCCACCCCGCGGCGGGCGTGCCGCCGCGTAACCGCTTACATTCTACTTATTTTGTGTCCTTTCGCAAGTGTTCTCGGTCGAAAAGGCAAAAACTTGCCGGAATTCGTCGCGCGAGAAACTGGGCGATCCGAGGGGTTGGTGAGGGTCGTGGGTAGAGGGGCGCGGCAGTGGGGTGGGTGGAACCTATTTCAGGCCTTCGCTCGACACGCCGCGCACAAAGGTCCGCTGCGTCAGCACAAAGAGAAGGATGAGCGGAGCGACGACGAGCGTGCTCGCGGCCATGAGCAGGTTCCAGGGGGTTTGTCCGGACTGCGACTGGTACAACTGGAGTCCGAGTGCCAGCGTGAACTGATCGCGGTGCGTGAGGAAAATGAGGGGCGCGAGGAAGTCATTCCAGACATAGATGAAGTGGAAGAGGGCGACGACGGCGAGGGCGGGGCGTGAGAGGGGCAGGATCATGCGCCAGAAGATGCCGAGGTGGGAACAACCGTCGAGGCGCGCGGCTTCGTCGATCTCGCGCGGGATGCCGCGGAAGAACTGGCGGAGCATGAAGATGTTGAAGGCGCCGCCGAACCAGGCCGGGACCCAGAGCGGCCTGAGCGAGCCGATCCAACCGAGTTCGCGGAAGACCAGGTACAGCGGCGCCATGAGAACGGGGAAGGGGATCATCATGGTGGCGATGACGGTGAAGAAGACGGCGCCGCGGCCGCGCCAGCGGATGCGTGCCAGCCCATACGCGATGAGCGAACTGGAGAGGGTCATGCCGACGACGCTGAGAGCGGCGACGATGAGGGTGTTGCGGAGGTAGAGGGGAAACTGGACGGTCGAGTCGGTCCAGACGCTCTGGTAGTTGCGGGCGGCGGTGGCGGGGAGCGAGGCGACGGGATGCGGCAGCAGCGCGATCTCGCCGGAGGCGGCCTGGCTTTCAGGCTTCACCGAGGTGCTCACCATCCAGAGCAGAGGCATGACGAAGGCGATGGCGAGAGTGGCGAGGATGAGGTGGAGCAGGGCGCGGTGCATCGCGGGGCCGGGGGCCGGGGACGAGGGCCGCGATCGGATTGGCGTGCGCTGAGGCATCCAGGGGTGTCCAGGAGGGTGGGGAGAGACAATCGCCTAGGCGTGGTAGTACACGAGCCTGCGGCTGGCAAGGAAGAGCACGGCGGTGAGGAAGAGGGTGGCGATGAGCAGCAGCCAGGCCATGGCGCTGGCGTAGCCCATCTGGAGGTACACGAAAGCGTTGTCGTAGAGGTACATGGAGTAGAAGAGCCCGCCGGGGTTGGTGCCGTCCTTGGTGCGGAACATGATGTAGGGGGCGGCGAAGATCTGGAGCGTGTTGATGGTGAGGACGATGACGTTGAAAAGGATCACGGGCGAGAGCATGGGGATGGTGATGCTGCGGAAGCGGCGAACCGGGCCCATGCCGTCGAGTTCGGCGGCCTCGTAGAGGGACGTGGGGATGTCCTGCATCGCGGCGATGTAGATGACGACGGCCTGACCGACGCTCCAGAGGGTCATGAGCAGCAGGGCCAGGAGGGCCCAGGTCGCGCCCGGGAGCCACGCGGGCGGGTCGAGGCCGACGGCGCGAATCGATCCGGCGACGAGGTCGTTGGTATCGGAAAGCCAGATCGGCCCATCGATCCCGACGAGCGCGAGGAGACGGTTGACGAGCCCGTTTTCGCCGTTGAAGAGCCAGGACCAGACCATGGCGCTGGCGACGAGCGGCACGAGCGTGGGGATGAAGACCGCGACCTGGTAGAACGAGCGCATGCGTCCCAGGAGCGGGCTGCTCAGCAACGCGGCGAGCACGAGCGCAGCCGCGGTGACGAGCGGGATCGAGACCGACGCGAAGATGAGGGTGTTGGAAACCGCGCGGCGGAAGACCGGATCGTGGAGCATTCGCCGGTAGTTATCGAGCCCGACCCAGAGGGGGGGTTCGAGCATGGGGTAGTCGGTGAACGAGTAGTAGAGGCTGATCGCCATGGGCAGGAACATGAACGCGGCGCTGCCCACGAGCCACGGGCTGGTGAAGGCAAGTCCCCAGAGGGTTTCGCGTCGCGCTTCGTTCATGCGGGGTCCGGGATCAGGCGTGCCTCCGGGCGGCCTGGGCCGCGGTGCGGTCCAGCAGCGTCTGGGTGGAACGCTGGATCGCGCTGAGGATGTTGTCGGAATCGCTGGCGAGAGCCCAGAGGCGCTGGACGGCGGAATCGAACCCGTCCTTGAACTCCTTCCACGCGCGTGTCGGGGGGCAGATGAAGGCGCGCGGGCTGCCGGCGAGATGGTTGTGCAAGCGCACCCCGCGGTTTGGGTGCCGGCGCAGGAAGGCGTCGCTCACGCTCACGAGCGGCGAGCCCTTGCAGTGAGCGGTAGCGAGTTCCTCCTGCACGTCCTGTCGCTGCGTGAAGGCGATGAACTCCATGCTCGCCTCGGGGCGTTTGGCGCCACGGGGGATGACGAGGACATCGGTGTCGATGAGGGAGACGGGCGCGTCGGGCTGGTAGGCGCTCTGGGCGACGGGGAACGGCGCGACGCCGTAGTCGAGATCGGGCGCGAACGCCTGCACCATGTTGGCCAGCCACGGGCCCTGGATGACCATCGCGACCTTGCCGGTGAGGAAGGCGTTCTGCGGCGTGCCGTAGTTGCCGAACCCGGAACGGAAGCGCTCCATGCGGTCCATGCCGAGCGACCGCGGGTAGGACTGCATCCAGCGGTAGGCGGCGAGGTTCCGCGGCGAATCGATGAGGGCGCGGTTGTGCGCCTCGTCGTAGATGGAACCGCCGAAGTGGTACCCCCAGATCCACGACCACCATCCGGGCTCGGTGTGCAGGAAGCCGACGCGTTCGTATTCGCCGCGTTGATTGCGGACGGTGAGGCGGTCGTGTGCGGCGTCGAGTTCCTCGATGGTCCGTGGCGGGTGATCCGGATCGAGCCCGGCGGCGCGGAAGAGGGACTTATTGAAGTACATGGCGAGCGTGCCGGCGGTGCTGGTGGTGGCCCACCATTGGCCGCGGTGCGTCATGACCTGGCGAACGCCGGGCTGGTACTGATCGAGCGAGAGGCCGGCGGCTGGGGCGAGTTGATCCAGCGGGAGGATGGCGCCGGATTCGGCGTACGGGGGGACGTTGAAGTTCCAGAGTCCGATGACGTCCGGGGGGTCGCCGCCGGCGATGGCGACAAGTGATTTCTGATCGATGGCGCTGGTGACGAAGTAGCGGACGAAGAGACGGTCCTGCGAGTCGTTGAAGCGATCGACGACGCGCTGCATCGCCGCCCCTTCATGACCGGTCCACTTCTCCCAGTAATCCAGCACGAGGCGGCGGCCGACGTTCTCCCTTGCGCCGCGCGGGCCGAAGAGAGCGAACCCGGCGCCCGCGGCGGCCAGGGTGCCGACGGCGGCGCGGCGGGTCACAACGCCGGGGGTGGATCGGCTGCGCGAAGTCGGGTCGGCGTCGCTCACGAAGGAACGATACCGCGTCGCGACGTGATGAGCCATGTGCCGCTGACGAGCGGCGGCAATCTGGATGTGAGGAAGGCCGGAGCGAGCGTCAGCGACGGTTGATGATGAAGTCGAAGCCCTTGCCGTGGGGCGAGCCGTTGAGAGCGAAGTAGCGATTGCCCTCCGATTCGGATGGGATCTCGACGCCGCCGTTGTCTTCACCGTCGGCCCCGACGCTGTAGACGAGGTACTCGGCGCCGGTCGCGCCGGGCTTGTCGAGGCGTTTGTATCGGAGCGTCTGTCCGCTGACGGGGTCGGGCGGCGGAGCGGGGAGCAGGTGTCGAGAGATGAGGTCGTCCCACGACGCGGGCCAGCCGCCGGTCTGGCGGTGGAAGCGCTCGATGGCGATGACGGCCTTGAAGCCCTCGCGGTGGATCGCGATCTGGTCGTCGCTGGCGCACGCCTTGCCAACGGCGGGGAGGAGGACGCCGGCTAGCAGCGTGTCCGCTCCCTTGTGCTCTTCGAGCCATGCGTCGGGCGACTGGGCGGCCCGGCGCTGCGGCGCTGGAAGGGCGGCGTAACGACGGCACTTTAGGGAGAGTTCCTCGATCACGCGGACGTTTGCCTCGCGCGACGCTTTTCGCACCACGGCCGGGGTGTCACCCGGACTGCCTCCGGTGAGGTGCGCGAGTTGGCGCAGGTCGAGTTCACCCGCATTGCTGAAGACCCAGCGGCAGCAATCGAGTTGGAAGAGCCGTTCGCCGCGGAGTTGAAAATCCAGCGGTGGGAGATCGGCGAGTTGGCGGTCCAAGGCGGCGCGGATCATGTCGAGCGTGTCGTCCGGGGGCCGGCGCGAGCCGATGTGGTTCATCGCCTCCTGGATCGTGAGTGATTGAATGGCGATGCCGACGAGTCGATCGATCAGCGTCGTCTGGTGCGTCGCGGCGCGGGCCAGTGCAAAGTTGACCTCCATCGCATCGGTGAAGGCCGGCCAGTCGCCCGCGCTGGCGGCGTCCATCATCCGTACCGCGTTCATACGGGCGATGTTGCGAATCACGCCGAGTTCGGGGAGCAGGGCGAGCACCAGCCGACCGTCCCAGGGTTCATCCGTGCCAAGGGCGGTGAGTTCGGCGCGACGCTGAGGCGAATCAAGTCGGGAGCGGACGAATCGCGGGGAATGCCGCACCGCGGCGAGTTGCTCCAGCACGCCCGCCGCCGCGACCTTTGCCATGAGGTCCCGCGTCAGGCGGATGGTCGCCTGCTTGCGATCGGCGGGCATCTGCGGGTCGCCGTCGGGGTCGCGGAGGAAGTTGAAGTCGGGGACCGGGGCGTCGTCGGGGGCACCCTCGGGCGGCAGGACCTGGCGCCAGAGCCTGTGCATCGTCGCGGCGGCTTCCATGAGCGTCGGCCAGGCGTTGGCCGTGCCGGGCGCCTTGGCGGCTGCCGGCTGGAACTGCTCGGCAAGGTTCTGAAGTTCCGCGGGGAAGTCCGTCCGCATGACGTCGAGTGTGGGCAACGGCTCGGGCTGTTGGTCGCGAGCGGGTTGGGTGGGGGTGCTGAACGGGCCCGCCGGCGGTGGTCCGGACCAGTGGAGCAGAACTGCCGAAGCCGTGACGGTGCCGAGCGAAAGAGCGATCAGGTGTGTTGCCATGTGTCAGGTTGTATGGTCGGGGAGGCGGAAAGTTCCCGCGGGATCGGAGATCAGCGGACCTACTCTGATGTGAAAGTTCTGGTCTGATGTTGGAGCGGGTTCCTGGTAACGAGTCGCGGGCGACCAATTCGGCCAGAAAGGAGAGTTCGGGGTTAGTCCGCGCTCGCTCCCTGGCATGTCACCAGGAGTTGCCCGCTTTCGAGTTTCAGTCCGGTCACTCGCACGCGCCGGCCATCGGCGAGTTTGAGCGTTGGCTTGCTCGCCAGGGGCGACTGGCCCGCCAGCACGCGGCTCAGCCGATCCATCTCGCCCGGATCCGCGCGGATCATCGATCGCAGCGGGGAGGCGTCGCCGAGCACCCAGCCCGTCGGTACGCCGAGTTCGCCGACCTGCACGGAGGTCGCGGGGAGCCACAGTTGCCCACGATCATCGATGCGAGGCTCAAGCCGCAGCGACACGACGCGTCGCGTGCCGCGCAGATCCAGGGCGGCGCCGACCCGCAGAGCGCCATCCTCAAACTGCGCCGATACCTGCTCAAGTTCTTTCGGCCATTTCGACCCACCCTGGTTATCGAACCAATCCTGCAGGCGGGCCCCCAGCCAGGCGTTGGCGTCCTCGTTGGAAACCTGCATGGTCCACGAGGCGTCCCGCGGCCTGGCCTGGTGCAGGAGTGTGGTCACGCCGTTCTCGACGGCCTTGGCGGTGTCGATGGTCTCTGGGTCGGCTTTCAGTGGCGGATGCCACCATTGCGGCGCGCGAGCCATCAACTGGCGGGCTCTGAAGAATGCGCCGGCGGCGATGACCAGGAGCACGGCGAACCCGACGAGCACGATCCGCATCCAGCGGCGCCGCGTTGCATGTTGGCGAGCGGGCATGTGGGGAAGCGTAGAGCCGCCGGGGGCGCGTGCCCGGATGATCGCGTCGCGCGGCCGGCGGGTTTGCAGGAGCCCGGGTTTGGAGGTACAGTGTGACGTGGATCTCTGCGGGTGTTGGATCTCATGGGACCGAGCAACCAGCACACGACGCTGCTCCTGAACCGGGTCGCGGCCGGGGACCGCGCGGCTGCCGAAGAACTGATCCCGCACGTGTACGAGGGACTTCGGAAACTGGCGGCGGACTACATGCGGCGGGAACGAGCGAACCACACGTTGCAGCCGACGGCGCTGGCGAACGAAGCGCTGGCGCAACTGCTGGGCAGCGCGACGCTGGATATCCAGAATCGGGCCCACTTTCTGGCGATCGCGTCGCGGTGCATGCGTCGGATCCTGGTCAATCACGCCGCGACTCGGAACGCCGACAAGCGCGGGGGCGGCGCCGCGGCGCTGTCGCTGGAGGTCGAGCCGGCGGGGGGTCAGATGCCGGCGATCGATCTGCTGGCGATGGAAGACGCGCTGCGGCGGCTCGAGGCGCTGGACGCGAGAAAGGCGCAGATCGTGGAGCATCGATTCTTCGGGGGCATGACGAACGCGCAGATCGCCCAGGTGCTGGGCGTGTCGGTCTCGACGGTTGAATCGGACTGGCGCACGGCCCGCGCGTGGCTCAGCGCCGAACTCGAAGCCTGATGCCCCATGAGCCCAGAGCAGTTCCAGCGCGTCGATTCGATCTTCCAGGCCGCGCGACAGAAGCCGCCCGCGGAGCAGGCCGCGTACGTGACGTCCGAAAGCGCCGGCGACGCGGCCGTGGAGGACGCCGTGATGTCGCTGCTTCGGCATGATGCGCGCGCGGACGTCGCGCTGGACACGCCGGCGCTCGGGGGGGCCCACCGGCTCGCGGACATGCTGCTGGCGACCGAGCCCCGGGAAGTGCCCGAGCGGATCGGCCCGTACCGCATCATCCGGCTGATCGGCGAGGGCGGGTTCGGCGTGGTGTACCTGGCCGAGCAGGATCAGCCGCGCCGCACCGTGGCGCTGAAGGTCCTGCGCTCGCTGGGAACACCCGAGGCGCTGCGACGATTCGAGCGCGAGGCCGCCGTGCTGGCCCGCCTGAAACACCCGGCGGTGGCACAGATCTACCAGGCGGGCATGACGCCCGACGAGCCCCGGCAACTGTACTTCGCGATGGAGTACGTGCCCGGAGCCTCGCTGCTGGACTATGTCCATCGCGGGCCGGGGGGCGGTGGCCTGAGCATTCGCCGGCGACTGGAACTCGCCGCGCTGATCTGCGACGGGGTGGAGCACGCGCACCAGAACGGGGTGATCCACCGAGATCTCAAGCCCGACAACATCATCGTCGATGAGCGGGGGCAGCCGCGGATTCTCGATTTCGGCGTGGCGCGAGTCGTTGACCCGGGCGTGCAGCGTTCGATGCAGACCACGGTCGGACAGATCGTCGGGACGCTTGCCTACATGAGCCCCCAGCAGGTCGGAGGCGATCCCGACCGGGTCGATACGCGTTCGGATGTGTATTCGATCGGCGTCATCCTGTACCAGATGCTGTCGGGCCGGCTGCCGGTCGATGTAGCGGGCCGCTCGCTGGCCGACGCGGCGAGGTTGATCCAGGAATCGTCCCCCATCCCGCTGGGGCAACTCGACCGCGCACTGCGCGGGGATATCACCGCGATCTCGCGCAAGGCTCTGGAAAAGGACCCCGATCGGCGGTATCAATCCGCGTCGCAGTTCGCGAGCGATATCCGCGCGCTGCTGGATGATCGCCCGGTCGCCGCCACCAATCCGACGACGCTGTACGAACTCCGCAAGTTAGCGACGCGGCACAAGCGGCTCGTGATCGTGGGGGGGATGTCGCTGGCGCTGCTTGTGGCCGGGGCGGCGGGCACCGCCGTGCAGGCGGTTCGCGCCACGCGCGAAGCGCGGCGCGCCAGCCTCCAGGCGCGGAAGCTCGATCGCATCAACCAGTTTTTCCAGGGGATGCTCGCCTCGGCGGAACCCAACCGCACGCGGGGGCAGCAACTGACGGTCGTGGCGCTGCTCGACGCGACGTCGCGCCGCATCGAAACCGAACTTGTTGACGAACCAGAGATCCGCGCCGCGGTGCTGACCACACTCGGGGACACGTACGCGAACCTGGGCGCGTACGAGCAGGCCGAGCGGCACCTGCGCGGCGCGCTCGACCTTCGGCTGGGGATCCTGGGCGCCGCGAATCTGGATACGGCGACGACGCAGCAATCGCTGGCGCGGGTGCTCCGCGACACGTCGCGCTTCCCGGAAGCGTTTGACCTGATCGCATCGGCCCTGCGCACGCACGAGACCATCACGGGCCGAGACACGCCGGCCTGTGCCCGCGTCCTGGTGCTGTATGCCGACCTGCTGCGCTACACGAGTAACGACTACAAGGCGGCCGAGGACGCCTACCGCGAAGCGATCCGCACGTTTGACCGATGTGATGGTCCGCGGGGCGCGCAGTCGGCGGCGGTGATGGGCAACCTCGGCGCGATGCTGCTGGATTTCTTCCGGTTCGACGAGGCCGAAACGGTCCTGCACGAGGCCTTCGAGATCGCGCGGGACAACGTCGGGATGGACCACAGCGTGACCATCGTCAACGGGAGCAACTATGCGACGCTGCTGGCCTTGCGCAACAAGTTGGCGGAGGCCCGGGAGGTCGTGGAGCCGACCATGCAGGGCGCGCGGCGGATCTACGGGCCCGACCATCCCGAGACGGCGCGGATCGAGGCGCTGCTGGCGCAGATCCTGTTTGACGACGGGGAGGGGGGGCCAGCCCTGCCGCTCGCCAGGCACGCGCTGGAGGTCCGTCGCGACACGTTGCCGGCGGAGAACAGGCTGACGCTCTTTTCGATGGTGCTCCTGGCCGACATCCTGTCGCAATCGGGGTCGGCGGAGTCGGTGGTCGAGGCCGAAGCGCTGGCGAACGAGGCGTTCGCCGCGTACGAGAAGGCCGGAGCCGGGACGTACTGGCCGTGCGCCGAGGCCCGGGGGGTGCTGGGCGTGTGCAAGGCGGTTCGTGGGGAGTACCAGAGCGCGTCGGCGGAACTGGATCGGTCGCTCGAAACGATCAAGGCCGGTCAGGGGAAGCGCAGCCGGGCGGCGCGCGCCGGCATGCGCCGGAGCATCTACGCGAGCGAGTCCACGGGTCACGCGGCTCAGGCCGACGAGATGCGCGCGACGTTGCGGGCGCTGGATGCGCCGTGAGGCGGGGCTGTGCCGACGTACTCTTGCTCATGCGCCCCGCTGGGTGGCCCTGGCTCAGGTACGTGTTGACGGCGACGACGCTCGCGCTGCTTGGCGTCTGGGCCATTGGCGCGTGGGTCCGGGCGTGGTGGCAGGTCTCGGTGCGGGATGGGCAGACGGCGACGTACATTCGGTATGAAGCCGGCCGGATCGGGTATCAGCGCTCCTCGATCTGGGCGCAACTCGATTTGGAAACGGAATCTCGCGTCGAACTTCGCGGCGAGGCTTCGATGCGGTGGTGGTTCGAGCGAGAAGTGAGCCAGCGCCCGTTCTCTCCGACGACCGTGTGGGTGCCGCTGTGGGCGGCGGCGGCGCTGCCGCTGGGGGTGTCGGTTCGCGCCTGGAGCGGGGTGATTCGGCGCGGCTGCCGACGGAAGCGATCACTGTGCCCGCGGTGTGGGTACGACCTTGCCGGACTGCCGGGGCCAGTGCCGTGTCCGGAGTGCGGGACGGCCCGGAACGGGTCATGAGCCCGAAAAAAACACCGATTTGGCGGTTGCAACGCAGCCGAAGTTCTGGTATGTTGTAGAAGACGGTCGGCGACGGTCTTTCGCCGAGAGTTCCGCGATTCTTGCGGGACTGGCTATCAGGCGTTGAAACATCCAGGGGCATTGTTGGCGTGCAGGGGAGGGCGCGGAATGTCCAACGACCACATGCGTGATTCATGGAGAATCATCGCAATGTTCGATCAGGCGTCACGTACGTGAACTGCGGGCCCTGATCGTGCAGCCCAGCCGGCCCTGGGGGGGATGCCGTCGGGCTGTGGCTTTGCCGGTCGCGCCGCCGGGCTTGTTGCCCGGTTTTCGCGCATCATCAGAGAACGGGGAATCTCGGCCGGCAAAGTCAAAGACGAGGCCGGGTGAGGGTTGCTTTGCGGCGGCCCACCCGGCCTCGTATCTGTTCAGGATGGCTGTGAAAGTGTACCGACGAGGGATCGCCCGAGTTCCGCCAGTGCGGCGAGCGCGCGCGACATGTGCCACTGCTGCCTGTGGCGATCACCGGTGGTGTTGCTGATGACGCGAACTTCGATGAATCGGGGAGGGGACGGCGTGTGATGGCCGAGTGGGGGAGTCAAGAGGCAGGCGTGGCCGACGGCCGCTCCCTCCATGGTCTCGGCGATGGCCCCGGTACGGGCGCGCACCGCGGTGGCGGCCGCGTCGGTTCCGGAACAGGTGGACACGGTTGCGATGACGCCGATTTGGCGCGCCAGCGGGCGGAGGTGATGCAGAAGTTCCGGATCGGCGGGGACGGCGTTGTGTTCGAACGGTCCCAGCGGGAAGCCCATCTGCTGACACGTCTGGAAGCCGGTCGGCGTGATGATGCCCTCGTCGGCGTACGCCGAGGCGGAACCGAGGACGACATCGGCCAAGGCGAGGTCGGCGCCGGGCAGGGCGCCGGCGATGCCGACGCAGATGACGTTGCGGTATGGGCGGCGTTGGATGGCGAGCGAGGTGGCGGCGGCGGCGTTGGACTTGCCGACGCCGCTGATGACGAAATCCATCGATGGCGTGAGCAGGTGGGGGAGCCAGGGCGCGGCGTCGGAGAGGGAAGTGTCAGCGTGCAGGCCGGAGATGACGGCGCGGGCCTCAAGGGGCGAGGCGACGACGAAGAGTGTGGAGTTGGCAGGCGCGGAGGGCATGAGCGAGTCGCGACGGAGTGGAACCCCTCCGGAGTGTATGAAGGTGTGTTCTCCAGCAGAGGGGCTAGGTGGCGCCGGGCGTCGCGGCATCGAGCACCTTCAGAGCGGCGGGGCGGAGGCGGATGGTGAGGGGCTGGCTGGGCGAGTCGATGTATCGGCCGGCTTCGCCGTCGAGTTGGTAGGGGGCGGCGCCGTCGTCGCAGTGGAGCGTGACTTCGCGGGCGGTGTGGTAGAGGAGGCGTCGCGAGCGCAGGTGCGAGCGGAGCCGAGCGCGCGCGGCCCAGACGACGAGTTCAGCGGCTGATTCCGCGGGGAAGAAGACGATGTCGAGGAGGCCATCGGAGATCGAGGCGCGGGCGGCGGGGTTGATGCGCACGCCGTACTGCGGGCTGTTGGCGATGACGAGCAGGCCTGTGCGTGCGTGGAAGAGGCGGGACCCGTCGGCGTGGACGGTGAGAGGCCGCAGGGTGGGGGCGAGCATTTCGGAGAGGATGGGCCTGAGGTAGGACCAGTGGCCGATGGCGCCGGTGCGGGCGGCGGCGAGTCGATGGACGACGGCGGCATCGGGGCCGACGCTGAGCATGAGGAAGAAGGCGGTGGGGAGCGCGGGGTCGCGCACGCCGACTTGCGAGGGGGGCTGGCGCTGCATCCGGGGTACCAGGGAGTTGGCGGGGAAGTAACTGGCGGCCGATCGTGTCTGAGTGGCTGGGGGAAGGACCTGGGCGTTTGAGGGGGACGAGACGTACGCCACGTCGGAGCGCAGGATCTGCAATCGGCGGAGGGCGTCGATGAATCGCGCCGGGTCGCGGGACATGCGGAACTGCCTGGCGAAGAGGTTTTCGGTGCCCAGGGGGACGTGGTAGACGGGGCGATCGAGCGAGATGGCATGTGGGGCGACGTGATGGACGGTGCCGTCGCCGCCGACGATAGCGATGACGTCGGCGGCGGGTTCGATGTCGAGATCGCGGGAAGCGAGGGTGGGGAAAACGGCGTGGCCGGCGTCCTGGAGAGCGGATTGAAAGACCTGCGCGACCGCGGCGGCGCGGCCGCGGCCTGATTGCGGGTTGACCACCAGCGCGACGTTCACGAGTCAGTGAGTGAAAGAAGCAATGAACCGGACGTAGAGCATGACGAAGAGGTAGGAAGCGAGGGCCAGGAGGATCATGCCGACGATGATCTGGACGGTCATCGCCAGGACGGCGCGCCAGTAGCGGTCAAGGGAGGGCATCCGTGCGGCTTTGTAGACGACGGAGATTCCAAAGGCCATGGGGATGAGGAACCACCACCATGAGTCATGGACATTGAGGGGATCCAGGAACGGGCGCCAGGCCAGGAGCATCATGGGGCGCTCCTTCGCGGGCGCTGCACGCGGCGCCGGGACGAGGCATCGACGATGCAGACGAGGTTGAGCATGCCGGCGACGGCGGACATGAGGGTGCCCAGTTCGTTCACGCGTCCGACGGACTTGGAGTTGGGAGGTCGATCAGCGGGCGTGCCGAGGCGCGGCGAGCCGTCGGGGTTCAAGAGCGGCTGGCGGGTGACCGGGTGGACGAGTTGCACGGGCTGGCCGGTGTCGGGGTCGTGTGTGACGATGGGGATCCCGGTGCCGGGCTCGCGGATTTCGTAGGGTTCGGCGCTTCGGCGGGCGCCGGTGGGCAAGCGCACCTTGAGGTGGTTCTGGTGGTAGTAGTCCACACCGAAGGCGACCGGGCCGACGAGCCCCTGGCCGAGGAACCAGACGAAGTCTTCCTTACGGTCAACGACATCGACCCCGCCGATGAAGATGCCCCCGAAGAAGAGACCCAGGACGCCGGCGGCGATGAGGATGGCGCGCCGGGTCTCGCCGAGGTAGGCGTGCCCCGCGCCTGGGAACGCCAGGGCCGCGACGGCGGCGACGGGCTGGAAGGGTGGATCGTCCAGAAAGGGCGGCGGGTTCGTCGGCATGGTGTGTCAGCAGAAGATCGGCGGAGAAGGATCGGGTGGTGACGATGTGTGTGGCGCGGCGCGGCGGAAACGATAGGGGCGCTGAGTCGGGCGGGAGAGCGCGAGCCGTCGGCTCAACTCGGCGGACGGCGGGCTGTTGCCTGCCGGAATGAAGGTGGTAAGAATGGGGCTTGCAGAAGGGCAGAAGGTCAAAGGGTGGTGAGCGGCGCGCGGGCGGAAACAGGTTGTCCAGGGAATAGCGCCGGAAGAGTTGACACGGTTGGAAGGCGGTGTAGTGTTGGGCCCGAATGGGGCGTGCCGGGAGGTGGGCTGGTGGCTACGCTAGGGCCCGCCGAGAGCGGGTCGATCAAGGCGCCGGTCAAACGACGCAGGGAACGACGCAGGGATCACGGCTGGAGCAGATGAGAACGCGAGGAAGAACCATGGAAGCGCTGATCAATCACGTTCTGGAGCAGGAAGGCACCGAGCCCGAAGCCGCGGCGGGTGTGCAACAGTTCAAGCCGTACGTTCCGTTTATGAATCCCGGCGTGACCGTCCTGAACGGCGACGGCGATGACGACGGGGAAGACGATTTCGAAGATGAGGGCTTTGAGGACGAAGACGATCTTGAGGAAGATGATGAGTTCGAGGAAGAAGAGGACGACTTCTTCGAGGACGACGACGAAGAAGACGATGAGTTCGACGACGACGATGACGATGAAGACGACGACTTCTGATCCGGCGCGGTCGCCGAAGCGAGGTCGATGCGGAGGCGTCCATGCGTTCTCGTCCCAAGTCGTCGGCATCCAGTTCGACCACCGATAACGGCGGACACCATGATGCGGCGGGGGTGCCGGGCGATGGCGCCGATTCCACCGATGTTCGAGGCGCGGGGCAACCCGGGGGCGCGAAATCCGTGCTCCCGTGCGGGTCGTTTCCGTTGATCGACCGGCGGCTGGGGCTGGACCGGCGCGGGGTGAGCGACGGACCGGCGCGGGGTGAGACGGGGCTCGAGCAGCGCCGAGGCCCCGGACGCCGGCGCAGCGATTTCATGAAGGCCGCGGACGAAGGCGAGATGACCCGGGAGCAGTTCATGTTCCTGATGGCGATCGACGCGTTCAAGAAGTCCAACTCGAAGATGTACCCGACGTGGTCGGATGTGCTGGAGGTGATCCGGCTCATGGGGTATCGCAAGACGATGCCCAGCGAACTGAATCTGCGGCATGCCGAGGACTGGCGCGAGCCGGCGAATGCTCCGGCGAACGTGAAGACGATCGACGGGCAGCGCGAGGCGGCGTGAGCGAGGGTGGAGCGCCGTCGATCCGCGGGCGGCGTCAGCGGGCGCGTCGGCTGTACGCCCGGACGACCGCCGGTCGAACGACCCGGGTCCACGCCGCGTATCCCGCCGGGTTCAGGTGGAGCCCGTCGGCTTGAAAGAGCGAAGGATCGGGGCGGGCTTCGGGCGAAAGCATCGGGGGTTCGATGTCGAGGAAGGTGGCGCCGGGCGTCGCATCGCAGTAGTCGCGGACGATCATGTTTGCGCGGGCCATCGCGGGCCAGTTGCTCCATCGCGCCGGGCTTGGCTTGATCGCGATGTACAGCACGGCGGCGTCGGGCAACAGGCGCCGGACGCGGCGGTCGAACTGGATGAAACCTTCGGCGGCCCGGGCCGCATCCTGGTTGTCCGTGCCCAGGTCGTTGTCCCCGCAGTAATACACGATGACGGTCGGTCGATAAGGGCCGACGATCCGGTCGAAGACCGCGAGCACGTCGAAGGTCTTCGAGCCGCCGAAGCCGCGGTTGAGGACCGGGACCGGGCTCATATCGTCGGGGAGCGTCTTCCACATGCGGATGCTTGAACTGCCGACGAACAGAACCTGCCCGGGCGCGGGCGGGGCGGCCCGATCCGCGGCTTCGAAGGCGGCGATCTCGGGTTCGTACCACGGCGCGGCGCCGGCGGGCTCGGTTCGTATGACGGGCGGAAGGGCGCGGGTGGCGCAGCCGGGAAGTGCTGGCAGCAAGAGAACGGGCAGTATCCAGACGGCGACGTGACGGGCCATGAGGGCAGAGTATGGAACGACGAGCGTGAGGTGCACGCGGCGACCAGGCGGGTTAGACAAGGGGATGGAATGACGCATGTTCGCGTGATTTTCGTCCTGCGATTGCCCGCGGGACGCCGATAAGATAGTCCGGTGTCACGACCCGCTCGCACGCCGCTGATTCCCATTGACGCCGGGTGGCTGTTTCTGCTCCCGGGGCTGGTGCTGCTATCGGCAACGGTGCTGATCCCGGCGTACAACGACGTGCTGGATGCCCGGTGGGCACGCGACCGGGCGGCGGCGATCGAGCAGTCTCGCCTGGACCGACTAAGCCGATACGGTCAGTACTTGGATGCGTTGGAGCGTCAGGATCCGAGCGTGGTGAAATCGCTGGCGGCGTCGCAACTCAACATGGTGCCCGAGTCGTATGAGCCGCTGTCGCCCCCAGTCGATCCGGCGAACGTGCCCGCGTCAGTGTTTCCATTGCTGGAGCCCGAGCCGCTGACGATCTCGAACCTGCCGCCGGCCCGGCAGAAGTCGCGGCTGGAGGTTTGGTCGACTAGCGACCGCACGCGAGTGTGGCTGATCGCGGCGGGTGGGTTGTGTGTGCTGGTGGGTCTGCTGCCGCCGGCGGTGCGTTCGGCGTCGCACGAGTCGGCGGCGAATCGAGAGACGCCAAGGCGAGCGCCCATGCCGGGACGCCGCCGGGGCACCGCCGCAGGATTCGTCGGACCGGCCGAGAAGCCGGCGGAGGCACCGGAGACGGAGCCACTGCCGGCGATCATGCCGGAAGTGAAACCCATGCCGGCGGCGACCATCGAGGCCAAGCCCGTAAGCGCGTCACCCGGGCGCGTGGCGGATCCAGTGCCGGACCAGGCGCCGCGAGGGGGCACCGATGAATGACTCGCCGGGCGTGCCGAACATCGCGCCGCTCACGCTGGAAGACGTGCGGAAGGTCGCCAGGCTCGCGAGGCTGGCGGTCAGCGGTGAGCAGGCGCAGACCTATCGAGAGCATCTCCGGGCGGTGATCGAGCACGCCGATCGGCTGCGGGGTCTTGATCTGGCAAGCGTCGAGCCGATGTCGAGCCCGATGGATGCGACCGCTTTGCCGCGAGATGATGTGCCAGGGCCGACGCTCCCGCTGGAAACGGTGATGGGGCTGGCGCCGGATGCGATGTCGCCGTTCTTCAAGGTGTCCAAGGTGCTGGGCGAGGGCGGGGGGGCGTAGGTCGCGGGAGTTTTTCGGATCGGGGAGGTGCGGAAGCGAGATCATCGAATGAAAGAGGGCGCGCCGAGTTGCGGCGCGCCCTCTTGGCGCTTGCGTCTGGAAGAAACGGTCGCACCGCGGAGCGTATCAGCGGCCCTGGTCTTCGAGGACTTCCTTCATCAGGCTCATCGGCATCTGGCGATACTCGAGGAACTCCATGGTGTTGCTCGCACGGCCCTGCGACATGCCGCGCAGGCTCGTGGTGTACCCGAACATCTCTGCCAGCGGGACTTCACAGGTGAGGAGTTTGACGACGCCGCGATCTTCGGTGTCGATGATCATGCCGCGGCGTGAGGCCATGTCGCCGGTGACGTTGCCGAGATAATCGTTGGGCACCGTGACGACGACCTTCATGATGGGTTCCAGCAGCACGCATCCGGCCTTTTCGACGGCTTCCTGGAGCGCGATGCGGCCGGCCTGCTCGAAGGCCACTTGGGACGAATCGACCGCGTGGTACGAACCATCGACGAGGGTGACCTTGATGTTGATCATCGGGTACCCGTACTTGGCGCCGCTGACGGCGGTCTGGCGCACGCCGTATTCGACGGAGGGGATGAACTCCTTGGGGATCGCGCCGCCGACGACCTTGTTCTCGAACGCGATCAGGTCGGTGTAATCGAGTTCCTCCTCGGCGGCCCGCTCGGCGGAGAAGGGTTCGAGGTGGATCTGGCAGTCGCCGAACTGGCCGCGGCCGCCGGTCTGCTTCTTGAAGAGCCCGCGCACCCACTCGACCTTCTTGGTGACGGTCTCGCGGTAGGAGACCTTGGGCTTGCCGACCTCGACGTTGATCTTCATGTCGCGCACGAGTTTGTTCTTGATGATCTCAAGGTGCAGTTCGCCCATGCCGGCGATGATCGTCTGGCCGGTCTCTTCGTTGTAGTTGGAGCGGAAGGACGGATCCTCGCGGCGGATGACCTGGAGCGCGTCGCCGAGTTTACGCTTGTCGTCCTGGCTCTTGGGCTCGATGGACATGGAGATGACCGGCTCGGGGAAGGTCATGCGTTCGAGGATGATCGGCTGATCGGGGTCGCAGAGGGTGTCGCCGGTGTACGAGTCCTTGATGCCGACGACGGCGACGATGTTGCCGGTGGTGGCGGCTTCGAGGGGGATGCGGTTGTTGGCGTGCATCTCGAAGATGCGCGAGGCGATCTCGCGTTTGCCGTTGCCCGGGTTGACGCAGCGGGTTCCCTTTTCCAGTTTGCCGGAGTAGATGCGCATGTAGGTGAGGTCGCCGTGGGTGTCGGAGACGACCTTGAAGACCAGGGCGGAGAAGGGGGCGCTGTCGTCGTGGGGCCGGGTGAGTTTGGTCTCCTTGTCGCGAGGGTCGAGCCCTTCGATCTGGGCCTTCTCGTGCGGGGCGGGGAGGTAATCGATGACGGCGTCGAGGATCTTCTGCACACCGATGTTGCGCAGCGCCGCCCCGCAGAGGACCGGGAAGCAGCGCCGCTCGATGGTTCCCTTGCGAAGCGCGGCCTTGAGTTCCTCAATCGTCGGCTCCTGCCCGTTGAGGTACTTCTCCATCAGGTGATCGTCGAGTTCCGCGGTCTTCTCAACCAGGTCATGACGCCACTTCTTGGCGGTATCCATCCACTCGGCGGGGATGTCCTTCTCGGTGATGACCGCGCCCTTCTCGTCGGCGTCGTAGTAGAAAGCCCGCATGGTGAGCAGGTCGATGATCCCTTGGAGTTCGTGCCCCTTACCGATGGGGTACTGGATCGCGATCGCGTTGACGCCGAGGCGGTCCAGGATCGTCTGGTACGAGAAATCGAAGTCGCCCCCGATCTTGTCCATCTTGTTGACGAAGCACAGGCGCGGGACGCGGTAGCGATCGGCCTGGCGCCAGACGGTTTCGGACTGTGCTTCGACGCCTTCCTTGCCGTCAAAGACGGCGACGGCTCCGTCGAGCACGCGCAGGGAGCGCTCGACCTCGATCGTGAAGTCCACGTGCCCGGGTGTATCGATCAGGTTGATCTTGTACTCGTGCCCATCCTTGTCCCACGGACAGGTGGTCGCGGCGGACTGGATCGTGATGCCGCGTTCCTGCTCTTCCTGCAGGAAGTCCATAGTCGCGGTGCCCTCGTGCACCTCGCCCATCTTGTAGTTCTTGCCGGTGTAATACAGGATTCGCTCGGAGACGGTGGTCTTCCCGGCGTCGATGTGGGCGCAAATCCCGATGTTGCGAATGTGGTTCAGATCGGTAGGCATTGGTCGGTCCTTGGTGTCGAGGCGTGTCGCGGTCGGGGTTTATTTGTCGACTCGCGAGTGCTGCTGTGTGGCAACCCAGAGCACCGGCAGACGCGGCAGGCTCCGGGAGGGAGGGGGATTGTCGTCGATCGGAGCTTCGGCTGGAGGGTCGTGAGCCGAACGGGGTTGGTCGGAAAGGATCGGGAGGAAGGGCGGGCGTG
The DNA here is from genome assembly GCA_050246015.1 of Phycisphaerales bacterium. Classification (GTDB taxonomy): domain Bacteria; phylum Planctomycetota; class Phycisphaerae; order Phycisphaerales; family UBA1924; genus JTS-AC122. Next base: position 23,092 of record JBFWWU010000014.1, read on the forward strand.
GCTCAATCGGGGCACGCGTCGCGTCGATCCATTTTGGACGTAGTGATTCGATACGCACTTGCCGGGATTCGCGTTGGGAACCTTCGGCGCGGAGCGAGAGGCCGGCGGGTGAAGCGTGTCAGTGGGCCTCGTCGTCGTCTTCTTGCATAGCCGTCACTCCTGCGGGTGCGATCTCCGGCGCCGATGATGCAATCGGTCGAGGGAGATCGACCGCTCGTCGGCGAATCCGGCAGAATTGAGGCACAATCGTAGCGAAGCGCACACAGGCGTCAAGAAGCGCCCGCCAGGCGGCCGGCCTCGATCCGTTCATCCGGACTCAAGCCTTGCGCCTGGGCGTCGAGCCGCTTCAGCGCGTCCAGTTCGAGAAGTTTTCGTGCCCACTTTGAGGCGGACTGAGGGTCGTGAAGGGCGACCGCCAGTCGCATCAGCCGCTTGGGGAACTCCAGGTTGTACGGGTCGAGCGCCGCGCCCTGCTCGGCGGCGTCGGCGGCGGCGCGCAAGTCCGCCTCGTCGGCGCGCCCGACTGTGCTGAGCATGTCGTGCCGGGTCTGGTGCATGAGCGCCAGCCAGCCGTACTCCACCGGGCGCACCCGCGTCGGCGCGGGCGGGTCAGCACCGATGCGAGCGCGGCTCCACTTGAGGGCCAGGTCGAGCCGACGAACGGCGTCGGGGATGTCGCGTCGGTCCAGTGACCGCTGCGCCAGGATGACCTGGAGATGCGAGGCCTCGCGCAGGGACTTGAAATCGCGCGGGCGGCCGCCGTTGTTGCCCACGCGGGCCGCGCTCAGGAGTTTGTCGGTCGCCGATTCGAGCCGGCGGCGTTCCAGGAGGAGCAGGTTCTGCTGGATGGACTCGGGCGTGGCCGGGATGATGCCGGGCAGTTCGTTGCCGATATCGACCGCGAGTTCGTCCAGCAGGCGGGTCTGCTCGGGCGAGGGCGGGCGCGACATGAGTTCAGCGAAGCGGGATGTGAGCGGCTGGAGCGGCGCGACGGTCCTGGCGGCGGAAACCAGCAGGCGCTCGCGGGGCGTGGTGCGCGACGCCGTCAGTGCCACCGGCGCCAACAGTGCGATCCCGACCGCCGATGCGATGCGATCCGGGCGTCGGCGACGGATCGTCGCGGATGCCTGCGACGGCGAGTACGAGAACGCGCCGGCGGCTCCGATCACCATGAGCAGCAGCGACGCGGACCCGGGCCACACCGCCGTCTGGTCGATCAGTGCATGAGCGCCCATCGCGACGGCGCCGGCGGCGAGCGAGCATCGGGCGGCGCGGTCGGTCTGCTCCTCGCCGATCCCCCGGGGCAGGCGCAGGATCACGAACCAGCCGACCAGGCCGGCGGCCGCGATTCCAATGATGCGGACCATGCCCAGGTCAAGCGTCAGGATCGGCTGCTCCATCGTCATCGCGATCAGCGTGGCGATGACCACCACGCCAACGACGACGCGCAGGCACCAGGCCGGCTCGATATGCTCCCAGCGGAACCCCTCGTCGGGGGCGGACGGTGCTGGGGGAGGAGGCGCGGCAGAAAGTGACACGCTCGTTGAGCCCGCCCGCGCGATCCAGATCAGCCACAGCGCGATCCATGCCAGCGCGAGCACGCCACCCGCGGCCCAGTAGTCCATGAACACGTTGTGAGCGCTCGAGACATCTTCAGGGCTCAGCGGATCCTTGTAGATGGAATAGAACGGCTGGAATCCACCCGGGCCGCACCCGAAGGCGTCGAGCAGACCGACCTTGGCGGCGGCTTTGAGGTAGAACCAGCGAAACAACAGGCTGAGTTCACCCTTTTCGCCGAGCAGCGCGTTGGCGATGACAAGCGCAAATACGCTCGCCAGCGCGCCCAGCGACAGCACCGGCCCCGCGAACCCGAGCCAGGGTCGGTCCGATCGTGCGCGACGGCGACGCACCATCGTGGCGGCCAGGGCGAACGTCAATCCAAGCGCCAGCGCCGCGACGCCGCCCTTGGCCTGGCACAGCGCCAGCGCCACCAGCGAGGCCAGGAGCAGGAGCGTGGCGCCGACGATCGCGTTGGCGCGGCGCGGGCCCTGTCCGGCCTGGGCGGCATCGCGGCCGCGCCACCGACGCGCGACGAGAACCAACAACACGCCGGCGCACGTCGCGCCCCCGGCAGCGAACGTCGCCAGCACATTGGAGAGGCCGAACCAGGCCGACGCATCGCTCTGCTCGATGCGGCGCGTGTACGAGCGGGCCATCGGCGAGTCGGGCTGCCACCCCTGCGACTCGAAGACGCGCTGCTTGCTGGCCCGAAACGTGGCGATCGTCTCCGGGTGCTCGATGAAGACTTCCTGCGCCGCGCGCACCGCGAACATCACGACGATCGTCAGGAAGATCGCCAGCACCGTGCAGCGGAGGCGCGGGCTCCGGCACGCGTGCATCATCGTCACGCCCAGCGTCATCGCGGCGATCCAGGACGAGCTCGTCTCGCCGTCCGCCTCGGCTCGGCGCGAACCGACCCACATGACGACGGCGCCGACCAGCAGGAGCCCCAGCAGTTCCCAGCGCACGCGCCGGCCCGCCAGCCATTCCGCGCCGAGTATCAGCACGCACCCGAGTTGAATCGCCAGATCGACCAGCATCGACCGGCCCGGACCCAGCCCGGTGTGCGGAATCGGGAAGATCAGCGGATCCAGGTCCCATCCGGGGAAGGGCGCGAACGTAGTGACGGCGTGCAGCACGGCTCCTGACGCCGCGAGCATGAAGCCCAGCAGCGACAGCACCGCGACGATGCTGGTGGATCGATTCTGAAGCGATTGTGCAGGCGGGTGCTGGGGAGACTGGGTGTGGTGGGTGGGAGGAGTGGGGGGGGTGGGGGTCATGGGGCGCCTCCGTGCGCACGTTGCGACTCACTTGGATCGGCTTGGGGGCGCGTGCTGGACCACTCATACAGCGCCAGCACGCTCAGCACCAGCAGGGTCTGCACGCCGACGAGGGCGGCTTGCCAGCCCAGCAGCCGCGGCAGCGACACGCCCCCGATCGCCGTGACCGCCGTACACCCGTAGATGACCAGCACCGCGGATCGCTTCGACAGCCCGCGCTGCACGAGCCGATGACTGAAATGCTGCAGGTCGCCGACGAATGGCGACTTGCCTTGGCGAAGCCGGATCACCGTCACCGAGCAGAAGTCGTAAAGGGGAATCGCCAGCACCACCAGCGGCATGAAGAGTGGCGAGAGCGAGTGAGACGCGAGCGAGACCGCGGCGGGATCGGCTCCCGTCGCAGCGCCCGCGACGTAGGTGGTCCGAACCGTGAGGATCGCCAGCAGGAACCCGACGACGAGCGAGCCGCCGTCACCCATGAAGATTGTCGCGGGCTTGCGCAGCGGGAAGTTGAAGACCAGGAATCCGAGCAGGGACCCGATGAGCAGGGCCAGGCACGCCGCGACGAACCACTGGGGCTGCGGCGAGGCGAGGGTCCCGGCGAGGAAGAATGCACTGGCGATGGCGGCGACGCCAGCCGAGAGTCCGTCCATGTTGTCCAGGAAGTTGAAGGCGTTGGTGACGACGCCGATCCAGAGCACGGTGAGGGTGAACGACAGCCACGGCCCGCCGACGTGCGAATCCAGCAGCGTCAGCATGCGCGAGTCAGTGAGCCAAGCCACGCCAGCGGCGGCGGCGAGCATGATCGCGAGTTTCGGGTACGCGCCCAGCGGACGGCGATCATCGAAAAGCCCCATGACGTGCAGCAACAGCAGCGCGGCGAGCAGGACGACGGCATCGCCCGTGCGCTGGCGGATGCCGACGAAGTGCTCGTGCAGCGGCTCAAGCCAGTCGGACATCCCGATGAGAGTCTGGTGATCCACGCAGCACCAGATGAAGGCAAGCCCGGCGAGCATGGGCAGAGCGATGCCGGCGAAGATGCCGACGCCGCCGGTGTTGGGCACGCGCCGCGCGGGCGCCTTGACCTGACCCGCGACTCCCGCGCCGTCGAGGGTGCCCAGGCGCAGCCCCATGCGGCGCACGAGCGCCGTCGCGGGGAGCGAAACACCGAAGGAGACCACGATGAGCGCGACGCAGAGCCAGATCATCCCCGAGAGTGTACAGCAGCGCACGAGGAAAGGGGACGATGACGCGGGCAACCGGTTGATGTGGCGAGTACGATGCCTCGCGCGGCGGGAGGACGGGGACTGGAGCACACCGTGAAGATTCTCATCGCGGACAAGTTCGAGCAGTGGGGTCGCGACGGGCTGGCGGCACTGGGGTGCGAGATCGTGAATCAGCCCGACGTGACGGCGGACGCGCTCGTCGGCGCGATCGAAAAGACTCGCCCGGACGTGATCGTCGTGCGGTCCAAGAAAGTCGCGCGGCCCGCCATCGACGCCGCCGCGAGCATGAGCCTCAAGGCGATCATCCGGGCTGGCGCGGGGTACGACAACATCGACACCAAGGCCGCGGCGGGTTGCGGCATCAGCGTGTGCAACTGCCCGGGTACCAACGCGGTCGCCGTGGCGGAACTGACGATGGGCCTCCTGATCGCGCTGGACCGCCGGATCGCCGATCAGACCGCCGAGTTGCGGGCCGGGAAATGGAACAAGAAGGAATACGCGGTTGCCCGCGGACTCAAGGGGATGACGCTCGGCGTCGTGGGGATGGGCGCGATCGGGCGCGAAGTCACGCGCCGCGCCCAGGCGTTCGGCATGCGCATCATCGGTCATTCCCTGAACATGTCCAGGGACCGGGCGCAGGACCTGCACATCGAGGACGGCGGCGCGACCCGCGCCGACCTGCTGGCGATCCTCCCGCGCTGCGACGCCGTCACCGTTCACGTCGCCGCCAATCCCGAATCCGACAGGATGTGCGACGGTGAGTTCTTCGCGGCGATGAAGCCCGGCGCGTATTTCATCAATACGTCGCGCGGGAGCGTGATGGATGAATCCGCCCTGCGAGAAGCGATCACGAGCCGGAAACTCCGCGCGGGGCTGGACGTCTTCCAGGACGAGCCGGCGGAGGGCGCGTGCGCCTGGACGACCCCCACCGCGGCGCTCCCCGGCGTCGTCTGCACGCATCACGTCGGCGCCTCAACGGACCAGGCCCAACTCGCCGTCGCGGAGGAGGTCATCCGCATCGTGAGAGTGTTCCGCGAAAGCGGGCGCTGGGAAAACCGCGTGAACTGAGTCGCGGCGTGACACGTGCCGATCGTCGCGGGAAGACGCCGCTACGGCACGGGGATCGGCGCGTCGGGGGGCGGGGGCGAGTCGGGGGATGGGGACGGGGGGACCGGGGGCGACATGCCTGGGAGGCGTTCGAGTTCGCCGGTGCGGGAGACGCGGAGTTGGCCCGTCTCGAGCAGATAGTCCAGCACCGCGTTGCGCAGGTCGGTGACCGCCTGATCCAGCGCGTTGCGGGCCGCGAGTTGGTCGATCAGCGCGTCGAGGCGCTGCTGGGTGTCGATCTCTTCCTTCTTGAGTTCCGTCTCGTACACGCGCCGGTCGGAGATCTCGACTCGCTTCTGCGCCAGCGTGATATTGAACCGCGCCAGTTCGATCGCCCGCACTCGCTGCCGCACGCGCACCACGATGTCGTCCCGCTCCCGCTCGTAGTCGCGCACCCGCTGCTGGAGACGGATGATCGACGATCGCACGGCGAGGCGTTCGTTCTCCTTGTCGAGCGGGAGTGAATAGGTCGCGCTCAGCCCGTAGGTCACGTCGTCGGGCTCGTAGACCGCGCCCCCCTCGCGGGCGTCGGCATCGGTCGGGAACGTCACGTCCGCGCCGATGTTCAGGTCCGGGAGCAGTTCGTTCCTGGCGTTGCGCACGCCGCGGCGGGAATCCTCAACGCGGTCCCGCTGGTTCTGCAGGTCCAGACGAAAGGCAAGCGCGTACTCACTGGCCTGTTCGAGCGAAATCTCCGGCTCGGGCACGTCGAGCGAAGACGGCTCGATCTTGACGGGCACGTCGGTCGGGATGCCAAGCCGCACCTTGAAGCGGTCCACTGCCAGCACGTAGCGGTCGCGCAGCGTGGCGACCTGCGAGCGGGCCTCGAGCGCGCGGTTGGCGGCGTTGTTCAGGTCCAGCAGCCGGTGCCGGCCCGCGTCGTAGAGCGCCTTTTCCTTTTCCTCCACCCCCTCGAAACTACGGAGTTGTTCCTCGCTGTTGCGGATCGACGCCTGCTGCTGCAACAGGTCGAAAAAGTCGTTGGCGATGCTGACGAGAAACTCGCGGCGGAAGCGTTCATAGTCCCGCGCGGAATAGATCAGGTCTCGCTCGGCCTGGATCAATCCTTCTTGCGCAATGAGGCCCGCCCCGCGCAGCAGCGGGATGTTTCCTTGCAGGATCAGCCGGGATGACTGCACGTACTGGCCCGTCGCCGCGCTGCGCAGGTTTTCGGAGATGTCCCAGACCCAACGAGCGGCGACCTCGCCCCCGTAGGGCAGGCGCTGCGAGACGCGCAGGTCGTTCATGATTCGCAGGACCGACTCGACGTCGCCGTCGGTCTGCGAACTCTCGAAGCGGACGGAGCCTTCGTTGGACAGGCGCGGGTCCCAGAGGTGGCGCTCGGTGAGGAGCCGGATCGCCGACAGGATGTACTCGTCCTGCTGGTTGAGGAGTTCGCGGGCGGTCTTCTGTGCCTGCGCCAGGGCGGCGGAGAGCGTCAGTTCGATCGCGCCCTGCTCCGACTGGGTTTGCAGGTTCCGGAGGCGCTGCGCGACGTCGCGCGACTCGTCGGCGCGCGAGAACTGAAGTTCGGACGCGGCGGGGTTGGTGGTATCGGGTTGCTTGCTGTTCAGCCGGGCGTCGCGCAGACCCAGGGACTGAGGCTGCTCGAAATCGCGCGCGGGTGCGTCCGCTCCGCCGCCGATCTGGAGGGACTTGCGCGCCAGCAGGTCGTTGATGCGCTTGTCGTCAGAAAACAGGGTGTAGCCGCAGCCCTGTGGCAGCAAGCCGACCAGCGCAAGCCCACACAGAGAAAGCAATCGAACTTGATGGAGGCGTAGGAAGAGGGGTCGGCTAGTCATGTGCTTTTTTTGTGGAAAACCTGCTTATCTAGGGTCGAGGACGTGCAAACAAGGCTAAGGAGGCCGGGAAATACATGCATAATGAGATCAAGTTCGCGTACGATCGCAGCAGATTCGATCGATTTTGGGCCGAGTATACCCGTTCGGGCGTGAAGTCGTTGCGACCTGCCAAGTGTGTTCATATTCTTCTTGTCCGCGTTGCCGGAGCGATTCGCCGTGTGTTTCGGCCCGCGATCGCTTCGTTGTACCTCCCGGCTCCAAGCAGGACGCTTCCCTTTGTAAAAGAAACTGGCTGATTGGTTCAGTTCGGGCGCGATTGGCGCCACAGTGCATGCTCCAACGGTCGGCTTGGCGACCTCCAGAGTCTGCATTGCAGGAACCCACCACCGACGTCCCCATCCCCCCCCCCGCAGGAGCGATTCGCTCAACCATGGCTTCCATAACTTACGACGGTCAGAGTTTCATGCTTGACGGGCGGCGCGTCTGGCTCGCGAGCGGTTCGATCAACTCCGCGCGCGTGCCCCGAGATGAATGGGCGGATCGTATTCATCTTGCCAAGCACGCCGGGCTTAACTGCATCGAGACGCCGGTCTTTTGGTCTCGGCATGAGCCGCGGCACGGACAGTTTGATTTCTCGGGCGACAACGACATCCGCAAGTTCGTCGAACTCGTGGGACAGGCCGGGTTGTACTGCATCCTGCGTCCGGGTCCATTCGTGGGGACGGGATGGGACATGGGCGGGCTGCCGCCGTGGCTCATGGAGATCAGCGGCATCCAACTGCGCGCACCAAGCCAGCCGTTCCTGGAGGCATGCTCGCGGTACATCACGGCGCTGGCGCAGCAGGTGCGTGACCTTCAGGTGACCAGCACGGGGGCGGGCGGACCGATCATCCTGGTGCAGAACGAATCGTCGTGGACCTGCGGGCACGATGACCTGGCGCACGGATACCTGGGCGAGTTGAACCGGTATTTCCGCGAGGCTGGGCTCACGGTGCCGACGATCAACTCGAACGACCTCTGGCAGGCGGTCGAGGGCGAGATCGAGTGCTGGACGGGGTTCGATGACATGCTGTCGCACCTGCGGCAACTGGCGTCGGTGAGGCCGAATCAGCCGAGGATCGTCATCGATTTCCGCTGCGGGGGATCGGATATCTGGGGCCGCCCGGCGGATCGGACCAAGACGCCGAACATGGTCGTGCGCCGGCTCGCCGAGATTCTATCGGCGGGCGGACAGTTCAATCTCTCACCATTCCACGGCGGGACGAACTTTGATTTTTCAGGTGGCCGCCTGGCGGGGATGCCCGACGGGTACATCACGGCATCAAGCGATCGCGGCGCGCCGGTGACGGAACTGGGGCAGCCCAGCCCGCTGTACGGGCCGGTGCGGCGGATTTCGATGTTCGCGTCTCGCTTCGGACGGATCCTGGCGAATCTCGAGCCGCAGCGGCAGGTGGTGGCGATCCACCCGGGTTCGATCGCTCGTCCGGCGGGCAAGGCGCCGGGGGACGCGGGCGCGTTCAGCGTGGTGCACGCCACGGGCTCGCAGGGGAGCGTCATCTTCGTCTACGGTGACGAGTCCGGAGCGTCCACCTCGCAGCCGACGACGCTGCTGCTGCCCGACGGCAGTCCGCTGGCGATCGACCTTGGGAGTCAGCCCGTCGGGTGGTACCTGCTCGACGGGCGTGTGACGGGCCGGGCGACGCTGGACTATTCAAACCTGTGTCCGTTCGCGATCGCCGGGCGGACGTACGTGTGCTTCGGACCGGCGGGGATGCGCGGGGTGATCTCGATCAACGGATCGGTGGCCGAGATCGACGTGCCCAAGGGGAAGGCGCCGACGGTGCTGGAGCACGAGGGCCTGATTCTCGTGGTGGCGACGGTCGAGCACCTGGACGAGATGTACATCGACGGTGACACGGTGTATATCGGGGTGGAGCGTCCGGGGTCCGACGGGGTGGTCGCGCCGGTCGACAAGACGTACCAGCGGATCTCGGGGGACGGTCAGATCAGCACGCACAAGCAGGCCAGCGCCGCCAAGAGCGTGCAGACGGGGAAGAAGCCGCGAACGGAGGGAGGGCACAAGATCAACCTGTCGGAGTGGGTGTTTGCCTCGACGGGGGAGCACACGTCGGGGCAGAGCGCGCGGTACGCGACGATCGCGGGACCTGCGAGCCTGTCGGCGCTGGGCGCGGCGTACGGGTACGGGTGGTACCGGGTGAAGTTCAAATCGAGCAAGGCGCGCAAGGCGCACCTGATGGCGCCGGGCGCGGGCGATCGGCTGCACCTGCTGATCGACGGCGAGTATCAGGGTGTGATCGGGCACGGCCCGGGCGCCAGCGCGGAGGTGGTGGTGCCCCTCAAGAAGTCGGCGCACACGCTGGTGGTTCTGGCCGAGAACTTCGGGCGGGCCGCGGCGGGGTCCGCGCTGGGGCAGCCCGCGGGGCTGCACTCGCACGTGTGGGCGGTCGCGCCGATCAAGCCCGAGAAGCCCAAGATGCTCGCGGGCGAGCCGGTGGACATCCTGGCATTCCGCGCGCCGCAGTGGCACGTGCACCGCGGGGATACCACGGATTCGCACCGGCTGGCCTGGAACCTGGGGCACCGCAAGAAGCAGCCGATCATCATGATGGTGCCGCCGATTTCGGCTTCGAGCATCGTTCTGCTCAACGACGTGCCGATCGCGCTGGTTGAACGCGGCGCGGGCGGGACGGTCGTGATCGATCCCGAGAAGGTCTCGCGCGGGAACAACGTCGTCGCGATCGCGGTGCACGGGACGACGGAAGAGTTCGCCGCGGTTCTCACGGCGGGCGTGCACTTCCACGAGGGGGAAGAGAACCTGACGGCCAAGGCGGAATGGGCGTTTGCACGGTGGGAGCCGCCCGATTCCGACGCGTTCCACAAGAGCGGCAAGAAGGATCACCCCGACGCGGGGCAGCCGGTGTGGTGGCGCTGCACGTTCATGTCGGACGGCTCGACCGAGCCGATGCTGTTCGACGCGACCGGGCTGACCAAGGGACAGATCTACCTGAACAACCGGCACGTGAGCCGGTATTTCGTGGCCACGGGAGATGGGAAGAAGGTCCCGCCGCAGGTGCGGTATCACATCCCGCGGTCGTGGATCGACGAGGATGGACCGAACGAACTCATGGTGTTCGATGAACACGGCGGGAACCCGGGCAAGTGCCGGTTGATCGCCGATTCGCACGGCACGGCGTTCGGCGCGTAGCGGCGGGTAGAGCGGTGGAGCCGGCGATGATGCTGCATGGTGCACCGATGCACTCGGTGAGGTTGACCCCGAGTCGCTCGTGCGAGTGTGGGGAGTGAGGCGTGTGGACGGCGCCGGCGCGGCATGGAGCGGTTACTGAAGGGCTTCGCGCCCCATGGGCATCTGGAATCGGTGCGAAGGGGCCGCGGTGCGGCAGTATCCGATGCCGCCCATGCGGCCGATGGCGCGGAGCCTTTCCGGGTCAATGTGGAAGCGATCGTTGATGATGTCGTCGGCGACGTGGACGTGGACGACTTCGCCGATGACGATGTTGCCGCCGCCGGGGACGCCCGGTGCGAGACGGATCACCTGCCGGGTGCGGCATTCGAAGCAGATCGGAGACTCGGCGACGCGCGGTGGCGCGACGACGCGCGAGGGAGCGGGGGTGAGCCCGACGAGCGAGAACTCGCTGTCGCCGTAGTCGAGTGGTTCGGCGGCTCCGGCGACGCGGCGCTCGTAGGGCTCGCAGGCGATGTTGACGACGAACTCGCCGGTGCCGCCTTCGGAGCAGGGGCGCGCGTTGCGCAGGGAGTCCTTTTCGGAGCCGTCGGGCTTGTTGGCGGGGCAGAACAGGAGGGACATGGGCTCGGACCCGACGCCGGCGAAGAAGGAAAAGGGGGCGAGATTGTGTGCACCGGCCTGGGAACCGGCTTGTCTGGGGGCGATGGTGGAGACGAAGGCGATAGGGCGCGGGACGATGCCGCCGATCAGGAGCTTGTATCGATCCTGCTGGGCCAGTTCGCGCGGCGAGAGTTCCATATAGGAACAGGATAGAGGGGGCGCGGGGTGGATTGGCATTGGGGGAGCAAAGGGGGGCAACGGGGGGGCAAGGGGGGGCAACGGGGGGGCAAGGGGGGGGCGGGCAATCGAGAAGGGCAGGTCGGCGGTATACTGAG
>JBFWWU010000014.1:34237-114145 GCA_050246015.1 Phycisphaerales bacterium
CCACCCCCCCCCCCCCCCCCCCCCCGGCGTTCTGGTCTGACCGCCCAAACTGCAAAGGCGCCATATGAACACCATCCGTCCGATCACAGGTTTCGAATCATCAGGCCCCACGCGTCGTCGCTTCCTGGGCGTCACCGCGGCGGGGCTCGCCGTCGCCGCGACCGGCGCGGTGCCGAGGACCGTGTTCGCGTACGTCCCGCAGCCGACGGGGAAGGCCAAGGCGAGGCCGAACCTGAAAGACGGGGACGTCATCAAGATGGCGATCATCGGGACCGGGGGCATGGGGACGGGGCACTGCGAGTCGTTCGCCACGCTGGCCAAGGACGGGAAGGAGAAGGTGCAGATCGTGGCGATCTGCGACGTGAACGATCTTCACGCGGCAAGCGCCAAGGCCAAGATCGAGTCGATCCAGAAGGGCACGACGGTGGACGTGACGCGGGATTACAAGCAGATCCTCGCGCGAGAGGACATCCACGGGGTGCTGATCGCGACGCCGGAGCATTGGCATGCGCCGATCGCGATCGACGCGATTTTGGCGGGCAAGGACGTGTACTGCGAGAAGCCGATGACGATCAACCTGGCCGATGCGCTGAAGCTGCGCGAGGTGTGCAGGGCCAATCCACACATGATTCTTCAGGTGGGGACGCAGTACGCCGCCCTCCCGAAGTTCGCGGAGGCCAAGAAGGTGATTGAATCGGGGCAGCTCGGGCCGGCGCTATGGAGCCAGACGGGGTATTGCCGCAACACGCCGACGGGCGAGTGGAACTACTACGGGATCGATCCGAAGTGGGAGCCGGGGAAGAATCTTGACTGGGAGGAATGGTGCAAGCCGATCGGCAAGCACGCGTGGGATCCGAAGTTGTACATTCGCTGGCGGCGATACAAGGAGACGTCGACGGGGATCATCGGCGACCTGCTGGTGCACCAGATGACGCCGTTCTTTGTTTCCCTCAACTCCGTCGGGTGGCCGAAGCGGGTGCAGGGGCTCGGCTCGCACATGGTCGACAAGGAGATGGAGAACTTCGATCAGGTGAATCTGAACATCCAGTTCGAGAACGGCCACAACATGATCGTGTGCGGGAACACGAACAACGAGAATGGTCTGGAGAATCTGATCCGCTGCCAGAAGGGCAATATCTTCCTCAACAGCCGGCACTGCGTGATCCGGCCCGAGTCCAAGTTCACCGAGCAGGTAGAGCAGCGCACGATCGAGTGTCCGGACGTCGGGAACGACCAGGACCAGCACCGTCTGAACTGGCTCAAGTGCATCCGAACGCGCGAGCAGCCGCTGAGCGACATCGAGCAGGGGACGAAGGTGATGGTGGTCGTTGATCTCGCGGCCCGCTCGATGTGGGAAGGCGGCACGTTCGAGTTCGACTCCAAGACGCTGTCGGTGCGCCGGCTGTAATCCGAAAAGGGGAGCGCTGGGGTCGGGATCGTCAACGATGCCCCGCGCGTCGGGCGCGGCGTTGCGGCGCGGTGAGCAGGGCTTCGTCGCCGCGCCGCGGCGTGCGCGGGAGGTTTGCCCCGTCAGCGAGCGCTCGCGAGTGACTTGACGGCAAAGCGGTGGAACAATCGACACCACATGGCTACCAGCGGCCCGGGTGATGCGCCGGGTTCAAACACATCCGCGTCGAGCACGGACCCAGTCAAGGATGCCCGCCAGGGGCCTTCGTCCGTTCGGGCGGATGACGCTCCGCACGATCCGTTCGCGGCCGTCCGGGTCGCCAACTACCGCCTCTTTGCGAGCGGGTTTGTCTTCTCATCCACGGGGTTGCAGATGCTCGCGACCGCGCTGGGGTGGGAGATGTACGACCGCACGAGCGATCCGTTCGTGCTCGGGCTGGTGGGGCTATGCCGGGCGCTCCCGGTCGTGCTGATGGCGCTCCCGGCGGGGTACGTGATCGACTCGTTCGAGCGGCGTCGCGTGCTGGTGATGACACAGGTGGGCTTTGCGCTCGCAGCGGGCCTGCTCGCGCTGGTTTCGCGCGAGCGGGTGCCGCTCTGGATCATGTTCGTGCTTATCACGTTGATGGGGTGCGTGCGGTCGTTCAACGGCCCGGTGCGGTCGTCGCTGCTCCCGGACCTGGTGCCGGAGGGGACCTTCGCGAACGCCGTCACGTGGAACAGTTTCATGTTCCAGATCTCGGCGATCGGGGGCCCGCTGCTGGCGGGGTGGATCATCCACGCGGCGGGCGCGGCGTGGCCGGTGTACCTGTGCACCTCGGGGGGATGCACGGTGTTCGCGCTGTCGTCGATCTGGCTTCGCCCGTTGCGCGCCCACGCCGTGAGCGCGGGGGGCAGCAGGGGCGCGCCGCGGCGGCTGTCGCTGCGCGGGATGGTGGCCGGCATGTCCCATGTCTGGCGCGAACGGACCATCCTCGCCGCGATCGCGCTGGACCTTTTCGCGGTGCTGCTGGGCGGGGCCACCGCGCTCCTGCCGGTCTACGCCGACGACATTCTGCATGTCGGCCCGGTCGGGCTCGGGTGGCTCAAGGCCGCGCCGTTCATCGGCGCGGCGGTGATGGGGGTGGTGCTGGCGTACGTGCCGCTGCGACGCCGCGCCGGCATCAAGACGCTCGTGTGCGTCGCCGGGTTCGGCGCGTGCACGATCGTCTTCGGGTTGTCCACGAGTTTCGTCCTGTCGATGGGCGCGCTGATTGTCCTGGGCGCGCTCGACGCGGTGAGCGTAGTGGTGCGGCATGTGCTGGTTCAGATCCGCACGCCGCGCGAACTCCGCGGGCGAGTCTCCGCCGTCAATAGCGTGTTCATCGAGTGCAGCAACGAACTGGGCGGTTTTGAATCCGGTGCGGTCGCCCGTCTCGCGACGTCGGTCGGAGGGGTCACGACCGCCGTGGGTTCGGTGATCAGCGTCGTCTCGGGGGGCATCGGTACGATCATCGTCGTGATCGGTGTGGCGTTGCTGCTTCCGGAGATGCGGAAACTTGACCGGCTGGAGCACGACAGCGGGGAGCCGCGGCGGACCTAGCCTTCCCCGCGCCACGGCCGCCGGGCATCCGGTATTGCGGTCCCGATCTGAACGCCGATACACTCCCGCAGACGCCTTGTTCTCTTCCCCCATGATGAGCACCGACATGAACCGACCGAACCGTCTGTCTCGATTCGTACTGACCCTCTCGGCGCCTGCCACGCTCCTGCTGGCGTGTGGCACGACGCCCGCCCAGCCGACCTCGGCGTCCGCGAGCGCCTCGAAGCAACCCGCGGATCGAATGGCCGACGTCTCGGAGGACGTGCGGACGCAGATCGCCAAGGCGCGCGACGCCGTGTTTCCCGCGCTGGTGCACATCGAGGTCGTCTTCGTCAATCACTACGGGGGCAAGGAAGTGAAGAACCGCGCCAGCGGCTCCGGCACCATCATCTCCCCCGAGGGATACGTCCTCACCAACGCCCACGTCACCAACGACGGCGTGAAGTTCTGGTGCACGCTCTCGGACAAGCGCCGCATCCCCGCGACCCTCGTGGGGGAGGACCCGTTCACCGACCTCGCCGTGCTGCAGATCGATAAGAAGGAGGCGTTCGCGCCCGGATCACCGACGGCCGTCGCGACGTTCGGCGATTCCGATGCGCTCAACGTCGGTGATTATGTGCTCGCGATGGGGTCGCCCTTCTCGCTCTCGCGCACCGTGACGCTCGGCGTCGTGTCGAACAACGAACGCGTCTTCACCAGCGGCGCGGGTGACATCGACACGATGACGATCGACGGTTCGCAGCGCACCGGCATCTTCACCAACTGGATCCAGCACGACGCGCTCATCAACCCCGGCAACTCCGGAGGCCCGCTCGTGAGCCTCAAGGGGCAGATCATCGGCGTCAACACGCGCGGCGGCTCGGGGCTCTCGTTCGCCACGCCCAGCAACCTTGCCCGCGCCGTCGCCGAGTCGCTCATCAAGAACGGCGAGGTCGTCCGCAGTTCGCTGGGAATTAGTTTTCGCCAGATCGAAGAGACCGGGTTCGACCACGGCGTCTTCGTCGATTCCGTCGAGAAGGACGGGCCGGCGGCGGAAGCGGGGATCGAAGCCGGCGACCTCATTCTCTCCATCAACGGGGAGCCCGTGACGGTGCGCTTCCCTGAGCAGATCCCGCCGCTGCTGAAGCAGATGGCCGAGTTGCCCGTCGGCTCGAAGGTCGAGGCGACGTACGAGCGGCGCGGCGCAGCGGGGAAGGCGACCATCACGACCAAGAAACTGCTGAAGGAAAAGGCGGACGAGGAATCGCTCCGCGACTGGGGGATGACGGCGAAGAAGATCAACGAACGCATGGCGCGGTACCTGCGGCTCGATTCGACCGACGGCGTGTACGTGGACAGCACCCGCTCCGGATCGGTGGCGCAGATGGCCGAGCCCGCGATCGAAGGGGGCGACATCATCCGCGAGATCGACGGCAAGCCGATGAAGACCCTGTCGGACGTCATCGAGTACTACAAGTCGATCGCCGCGATGGAGAAGCCGCCGGAGTACGTGCTGGTGCAGTATGAGCGGCAGGGGAAGAACTACGTGACGCTGATGAAGTCGCGTCCCGACAAGCCGCAGGACCCGGTGCGCGAGTTGCCCAAGGCGTGGATCGGCGTGGCGACGCAGCCGTTCTTGCAGCGCATCGCCGACAAAATGGGAGCGGGGTACGAGCCGGGGTTCCGTGTGACGCGCGTGTACCCCGGGACCAGGGCGGCCGAGGCAGGGATCAAGGTCGGCGACCTGATCGTCGGGATCAACAAAGACAAACTGAGGCCGCGCGGGATGCAGGAAGCGGGCGCGTTCACTCGCGCGGTGAAGAACGTGCCGATCGACGACACGGCGGAGATCTCCATCATCCGCGACGGGACGGCCATGAAGATCCCGGTCGTGATGGAAAAGTCGCGCACGACGCCGGAAGAAGCGCGGCGCGATCGCAACCAGGATTTCGAGATGACGGTGCGCGAGATTACGTTCTTCGACCGCGACGACAACCGCTGGGACCAGAGCGTGTCGGGCGTGATCATCGACAGTGCCGATTCGGCGGGATGGGCGGGTCTGGGGGGCCTGCGCGGCGGCGACCTGATCCAGCGCATCGACGATTACAAGATCGAGTCTCTTGAGGATTACCGCAAGGCAATGACGGAGATCACGAAAGCGAAGCCGAAGCGTGTTGTGTTCGTTGTGCTGCGCGGTCTGGCGACGTCGTTCCGGTTCATCGAGCCCGCGTGGGGCGCGGAGGAGAAGCCGGACGACGCGCCGGCGGCGCCGTCGAAGTAGCGGTTCTTGATTCCTATGGATTTGATCCGGGTTCTGCGCAGTTCGTGGGGGCCACCCCGGCGTTGGGCCCTTCCTGCTCGCGCACGCCCAGCATCAGGACGAGGCCCGCGACAAACGCCCCGCACAGCACGAACAACCCGGTGGACTGCGATACCTTCGTGCTCACCAGCGAGAAGACGACCGGCCCGATGATCGCCGCTTTGTACACCATGCCCCAGAGTCCGAAGAACTCGGCGGCCTTCTCGCGGGGCGTGAGCACGCCGACGAGCGCTCGGCTGGACGTGCCGATCCCGCCCAGCGCGAACCCGATCACGGCCGAGATCGGCCAGAAGAAGACCTGCGGCGCCTGGAAGCGCTGCATCAGCGCCAGCCCGAGGGTCCCGACGATCCACGCCGCGAGGAACGTCATCACCGTTCGCCGGTGACCGATCCGGTCCTGATACGCCCCGGCCCCGAACGCCCCGATGCCCGCGGTGATTGACATGATCAGGGCCATCAGGACGAGGTGCCGAATCTCAAAGTGCAGCGCGTCGCCGATGATCGCGGCGAAGTAGATGACGGTCTGCGTGCCCAGGCTGTAGATGAAGAAGACGCCGAGAAAGCGGAAGAGTTGCCGGTGCTTGCTCGCGTCGCGCACGGTCTGCATCAGGCGATGAAACGTTGCCCCGACGATGGAGCGCGCGGGCGGGGTCACGGGCGCCGCGGCGATCGGCGCATCGGCATGAATCGTGCGTGTGCTTGCCAAGGGGCGAGCCTTTTCCCGGAGGAATATGACCAGGGGGAGCATGCCGATCAGGAACCATCCCGAGGCGAAGAGAAAGAGCCAGCGCCACTGCCGGGGCTCGTGCAGGCCCAGGCCCCAGAGCGCGACGCCGCAGACCGCCAGCAGCATCAGCGCGCCGATGTAACTCATGGTCCACCCGATGGCGGAAACGCGGCCCATGGATTCCGGGGTCGAGATCTCGGGGAGAAACGAACCGAGGAAGTTCTCGCCGATCCCGCACGCGAACGCCGCGGGGATGTACAGGGCGACGGCGAGGGCCATGTCGCCGGGTCCGACAAAGGGCATGGCCGCCATGAGCGCCACGCACGCCCCGCCGGTCACGATCAGCATCTCGCGCTTCCACGCCCGCTGGTCGGCCAGGGCACCCAGCACGGGCGACGCGACGACGACGAGCGCCATGCTGACGGCCGCCATCATCCCCCAGGCTCGCTTGCCGGCGTCTTCGTCGGTCATCCCGGCGGCGTTGACGTAGACGACCTTCTGCATGTAGATCGAAAAGAGCAGGGTGTTGATGAGCAGTTGAAACGACTGGTTCGCCAGGTCGTACATGCCCCACGCCCAGACTTCGCGGGCGTTCACCGCGGGAGGGAGCGTGCGAAACGGGTTCAGCGCGGCGTACCGGGACATGGAGGCATCGTTGCCGCACCGGGACCTCGACGCCACCCGCTGATCGGCCGCCGGATCGCATACCCTCACGTCGTGCCGCTGTTGCAGGCGTACAACCTGAAGAAAACGTACGGCGACCGCACCGTCGTCGCCGGCGTCTCTTTTCACGTCGAGCAGGCCGAGATCGTGGGTCTGCTCGGGCGCAACGGGGCGGGCAAGACGACGTCGTTCCGGATGACGGTCGGCATGATCGAAGCCGATGGCGGTCGCGTCCTCTTCAACGACAAGGACATCACCGCGCTGCCGATGTTCAAGCGGGCACGCCTGGGGATGGGGTACCTGAGCCAGGAGCCGAGCGTCTTCCAGCGGATGACGTGCGAGCAGAACCTGCTGGCGATTCTTGAAACACTGTCCGGGTACGGCGGCATCGGCGGGCGTCGAAAGCGAAAGAAGCGTGCCGCCGAACTCCTGGCGCAGTTCGGCCTGTCCCACAAGGCCAAGCATCAAGCACGCACGTGTTCGGGGGGCGAGCGCCGGAAACTCGAGATCGCCCGCGCCCTGGTGACCGATCCCAAGATCATTCTGCTCGACGAGCCGTTCAGCGGCGTCGATCCCATCGCGGTCGAGAGCCTGCAGCGAGAAATCCGGAGCCTGGCGCGGCGCGGCATCGCGTGCCTGGTCACCGATCACAACGTGCAGCAGACGCTGCGGGTCTGCGACCGCGCGTACATCATCGACGAGGGGAAGAAGTTCGCCGAGGGCACGCCGAGGGAACTGATCAACAACGAACTCGTCAAGCGCGTCTACCTTGGGTCGCTCTTCCGCGGGGACGAGTTTGACCGCCCGATGGAAGCCGCGTCCGAACCGATCACCGAATCCGCGGTATGAGCGAACCGGCGACGATTCGTTCCGGGCCGGTCGATCGCGTCCGGCCTCGTGCGGCACCTCGTGGGAGGGGGTATCCCGCCCGCATCGACGGCTTCGACATCCCTTGCATTGCTACCCCAACTCCTCGATCGCCTGCGAAACGGTCCGCACGCGCACGAGTTCCACATCCTTGGCATTGATGGATTCGGCGGCCTTGCCTCGCACCGCCGGGATCACGACGCGTCGGAAACCCAGCCGCGCCGCTTCGCGCACGCGCTGCTCGATGCTCGACACGGCCCGCGCCTCACCGCCAAGCCCGACTTCGCCCACGACCGCGGTCCCAGCCGGCAGGCTCTTTCGCAGGTGCGCGCCGGCAATCGCGAGGAGGAGCGCCAGGTCCGAGGCCGGCTCGACGACGCGAAGCCCGCCGACCGACGATGCGAAGATATCGCGGTCTGCCAGACGCATCCCGGCGTGCTGCTCCAGCACGGCGATGAGCATCGCGAGCCGGTTGGCGTCGAGCCCGGAACTCTTCCGCTTGGCCGCGCCCAGAAATCCAGTCGCCGTCAGCGCCTGCACCTCGACCATCACGCACCGCAGACCGGACATGATCGGGCACACCACGCTCCCGACACGTCCCTTGCCGCCCGCGCCGGCGTCCGCGGACGATGCCGCGACACCCAGTCCCTCGGGCGCTTCGCGGAGCCCGGACCCGGTCATCTCGAAGATGCCGATTTCCAGCGTGGTCCCGAATCGGTTCTTCACGCCGCGGATGATGCGGTGGGCGTGGTACCGGTCGCCCTCGAAGTACAGCACGGCATCGACCAGATGCTCCAGCAGCCTGGGCCCGGCGAGTTGTCCATCCTTGGTCACGTGCCCCACCAGAACGATCGCGACACCGGTCAACTTGGCGAGGTACACCAGTTCCGAGCAGCATCGCCGGAGTTGCGCCGCGCTGCCCGGCGACGCGTCGATGTCCCCTTTGTACACCATCTGCACCGAATCGATCACCACCACGTCCGGCCCGACACGCCGCACCTGCTCGACAATCCGCGCGAGGTTTGTGTCGGCGAGCACGAACAGCGAAGAGGCCCTCTCGCCGTTTCCCAGCCGTCCGGCGGACACGCCCAGCCGATCCGCGCGCATCGCGATCTGCTCGGCGCTCTCTTCACTGCTGACGTACAGCACCGTTCGCGCGGCATTGCTCTGGACATCGTCGCCGGCAGGCGGCGTCACGTGTCCGCACGCTTCGCAAGCCGAACTGATCCTCGCCGCTGCTTGCAGCATCAGAGTCGATTTGCCGATCCCCGGATCACCGCCGACGAGCACCACCGACCCCGGCACGAGTCCACCGCCCAGCACCCGGTCGAGTTCACCAATGCCCGTCGGGATGCGAGGCACCGACGCGGGCGAATCGAGCAACTCGCCGATCGGTCTCGCGCCCGGCGCGGCTCCCGCGAGTATCTCACCGGCGTCCCCCGACTGTACGATCGAAGCGCCCGCGGCCACGCCACGCTGCGTGTCGGCCTTGGCGCCTTTGGCCTCGCGGTGCTCCTCGAGCGAATCCCATGCGCCGCAATCCGGGCACTTGCCCATCCATCGCGCCTGCACCCCGCCGCAGGATCGGCAGAGGAATGTCGTGCGGATCTTGGCCATGGCGTCAGCGTAGCCGCGGTGTACGACGGATCAGTTGAGGCCGACGGCGCGGGGAACTTGGCGGCGATTCGTGCGTGGGGCTGATGGGGTTTGCACAGGCCCGCGGCGTGCGCCCCTCGGCTCAGGACGTGCTACCATAAGCCAAACCAATATCCCGCTCTTCAGGACGACCCACGTGCCCAAACCTTCCGGACGCACGACGCCAACATCCAAACGCGCATCCTCCGACGACACGAACGGAAGGGTGACGGCGACGGAGCCGGCCAAGCCCGTTCGCATCGATCTCTCCGCCGCATCGAACGACCCGAAGCGCCCCGCGTCGGCCAATCGAGCCGAGCGGGATCGCTGCATCTGCGTGCGCGGCGCGCGCGAGCACAACCTCAAGAACATCGACGTCGATATTCCGCGCGATCAACTCGTGGTCATCACCGGGCTTTCCGGCTCGGGAAAGTCTTCGCTCGCGTTCGACACGATCTTCGCGGAGGGGCAGCGCAAGTACATGGAATCGCTGTCGGCGTACGCGCGGCAGTTCCTGGATCAACTCAAGAAGCCGGACGTTGACGACATCGAGGGCCTTCCGCCGACGATCGCGATTGAACAACGCTCCGGCGTCGCCAACCCGCGCTCCACCGTCGCCACCACGACCGAGATCTACGACTATCTCCGGTTGCTCTACGCCCGCTGCGGCAAGCCCGCGTGCTGGGCGCCGACGAAGATCAAAAAAGACGGATCCGTCGTCGAGCGATGCGGACGACCGATCCAGGCGACCGCATCAACTCAGATCGTCGATGCTGTTCTTGGGGGGGGCGGGGGGGGCGCTGAGGCGGAGTCTGGGTCCACGCGGCGAATCCTCGTGCTCGCCCCGGTCATCCGCGCCCAGAAGGGCTTCCACAAGGAGGTCCTGGAAGACTTGCAAAAGCAAGGCTGGAGCCGCGTGCGGGTCAACGGCACGCCGCACGAGATCCGGGAGACGCTAGCCAAAGGGGGTGAGAATCCGCTCGGCCTGGGGCGATACGAGAAGCACGACATCGACATCATCGTCGATCGCCTGAGCATCCGTGCGGACGCGGTGGACGCCGAGATGCGGCAGCGACTTGCCGAGTCGATCGAGTCTGCGCTGCGTGCCGCCGACGGAACGGTCATCGTCAGTTTCGAGATGGGAGAGACGGAGGGATCGAGGGATCAAGGGATCAAGAAGGGCGCGAAGTCACCGTCTTCTGGCGCCTCGTCGTCCGTCCAAACCCCGGGTCCCAAGTCCGAACCGTCATCGTGGCACGATCGCGTCTTCAGCACGAAGCACGCCTGCGCCATCCACCCGGAATGCTCGCTTCCCGAACTGTCGCCGCGACTGTTCTCGTTCAACTCACACCAGGGGGCGTGCGCGGAGTGTCACGGCCTGGGGGTGATCATGGAGTTCGACGAGGCTCTCTGCGTGCCGGATCAATCCAGGACGCTCGCGGAGGGCGCGATCAAGCCGTGGAAGGTGCCGCCCCCGATGGGCCGCTTTTTCCGCAAGCGGCTCAAGGCCTTTACCGACGCCACGGGTGTCAGCCAGAGCATCCCGTATTCGATGATCAGCGAGGATCACCGGCGGATCCTCATGTTCGGCGCCACGCCCGCGGACGCGAAGTTTTTCAAGACCCGGTCGGGGAAGCAGGCGGGCGCGGCGTCGTTCGAGGGGGTCGCCGCCTCGCTGCGCCGCTGGTACGAGCGTTCCGAGTCGTCGTTCATTAAGGAATGGCTCGGGCAATTCATGCGGGAAAAAACCTGCCCTACGTGCCACGGCGACCGGCTGCGCATCGAAGCCCTCAGCGTGCTCATCAGCAGCGAACACCACGCCGACACCGCCAAGGCGTTTTCCGGCGCGGTGATACCGCGCACGACCTCCGACGGCTACGAACTCAACATCGCCGAACTCTCGCGCCTCACCATCACCGACGCGCTGGCGTTCATTCAACGCCTGCGACTCAGCGCCGAGCAGCGCGTCATCGCCGAGCCGATCGTCAAGGAAGTTTCAAACCGCCTGGGCTTCCTCGTTTCCGTCGGGCTCGAATACCTTTCGCTTGATCGCAAGACCGGTACGCTCTCGGGCGGCGAAGCCCAGCGCATCCGCCTGGCGACGCAAGTCGGCTCCAAGCTCGTCGGCGCGTGTTATGTGCTCGATGAGCCGACGATCGGCCTGCACCAGCGCGACAACGCCCGCCTCATCAAGACCCTCCGGCACCTGGCAGACATCGGCAACTCCGTCCTCGTCGTCGAGCACGACGAGGAGATGATCCGCGCCGCAGACCATGTGCTCGACATCGGGCCCGGTCCGGGCATCCACGGGGGGCGCATCGTCGCGCAGGGCGCCGTCGGCGAACTTGCCGCTCGCGCCGCCGAGCACCCGGGTTCGCTCACCTGCCAGTACCTCGCCGGCGTCCGCGCCATCGCTACCCCCCGCGCCGCCCAGCGCCGCAAACTCTCCGACAAGAACGCGATCGTGATCAAGGGCGCCCGCGAGAACAACCTCAAGAACATCGACGTCGCGTTCCCCTTGGGCGGGCTCATCTGCGTCACCGGCGTCTCCGGGTCCGGCAAGTCCACCCTCGTCAACGACATCCTCCTGGCCGGGCTCAAGCAGCACCTGCTGGGTTCTCGCGACCGCGTGGGCGCTCATGCCAGGATCACCGGTGTGAACAGGATCGACCGCGTGATCGAGGTCGATCAGTCCCCGATCGGCCGCACGCCGCGCTCCAATCCCGCCACCTACACCGGCATCTTCGACGACATCCGCAAGATCTTCGCCGAGACCAAGGAGGCCAAGATCCGCGGGTACAAGCCGGGGCGGTTCTCATTCAACGTGCGCGCCCAGAACGGCGGGGGTCGCTGCGAAGCCTGCGAGGGCCAGGGCCTCAAGAAAATCGAGATGCACTTCCTTCCCGATGTCTTCGTCAACTGCGAGGTCTGCGGCGGCTCTCGCTTCAACCGCGAAACCCTCGAAGTTTCCTACCGCGGCAAGAACATCGCCGACGTGCTCAAACTCACCGTCGAGCACGCCTGCGACTTCTTCGAGAACCACCCCAAGATCCTCCGCTTCGTCGCGTGTCTCCGCGACGTCGGCCTGGGGTACATCGAACTCGGCCAGCCCTCCACGACGCTCTCCGGCGGCGAGGCGCAGCGAGTCAAACTCGCCACCGAACTAGGCAAGGGCGGGGGCACCAAGAACAACCCCGTGCTCGATCCCGATGATGCGGGCATCGCCGACGGGGACATCGATGCTGACCGCTCCGACGCCGACCGCCGCGACCGGGACGTCAAGCCCGCGGGACACAAGCCCTCCTCGTCACCCACCGGGTCGTATGCCTCCCACACGCTTTATGTGCTTGATGAGCCGACGACCGGCCTGCACTTCGAAGACGTGAACAAACTGATCGCCGTGCTCAACCGTCTGGCCTCATCCGGCGGCGGCAACACCCTCGTGGTCATCGAGCACAACCTCGACGTGATCAAGTGCGCCGATTGGATCATCGACCTGGGCCCGGAAGGGGGCGACAAGGGCGGCACCATCGTCGCGCAAGGAACGCCCGAGCAGGTCGCGCGCGTGGGCGCGAGCCACACCGGGCAGTATCTGCGGGGGATGCTCGGTGAGTGACGCGATGCGGCGTCCACGCGTTGACTCCGGTTGGCGAGCCCGCGACTCAGACGCCCGGCAGCGTTCGGAGCATCTCGACGACGCAGGGGCGGAATCCTTCCGCGGCGAACGCCGCACGGGCCGCGTCGTTGAACATCGCCGTGTGCAGCCGCAACTGACGGACGCCCAGCGCCGCGAATCGCGCCGCCGCCTCTCGCACCAGCGCCCGTGCCACGCCCAGGCGTCTTGCCTCGGGCTTCACGTACACGTCGTGAATCCAGCCGCACTCGGGCACCCAGAAGATCGGCACCTCCGGCTCGATCGTGCAAACGACGAATCCGACCAGGTGCCGGTCGATCGTCCCCGAACCTTCGCCACCCTCCGCAACCAGAAACACGCTGCGAGGATCGACGGCTCGCTCGGGAAGCCAATTCGCATACCGCTCAATGACATCCGCCCGCACGGCGAAGCGCTCGGGATCCTGATGAGCGTGCAGGTCGCAGAGCGCCCGCACCAGCGGCAACACGCCGGGAACGTCGTCGATGGTGGCGCTGCGAATCCGCATGGGCAAGTCAATCCAGCGGCGAGAGCCGAATATCGCGGAAGTGGATCTCCGCGCCTTCGGACTGAAGACAGATGTAGCCCGGCACTTCCTCGACGTCGGTCGCACGGTTGACTTCCTCCCCGTTGACCTTGAGCACCACCGTTCCGTGGTACACGATGATCTCGTATTCATTCCACTCGCCCAGGGGGCGCTCGGCGGCGTGGGTGTGCTTGGTGTTTCTCCCCTTGGTGCGATCCGGGGCCGCGGTCATGGTGAAGTTGTCGATATTCCAGAAGTCGCCGGCGTTTCCCGATTCGAGCTGCGCTTCGACGCTCTTGGGCCAGACCTTGTCCTCGCCGACCATCCGCAGCAGCACTCCGGAGTTGCCCGCGCCCTTTTCCGGGTTGAACCGCCACTGGAGTTTCAAGACGTAGTTCGTGTACTTGGAATCGGTGCGGATGTAGCCGATCGGCTGTCCCTTGCACACCAGCACGCCGCTGTCGACGCTCCAGGCCGCGTACTGATTGACGTGCTCCTTGCCCACGAGTTCCGGGAGGAAGGGCACCCATCCGTGCAGGTCCTTGCCGTTGAACAGTTTCACCTCGTCCGGGAGCGGCGCGGCCAGGTCCCGGATTTTGATGTTGCGCAGGGCGAGTTCGGTGTCGCCGTGGTCTTGGATCGCGATGTGTCCTTTGGGGAGCACGCCGAACCCGCTCCAGTCCTTGAACTTGCTGGCGGCGATCTTGTCGGACCATTCCTTGGTGGGCGTGCCGGCGTCGTCGTACACGCGTGCCTCGACGACCTTCGCGCCGTTGAGCCAGTGCTGCACCACGCCGTTGCGGAGATAGATGCGTCCCTGGTTCCACTCGCCGACGGGCATCATGGTCTTCCCCGGCGCGGGGGAATACAGGTCGTAGAGCGCGCCGCACGAGTGGGCGTCGGTCGGCTTGGCGCCGTACGTCGCGTCCTCGAGCAACTGGTATTCGGGTCCGGTGTAATACGTCGGCTCCTTGGTCTCGGCGACGCGCCACATCACGCCCGAGTTGGCCTTTTCGCCCAGTTTGAACTCGAACATCATTTCGACGTCGCCGAACTCGCCCTTGGTGATGATGTCGCCGCCGCCGCCTCCCTTGGCGATCTTCAGCACGTCGCCGTCGAACACCCAGCCCTTGCTCGGCATGGACGGCTGGTTGTACCCGCGCCACAGCGACGCGGCCTGTGGGCCGCTGTACATCACCCACCCGCCGGCGTGCTCGGCCCGGGTCCAGTCTGGGCCGGGCGAGCCAGATGAAGCGGAAATCAGCGCGAGCGTCAATGCGGCGGATATGAACATGTGGACACTCCGTACAGGTGCGGGCGCTCACTACCGCCGGGAGCATCCGGGGAGAGCGACACCACTATACCGCGACCGGCCTCCGGGCGTATCGATTCAAGCCGCGGCGTTAGGCGCATCCAGAGAAAAACGCGCCCAGGAAATCGAAGTAGTCCTGCGAGTTCGTCGCCGAGTCGTGGTTGAAATCCGCGGCGTCCTGAAAAAACGCGGCGAGAAAATCAAAGAAATCCTGCGAATCAAGGACCCCGTTGCAGTTGTAGTCCGCCGGGCAGATGGTGAGCGTCGCGGGATCGCTCGTATCGTTTCCGCAATCGTCCGTGACAAGGCACCGGACCCGGTACGGGCCGGGACATCCCCGAACACCAATCAGCACCGAGGGTGAGTTGATGGGCGCGGCGTACGCGAACCCGACCGACGGGGGGCACGAAATCGGGCCCGGATCGTTGCCGAGCGAGAACCACACGCCCGGCTGGACCTCGATCTGCCACTGATACATCAGCGTGCCGGCGCCGATCGCTTCCACCGAGAAGGGCGCGGTGCCGTCACACGACACCCGGGACTCGGGCTGCGCCGTGAAGATGATGCAGGGGTACGCAGTGAGCGAACTCGCGCGGTTTACCCGCGCATCCCCCATCAGGTGCGAAACGACCGCCGACGCGTGCGATTTGGGCGGCGCCGCGGCCCAGAACGCGAGCACGACGACGACGCCCGATAGGCTGCATCGGCACATTCCGCACCTCGATTCTTCAAAGCGCGACTCGCTTCGTCCCCAGCGCCAGTCACGCCTTCAGGGTCATGGTACGCATCACCCGAAAGCGCCCGGACGGCGCGACCAAAAGAACACAAGCCCCACAAAGTGTGGGGCTTGGAAAACATCCTTCGGAGTCAGGCGGCGCGCGCCGGCGTGTTACTTCTTCTTGCCGGCGAAATAGTTCCCCTGAAACTTTCGCTGGAACCGCTCCACGCGGCCGGCAGAGTCAACAAACGTCTGCTTGCCGGTGAAGAACGGGTGCGAGCCAGACCAGACTTCGACGTGCAGTTCGGGAACAGTCGCGCCGCAAGTCATCACGAGTTCGCCGTTGTGGAACACTTTGCAGTTCGGGTAATACTTGGGATGAGTCTTTTCTTTCATCGGCGGACTCCTTGCGTTCGGGCCGAAAGGATAGGCGATTCGGGCTCCGAATCAATCGATTGCGTTTCGACTCCGATCGAGCATCGGAGTGGGGCCAAATCAGAAAATTCAGGCCACGGGGGGTTGAAATCGGTCTAATAGAAGATATGATGATCCGTTGATCCGCTGGTCACGCCGAAGGTGGTAACGAGCCCGTTTGCTCGTCCTTCGGCGTGATTTTTTTATTCAATGATCAAAATGACAACTTCGCGCGGTCCGTGAACGCCGGTGATCAGGATTCCTTCGATGTCGGCGGTCTTACTCGGGCCGGTGACAAGGACGATCGAGGTCGGGGGCTGGGGGGCATGGGGAGGAAAGAGATCGACCAGGTCTGGGACGATCTGAGAAGCGCGAATCAGGGCGATGTGAACTGGGGGGACGAGAAAGCACCCGCGGGAGTGGGCCGGGTCAGAAGCGATCACGATGGAACCGGTTTCAGCGACGGCGGCCTGGACATCGGTGATGGAAGCCGCGGCGTCGTATAGAGCGTCGAAGGTGGCGGCGGGCGGCACAAGGAGACGCCGCCCAGTGCATTCGACGGCCGCCCGGCTCATCTGGTCGTGGGATGAATCGCGTACGAACACCGCGATGGGCGCGTCGTCGGGGGAGGTTCGCCGAAGTTCGGATTCGAGCACGAGCGAGATGTCGCGCTCGACCACGCGGACGACCCGCATGCCGACCTGCTGCGCGCTGCGCGAGAACACGGCGGGAAGGTCCTCGGTGTGACGGCACAGGCGCGCGGCGCGATCACGAGCGGCCGTGAGGGAGGCAAGATCGGGGACGCGGCGGGCCTGCCTCGCTTCGCACGGAGCCACGGCGTCGAGGGCAGCCCGGAGACGCGCGAAGAAGGTCTCGCGGTTGGGCAGCGAGTCGTGGCTGGCGGGGTTGCGGGCCGGGTGTGGGCTCATGCGGGGCTACGGGTGCGAGGCTGGGCGCTGTGTCCACCAGTGTCGAAACGGATGTGGAGCGGGAGCCGGGAGATCGCGGGTGCGGGTCCAGTGTGATAGCAGACCGGGGGCGGCGGCGAACCAACGGCTCGCCTCGGCATTTGGTGGCGCGTCAAGGGATTCAGGCTCGTTTGGCGTGCCGGCGGGATCAGGCTTGGCCAAGAGTGAAGCGGCGAGGCGGGCGACGAACGATGCCCCGGCGTATGCCGCGGACGAGCGCATCGACCATCCCCACGTGCGCATCATCGCGTGCTCGGCCCACGACGACTCGCCGGATGCGACCATCTGTGATCGCAGGCGGACCAGGTGTTTGGGGATATCGATGTGGACGGGACAGGCGTCGAAGCACGCGCCGCAGAGGGAACTGGCGTGGGGGAGATCGGGGTAGTTGGCGGCGCCCTTGAGGTGCGGGGTGAGGACTGCGCCGATGGGACCGGAGTAGACCGAGCCGTAGGCGTGACCGCCGCCGACCTTGCGATAGACCGGGCAGGCGTTAAGGCACGCGCCGCAGCGGATGCAGCGGAGCAGTTCGCTGGCCTCTCCGGCGAGCATGCTGGAGCGGCCGTTATCGAGCAGGACGATGTGCACCTCATCGGGGCCGTCGGTGTCGGCGGACCGGCGGGGGCCGGTGATGAGCGTGGTGTAGACGGTCATGGGCTGGGCGGTGGCGCTGCGTGCCAGGAGTTTGAGGTAGAGGGGCAGGTCGCAGAGTCGCGGCAGCACTTTCTCGATGCCGACCAGCACGATGTGGACCTTGGGTCCAGCGACGCAGAAGTCGGCGTTGCCCTCGTTGGTGCAGATGACGATGGAGCCGGTGTCGGCGATGAGGAAGTTGGCGCCGCTGATGCCCAGATCGGCCTGGCGGTAGGCCTGGCGCAAGTGTTCGCGGGCGATCATGGTGAGCGTCTGCGGGTCTTCGGTGTACGGGGCGCCGAGTTCTCGCTGGAACGCACGGGCGACGGCGGCGCGGTCTTTGTGGATCATCGGCGTGACGATGTGCGAAGGCGCGTCGCCGTCGAGTTGGATGATGAACTCGCCCAGGTCGGTTTCGAGCGTGTGGACCCCGGCCTCCTGGAGAGCCGGCAGGAGGTGGATCTCTTCGGTCGCCATCGACTTGCTCTTGACGCACCGGCGTGCGCCGCCGCCGCGAGCGATGTCGAGGGAGATGCGGCGGGCGTGGTCGGCGTCGGGGGCGAAGTGGACCCGGCAGCCGGCGGTCTGGGCGCGCGAGACGAACTCGTCGAGGTAGTGATCGAGGTGGTCGAGCGTGTGCTGCTTGATGTCGCCGGCGAGGCGGCGCAGGTCGTCGTACGAGGCGCCAAATGCGTCCTGGCAGACGCGCACGCGGGCGGAGTCCTTGAGGCGGGTGGCGCTATTGACGAACTGCTGGAGTTGGAGATCGCGCGAAGCGCGGGCCGCCGCGGGCTTCATGTCGTACGGAAGCCGGGGAAAAAGGGGGCTTTGATCGGGGACCGTCGGCGGGGTCGCCGCGGCGGGCGCGGGCGGATGTGCGTCGCACGGCGCGGTTTGCGGGAGGGGGGCGCGGCTTGATTCCGCGGGCGCCGGCATGAGCCCCAGGGACTCCGCCAGGACCTCGGCGAGGCTGACCACCCGCGCCCGTACCCCGGCGCGACGACAGGCGCCGGAGATGTTCATCGCGCAGCCGGCATCGGAACACACGACGGCGTCGGCGCCGGCGTTCCTGATGGCATCGACCTTGTCGCGAGCCAGCAGGGTGGAGGTGTCCGCGTATTTCACGGAGAAGGTGCCACCGAAGCCGCAGCACTGCTCGGCGTGCGCCATCGGACGAAGGTCGGCCGCGCCGGAATCGCGCAGCAGCGATGGATGCCGACCCTGGAGGTGGAGCGAGCGGCCGTGGCAGGATTCATGCACGACCACCGACGGGCGAGGAGAGGTCGCGGCGCGGCTGATGGACGACGGATCAATCTTGAGGACATCCGAGAGGAACTCAGAGAACTCGCGGACCTTGCCGGCGAGTGCCGCCGCCGCGCGGTGATCCGGGGAACCGGGCTCGAAGAGTTCGAGGGTGTGGATACGGAGCATCGCGGCGCACGACGCGGAGGGCGTGACGACGTGCTGGAAGTCGCGGAAGACGCGGGTCATGCGCCGGGCCAGCGCGCGGGCGGAATCGTGGTAGCCGTTGTTGTACATCGGCTGCCCGCAGCAGGTCTGCGCGGACGGGAAGGCAACGCGGCAACCGAAGTGTTCCAGGAGTCGCACGACGGCCTCGCCGGCGCGGGGGTAGAACTGGTCTGTCAGGCAGGTGATGAAGAGTGCGACCAGCATGCGGTGTCGAGGCTCGGCGGCTAGATGAGCACGATCTCCTGCTGCGTTTCGCCGGTGACGATGGGACCGATGCCGGGATCGACGTAGACGTTGACCTCGGAGCGGACGCCGAACTCGGGGAGGTAGAGGCCTGGCTCGACGGTGAATCCGATCCCCGGGGTCATGGAGCGGGTATCGTGGGTCTCGAAGTTGTCGAGGTTCATGCCGACGCCGTGGACGCGCGGGCCGGGACTCAGGCTGTGTCCGGTGCGATGCCGGATGAACTGGGCGAGTCGGCCGGAGTCGGCGCGGGTGAGGACGCCGCGGGCGGCGTCGTCGAGTTGCCAGCCCTGGACGGGGAGGCCGGCGCGCCAGGATTCCTGGGCGAGCCGGACGGCGGCGTCGCGCGCCGCGGCGACGGTGTCATACACCAGGCGGTGTCGGTCGCTGGGACGATCGTGGGACGCGCGGCGGACGTACCCGGTCCAGGTGATGTCGGAGAAGATATTGGAGTCGCCGGGCCGGCGGGCCCAGAGGTCGATCAGGACCCAGTCGCCGGGGACGATCGGCGCGGGGTTCTGGGCGGAGACCTCGAAGTGCGGGTCGCCGGCGTGCGCGTTGGCGGCGACGATGGGGCCGTCGGGCGTTTCGAGTCCGAGCGACGCGAAACGCTGGAGGATCCACTGCTGCACGTGGTGCTCGTTGACGGTCTGGCGCGACTGGAGGCGCTCGCCGATGAAGGCGAAGGCCCCGCGGGCGATCTCGACGGTCTGCTTGGAAACTTCCAGGTGGGTCTTGACGGCGTCGGCGGACCAGACGGCGACCGCGTCCTGCATGACGTCGGCGGACGAGACCACGTCCACGCCCATCGAGCGGATCAGTTCGATCGTGCCGGCATCGACCATGGACACCACGGGGAGCGACCCTCCTGGTGAGTATTCCATCGCGACGCGGGACCGGCCCAGCAGCAGGCGCTCCAGTTCGGCGCGGAGGTCGCGCCAGGAGAGGAAGATTCGCCGTTCGACGCCGGGTGGGAGTGAGCCGGCTTCGAACTGGTTAGCGTCGAGGGAGTGAACCAGGAGCGTGGGCTGGCCGCGGCTGGGGATGAAGTAGAACGTTCGGCGGGTGGTGGTTCGCTTGTGCGCGGGGGGCGCGGGGAGCAGGAGGGGCAGGACGGAGTTGGACCCGCGGAAGTCGTAGATGAGCCAGGCATCGATGTGGCGGCGCTGCAGCGCGTGTTGAAGGTCGGTCAGGTTCATGGGCCAAGTGTAGATTGGGGGCGGTGCTGGAATGCAAGCGGCCGGGCGCGCTTGAGGTCGCGCCCGGCCGGTGGACATGGAGGGGGTTGGAAGGGGGATTACCTGCAGAAGCAGCGGACTTCGAGGCGCTGTCCCATTCCGGGCGGGTAGTGGCGGTTGTTGAAGGCGATGGGATCGATGATGTCGTTGTACCGCTCGGTCTGGCCGTTCTTGCTGGTCCAGCGTCCGGTGCCGTCGCCCTGCTGTTTCATGACATGCACCAGGTCGTTGACAGGGTTGATGCAGGGGTAGGGGCCGATGATGTTGGGCATGTGATAGATGAGCATGATTTTCTCGCCGTGGCCGGCGGGGCACTCACCGTCGCACGAGACGCACGTGGGGTTGTAGCCGTAGTCCATCAGGATCGGCTGGATGCCGCCGGCGGCGGGCGCCTTGACGGGCCACATCCAGCGGTCGGTCTGGCACTTGAATCCCCAGGCCATGCAGTTGTATGGCGTGGGCCCGCCGGGAATGGCGGGGCGATAGACCCACGCGTAGGGGTCTGGAGCGCCGCCGGCATCGGGCCCGTCGATCCCGCCGCAGCCGGTGCGGGGGTGGTAGTAGGTCGCGGAACCGGGGACTTTCGTTCCGACCAGGAGTTCCTGGAGGAAATCGATGAAGGCGGGCCCGAACCAGAAGAGGTCATGCCCCAGCAGCGGGTGGGGGAGGAGTCGGATCTGCTGGAGCGGCAACGTGCCGGCTTCGAGGATGAACTGCACGTAGGCATCGATGGCCTCGGCGAGCAGGGCGTCGCTGGGCCTGGGGGAGATGGAGGTGAGCCGAGGCTGGACGTGCGGGGCGAGCCGGGCCTTGAGGATGCCTTCGATCAGCCCCAAGGCGGTGATCGAAATCGAGGGCATCCGGTCGACGTTGATCGAGACGCGCGGGCTGATGTGGTAGCGGCCGTGGAACTCGCCGGGGGTTTGCAGGAGTTGCAGCAGGGTGGGGAACGAATGCTCGCCGCCCAGGTAGAGGTTCAGATAGCCGACGTCAGCGGTGCCCGGGTCGGTGCTGATGAAGCGCTCGAAATCGGTCTGTGGCGGGGGCGGGCAGGGGGAGAAGAAGCAGGCAAGGAAGTCGAAGAAGTCCTGCGAGGTGACGGCGCCGTCGCCGTTGAGGTCGGCGCGGGGATCCGATCCGAAGAAGAGGCCGAGGTAGTCGAAGAAGTCCTGGGAGTTGACGCTGCCGCTGGCGTTGATGTCGCACAGGCATGGTCCCGGCGTGGAACGTCGCTGGATGAGCAGGTCGTCAAAGAACATGCCGGTGGTGCCCATGGTGGAGGGCTCGCCGCCGTAGAGATCGACGGCCTGGATCCTGGGAAGTCCGCCGGTGGACACGCCGTTGATCCAGCTCTTGTCCGAGACGAACTCGACGCCGTTGTAGAAGACGTCGACGGAATCGGCGTCGAGGTCGATCTCGGCGCGCAGCTCGACCCACTGGCCACGGATGAGGGGGATGGTGTTGTTATCGAAGTCCGACCGGACCAGGCCGGCGTTGGCGTCGAAGCGAAGTTGGAGCGACCAGCGGTAGGTGTTGGGCGGTGCGCCGACGGGATCGTCGTAGGTGTTGAGCACGTTGACGTACCCGATCCCGGCGGCGCTGAAGGGGACAAAGGTCATGATCCGGAACACCCATCGCCCCCCTTCGAACGGGCCGAATCGCAAGACCGTGTCGTCGCCGAGTCCGCCGGAGCCGCCGGTGGCGCCGACGATTCGTAATGAGAAGGGCGGGGAGAAGGAGACGGCGCTGGTGAGTTCGCCGCAGACATCGGAACTCCCGGCCCATTGCTCCCAGGAGTCGGAGGGGAAGGGGCGGCAGACCGGCGAGGCCTGGGAGTCAAAGTTTTCCTCCACCTGCGCGTGAGCGGCGGCCGCCAAGCCGATCGCCAGAGTCCCCACCCATTGCCACATTCGACGCATTGGTACTCCTTTCAAGAACGAGGTGCATCAGACCCGAGCGTACAGAAACAGGCCGGGGATTCAAGAGCAATGTGCCGGCGGATCGAAAAACCGACGGGCGGAGCGGAATCCGCGTCCGTGGGCTTGGGTAAGGAGTCGGAGTTGTTCGAATCTGCCCGGGTGGGGTTGCACGGGGGCGGGTTGTCCTGTACCTTGAAACGGACAGGCGGTCCGGGGCGGCCGGCTGTGCCATACTGCTTTGGAGCATCCATGATGACGCATCTCACCCGGTTCGCCGCCTGGTCAGTACCCGTGCTCGTCTCGGTCGGACTGGTCGCACCCGCCCGCGGGCAAGCGCCGGCGGACACGTGCGCGAGCGCGCCAAGCGTCGCCGTGCCGGGCTCGTACTCCGGGACGACCGCGACCGCGACCAACGACGGCTCGGCCTCGTGCGGACAGTCCGCCTCGACGCGGGACGTCTGGCTCCAATTCACGGCACCCGGCAGCGCCACGTTCGTGGCCTCGACGTGCGGCCTGGCGTCCTGGGACACGGTGCTCTCGATCCATTCGGGGTGCCCGGGCAGCGCGGGAAATGAACTGGTGTGCCTCGACGATTCGTGCGGGCAACGCACGACCGTGTCGCTGGTGGTTTCGGCGGGCCAGACGTACTACCTGCGGATCTCGGGGTTCAACGGGGCCAGCGGCTCGTTCACGGTCAACCTGCAGTACACGGACCCGCCGAACACCGGGCCCGACGTGATCGTCGGCGACATCACGAGCATCATCCGGTGGGGCGCGGTCGGGGGGATCACCGCGTACTCCGTCGGGACCACGTCGTGCAACATCGGCACCGAGGACGCCATCTGGGACCGCGACACCAACCAGCATCCGCTCATCGCCCAGGGCATCTACCGGCTGATGGACGGCCGGTTCGAGCAACTCGGTCAATCGTGGCTCAAGCACACGTTCGGGACGGTGGACAACGGGATCTGCGGGGTGTGCAACGGACACCTGGGTCAGATCCTGGGGGTGGGTTGCTCGGACCCATATTCCGCTTCGCAGGCGGGAGATGTCACGCTGCTGGGTCCCAAGTGGCAGGTGAATGCCACGACCGGCGCCTACCCGTATCCGTTCTTTAACAACCCCCCCGCCCCGGCGACGATCGGGCGGCGCATCCAGGCCGCGACGACCGACATCAATCCGACGCTGAACCCCGGTGCGCTGTACTTCTTCGAGGCGGCGTACATCTCAACCGACGACGCGCCGGCGGGCAACGGCCTGAACAACTACTCGTACCGCCCCATCACCATCGCCAGCGCGACCTCCACTCCCGTCAGCAGCGGGCCGACCGCGCGCACACGCCCGGCGATCAAGGCCTGGAAGGACACGGATCCGGCCGTGACCGAGGTCAATGCCGATTACGTGGAGAGCGGCATCGCGTCGCGGTTCATTGTTTCGGCGAAGGTCACGGACAACGGCAACGGGACGTGGAGTTATGAGTACGCCGTCTTCAACTTGAACGCCAACCGGTCGGCCCGCTCGTTCACCGTCCCCACGTCGGTCGGCGCGTCCGTCACCGAACCGGGGTTCCATGACGTGGCGTACCACTCCGGCGACGGCCCCGGCGGGGTCAACTTCGACGGGACGGATTGGACGAGTTCCGTCTCCCCGGGCCAGGTCGCATGGTCAACGCAGACGTTCGCGCAGAATCAGAGCGCCAACGCGCTGCGCTGGGGAACGCTGTATAACTTCCGGTTCAAGGCGACGGTCCCGCCGGCGACCGGCGATGCCGTCATTGAACTCTTTAAGCCCGGCGACGCCGGGGATCCGAGCACCGTGACCGTCCCCGGCGTGCCGGTGCCGGGTGGGGGAGCATGCCCGGGCGATTGGAACATGGACGGGTCGGTGACCTCGCAGGACTTCTTTGACTTCGTGGCCGCGTTCTTCAGCGGGAACGCGGACTTCAATCACAACGGTGTGACGGACTCGCAGGATTTCTTCGATTTCCTCGCGGCGTTCTTCGGCGGGTGCTGACTTTACAACGCCAGATCGTGGAAGAGGCTTGAAGGGACGGGCTGGACGCCCGCTCCACGATGAGTGGAAGGCGATCTGGCGTTGTCGTACGGAGTCACGACGCGCCCGCGGAGGCCGGGGGCAGGCCGGTTCCACCGATGGATCTATCGCAGCAGTCCTCGTTTTCGCAAGTAATCCAGCAGCAGGCTCTCGACGTCGGCGTCCGAGCGGATCAGGCCGTGACTGATGTCGCGCGCCAGGCAGAACGCCTTGAGTTCTTCGACGTAAGCGTTCACCGCCTTGCGGTAGACGCGGATGACGTCGGCGGTCAGTGTGACTTCGGTCGCGCGCCCGGTCTCGGCATCGACCAGGCGCATGTCGCCGACCAGATCGCTTCCCGGTGACTGTCGTTGATCGTCGTTGCCGGGGCGGGTCTGAGTGCGCTCGGCGGAGGGGTCGAGTTCGCCCGGAGAGAGGATCTGGAGGCAATAGGTGTCGTACGCGCCGGCGATCCCGCCGCCGGCGAGCATGCGGAGCCCGTCCTGGTACCCGCCCGGGATCAGGAAGTCAGACAGCACGATCATGACGCCCTTGCCGGAGCGAGACGCTGCGATGGTCCGAAGGCAGCCGGTGAAGTCTCCCTTGGAGAGGCCCGCGGGCGAGCCGACCGGGGCCGGGTCGTTCGGGAAGGTCTCGATGGTATCGGGCGGATCACGGTCGGTCGTGGAGGTGGCGGGGGAGACCCCGGCGGGCTGGGTCTGCGTGAGGAGAAAAGCGCCGACGCGTTGAACGTGGCGCCGGCCGCGGAGGGGGCCGAGCCGCGCCATCGATCGGCCGTCAAAGATACTGACGCTGACGCGGTCGTTGTTCACGATCGCGATGTACGCCAGCGCCATGGCGAGCCGCATGGCCAGCGCGAGTTTGCTGGCGCGCGGGGGAGCCGGGGAGTCCATGGACGCGGTGGCGTCGAGCACGATGTGGACGGAGAGGTCTTCCTCTTCCTGGAAGATCTTGATGAAGAACTTTTCGAGGCGCGCGAAGATGTTCCAATCGACGTGGCGCAGATCGTCGCCGGGTACGTAGTTGCGGTAGTCTTCGAACTCGACGGACTGTCCGCGGCGCTTGGAGCGGCGTTCGCCGTGCAGTTTTCCGGCGAAGATCTTTCGGCTGAGGATGTCGATCCGGTCCAGCCGGGCGCAGAGTTCGGTCGAGATGAGTTGTTCTAGCGACGTGGGGCGCGTCGGGACGGACGAGACGAGCATGGCGGCAGCATAGGAATGATCGTCGCCGGAGCGCTCCATCTTTTTGACGGGCGCCGGCGGTACGTTGTGGTCCATCTCCGACGTGCGGCCAGTTCGGCCCGGCTCCGCAAAGGTCCGTCGGTCATTTCACGATGAACGTGTACGTGCCGGCGGGTGCGTGCAGGAGCAGTTGTGGACCGTCGGTGCCGCGGGGTGGGTTGATGCCGATCGTGCGAAGCAATGGGTGTTTGTCGATCGCGCGCCCGGACTCGGTGACGGAAGCGCCCGGCGCGACGGGTAGACACACGGTGGCGGACGTGTTGGGCGGGATGGTCATGACGTACGAGGTGGCGCCGTCGCGTTCGCGCTGCCATGAAGAGCGGATGGTGCCGCGGATGGAGCGGTACGAGCCGGCGGCGCGGGAGAGAGATCCGTCCGCGGGCGGACGAGGCGCGATGGTGAACGCCGAGAAGCCCGGCGAGGACTCGTCGAGGCTGATGCCGACGATAGTGCGCATCATCCATTCGCCGACGGAGCCCAGGGCCCAGTGGTTGAGCGAGTTCATGCCGGGGTCCTGGAAGCCCCGGCCCTTGACGTACCCGTCCCATCGCTCCCAGATCGTCGTCGCGCCGTTCTCGATGGAGTATCCCCATGAGGGGAAGGTGGTGTTGGCGGCGATCTGGTGCGCCAGATCGGTGCGTCCGGCGGCCGTGAGTTGGAGCATCGCGTGATGCGTCGAGTGAAACCCGGTCGAGAGGTGATTGTCGTACGTCTGGATTCCGGCGACGAGTCGGCGCACCGCGGAGTCCCGCCGATCGGGGGGCAGCAGGTCAAACGCGAGCGCCAGCGCGTAGCCGGCCTGGGTGTCGCCGGGCATCTGGGCGTCATCGCCGACGTAGTTGTTGATGAACGCCTGGCGGATGCTGGAGTACAGGCGTGCGTACTTCTCCTGGGCGGGCTTGTCGCCCAGAACGCGGGCCATCTGGCTGACGATCCAGGTGGAACGGGCGAAGAAGGCGGTGGCGAAGACGTCGTTGGGGACGTTGGCGCCTTTTCGCGGCCAGCCGTCC
Organism: Phycisphaerales bacterium; assembly: GCA_050246015.1. Classification (GTDB taxonomy): domain Bacteria; phylum Planctomycetota; class Phycisphaerae; order Phycisphaerales; family UBA1924; genus JTS-AC122. The sequence continues at coordinate 60,814 of JBFWWU010000014.1, forward strand.
TTGATGAGCGTGTCGCCGTTGAGCCAGTCGTTGTAATCGTTGTGACGTTTGTTCTTCCACAGCAGGTCGGGGTTGTTTGAGTGGATCCAATCGACCCAGCGTCGGGCGGCCTCGAACTGATCGGCGATGAGCCGCGTGTCGGCGTAGAAGAGGTAGGCCGTCCAGGGGACGAAGACGCCGGCGTCACCCCAGGCGGGGACGCCGGTGAAGCGCTCGTTCTTCCCGTAGGGGTGCGGGGCGATATCGGGGAAGCGGCCGTCGTCGGCCTGCGCGTCGCGCACGTCGCGTGACCACTTGGCGATGAAGGCGGCCATGTCCTTGTTGAAGCAGGCATTGGGCGCAAAGGCGAGGATGTCGCCCATCCACCCGAGGCGCTCGTCGCGCTGGGGGCAGTCGGTGGGGACGCTCATCATGTTCGCGTGCTGGGTCCAGAGGATGTTGCTCCAGAGTTTGTTCAGCATCGGGTTCGAGCACTCGAAGGTGCTGACGACGGGCGGATCGGAGCAGACGACGACGCCGGCGAGTGAGTCGATGGTGGGGGGGTCGCAGCGTCCCTGGGTGGTCCATTCGACGAAGCGGAAGCCGTGGTAGGTGAAGCGGGGCTCCCAGGATTCGCCGGCGGGATCGCCGCGGAGCGTGTAGTGATCGACCTGCGGGGCGCCGCGCAGGTTGGCGGTGTAGATCATCCCGTTGTCGCTGACGGCTTCGACGTGCCTGAGCGTGACGACCGAGCCGGGGTCGCCCTTGACCGTGATGCGGCACCAGCCCGGCATGTTCTGCCCGAGGTCGAAGACGAAGACCCCGGAGGCGGGTACAGCGATGGAGCGAGGCTTGATCGTCTCGCGGGCCCGGATCGGCTCGTTGATCTGAGCGACCAGAGCGGTTTTGACGGTCGAGTCGGGGACCACGGGATTCCAGCCGGACGCGGCGTCACCTGAGAAGTTCGGTTGATCCCAACCCGGGATCTGGCGGCGCGCGTCGAACGACTCGCCGTCGAGGAGGTCCGAGGCAACCACCGGCCCCTGGATCGTGGAGAGCCAGGTTGAATCGGTGACGATCGACTCGATCGAGCCGTCGGCGTGCTCGACGCGCACGTGCGCGAGCAGCCTGGGCTGACGGCCGTACACGGCACGCGGACGCTTGTCGGGGGTGAAACTCTGCGCCATGCCCAGGCGTCCGGCGTACCAGCCGTCGCCCACGATGAAGCCGATCGCATTGGCGCCGGCGCGAAGCAGCGGGGTGACGTCATAGGCCTGGTACTGCACGCGCGTGAGGTAGTCGGTCCATTCCGGGGCGAGTTGCTGTTCCCCGACCCGCGCGCCGTTGATGCGGGCTTCGTACACGCCCAGCGCCGAGGCGTAGAGGGTGGCGCGGCGGACCGGGGAGGTGGAGAGGGTGAAATCCTTGCGGAACATCGGCGCGGGGAGCGATTCCCAGCCTCGAGTGTTGTGCGAGACGAGGTCCCCGTCGGTGAGGTTGGATGTTCCCCATGGCCCGGTCTCAATGGAGTCCGAAGCCCGGACAGACGCGCCCTGCGATACGACGTCGCCGCCGGAGAGAACCTGCATCTCCGCCAGGGCGGCGGCGAACTTGCCGGGCGTCGCTTCGCGCAGCATGACGAGCACCACGCGCACGTAGCGAGCCGTCACCGGGTTGAACGCAATCTCGACGGGGTTCGTGCCCGGGCTTGGCTGATCAGATTCGATCAGTTCGTACACCTGCGACCAGTTTTCCGGCTCGGCAGCGGGAGCGACTTCGACACGGAACCGGCGCGGGAAACAGAAGCCGGGACTGTCGGGGGAGAAGTCGTACGGCCGCGCCGGCCAGAGGCGCACGGCATCGATGGTCCTTTGGGCGCCCAGGTCGATCAAGACCCACTTGGTGGCGAGGAACTCGTTTGCGAACTGCGTGTGGAAGCCGTTGTTGGCCCGAGCGGGCGCGGGAGGGGGCGTCGCGTCGCCGATCCAGTCCGCGTGCCAGTCCTTCGCGGGGAGGGCGGTGGTGAAGTTGGCCGGGCTGCTCCACGGCGAGGGATTGCCCTGGGCATCCCAGGTTCGGACAATCCATGAGTACGTCGTGGCGGGCTTCAGCGGAGAGCCGGCGTACTCCACCTGGCAAGTGTCGGGCGACTCGACCTTTCCGGAGCGCCAGATGGCCGCGTCGCGGTCGGGCTGATCATCCGCGTGCAAGGGGGCCGGCGCGACGATGATTTCGTAGGCGGATTGCACGGCGCCGGGCCGCGGGTCGCTGACCTCCCAGCAGAATCGAGGCCGGGCGGCTTCGACGCAGGTTGGCTGAGTCAGGTATTCGCATCGCAGGTACGCGGGCGCGTTTGGCTGCGCCGACGCGTGGGGGCACGCCGCGAGTCCGAGGCCGAGTGTCAGCACGCTCAGGCGTGAGATGGGATTCATGCGGGGAGTGTAACCGCCCGGGCGGGTGATCACGGAGCGGGCGAGCCGGGGAGCGCGGCGGCGCGGTCGTCGATCAGACCTGGACGCGCTCACCGATCTTCATCTCGGTGCCTTCGATCGTGCGCCGGATGTTGCCGCGATGCTTGTAGATGACCAAGGCCGCGAGCAAGGCGGTGACGACGATGTACGGCCAGGCGTTCGACGCGGCCCCTGTGATCGAGAATGAGTGAGAAGCCCTTGCGTTGGCGGCGGCGGCGCGGGCATGGGAGACATACTGACTCACCACGCTCGACACGCCCGCAAAGAACGGCATCAGCAGCGCGGCGACGCACGAACTGATGCCCACGTACCGCGTGATGCGGGCGCACAGGACCCAGATCCCAAAGACGGCCAGCGCGGCGGCGGTGAGGACCGGGAAGATTCCCACCAGCGCGCCAAGACCCGTCGCGACGCCCTTGCCGCCGCGGAACCGCAGCCACACCGGGAACATGTGCCCGGCGATCGCGGCCACCGGAACAGCCAGCCAGGCGAGGGTTTGCAGCGGCGGGTGGGAGCCGGCGGCGAAGATCCCCATGAGCCACCCGGCGAGGACGCTCGGGATGAGCCCCTTGAGCAGGTCGAGCAGGAAGCAGAGCAGCCCGAGCCGCTGGCCCAGGACGCGCCCGACGTTGGTCGCGCCGATGTTGCCGGAACCATGCTGACGGATGTCCACGCCGCGAGAGCGAGCGATGACAACTCCGAACGGGATGGAACCCACGAGATAGGCGACGAGCCAGGCGGCGGCCCATTCGGCGAGGTTGGGTATGGCGCTGGCGAGCATCCGCGTGATTGTTTGCCGGTTCGGAGCGCGGGGCGAGTGCGGCGAACTCGAACGTCCCGGGCATCATCGGATGTGGGTTCTGGGACGCATGACATAATGTACTCGCTTGCATCGAGCACATGGTGAAACTGTGCTCCGCCGCATCGCGTATGTCTTTTCGGTGATCTATGCCGGTTCCGCGGCGTGCACCGTTTCTCGGGTTGCGTGGGATTCATTCACCGTCTCTCATCGAGCAAGGGCTCGTCTCTACAAGTCGGTTCTACGAGGTGGCCGCGTCGAGCGCGCAGGCGATGCCGGTGCAACCGTGTGTCGCCGGGGCCTGGTTATCGCCTGCGCGACTCGAGCGGCGCGGCAAGTGGGCAAGGGTGTGCCGGATGTCCGATCCCGCGCGAGCCAAGAACTTGCCGATGCGCTTGCGGCGCAGGGCAGCCGGGGCATAGTTGATAGACGGTCAGTTTGCAGAATTGAGAAGAAAGGAAGCAACGATGTTCGCAAGGAACCGCGCGATCGTCTGCGCGGCGGGCTGTCTGCTCGCCGTCAGTGCCGCCGAGGCGTCCATCATCAATGCGTCGCGGGTCGAGCACTTCGCGCAAGGCACGCAATCCAACGGTGCGCCGGTCGTTGCCGAGCGATCAGACCCGGCGCAGGCGCTGGGCGCGCCGCAGAACGCCGACTATGTCAACTTCGTCTCCATCGGGTTCGGCGGCACGCTGGTGCTCGGGTTCGATCAGGCCTTCATGGAATACGTCCAGATCGTCGAGACGACGTATAACAACCCGGCGCTGCACCCCGAAGCGTGCGAAGTGTTTGTGGGCGTCGGACCGTCATGGGACACGGCGCAGTACTACTCGCTGGGGATCCGTCAGAATACGGAGGACGACGTGCTCATGCCGCTGGGGCCTGCGAATATCCAGTCGGGCACGACCTTCTACAACTTCCTGATGATCCAGGATCGCTGCAACCCGGACCTGCTGCCACAGGACGCGGACGGGTACGACGTTGACGGGGTGATCACGGTCGGCGCGCCGGTGCCGGCCCCGGCCGGCGCGGTCGTGGGCCTGATCGGATCGCTGGCGGCAAGTGCGCGGCGCCGGCGCCGGTAGGGAGCGAGATTACATTCGCTCTGCCTTGAGTTCGCGGCTCATCAACCGCGCGATCGCATCGATCGGATCAAGCCCCTCGAACAGAACGGCATGCACGGCTTGCGTGATCGGCATGTCCACGCGGTACTTCGCCGCCAGGTCCACCAGCGACTTGGTGGTCGCGACGCCTTCGACGACCGAGGAGATGCGTCCGAGGTAGTCGTGGAGTTTTTCGCCGCGTCCGAGCGCCTCGCCGCATGACCGGTTGCGTCCTTCCGGGGAGAAGCAGGTGGTAGCGAGGTCACCGACACCGGCCAGCCCGAAGAAGGTCTCTCGATTAGCGCCCATCGCCGTGCCGAGCCGGGTGATCTCCGCCAGGCCGCGCGCCAGCAGGGCCGACTTGGCGTTGTACCCGGCCTGCAGGCCGTCGAGGATGCCGGCGGCCATGGCGATCACGTTCTTCGACGCGCCCGCCAGTTCTACGCCCAGCAGGTCTTCGCTCGTGTAGATGCGAAGCCAACTGCATCCGAAACGATGTTGAAGTTCGACGGCACACTCCGGGGTGTCGCTGGCGGCGATCATGGTCGCCGGGAGGCATCGCGCCAGTTCCGACGCGATGGTGGGTCCGCTCAGCACGCCGACCGAGCGAGGGCGCGCGTCCGGATCGTCCCGCAGGCACGCGCCGATGATCTGCGTCGGGCGAAGGAGCGAGCCGTTCTCGACCCCCTTGGCCACCGAGACGATCGACGCCCGGGCCGGCAGCGAATGCGACTGTCCGATGCTCGCCCAGACCTGTCGCATGAACTGCACGGGGATCGCCGACACGACTAGGTCGGCGTGACCGACCGCGTCGGCCAGGCGCGACGTGACCCGGACCACGTCGGGCAGGGCAAAGCCCTCCAGCCGAGGCGAGCGGCGCGTCTGCGTTAGTTCTCCCGCCTCGTCGTCGCTGTGCGACCACAGCGTCACCGCGTCGCCCGCGGCGGTCAGAATCCCGGCGCACACCAGGCCCATCTGGCCGGACCCGAGCACCGCCACGCGCTTGGCGCGGGCTGGATTGTGCAGATCGCTCATTCGTTATCGTACGGCGGGATGTGCCGCGAACGGCCCGTGCACCCTGACTGGGTGTGACCATGCAGTTTTCATCTGAGCCGCCCGGCGCGAACCGGCGGGGAGGGAAGGGGGAGCGTGCGTGGTCTTATGGCCCACGCCACCGGAGATTGCGCCAGGCCACCGAGCGCTCTCACCGACCGCTTGCCCGGTGGCTCAGCAAAACTGATGGTCACACTCCCCTGACTCTTTTTCGCCCACGGGCGCGCTACCGGGCCCAGTTGAGCGAGGCTCCTCCGGTCGGTGGGGCGGGGCACAACCCGAGTTGCGCCGACATCGCCAGGAACCGCTCCGCGGATTCCCGAGCGGCGTCGTCCACCTCATACCGCAGCAGCGACCCGACGTATACCCGCGCCAGGTCATCGGGCCAGGCCCGCTCCGCCGCGCGCGTTGACACGATCCAGTCCAGCCGCGTCGAGTTATGCAGCCGTTGTCGTTCCAACAGCGCCGCCGCCAGCCGCACCCGCTCCTCGTGCGCACGCTCGCGCGTGCACATCCACACCGCGTAGACAAACGGCAATCCGGTCAGGCGCTTCCATGCCTCGCCGAGGTCGAGTTGGTATGGATATTTCTCCGAAGACGGCGCGTCCGTCACCACTTTGTCTCCGATCAGCAGCGTCGCTTCGGGCGCCTCGGCGGTCGCGCTCTCGCCCTCGCCATTCAGGCGCCCCTCGGGGCCCAGCGGCATGCGCTCTCGCGCGTCGAACGGCACCACCGTCACCCGCACGCCGTGCATCGCATGCAGCAACACGCTTACCAGGCACGTGGACGTGTGGCTGTCCGCATCCGCGTGCACCACGCGGATGCGATCGATCGGCGTCGATGAAAACAGACGCACCGTCAGCGTCGGTCCGTCACACCCGATCATCCCGACCGGCAGCAGAGCCAACTCGGTGCGGGATCGTGCCGCGTCGATGAGCGAGACCAACCCGATGTCGATCTCGTCTGCTTCGAGCATGTCGATCAGGTGCGAGGGCACCGCGGCGTGCAGCGACACGTCCCGGCATGCGCCCAGCCCCTCCACCAGGGGCAGCGTGTTCAGGTACTTCACGTACCCGAGTCGAATGACATCGGGCTCCGAACGCCGAGCGATTTGAGGCATGCGGAACAATACGACTCGGAATCGAGTTCCGCGAGGACGCGCGGCAAGCCGTGGCCGGGTGAAAAAAGTCCGTGGACGCATCGCGATCCGGGTTGCTCTCGTCTTTGGATTCCTGCGGTTCTATACTTATCCACCAAGCCAGCGGGGCCCGATGTTCGGCGGTTGATCGGATGCTCCGTGATCCGAAAGGTGCGGTTTGCCGCATGAAGCGCGGACCTGAGTCCGCCACTGGAACTGTCACGAGGGGTCGGTGCCGCATCGGCGGCCTGAAGAGAACGACATCGCCCAGTGATTCGGCCGCCACAGTCCATTTCTTTCGAGGCACACGTCAATGACCAGATCGCTCAAGGATTCGGCCCGTCAGCACGCCCAGAGCAACGGCACCGGAAACGGGGTTCACAAGAAGCCGTCACGGAAGGTTGATGTCATGTTGCCCGATGCACCCCTCGGCAAGGCTGGTCGATGCGTGTACTACTTCGGCAAGACCAAGACCGAAGGCAATCCGTCGATGAAGGCCCTGCTGGGCGGAAAAGGCGCGAATCTCGCCGACATGACGTCGATCGGGCTTCCCGTTCCCCCGGGCTTTACGATCACGACCGACACCTGTGCCGCGTATTACAAGGCGGGCAAGCGCCTCCCCACCGGGCTCATGAACGAGTGCCAGAAGAACATCGACCTGCTCCAGAAGGAGACGGGGAAGGTGTTCGGCAGCAAGACGAACCCGCTGCTGGTCTCCGTTCGCTCCGGCGCGGCGGTCTCGATGCCCGGCATGATGGACACGATCCTCAACCTCGGGCTCACCGATGAAGCCGTCGAGGGGCTCGCCACCTCAACCGGCAACCGCCGGTTCGCGTACGACGCCTACCGCCGGCTGATCAACATGTTCGGCGACGTGGTGATGGGCGTCGATCACCATCATTTCGAGGAAGCCTTCAGCAGGATCAAGATCAAGTACAAGGCCCGCGAGGACACCGACGTACCGACCGAGGGGATCGTCGAACTCTGCCAGGTCTACAAGACGGTGTACCAGAAGTACGTCGGCGATGTCTTCCCGCAGAACCCGTTCAAACAACTCGAACTGGCGATCGAGGCCGTGTTCAAGTCATGGAACGCCGACCGCGCCGTCGCCTACCGGCGGCTGGCGAACATCAGCGGGCTCAACGGCACCGCCGTGAACGTCCAGTCGATGGTCTTCGGCAACATGGGCGATGATTCGGGGACCGGCGTCGCCTTCACGCGCAATCCATCGACCGGCGAGAACAAGTTCTACGGCGAGTTCCTGATCAACGCGCAGGGCGAGGACGTCGTCGCGGGCATCCGCACGCCCAAGCCCGTTGATGAGATGATCAAGTGGAACAAGAAGGTCCACTCGCAACTCCTGGCGATCAAGACCAAACTCGAGAAGCACTACCGCGAGATGCAGGACATCGAGTTCACCATCGAGCGCGGCGAGCTCTTCATGCTCCAGACTCGCTCGGGCAAGCGGACGGGGTTCGCCGCGGTCCGAATCGCCTGCGACATGGTGAAGGAAAAACTGATCTCCGAGAAGGACGCGGTGATGCGCATCCCCGCGGGCGACCTGATCCAGTTGCTCCTCCCGAGTTTCGACCCCGCCGCCAAGAAGAAGGCGGAGGTGCTCGCGACCGGGCTGCCGGCGTCGCCAGGCGCCGCGGTCGGGAAGCCGGCCTTTACCGCCGACGAAGCCGTCCGGCGCGCCCGCGGCGGCGAGAAGGTCATCCTCGTCCGCAAGGAGACCTCTCCGGAAGACGTGGACGGGATGCACTCGGCCAGCGGGATCCTGACGAGCACCGGCGGGATGACCAGCCACGCCGCCGTCGTTGCCCGAGGATGGGGCAAGTGCTGCGTCGCCGGCGCCGGTGAGATTCACATCGACGCGGCCAAGGGCACGCTCACGGTCGGGAAGAAGCACTTCGGGCGCGACGACGTCATCTCGATCGACGGCGCGACGGGCGAGGTGATGGCCGGCGCCATCGCGACGCAGGAGCCCAAACTGTCGGGCGACTTCGCGAAGGTGATGCGGTGGGCCGACAAGTACCGGACGATCGGCATCCGCACGAACGCGGACACGCCGCGCGACGCCGAGCGGGCCCGTGAGTTCGGCGCGCAGGGCATCGGCCTGTGCCGCACCGAGCACATGTTCTTCGAGGGCGACCGCATCCGCGCGATGCGGGAGATGATCCTCGCCGAGACGCCCGAAGCCCGTGTCAAGGCGCTCAACAAACTCCTGCCGTACCAGCGGGACGACTTCGTCGGCATCTTCCAGGCCATGAACGGGTTCCCCGTTACCATCCGGCTCCTCGATCCGCCGCTGCACGAGTTCCTCCCGCAGGACGACAAGAGCCAGGCGGACATGGCCCGCACGCTGGGCGTCTCGACCGACAAGGTCAAGCGGCGCGTCGCGGCCCTGCACGAAGCCAATCCCATGCTCGGGCACCGCGGGTGCCGCCTGTGCGTCACCTATCCCGAGATCCTCGAGATGCAGGTCCGCGCGATCGTCGAGGCCACGATCGAGTGCCTCCAGTCCCGCGTCCGCGCCATCCCCGAGATCATGATCCCGCTCGTGGGCACGAAGAAGGAACTGGCCTACCTGCGCCACCTGACCGAAGAGACCATCACCAAGGTCAAGAACGAGATGGGCTGGAAGACCCGGCTGGATATCAAGATCGGCACCATGATCGAGGTCCCGCGCGCGGCGCTCACCGCCGACGAGATCGCCGAAGTCGCCGACTTCTTCTCCTTCGGCACCAACGACCTCACCCAGATGACCTTCGGCTTCTCCCGCGACGACATCAACAACTTCCTCCCCGACTATCTCCACCGCGAACTGCTCGAGCGGGATCCCTTCCAGACGCTCGACCAGACCGGCGTCGGGCAGCTCGTCACCATGGCGATCGAGAAGGGCCGCGCCACCGCCCCGGGGCTGAAGATCGGCATCTGCGGCGAGCACGGCGGCGACCCCGCCTCCGTCCAGTTCTGCCACCGCGCCGGGATGGACTACGTCTCCTGCTCGCCCTTCCGCGTGCCGATTGCTCGCCTCGCGGGCGCGCAGGCGGTCCTCAAGAGCGGCAAGTAACTCCCCAGGTATCCCATGATGTTCACGGATGGAGCACGCCTCTACGGGCGTGCTCCATTTTTCTTGGCATCGGCGGCCCGCCCGGCGGGCACCTACCGTCATCGCGATGGCCGCCCAGCACCAGAGTTCCATCCAGGACGTCGCGGCGATGGCCGGGGTCTCGACCGCGACCGTCAGCCGGGTGCTCAACAACGCCAACCTTGTCGCGCCCCAAACCGCGGCGAGGGTCCACGAGGCCATCAAGCAACTCGGATACCGTCCCAATCGATTCGCGCAGGGGCTCATGACCAGCAAGAGCCACGTGCTGGGAATCGCGCTGCCCGATATCCACGGCGAGTTCTACTCCGAACTCCTGCGCGGCGCCGATGCCGAGGCTCGCCGACTCGGGTATCACCTCCTCGTCAGTTCCGAAGCCCGAACCCGCGCGGAGCAGGAGCAGACGGGCAGCCTGGCCTTCGGGCTGGTGGACGGGCTGGCGGTGATGCTCGCCGAGCCCAACGACGCGCTGTGGCGCGAGGCCAAGAGCGCCGGCATCCCCCTGGTGGTCATCGACGCCGACCTGCGCCACAAGGGGTTCGACAGCGTCGTGGTCGATAACGAGACGGGCACCCGCGAAGCCACGACCCACCTGCTGGAGTCGGTCCCGCCGGCCAAGTGCTTCTTCGTCGGCGGTCCCAAGGAGAACTTCGACACCCGGCAGCGGGCCGCCGTCTTCAACGAGACACTCGAACGCGCCGGCGCCAAACCGGGCCCCGACCAGATCGTCCACGGCACATACTCGGTCGCCTGGGGCAACGAATGGGCGCAGGGGATGGCCAAGGCTCGCCGGCTCAAGGGCGCGGGCGTCCTCGCCGGCAACGACGAGGTCGCCCTGGGCGTCCTCCACGCCGCTCAGGAGCACGGCCTCTCCTCTCCGAAGGATCTGCGCATCGTCGGCTTCGACGACACCCGCCTGGCGTCGCTCGTGCGACCCACGCTCTCCACCGTTCGGGTGCCGCTCACCGAGGTGGGCAGCGCCGCGATCCGCGCGCTCGTCGAGCGCATCGAGGAGCCCGATCGCGCCCCTCGCACCGTAAGCCTGGCGACGAAACTCATCGCCCGCGAGAGCAGCGCCACGGGCAAGCGATAGACATGCGTGGTCGCGCGCTCAAGCGGGCCCCGCCGGCGAATCTAACGAGGCGCCGTTCGTCTGGATGACGCGCGCGTACCAGTTCGCCGAGTCTTTCAGTGTGCGCTTCTGCGTCGAATAGTCAATGTGGATCAGCCCGAATCGCTCCTTGAATCCCTGCTGCCACTCGAAGTTGTCCATGATCGACCAGTGGAAATACCCCCGGACATCGGCGCCGTCATCGATGGCGCGGCGCAGCGCCCGGAGGTACCGGCGTGTGTAATCGATGCGCGCCGCGTCCCGCACTCGCCCGTCCAGGTCCACCCAGTCGTGCGACGACATCCCGTTCTCGGTGATCACCAGCGGCACCTTGTACCGCTCGTACAGAAACTTGGGACCGAAGTACAGGGCATCCTCATCAACGTACCACCCGATCGCGGTGCGGGGATGCCCCGGCGGATACTCGACCTTTTCCAGCCGCCCGCCTGCCGCGGCGCGGTACCGCTCGGCGTCGTACACGTTGATCCCGTAGAAGTCGATCGGCTGCCGGATCGTTTCAAGATCGCGCGCCGAGCCGCACGCCTCGGGCACGTCGCTCCCATAGAGCCTCAGCCCGTCTTCGGGGTATCTCCCAAGCACGACGGGGTCGGCGAACCAGGTGTTGTTCCAGAAGTCCCGGGCCAGCACGCCCAGCGTCGCGCGCCGGGCCGCGTCCAGATCCTCGGGTGAATCGGTCGCCGGCGCCTTCACACGCCCGATCGGCGCCCAACCGACCTGAGCGGGACGCTTGAGCGCCGAGCGAATCGCCTGCACGCCGCGCCCGTGCGCCAGCAGCGCGTGATGGGCCGCGAGCAGACGCTCCGCGTGCGACTTGCGCGCCCCCGAAGTCTGCACCCCCTCGCATTCCGACGGACCAAGGAAAATCTGCGGCTCGTTAATCGTGATCCAGTGCCCCACCCGATCCGAGAGCGCCGCGACCACCGCCTGCGCGTACTCGGCGAACCACCCGGAGATGTCGCGGTTGAGCCACCCGCCACGGTGATAGGCCCACAGCGGCAGGTCCCAGTGAAACAGCGTGAGCCACGGGGCGATTCCGGCCGCTAGCAGTGAATCGACCAACCGGCTGTAAAAATCAAGCCCCGCGGGATTGGGGCGCGCGCCGGGCGCCGGTATGACCCGGGGCCACGACACGCTGAACCGGTAAGCCCGGAGTCCGATCTGCCGCATCAACCCCACGTCCTGCGCATAGCGGTGGTAATGATCGCACGCCACGTCGGCGGTGTGGTGCCCGAAAATGTTGCTGGTGTCGCGTGAAGCGTGGGTGAACTCGTCCCAGACGCTTGGCGCCTTGCCGTCTGCATCCCACGCTCCCTCGATCTGATAGGCGGACGACGCCGCTCCCCACACGAAGTCAGTCGGAAAGGGCATCGCGGTTCCCTATTGGGCGGCGGCCGCCGCGCCGTCGCTTCGATTTGCCCTCCGCCCGGAGCACGGAGGGTACACATTGGCACGCGAGTTGTCCGGTGCGCCGCGGGTGGGGGGCAGGGGGGGGCGGGGGGGTGCGGGGGGGGGCGGGGATCCGTGAATCTCCCGTCCCGGCGTTGATTCGATACACTTCCCGCCATGCCCGCCGCGACCCCTTCATCATCTCAGCGAACGCACACCGCTTTGTTCCCGGGGTCGTTTGATCCCATTACGTTCGGGCATCTGGACGTGATCCAGCGCGGGCGCCGGCTCTTCGACCGGCTCGTCGTCGCGGTCGGCCGCAACCCGGGGAAAGACCCGCTGTTCTCCGTCGATGAACGCGTCGCAATGACCAGGCAACTCGTTGGCGAACTCGTGGCCAAGGAGCCGCACGAGGCGCCCGTCGTCATCGAAGCGTTCTCGGGTCTGACGGTCGATTTCGCGCGCGAGGTCGGCGCGACGGTCCTCCTGCGCGGCATCCGCAACCTGTCGGACCTCCAGAACGAAGTACAGCAGGCGCTCACCAACCGCGAGGTCGCCGGCCTCGAAACCGCGTTCATTGTCGCCGGACAGGACTTCGCCTACACATCGTCGAGCCTCATCAAGCAGGTCACGGCCCTTGGCCAGGACCTTTCCGTGCTCAAGTCCATGGTCCCCGCGCCCGTGATTGAACTGTTGAGCCGGAAAAAGGCGTCGGGTCACCCGGCCCTGAAGCGCCTTCTGGACCGCGAGGCGTCGCAGGAGGGCTAGCGCCTCTCCGCGCCCCTCCTGCCCGGCCGCGGGCATCGTCCGACTTCGATTGAGGTCGCGCGCGGCCTAGACTAGGACGATCCCGCTTGAGTCACTTCCCACGCTCCGCAAACGCGGCGCGATCCAGGAGTTCGCCCCATGTCCGCCGCCAACGCCCCCGTCATCCTCGCCGCCAAGCGGACCCCGATCGGCAAGTTCTTCGGCGGCCTTTCCAAGGTGCCTTCGCCGATCCTGGGCTCGTACGCCATCGGCGCGGCGCTCGAGGGGCTGGGCGGCGCGGCCAGGATCGGCCCGCAGGTCGATGAAGTCATCATGGGCTGCGTGCTTCAGGCGGGCCTTGGACAGAATCCCGCGCGCCAAGCCGCCCTCAAGGCCGGGCTCCCCGACACCATGTCGTGCGTCACGATCAACAAGGTCTGCGGCTCGGGGCTCCAAGCCGTCATGCAGGCCGCACAGTCCATCAAGGCGGGCGACAACCAGCTCGTGGTCGCCGGCGGGTTCGAGAACATGACCGCCGCGCCTCACTTCGCACGCATCCGCGACGGTGTGAAGTACGGCCCCGCGACGATGGAAGATGTGATGGCGTACGACGGGCTGCGCTGCGCCTTCGAGTGCTGCGCGATGACCAGCGGCGCCGATCACATCGCCAAGAAGTTCGAGATTTCCCGCGCCGATCAGGACCGGTTCAGCGTCCAGTCGCACCAGCGAGCCGCCGATGCAACCAAGAACGGCTTCTTCAAGTCCGAAATCGTCCCCCTCACCGGCGAACAGTGCATGGACAAGAGGTCTCCCGGAGTGTCGAGCGACGAAGGCATCCGCCCCGAAACCAGCATCGATTCGGTTTCCAAGCTCCGCGCCCTGCCGGGTCACGAGACCATCACCGCCGCCAACGCCTCGCAGATCTCAGACGGCGCGGCGGCGCTCGTTGTCTCCAGCCTCGCCCGAGCCGAACAACTCGGCGCCAAGCCCATCGCCCGGATCGTGGCCTATCACACCAGCGGCGTCGCGCCCAAGGACATCTTCGCGGCGCCCATCGAGGGCATCCTGGGTGTGCTCAAAAGGGCGAACCTGACGACGCGCGACATCGATCTCTTCGAACTCAATGAAGCCTTCGCCGCTCAGGTCCTCTGCAACCTTAAGGGCATCAAGGCCGCCGGGCAGGACATCCCCGAGAGCAAACTCAATATCACCGGCGGCGGCATCGCCCTGGGGCACCCCATCGGCGCCTCGGGCGCCCGCGTCCTGACCACACTGATCCACCAACTCCACCGCACGGGCGGGAAGCGCGGCGTCGCGGCGCTCTGCCTCGGAGGTGGCAACAGCGTCGCCATGGTCATCGAGGTCTGATTTCTCGACCGTCAAGGCGCCGCACGTCTCACCGCCCGTTCATCAGCCACGCGCACACCTCGCGCCAATCCGACAGGTCCGCCAGCGCCAGCGTCGGCTCGCACGCCGTCAGTTGTTCGATCCCGAATGACCCCGTCGCCACCGCGAGGCTCCGGCATCCGTGCGCCTTGGCGCACCGCACGTCGTGCGGCGTATCCCCGATCACCACCACTCGATCACCCTCGATCGCCGACCGGTACCTCGTGTGATACTTCTTCATCGCCACCCCGGGCAGATCCACGCGTGTCGGTGGCTGGCTGGGCGATTCATCGCCCCAGACCGAAATATGGAACCGCGCCGGATCGATTCCGCATCTCTGGAGTTTGAGCGAGCCGGTTTCCTGAAAGTTGCCCGTGAGCACCCCCATCGACACCGCCTCGATCCGGGCAAGCGCGTCCATCAGCGGCAGTACGCCGGGCAGCGACCGTGCGATCGTCTCAGGATGCGCCAGTCGCCGGATCAGGTGCTCACGATACACCACGCGGAACTCCGCTGCCCTCTGCGGAGTCATCGTCACGCCGTGCTTCACGAACAGGTCGGAGATGATCAGCGGGTCCAGCCGACCGGCGAACTCGATGCCTTCCGTGCTGAACGACTCGCCGAACAACTCCTGTCCTGTCGAGAGCATGGCTTTCATGCCCGCGCCGGAGGTTGAGATCATCGTCGCGTCGATATCGAAGAGAATGAGCATGGGGAGCGTCCGGGCATCCGCGAACGATTCTAACGGAGGATTTCGAACCGGATCTCGCCCGCAACCTCAGGGACGTCCATCTCCTGGTTCGATCGGATGTGATGCTGCATCGTTTCGCCGAGTGTATCCAGGAACGCGCGGACGGCTTCGGGAGCCCCCTGTGCCTCCAGCGTCACGGACCTGTCCGCTTCATTGCGAACCCAACCGGTTATCGGAAACTGCGACGCGATCGACCGTGCCGTGGCCCGAAACCCCACTCCCTGCACGCGCCCGGCGAATACGACGTGAGTTCGCATGACGAACAAGGCTATGCCACGTCCCCAGGATCGCGCCGTTTCGGCCCGGGTCGGGATGGAGTTCGTTGTACCATCTTGCTCAAGTTCTCGGTCGAGAGGTTGACGACTTGCCAGCGCGTGCTACCTTTCCCATAGTCTCGTCGCTCACCTTCGATCTCAGTGTCGGGTTCTCCAACGGCTGACGCCGCCCGCCGGATCACACTCTCAGGAGCGACCATGGCGCGGCCGATTTGCCGCGAGGACCGCGATTTTTTTCGCGGCAAGGGCTGTGCGTTCTTCCGACTTCCGACGTGATCCGATCGGCTTTGGCTCGTAGCGGTTTCGTGCCCATGCACTAACGCACTGGAACGCACTGTGCAGTTGAATGACGATCGACAACGCGTGCTCGACGCCACCGACCTGGTGCGCCTCATCGGCGAGCACGTGACCCTGCGCGCCAAGGGTCGCGAGTACCTCGGGCTCTGCCCCTTCCACGACGACCACAAGCCCTCGATGTACGTCGTCCCGGCCAAGCAGATCTATCACTGCTTCTCGTGCGGCGCCGGTGGGAACGCCTTCACCTTCGTGATGAACTACCACAAGATGGGGTTCCGCGAAGCGATCGAATACCTTGCGGACAAGGGGGGAGTCAAACTCACCCCGTGGTCGCCGTCTCGGTCCGGTGTCCCCGCCGGCGAGTATGCCGCCGAGGACGCTTCCGTTTCGACTCGTTCCGTTCTGCTTCGCGCCAACCTGACCGCTCGTGACTTCTTCCGCACGGTGCTCGGACACGCGGAACATGGGCGGCCCGCCCGCGAACTCGTTGCACGCCGGGCAATCGCGCCGGCGATGGTTGAAGCGTTCGAACTCGGCGCCGCGCCGGATCGCTGGGACGGCCTGCTACAGACGGCCCAGAAGAAGGGGCTCGATCTTCAGCCCCTGCTTGACCTGGGGCTGCTCAAGCGCCGCGAAACCGGGCCGGGGTCCTATGACGCCTTCCGCGATCGGCTCATCTTCCCGATTCACGACCAGATCGGGCGCGTCATCGGGTTCGGCGGGCGACGCCTGCGCGACAAGAACGCCGACGGCTCCGACGTGCAGGACGCCAAATACCTCAACTCATCCGAGTCGATCGTCTTCAACAAGTCCACAACGCTCTACGGCATGCACCAGGCCGCACAGGACATCCGCCGTTCACGCGTCGCGATCATCACCGAAGGGTACATGGACACGATCGCGTGCCATCAGGCAGGGGTGCGGAACGCGGTCGCGGCGCTGGGAACCGCCCTCACGCCGCAGAACGCCAAGATGCTCCGCCGGCTCTGCGAGACGGTGGTGCTCCTCTTCGACGCCGACGCCGCCGGTCAGAAAGCCACCGATCGAGCGCTCGAAGCGCTCTTCGCCGAGCCCATCGATGTGAAAATCGCCCTGATGTCCAGCGTGCACGGGGCGAAAGATCCCGATGAACTCCTCAAGCAGCCCGGCGGGCTTGATCGATTCCGGCAGATGATCGACGGAGCTGAGGACGCGCTCGAATACCGGTTCTCCCGCCTGCGCGCCCGCATCGCCGGGCAGGGGCTCGCGGCTCAGACCCGCGCGATCCAGGACGAACTGGCGCGCCTCGTCGAACTCGGCCTGCCGAACGTCGAGCCGATCCGCCAGCGGCTGATCATCAAGCGCATCGCGACGCTTCTGCGAATCGATGAAGAGACCGTCGTGCGGTCGATCCCAAGCGTGCGGCGCGGCGCGAGCGATCGGGCACGCGCGGGGGGCGGGGGCGTGGCCGGGCCTGTCGGCGGCGCGGACGCGGCGACCGCCGACGTGCCGCGAACACCCGCCGAGCAGATCATCGCCTGCATCCTCTGCGACGGCGCGCTGGCCCACTCGCTGGAGCCGACCGACCGCGAACTCGCATCTTCATCGGCGATGTCGAGCCAGGCGGGCCGAGAGATCGCGGCCGCGATATGGGAACTGGCCTCACGCGGGGTGGCGCCCGGGCTCGCGCCCGTGCTGCTTGAACTGCACGACGCCTCGGCGGTTCGGGCCGCGACCGCCTGGCAGCAGGACACCGAGCGTCTGACCCAGGGGAGCGCCCAACTTCTGCATCGGCACTGGCGCGATCGGCTGGAGGCGGCACGGCGCGAGTCGCGCGAGAGACGACTCGCCGAAATGCTCTCCGCCGACGCGCCAGCGCCAGGCCCCGAGTCCGCCCCCGACGAGGACGCATGGTCGCACACGCTCGAGCAGCAGGCCCCGCCCGACGCCGCTTCGGCCCTGCATGCTCTGCTTAAACTCCGCGAGCACGCCTCCGAGGTCGCGTGGAACCCCACGCGCGTGCCAAAGGGGCTTTCCGGGTGAATATGACGATCGCACGAATCTGACAGCGAACGATTCATCGGCGCCAGGACTCGATCAAGACGCACGTACGAGGAGGCAGGGGAATGGGACGCATTCGAAGTGATCGACGGGCCGCGGGCAATCGCGGGAATCGAATTGAGTGCGGACACAAGGACGAAGCGGCATCCGTCGATTCACGGACACGGCAGAGAGGAGCGGTCAAAGGGGACCGTTCGAGGAGAACAGGCGTGATTCAGGATCTTCACCCGGCGATGCAGGACCTGCTTGAGCACAGCCGCACGCGCGGCTGGCTCAGTTACGAGGAACTCAACAACACCCTCCCCGACGAGATGGTCGATGCCGATCACCTCCACGAGTTGCTCGTGACGATCGATCAACTGGGCATCGAACTTGTCGATGAGATGGAGTTCCGGGCCCGGCGGTGGCGAGAGTCGCGTGATCGTGGAGACGCCGGATCCCCGCCGGGCGATGGGCTGAACCCCCTCGCGCCGACCGACCGCGCCATGAGCGTCCCCGGCGCCGATGATCGCCGGGCCCGGTCCCGCTCCTCGGGCCGATCCGTGGGTGAGGGCAAGTGGGCGCCGGTCCAACTCTCCGTGCTCGCCGCGCTTTCCAACAGCACCGCGGCCTCCGTCGGCGCCTCGGGCGCGGTCGCGCCCGATGAGTCCGCCGCCGATGACGCTTCGGATTCCCTCGACGACGACGACGCCGCCCTCCATAAGGAACTCGCCGAGGTCAGCGGAGAGGTGGACGGCAAGCGGATGGACGACCCCATCCGGATCTACCTCTCGCAGATGGGATCGATCCCGCTGCTCTCTCGCGAGGAGGAAGTGCGACTGGCCAAGAAGATCGAGACGACACGCATGATCTTCCGCCGCCGGGCGCTGGAGAGCGACTACGTCCTGGTGCACGCGGTGGAACTGCTCAAGCAAGTTGCCAGCGGCTCGTCGCCGTTCGATCGCACGATGCGCACCTCGACGATGGAGGACGATGCCCGCGACCGCATCCTGAAGCGCATCCCGTACAACCTCAAGACGATCGAGCGGCTCTTGCAGGCCAACCGCGCCGATTGGGAGTCGCTCAAACTGGTGCACGCGGAAGCCGATCCGGCCGTGCGCGCGTCGATCGAGGACCGGATGGCGACGCGCCGCCGGAAAATGGCGGTGCTGACCGAGGAACTGAGCCTGCGCACCGGCAAGATCATCCCGCTCATGAAGAAACTTCGGAGCATCGCGAAGAAGATGCACGACCTGGACGTGCAGATCCGCCGCGCCGAGCGCAGCCGCTCGCCAGTCGATGCCGACGACGTGCAGGTGATGCGAGAGGAACTCGGGGGGCTCAAGGACCTGGTGCTCGAAACGCCTTCACAACTCGTGTCGCGCATCAGGGATCTGAACACGGTCTTCTGGGAGTACGAGCAGGCCAAGCGCGACCTGGCCGGGGGCAACCTGCGCCTGGTCGTGTCGATCGCGAAGAAGTACCGCAACCGCGGGCTGGTCTTCCTCGACGTCATCCAGGAGGGCAACACGGGGCTCCTGCGCGCGGTGGACAAGTACGAGTACAAGCGCGGGTACAAGTTCAGCACCTACGCCACGTGGTGGATCCGCCAGGCGATCACCCGCGCCATCGCCGATCAGGCACGCACCATCCGCGTCCCCGTGCACATGATCGAGATGATGGGCAAACTCAAGTCGCTGGCCAAGCAGTTGCAGCAGGAGACCGGCGCCGAGCCCACCATCGAGGAACTGGCCGAGCGCTCGGGCATGTCCGTCTCGGACGTCAAGCGCGTCCTGCGCACCAGCAAACCGCCCGTCTCGCTCGACAAACCTGTCGGCGACGGCGAAGAGTCCTTCCTGGGCGACTTCCTGGAAGATCCCAAGACCTCGTCCCCCAACGGCGTCGCCGCCCAGGACATGCTTAAGGGCCGCATCGATCAGGTTCTCAAGAGCCTCACCTACCGCGAACGCGAAATTATCAAACTCCGCTACGGCATCGGCGACGGGTACACCTACACCCTCGAAGAAGTCGGCAAGATCTTCAAGGTCACCCGCGAGCGGGTGCGACAGGTCGAGACCAAGGCGCTGCGCAAACTCCAGCACCCCGTGCGCGCCCGCAAACTCGCCGGCTTCGTCGAGGGCGCTCTGGAGCAACTCGACCGCGAGTGAGCCTCACGCCCGCGTACAGTCCCCGCATGAGCGACGCACACGCCCGAGCCGCGGCTCACTCTTCCATCCAGACCTTCCTCGAACTCACCCAAGTCCCTACCGCCGCCGGCAAAGAGCAGGCCGTGATCGCGTGGATCCAGCGCTGGGCCGCGCGGCGCCCTCATATCAAACTCACCGCGGATCTCGCCGGGAACCTCCTGTTGTCGCACGTGGACGCCGCGCCGTTCGACCTCGGCGTGAGCCCCCAGGCCCCGCCGCTCTTCATCACCGCACACCTCGATCACCCCGCCTTCGTCGTCGAGCGAATCGTCTCACCCGACACCGTCGAACTTTCATTCCGCGGCGGTGTGATGGACGTCTTCTTCGATCACGCCCCTATCCGGATTCACCCGGGGTTCGACGCCGCTGACCGCGCCGGCGCATCGATCGCGGCCCGGCTGAGCGCCGTTTCCCCCTCGTCGTCCCCCGCCGGCAAGCACTATCTCGCCGACCTTCATCCCGATGCGAGCCACACCGTCAGCGTCGGAGACATCGCGACGTGGGACCTTCCCGCGGCGTCGCTCGAAGGCGATGAACTGCACACGGCGGCGTGCGACGACCTCGCCGCCGCCGCCGCCGCACTCTGCGCCTTCGATCGCATCCACCCCGCCGCGACCACGCCCGAGCCGGCCGGCGCCGGCACCGCGATCGGCTCGCGCCCCCCTAGCGTGCATCTGCTCTTCACCCGCGCCGAGGAAATCGGATTCATCGGTGCGATCGCCGCATGCAAACTCGGCACCATGCCGCGCGGCTCGCGCGTGATCGCCCTTGAGAACTCCCGTGCCTTTCCCGATTCTCCCATCGGCGCCGGCCCGATCGTCCGCGTCGGGGACCGCCTTTCCATCTTCACCCCCTGGCTCACCAACGCCTGCGCCAAGCGCGCCGAGCAACTCTTCGGCCCCGCCCAGCCCACCGCCGCTCAAACCAGCGCCGACCTGTCCCGGTCTCGCAAGTGGCAGCGCAAACTCATGGCCGGTGGAGCCTGCGAGGCATCGGTCTTCTGCGCCTACGGGTACGACGCCACCTGCCTGTGCCTGCCACTGGGCAACTACCACAACATGCCGCACCTGACCGAACTGCAGGCCGGCGCCTACGACCGAGAACAGTTCGGCGTCCCTCGCGCCGCCCGGGAGTTCGTGCACCAAGACGACTACCTTGGGCTCATTGATCTGCTCATCGGTCTGGCACAGGAGTTGCCGGCCGTCGATCCCATCCTCCAGCGCGTCGAAAAACTCTACGCCGACAAGGCCTATGTGCTCGACTAACTGCTGGCACACCCCGCCAGACCAACGTATCCTTCTATCATGGGAACTCATTCCTGCGGAAGCGGCGGTTGCTCGGGCCCGGCCCGGGACCTGCGGCGCGCCCCGGCCAGCGGTGAGGTGGTCAACCGCCCGTGCTGCGGCGGGCGCGATCTCGGCCCCCTTCAGGACCACGAAGGCCCGTCTGATGACGACATCGCCCGTTTCGGCGACGTCACCCAGAAATGCCCCGAGTGCCGGGCCGAACTCTACGACGACGCCGAGGTATGCTGGAAGTGCGGCTGCGCCATCAGCGGCGGGGCGACGCGGACCAGGCCCATCCCCACATGGATGCTCGTCTCCGCCGCCGTCGGTTGCGTCGGATTCATCATCATCATGATCTCCCGCTGACTTCGATCCCGAGTGCCTCGCCGGCGGCACGGCTCAGCCGGAACCGGCGCTCACCCCGGCGCGCCATGCACCGCGCATACGCTCCGACGATGGACCAGCGCCATTCACCCGAATCCTCAGACACGCCAGACCCCCTCGAACTCGACCTGGATCCCAGGGTCGAGCCCTGCGTCTACCTCACCGCGGACATCCCGCCCGTCGGCGGCGTCATCAAGCAGCGCCCGGAGGATTTCTTCGTCGAGGAACTCCCCGCCTACGAACCCAGCGGCTCCGGCGAGCACATCTACCTCTTCATCGAGAAACGCGATATCTCCACCATGCACGCCGTGCAGGCCATCGCCAGGCATTTCGGCGTGCGCGTCGCCGACGTGGGCTACGCCGGGCTCAAGGACAAGGTCGCGGTCACCCGGCAACTCGTCTCCGTCCACACGCCCGGGAAAAAACCGGCGGATTTCCAGGCCTTCGAGCATCCCCGCATCGGCATCCTCTGGGCTGACCTGCACGCCAACAAACTCCGGCAAGGCCACCTCGCCGGCAACCGGTTCGTCATCCGCATCCGCGGCACGGACCTGACCCGCGCCGTCAGCGCCCACCGCGCGCTCATGCGCCTCCACACGACCGGCGTGCCCAATCGAATCGGTGAGCAGCGCTTCGGGAACCTGCTCAACAATCACCTCGTCGGCCGGGCCCTGCTGCTGAAGGATCATCAACTCGCCGCGGACCTCCTGCTGGGGCCCAATCAGCGGTTCCCCGAGATGCAGCCCGAGGCCCGTGCGCTCTACGCCGCTGGAAAGTACGATGAGTCGCTCAGGGCCCTGCCCCGAAACTCCGACACCGAGCGCCGCGTGCTCTGGTCACTGGCCAAGGGCAAGAAGGTTCATCACGCCGTCTACAACATGGGCCTCATGCCGATGCGGTTCTTCGTCACCGCGTTTCAGTCCGCCGTCTTCAACCGGGTGCTGGACCAGCGTCTGGGCGCCGGGACGCTGGGCGAACTGGTCGAGGGGGATCTTGCCTGGAAGCACGACAACGGCGCGGTCTTCGCCGTTGATCGCGCGGTCCTGGATGATCCCACGACCCGCGATCGACTTGACACGATCCAGATCAGCCCCAGCGGGCCGATGTGGGGCGACGAGATGCCGCGCCCGGCGGACGGGTCCGCACCGGCGACGGTAGAACTCGCCGCGCTGGAGTCCTTCGCCGTCACGCCGCGGCACTTGATCGACTTCTCACGCAAACTGCGAGATCCGCTCCCGGGAAAGCGACGCCCGCTCCGAGTGCCGCTCTCGTACCCCGATGTCGAAGGCGGGACCGACGCGCACGGCCACTACGTCAAGGTCGTGTTTGAACTCCCCGCCGGGTCATTCGCGACCGTCGTGCTCCGCGAACTCATGAAGCCCGATCTCGCACCGCTCGCTTGAGCCGCCTCGTGCCGGCCGTCTACGCTCCCTTCTCACACACGGAGTCACGAATGACACGCATCCTTCTGGACGCCATCCTGCGCACCTGGGACAAGCAGCGAGATTACGCGCACCGACTCACCGCCGATCTGTCTGACGCCGACTTGGTCAGCCAGCCCGTCCCCGGAGTGGTCATGAATCACCCGGCGTGGGTATTTTCGCATATCGGTCTGTACCCGCCGGTACTGACCAAGATCCTGCGCGCCGAGCCGTTCGACGATCCGGCGAGATCGCCCTACGGCAAGGAATCCAGGCCATCATCCCGGACCGCGGACTATCCGCCGAAACAGGCGCTCCTGGGCGCGTACTTCCGGGATCACGACCTGCTTGCCCGCACGCTCGAGGCGACGGACCAGCAGTTCCTGGCCCAGCCCGTCCCGCTGGAGCGATGGAAGCCGAGATTCCCGTACATCGCCGACCTCGTGGTTCACCTGATGATCGACCACGAAATGGGTCATCTTGGGCAGGTCAGCGCGTGGCGCCGCGCGGGCGGGCGTCCCTCGGTGTAATGCGTCGCCGTGGCACTTCCCGGTGCGAGGGGCTACTTCGTTCGCGCTTCCTCAAGATTGCCCGCGATCGCGAACACGCTGTCCAGCCTGGCGATCTCGAAGATCGACCGCACGCGGTCGGTCAGCGCGCACAGCACGATCCGGGTCCCCGTCTTGCGCGCCAGTTGCATCGCCTCGACCAGCGTCGCCAGCCCCGAACTGTCCATGTACCCGACACTCCCCAGATCCACGATGAGGCGCTTCGGCGCGCCGGCCTGAACCTTCTTGATCTCCTGACGCAGGATCGGTGACGCGGTCAGATCCACGTCGCCGACGGGCGTGATGATCGCCGCCGGGCCGTCGCTTCGGCTCGAGACGGTCAGGGTTGAACTTCGCCGATCAGCCATTCCCGCCTCCTTTCTTCGCGGCGGTTGTTGAGGTCGCGCCCCCCCCGTTCACGCACTGTATCGTGCAGCAACCGCCGGCGCGAGCCCCGGCGTCGCTCGCGTCCGTCGAGGCCGATACACGACGCTTGAGCATCGACAATCTCATCCCCTTGGGTGAGCGATGTTCATATTTCACATCGTCCATGACGGCGCGGATGATATGAACGCCCAGCCCGCCCGGGCGAACCTCGTCCAGATTCCGGCTCTTGATGACCCCAGGATCGACTTGCCGCGCCTCGTCCTCGATCACGATCCGCAGCGCGGCGACCATCACATCCGACACATGCCGGCAGCACTCCGCACCGGCTGCCTCGCTCAACTCCCGTCCGGCCGGTCCGGATTCCCCCAGCGGCCACAGGCTGATCCAGATCGGCCGATCGGCCGCCCGGTCGTACCCGTGCCGAATCACGTTGCACAGCGCCTCGTCCACCGCCAGCGCGATCTGCCCGCACGCCTCGTCCGTGAACCCCAGTCGGCGAGCAACCGCCGCCACCATCTCTCGCGCGCCGCTGAGGTACAACGGATTGCTGCGCAGTTCCATCCGAACTTCCGGCTCTGTGGACTCCGTCACCCGCGGTTGTGAACGCGCGGAGGACGGGTGGTGAGGGGGAGGCGGGGGGGAGTGGGGGGAGGGGGGAGGGGGGGGGTGGTTCATTCCGGCGTACTCGTAAGAATGGGCGCGAAGCGTCGAAATACCTGATCGACCAAATTCATCGGCGAATCGTGCCCGATAATCCGGAGTCAGCGTGCCCTGCTTCGCCTTTCGTTCGCATTACTTGCCGTTCTGATTCGATCGGGCATACCACTCGCGCCACTCCTGGACCGCCAGTTTTCTCTCTGATTCCGGAGCAAATGGATCGTAACCGCGCCGCTCGCCGGTGATGCGCTGGAGCGAACCGATCGCAAACAGACGCACCGCCGAATCGTCGGAGTCGAGCGAAGCGATCAGGCGCGGCACGGCGGATTCATCATCAGCCTGCGCGGCGTTCCGCATCGCGCGGATGCGCGCCGCCGATTCCGGAGAATCCAGCGACGTCGGGACGCCGCATGAACCGGTCACCCCAGCCACCCCGAATACGCACGCCATCACGGCCCGACGCCCGATGCGCGCGCGTCGCGGCGTCTGGTTCGGAACATCACGATTCTCGCGTGTCTCAGAGCGCGGAGTCACGCTCGATAGTAGTCGAATCCCGGGATAGCCGTTGGACCGTGCCTGGCGCGCCGGGCCTCACCCACAGGGGGCCAGGGTTGTTGCGGGCGGAAACAACGCGCGGGCCTCTTATCGATGGCCGCGACGCTCGCTCGCATCCGCTCTCTTCGCTACCATCGAATGAGCCCAGCGAGCCAATCACATGCGACACCCACCAGCCATTCTCTCAGCCCCCAGTCGTTTCCCGTTTCGGTTCACATCGCCCGGCGCGCGGATCAGAACGCTCATCTGGATCCCGGTCGCCGCGCTCGCGGCTATCTCGATGGTGGGCTGCGCCGCGACGAACGGCCTGACTCAAGGCTTCGAGCCGCTCAACTCGGAGAATGGTCCGGGGGGAGGCGTTGTGCTCGACACGCTGGATCCCAGCGCCGCGCCGCGGCATGACTACGCGGGGCCTACCCCGTCCGTCGTCGGCGTCGAGCGCGACAACTGGCAACCGACCACGATCCTCGTCCCGGGATCGACCGTCTATCACCACACGATCTACACCGATGACAAGCCCCGCTTCGCCACGGACACTGCCCGGGCGCGCGGGCAGTACCCAACCCAGTCAACCGCGCTTGACGCGGGCACGTCGGAACCCCGCGGGGCGCTGGCCCTTGAAGGACTCGCCGCCCCGATTCGAGCAATGTCGGATATTGTCCGGTTCCCGTTCCGGGCGGTGTTCAACAAGAACCAGCGTCCCCTCAGCGTGCACCGCAGCCCGATCCCCTCCGAGCCGTTCGCCCGCGCGCCCGAAATCGCTTCTCAGTACGATGGCAAGCAGTCGGCGCTGAAGCCGACGATCACGGGATCACCCGTGCCGGGCACGAAGAAGCCGGTGAATTTGCAAAGCGGCGGTGCATCCTCGCCCGATCAGGGCACGCCTCCACCCATACCGCCCGCGCGACCGGGATCGCCGGAGAGTTTCCAACCGGGCAAGCCGACGCGGTAGTTCCACGGTCAGTCGGCGCAATTCATCCTTGACCCGCTCTGGCTCATCAGGTAGCTTTGAAAATCCCATGAACGTCACCGCACGTGGGGGGGATCGCGTTATCGGCCTCGGAGCATGATCATGGCCATTTCGAAGCTTCCGTTTCTCGCGGCCGGTCTGTGCATGTCCACATCGGTCGCGTTTCCCTTGGCGGCAGCAAGTCCGTCCATACCAGCGCCACCCGGGCGCGCCGATTCGGATGTGCGCCGCGAGCAACCGATCACGCTCGATCTGACATCAATCCGTCATGCGGCGAGCCGCAATGGCGAGTTCTCGATTCGGCTGTTTGAAGGTGTCGAGTTCTCCGTTCGGACGACATCGTTCGTAGAGCGGATGGATGGTCTCACGATTCACGGCGCCATCGAAGGCGACCCGCTGGGCTCGTGCACGATCACGATCCAGGATCATCTCGATTCGGGAGTGCTGGTCAGTGCTGGATTCTGGGCGAGCCGGGGCGTGTTTGGTCTTGTTCCGACCGACGCACCATGCGCGCTCAAGCCCGGCCAGGTGCAGGTCGTGGCGCGCGAGCTGGCCCCGTCCGCCGTTGTTCGATGCGCGATGGTCGGGCACGAAGAACGCTTGGGCTCGGGTGGGGAGCCGATGGGTCGCAACCGCGTCGGGGCGCGCCAGGGCGTTCCGGCGCGGATCTCTTCCCCCGCGGACGGCGCCCCGGCACCGCAGCCGCGGGGCAATGCCTGCGAAGCGGTCGATGATCAATCCACGCTCGATGTGCTGGTGGTGTACACGGCCGATGCGCGCGCGGCCGCGGGCGGGGCCGCCGCGCTCCAGGTGAGAGTGCAGAATGCGATCGACACAATGAACGGTGCGCTGGTGAACAGCGGCCTCAATACCGGCGGCGCGAACCGCCTTCAGGTGGCACTCGCCGGGCTCATCGAGATCACGTACCCCGAACAAGCGCCGCCGCCCCCCAACTGGCTGGACCACCTGGTCCGCGTGACGGATCCGGACGATGGCTACGCCGATGATGTTCACACGCTGCGTGACCAGTTCCACGCGGACACCGTGTGCCTGGTCATCGATGATGCGCGCTTCACTGGGGGCGCGGGGTGGTGGGCGTTGTGGGACGAGTCCCAGGCGTTCACCTGCTGCAACTGGCGCGGGCTCGGGGGCGGGAGTCTGCTTCTGGCGCACGAGGTCGGTCACAACTTTGGCTGCGCGCACGACTACGAGAATGACCCGACCGCCCCCACGTTCTACGGCCGCGGGCACTACTTCTCGGCCAATGGAACGTCGTACGGCACGATCATGTCGTACCCGGGCGAGGTTCACATCCAGTACTACTCGAATCCGCTGCTCTCGCCTGCGCCCGGCGGCGAGCCCATTGGCGCGCCGCTGAGCGACCCTCGCGCGGCGTGGAGTTCCAGGCTCATCGGGCAGACGCGCTGGACGCTCACCAGTTACCGAGCCAGCGGGCGAGTCCTCGACTGCAATGGCAACGGCATCGCCGACTCCGCCGACATCGCCATGGGAACGAGCGCGGACACGAACTCCAACTGCCGGCCCGATGAGTGCGAGGAGCGTGTTTACGTCGATTCGGACGCTCCCGGCGAGGGAGACGGCACGACTTGGAACACGTCGGCGAAGCATCTCGCCAACGTGCTGTCGTTCGCGTCGCTCAAGTACAGCAACGTGCGCGAGGTCTGGGTCGCCGACGGTGTGCATGCGCCCGACTATTTCGGCGCGGCGCGCAGCGCCAGCCGCTCCGCAGCCTTCGCGCTGCGTTCGGGGCTCGGGCTCTACGGCGGCTTCCAGGGCCGCTCGCGACCCGGGGGTGGCGAGGCGTCGCTCGCCCAGCGCGCCGATCCGTCGCTGTTCCCGACGGTCCTCTCGGGCGAGATCGGTTCCGCGGCGGGCGACGACAACTCGTACTCCGTTGTGACCGCGATCGACCTGACCGGCTCCGCCGTGCTTGATGGATTCAAGATCGAGCGAGGATACGCCGACTTCGACGGCGGCGGTCTGTATGCCCGCAACGCGCGCGTCGCCGTTACGGGCTGCGAGTTTCGGAACAACCGGACCGGCGGCGGCGGAGGGGCGGCCCTAGTTGATGGATCGGCAGGTTCGTTCACGGACTGCGTGTTCCGAGACAATGCCGCGGTGTTCTATGGTGGCGGGGGCATCGAGTTGTACGTCGATTCAACGGCCACGGTGGATCGCTGCGAGTTCCGCGGCAACACCGGGCAGTGGGGGGGAGGCGCTTCGGCCGGCGGCGGAGGGTGCGCCTTCGACATCCGCTCCAGCGTCTTTTCCGGCAATCGCGCGACGGTGTACAACGGCGGCGCGCTCGATGTTGACAACAGCGGGCTCACGCTCGCGAACTCGCTGCTCTACGCGAACATGTCGCAGCAGGACGGCGGGGCCGTGTGGACAGCCTCAAACAGCGACGTCAGCGTCGTCAACTGCACCATCGCGGGGAACGCCGCGGGGACGTTCACGGGCGGGTTGGTGGCGTACTTTGATGACGCCGATATCGCGGGCACGATCTTCTGGGCGAACACGGGCATTCATTCTGAGCCCCAAGGGAGGCAGTTGGTGTACTTCGGCGCGACCGGCGCGATCCGGTATTCACGGGTGCAGGATTGGAGCGGGTCGCTCGGCGGGCCGGGCAACTCCGGGGCGAATCCGATGTTCACCAGCGCGGCGGCGGGCGATTACTCGCTCCAGGCCGGCTCGACGTGCATCGATTCGGGCGACACGGCATCGCTGCTGGCGCTGGGGGGCGCGCCGATCCTGCTTGACGTGCTCGGCAACGTGCGGCGTGTGGATGATCCGGCGTCCGCGGACGCGGGCGCCGGCCCGGCGCCTCTGGTCGATATCGGGGCCGCCGAGTTCCAGCCTAGCGCGTGCGCCGCCGACTTCAACCACGACGGCGGGGTGAACAGCCAGGATTTCTTTGACTTCATTGCCGCGTTCTTTTCCGGGTTGCCCTCGGCGGACTTCAATCGGGACATGGTCACGAACTCGCAGGATTTCTTCGACTTCCTCGCGGGGTTTTTCGCGGGTTGCTGACTTTACAACGCCAGATCGTGGAAAGGCTTGGAGAGGCGGGCGGGACGCCGGCTCAACGAGTGGTGGACGGCGATCGGAGTCGCTGCCGCTTGCCTGACGCTCCATGGCGCGCGATACACTCGTCGCATGGAACTCTTTCTTCTGAAGGCGTCGCTCACGGCACTGTCGCTGGCCTGCATTGCCGGGTGCGCATCGGGGTCCGGACGAACGGAATCCGCGGGCGAGCCGGTCCGGCGGGGCGTGGACCGCTATGCGATAGCGATCCACGGCGGGGCAGGAGTGATCGACCGAAACGCACCGGAGGACGAACGAGCCGCATACATGCAGTCCTTGGAGCACGCGCTGCGCGAAGGGCGCGACCGGCTGGCGCGCGGGGATTCGGCGCTGGACGTCTGTGAAGCGGTCGTTCGCATACTGGAAGACGACCCGCTGTTCAATGCGGGAAAGGGAGCGGTGTTCAATGCCGAAGGGAGCCATGAACTCGATGCGTCGATCATGGATGGATCGACGCTGGCGTGCGGCGCGGTCGCGGGTGTGCGCACCGTGAAGAATCCGATTTCGCTTGCCAGGCTCGTGATGGAGCGCACGCCGCACGTGATGCTGGCCGGCCCCGGCGCGGAGGAGTTCGCGGCGCAGATGGGTGTGGAGCGAGTCGAGCCATCATATTTCGATACCCCGCAGCGGCGCGAGGGGTTCGACACCTGGCGGGAGCGGCAGAAGGTCAGTGGTTCCAGCGTGGGAGGGACACGTGATGCCGCGCCGGCCTCGGCGCCTAAAGCGCTGGGGACCGTGGGGTGCGTCGCGCTGGACCGGCACGGCAACCTGGCGGCGGCGACATCGACCGGGGGCATGACCGGGAAGCGGTTCGGGCGAGTCGGCGATTCGCCGGTGATCGGCGCGGGGACGTATGCCAGCAACTCGACGTGCGCGGTGTCGTGCACCGGCACGGGCGAAGAGTTCATCCGCCACGCGGCGGCATTTCAGGTGTCGGCGATCATGCAGTACACCCACGTGGACGTCGAACAGGCCGCCCGGGTAGTTATCTTCGATCGACTGAAGCCTGACGATGGGGGCCTGATCGCGGTCTCTCACTCGGGGCAGATCACGATGCCCTACAGCACGCTGGGGATGTTCCGCGGCGCGGCCGATTCGAGCGGCCGGGTGGAAGTGAAGATCTGGGAGTAGAACGCCATAGTCATGACAAGGGGATGGTGGTGGCAACAACGCACCCGCGTCGAAGGCGACGCGGGTGCGCGGGGGTGGCTGGGTTATTTGAGAGAACGTTATTGGCAACCGGTGAAGAAGGCGGTGAGGAAGGCGAAGAAGTCGCTGGTATCGGTGGTCCCGTCGCCGTTGACGTCGGCGGTGCCTGCGAAGAAGGACTGGAGGAAGGCGAAGTAATCGAGGCTGTTATTGAGGCCGTCATGGTTCCAGTCGGCGACGCACAGCGGCCGCGGGAGGCGGGACACCCAGCCCTGGTTGATGCCGGCGGTGATCGCGCTGCCGCCGATGATGGTGCCGTCGGCCGAGATGCCGTTGGCGGCGGTGAGGAGCGGGACATCGGTATCGACACCGAGGCGATTGACGATGAGCGATCGGAGGTTTCGCATTCCGCTGGCGGCGTCCCAGATGAAGGCTTCGTAGCCGTTGGCCGTGAGGCTGCGGCCCACGATGACGGTGCCGTCGGCGGAGACGGCGAGTGCTTCGCTGCCGAAGGCGCCGCCGGGGAGGTCGCCGAGTCCGACCATGCCGCTCTGGGCCGTCCACCTGAAGGCCTGTGGCCCTTGGGCGGAGGTGGCGACACCGACGATGACGAGTCCGTTGGCCGACACGGCCAAGGCCGCGCTGTCGAAGGAACCGCCCGGGAGATCGCCAAGACCGATCATGCCGGCGTCGTCGGTCCAAACGAAGGCCTGTGGACCCATGGGGGAGAAACTCTGGCCGACGACGACCTGACCATTGGCGGAGACGCCGTAGGCGTCGCTCCAGGCGTTGCCGCCGGTGAGGTCGCCGAGGGAGCGGACGTGATCCCAGCCATCGACGAACATAAGTGCCTGGTGTCCGATGGCGTCGGCGCCGGAACCGACGACGACGTCGCCGTCAGCGGAGACGCCGCGGAGCGAGGTGGCGTGGTGCGCGGATTGATCGACGATGAGATCGACCGCGTTGGCGGCGAACTGACGGAAGCCGGTGTCGTTGGAACCATGGGCGATGCCGACGACCACGTCGCCGCCGACGGAGGCGGCGAGCGCCTGTCCGCCGACGGACCCCGGGGCGTTCTCGATGGGTCCTTCGCCATCGCAAGGGGTCCAGGTGAAGGAGGAGGGGACGGGGCCCGAGCCGTCGGGAGCGCTGGCCAGTGACCAGCCGACGGCGACGAGGCCGTCGGGCGAGATGCCCGTAACGGTCGAGCCGAGGTTCTGGCCGGCGACCGGGGCGAACCAGGCGCCGGACCCGCGGCAGCCGTAGCCGCCGGCGGTGGTGGACACGATGCGGCGGAGCCCGCCCTGCTCGTTGTGCGCCAGACGCACGGGGACAATGTCGGAGATGCGATCTGCCTTGACGATCGGAGTCAGACTTGCGAGTGACCCGCAGGCAGCGGCGAGAGCCACGGTAGTGCGATTCATTGTGTATTGCATGTTATGTGCTGCCTTTATTAGTGAGACCCGACGACGGTCGCCGACTGCAGGATCTGCCATCCGGTGTTGCGGAACGTGGGGAAGCGGCCCATGGTGCCGACGATCAGTTTGACTTCTTCGTTGTCGATGGTCCAGTCAACGCGGAAGCCGGCCAGGTCGTTCAGCCGCTGTCGCTGGAGGAACTCCATGGTGAACAGGCGTTCGCGCATGGCCCAGTTGTTGAGGGAGTCGGCGATCTCGTATCCCTTGTTGGTGAAGATGGCCATGTGCCGCTGGAGTTCACTGCCGGTCAGGTGACGCAGGGCGATGCCGCATCCGAAGATGCACCACCAGCCGTAACTTTCGAGGCGATCGCCGAAGACGGGGTCCGTGGTATCGGTGACGGTTTCCAGGCCGTCGGCGAGTTGGGAGACAGCCTGCATCGGATCCATCATGCGGAGTTCGACCTGGGCCTCAAGGATGGCGCCCGCGCAGGTGTTGGCGATGCCTCGCCAGGGGTTGCTGTCGAACTCATCGGCGAGCGCGGCGTAGAGACGGCGAGAGGTTTCCAGCGCGTCCAGAGAGGTCTTGATCCAGGGGGTGCCGCCTTCGGGCTCCTCGGTTCCGAGCCGGAGACACGAGTTGCCGTAGACGAAGTGCGCGAAGGCCTGCGCGGCGCGCGAGGCGCGGGTGGTCGGCGGGGACACGTCGAGCGCTTCGATCAGGTCCTTGGCCATGGCGCGGGCTTCAAAGAGATACCAGAGGGTGAAGTAGGCGTTGGCGAGGTTGACCTGGAGGAGGAGGCGGAGTTCGAGGTTGGTGGGGTTCTCTCGCAAGCCGCGGCGGACCGCGTCGAGCTGGTTGACGTAGCGACCCAGGCCGTCCCAGCCGCCGGACTCGCGGTGGGCCGCCAGCGCCCGTTCATCGGACGTTGTGGCCAGCGAAGCCATCTTGCTGGCAATGCGGACCATGCGTGCGTATTCGCCTTTTCGATGGGCCTCGCGCGCCGCGTCGTTGAGCGACTCGAAGGTGTCGCCGGCTTCGGTGTCAGACGCCGGGCGTTCCGCGTTCCAGATCGACATGGCAACATCGCCCACCGGCCAATCAAGGAGTTCGGAGAGTTTGACGAGGTAGTCGAGTTTGGGGTTGCCGGTCGGTGGAAACAACTTCGTGGGATCGCGGCCGAGGGCGGCTCCGAGTTCCTTGCGGTTGAGTCCTTTATATAGACTGGCC
The DNA here is from genome assembly GCA_050246015.1 of Phycisphaerales bacterium. Classification (GTDB taxonomy): domain Bacteria; phylum Planctomycetota; class Phycisphaerae; order Phycisphaerales; family UBA1924; genus JTS-AC122. The sequence goes on from JBFWWU010000014.1 coordinate 93,779, forward strand.
AGGTAGAGCAAATGCTCCTGGTTCAGTTTGCGATCACTGCTGTTCATAGCGTCTCCCATACGTTGTCATCATTGCGTTCTTCCCGCCACATGCTGTATCGACAAACAAATGATCCAACACATGAGAAAATGCACGAGCCGCGCCAAAAGGCAAGTATTACATCTGGCGCCGTCTCCTGTGCACCAGTCAGTGTGTGCGCGTCGTGCGCATGACCGGCGCGTTTCGTGAGCCATTCGCTTCGCGCTTCGCGGTGTGAGCCGTCATCGCGGGTGCGAACGGGCGGCCGGAACCGGGAGGCAGGAGGAAAATGCGCGGTGGTGTCCCGCTCTTTCGCGCCAAAGCGGCGTTTGCACGCAATTCCTGCGAGGTGTTGCCTTTTGGCCAAGAGTTCCGCGAGATGTGCGCACTTTCCGCCAGTTCCGGCGGGGGTTCCCCCCGAAGATTGTGGTCCGTACGCCCCCCTACTCTGCGGCATGGCGGCGAGTTCTGACGTGGTTGTGGTCGGTGCGGGGGCGGCAGGCCTTTTCTGCGCTATCTTCGCGGCCCGATCTGCGCCGGGCCGGCGCGTCCTCGTGCTCGACGGGGCCCGCACGCTTGGGGCCAAGATTCTCGTGGCGGGCGGCGGACGCTGCAATGTAACACACGACGCGGTGGATGAACGAGCGTACTGCGGCTCATCGGCCCATGCAATTAGGAAGGTGCTCCGCCGCTTCCCGGTCGCGCGGACCGTTGACTTCTTTCGCGAGATCGGCGTGGATCTCAAGCGGGAGGAGACCGGGAAACTCTTCCCCACCACGGACGATGCGCGCACGGTGCTGCACGCGCTGCTGTCGCAGGCACGTGTGGCGGGGGTCACGATTGAGCACCCGCGCCGAGTAACTCGCATCGCGCGCATCGATCGCGCCGGCTCAAGCCGCTTCGAGGTATCCGGCGAATGGGGCACGGTCGCGGCGCGGTCGCTTGTTCTGGCGACGGGCGGGAGGAGTCTTCCCAAGTCCGGATCAGATGGCGCGGGATATGAGTTTGCGACGTTGCTCGGTCATGCCGTGACGTCTCGCGTGACACCCGCGCTCGTACCGCTTGTCACGCCGGCCGGGCACTTCCTGCAGGGGCTGTCCGGAATCTCGGTTGTGGCGGAGGTGCAGGTGCGTTCGTCAACGTCGCGAAAGATCGCGTCTCAGACAGGGCCGGTGCTCTGTACGCACTTCGGCCTGTCCGGGCCTGCGATCCTGGATATCAGTCGGCATCTGATTCACGCGAGACTCGACGACCCGAACTCGGGGCTCGTGATCAACTGGCTTCCGGGTGAGACATTTGAATCGCTGGATCAGGCGCTTGTGGCGAGCCGATCGGCGTCGCTTGCCGAGCACCTGCGGTCGCGATTGCCGTCGAGGTTCATCGAGGGCGTGTGCGGAGACGTGGGCGTGTCCGCGAGCGTGCGTGCGAACCAGGTGGAGCGAGAGGCGCGGCGGCGCCTGGTGCGCCAGTTCATCGAGATGGAAGTGCCCGTCGTGGGAGACCGGGGGTACAACTATGCGGAGGTGACGGCGGGGGGCGTACCGCTTGACGAGATCCACCTTGATCGCATGGAATCGCGCTGTTGCCCGGGGCTATTTCTGTGCGGCGAGATCTGCGACGTGGACGGCCGCATCGGTGGATACAACTTTCAATGGGCGTGGTCGAGCGGGCACGTGGCCGGAGTATCCGTGTAGCGCCGATGTTACTTCGCGGCGGGTCGGAGGAGTATGGTGACCGGTGTTCCAGCGGGCGGGACCACGCGGCGATCCGCGATCCACTCGGGCTGCTGAAGATTTGAATCGGGACTGAATGTCTTGCTCCACGCGATCGTTTCGGCGCCGAACGTCGCGAGCCCGACCAGCATCCCGGCGCCGTCGGCGTCGTACCACTCCCTGCCCTGGCGTGTGACAAGGCGCGAACCTGCAAAGACCCAGTGTCCGCCGTCGGCGTCACCGAAGTGCCGTGTCTCGGCGACGTCGGTGATCATCTGCTGCGGCGAGAAGGAGCGAGCGACGCCACCGGAGTCCGTGAATGTCACCCGAACGTCCACGGCATCGCCGGTCGGATCGATCGAGAGGAGTTGTTCATTCTGGTAATCCCATCGGCCGGGCGCGCCGGGCTGGAGCCCGATGAGGAGGAGAGCGGCGTGCACGTTTGAAGGCTTCACCGAGGTCATCACGAGCGATTCGTGCTCCTTTGTATCGGGCGTGCACGCCACGACCTCCACGTACACGACAGGAGCGGCCGCATCATTCACGTCGATGGGAACGATTCCAGCGAAATCGACCGTCTTATTCATGAGATCGACGAACACGCCGGGGAAAAGTTCTCGCCGGCTGTTGTTGGGCACAGCGGGATTATTCCGCGGCGCGACCGCGGGCGGCGTATTCGACACGTGCGCGCCGTCGGCCTGGCCGGTGCCGCCCGAACCGAGCGAGTCGTCAGCGTGCACGGGTGGCGATGGAGTCGGCGGGGTGGATGTGTCGGCCGACGATTCGGGCGCCGCGGGGCGAGTCTGCGCATCGGCGCCGCGGGGCGGGCGGGATGCACAGGCGGTCAGCAGGATGCCGGCCGCGAGAGCAACAACGACCGCGTGCGCCTGGAGGCGGATGAACACGTGGGGTGACCGCCGAGGTGAGGCAGACATGGTCGATGCTCCTGAGCGGGACATGTTATGTGTCACATGTAATGATAGGAAGGGGCGAGTGCCGTGTTCAGAGCGAGGTGACCAGACGAACAAACTCGTCCCCTCGCTGCTGGTAGTTGGAATATTGATCCCAGGACGCGCACGCCGGGCTGAGCAGGAGCGCATCGCCGGGGCGGAGGCGGGTCCATGCACGCCGCACGGCTTCAGCGATCGTCCCGCATTCGTGCACGATGGCGGTCGCATCGCACGCCGCGGCGAGCGAGGGTCCGGTGACACCGACGGTATACAGGGCGCCGAGCCGCGGGGCGAGGTGAGAGACGGGGGAAAGATCGGCGCCCTTGTCATAGCCGCCGGCGATCAAGTGGATGCGTCCGATGGACATCCCGGGCATGTCGGCAATGGCCTCTACCGCTCGGACGGCGGACTCGGCGGTGGTTGACTTGGAATCGTTGAAAAAGCGGATGGGCGCGCTGGAGTGCGGTCTCGACATCTCGCGTACAAGTTGGAGTCTGTGCGGCAGGCCGCCGAAGTCGGCGATGGCTGCCGCGAGTTGATCCGGTGATTCGTCGGGACAAGCGGCGCGGCAGGCGGTGAGTGCGACCGCGGCGTTCTCGACGTTGTGCGCGCCGGGAATGCGGGGCGAGAGGCGGAAGTCGCGTGGAGCGGCGACGACCGCGCGCTGCTCGCATTCCGCCGCGAGGTGGGCAAGGGAAGGGCCGAAGATGGCGGTGGCGTCCGGGTTCTGGAACTTATATATGTACCTCTTGCACGATTCATAATGAGCGAGCGAGGCATGCCAATCCAGGTGGTTGGGAGATAGGTTGGTGAGTACCGCGATGTGCGGAGCCCGGCGATGTCGGGCGAACGCATCTTCGAGCCAGTACAGCATGAAACTCGATAGTTCCAGCACGACCCAGTCGGCGTGGGCGACCTGCCCGAGGTCCTGCAGAAGGGATCCGCCGATGTTGCCCGCCAGGTGCGCTCGGCGACCGGTGGCGTTCAAGCCGTGAGCAATCATGGCGCTCGTCGTGCTTTTTCCAACCGATCCCGTGACCGCGATGACATTCCCGCGATTTGGCAAGCGATCGATGGCCAGTTCGATCTCGGTGGTAACGGGGATCGAGGCAGCGGCGGCGGCGCGCAGGAAGCGGTTCTCCCAGGGCCGGGGGACGGCGGGATTGGCGATGATGAGGTCCGCGGTGGTGAAGTCGCAGACGTTGTGCTCGCCGAGGCGCAGCGTGACACGCCCGGAGTCAACAAGATCGGAAAGGGCGTTGATGGATGCCTTCAGCGAGTCCGCCGGTTCGAGGTCGGTGACGAGCACATCGGCGCCGCGGTCAGCGAGCCACCGTGTCACGCCGACCCCGCCGCCGAAACGTCCGAGCCCCATGACCGTCACGCGCTTGGCCGAAACATCCGTCATGCGGCAAGTGTAGGGAGAGGGGGTGCTGTCGTGAACGTGACCGATGGAGCGAGGCGCGCGGAGTTGAGGGGCAGATGCCGCCGATCGGGTCGGTGTCGGTATCACGCCGGTGACTGCTACGATGGGTGAGCGACTTGGAGGCGACCGGGATGTTCGCCGCGCGGCGATGGATCGCCGCGGCGCGGAGCGATGTTGGTGCTGAATCGAACACGGCCAGTTTGTGGGGGCGACGGTCAATCGGGCGCTCGATCGGACGCCGCGGCGCGAGAACCGGGCGGTCCGAAGCCGCTTCGCGGCGAGGCGGGAGGAAGGCACGATCAGATCGTGTCGGACAAGCGGCGCGACGGTGATCCGGGGCGGGGGTCGGCGTCGGCGGGATCGATTGACGCCCTGCCGGGAGATTCGCGAACGGATGGTCGGTCCAGCCGCTGGGGTGTGCTGCGTCACCGGCACTTCCGCAACGTGTGGCTGGGCGCGCTGACGTCGAGCATCGGCACGTGGATGGAGATGATCGGCATCCAGTGGCAGATGGCGCTGCTGACGGACCTTCCGGCGTGGAAGGCGGCGGGGAACCCATCGTCGCCGCTGATGATGGGCTACCTGGCCGCGGCGCAGCTCACGCCGACGCTTCTGCTTGGGATTATGGGCGGGCTCGTGGCGGATCGAGTTGATCGCAAGAAGATGCTGCTGTTCACGCAACTGCTGCTGATGCTGATCGCGGGCGGGCTGACGGCGGCGTCGGCGCTTGGGTACCTGTCGCCGGCGCTGCTGCTCGTGATCGCCGCGCTCAACGGCATCACGATGGCGTTCAACGTACCGGCCTGGCAGGTGCTGACGCCGCGGCTGGTCCCGCGCGCGGAACTCACGAAGGCCATCACGCTCAACGGGATCCAGTTCAATCTCGCGCGGGTCGTGGGGCCTGGTCTCGGCGGGTTCATCATGGCGATCAACAACTCGCCCACGCTGCTGTTCTCGCTCAACACCCTGAGTTTCCTGGGCGTGATCATCGCGGTCATCCGGACGCCGGCGTCGCCGCCGCCACCCCGGGATGGATCTCGATCGCTGGGGCAGGTTCGAGAGGCGGCGTCGTTCGTGTTTCATCAGCGCGGGCCGCTGCGGGTGTTCATCGCGCTGGTGATCTTCAGCGTGCTAGCCGCGCCGCTGATCCGGATGCTCCCGATCTTCATCAAGGAGGTGTACCACGCACAGGAGCGAGCGTTCGGGATCATGCTCGCGACAATGGGCGTGGGGGCGGTGCTGGGCGGGCTGTCTCTGAGGGTGCTGCCGCAGTGGTATCCGAAGCATCACTTCATACCGCTGTCGATGACGCTGTCGGGGATCGCTGTCACGCTGTTCGCCGCTTCGACCTCGATGCTCTGGGGCGGGGTGGCGATCTTTTTCGCGGGGGCGTTCTGGCTGTGGTCGTTCAACTCATCGATGTCGGCGATGCAGTTGCTCGTGGATGACCGGATGCGCGGGCGAGTGATGGCGGTGTGCAATACCGCGGTGTTCGGCGCCAGCCCGCTGGGGAGTGTCATTGCAGGCTATATCGGACACGTCGTGGCTGATCGCGGCGGTTCGCCTTCGCCGGCGGATGCGGCCGCGGAAGTTGCCCGCGTGGCGACGCAGACGGGCATCGGCGCGCAGGTCGGGGTCGGGTCGCTTGCCATCATCCTGACGGTGTGCGGGCTTGCGATGCTGATCTGGCGCACGCCGGAGATTGACGGGCTCAAGCCCGGCGATCCTGGATTTGATCGCAAGCCCGGACTCATCAAAGGGGTTCTCGCGCCGGCGCACCGGCCCGACGCCGCGCCGCGTCCGTCTCACGTGCCTCGTGGGTCGAATCCCGTGCCCGCCGCGGAGTCGTCCGAGATTCAGTCGTGACGCGACCGCCGGGTTGCGGGGGATGCGTGAATCAGTCGCACCGGAGGCACCCCGAAAGGAACTCGCCGAGGTACCGTTCTGTGAAGACCTCGCATGCCTGCGCGGTGTCGAGCGCGGTGGTGCCCCAGCAAGCGGCGACCGGCCTGGGCGCGGCAGGATCGAACTGCACCATGAGCACGTCATCGATGACGAACGCGCTGGGCAGACGCGATGCGAGGTACGCCGTCAGCGCGTTGACCGCCGGCGCTCCGACGCTGACGACGGGCTCGTGCTTCATCGATTCATCGTTCAGATACCACACGTCGGTGATGACCATGACGTCGGGTGCGGCGGGCGGATCGAGGCGCAGCGTGGCGACGATGCGCTCCCGCAGCGCGTAGGCGCTGGGGCGGTCGCTTCGCTCGGCGTTCGGATGGGCGCCCACGACGACAAGAACCCGCTGTGTTCGGTTTGTGGGGTCGGGCGGCATGCGAAGGACGATAGCCGGGACGTTCTTCGCGGTCACGCCGCCGCGCGGGGCATGGCGCACCCGAGTTTGGTGCACCAGCGCATGAAGTCGTGGCTGGTGATGATGCCGACGCACCGCCCCTGGGAATCCACGACGGGAAGCGACGAGATATTCTGAGCGAGCATGATCTGCCCGGCTTCGACGATCGGCATCTCGGGGCGCGCGGTCACGAGTTGGCGCTGCATGATCTGGTGGGCCCGCTTGCCGAGGGTCGCGAGGTCCTGGCGCGTGGCCGCCGGGCGGTCCACCATGGGCGAGATCGCCCGCAGCACGTCCCGGTCCGAGATGATCCCAACAAGTTTGTCTTGATCGACCACCGTCACGTGATGGAACTGATGCATCTCGAAGATGTCGCGGATGCCCTTGAGGGGCGTATCGGGCGAAACCGAGATGACGTGTCGCGTCATCAGCGACTCCACGGTCGAATCGCCCGGCGCGCTCTGCATCGCGGCCTGATCCGCTCCGTCTTGCTCGATCCGCGAATCCGTGCTGTCGTCGCGCGTACCCATGTGATCGATATCGGCGTTCGCGGGGCCGGCGATCAATCGTGGAACTCGCGGATCGGGCTCAAGTTCGGGCGGCGTTCTGCCGAGCGGTCGCGGGCCGACGCGAGCGCATGAACGCGACGCGGGATGGCGTACGGTCAATCGTGTGCTAGTCTTGATCTCAGCGACCACCCTTCCTGGAGTTCTCCCATGCCTGCCGGTGTCTTGACTGCCATGCTCCTCGCCGCGACCGCCAACGCAGGCGGTCCCGCGACACCGGCAACTGTTCGGGTCCAGGCGCGCGACGCCTGGGTCGCCCCCGTAGGCCCGGAGTCGGCCGGCGCGCGGAACGTGTGGGTCTACTTCTCGGACAAAGGGGTGCCGGCGGCGGAACTCGCCGCGTCGCTTCGGCAACTCGAGCAATCCTCGGATCCTCATATGGTCGCGCGGCGCCGGCTGCGCCGCACCGAACCCGGCCTCTTCGACGCCCGCGACCTTCCCGTCTGCGGAACGTACCTCGATCAGATCCGCGCGAGGGGCGCGAGCGTGCACGTGACGAGCCGGTGGCTGAATGCGGCGAGCGTGCGAGCGACCGCGGCCCAGCGCGAGCAGATCGCCGCGAATCCGCACGTTGTTCGGATCGAACCCGTTCGCGCCGGCCGCCGGCACGAACCGCTACCGGCTGAGAATCCCGCCGTTCCCGCGCCGCAGTCAGCGGCTCCGCGCGGGGCTCCGCTGGAGGGCATCGCGTTCTCGCAGCAGAACCAGATCGGGCTGCCGGCGCTGCACGCCGCGGGTTTCACGGGGCAGGGCGTGCGCATCGGGATCCTCGATACGGGCTTCAAGCGGACGCACGCGGCGTTCAACCAGCCCGGGCATGGCTTGTGCGTCATCGCCGAGCATGACTTCGTCTTCAACGATGGGAACACCACCAACGAGCCCGACGACGATCCCAATCAGCACAACCACGGCTCGTATGTGCTGGGGCTTATCGGCGCGTACCAGCCCACGGTGTACACCGGCGGGGCGTTCGATGCGTGCTTCATCCTGTGCAAGACCGAGGACATCCGCTCGGAGACGCCGATCGAAGAAGACAACTACGTGGCGGGGCTTGAGTTCATCGAGATGCACGGGGGCGACATCGCCACTGCTTCGCTCGGATACATCGATTGGTACACGCAGGCGGACCTTGACGGGCAGACCGCCGTGACCACGGTCGCCGTCAACGTCGCGACGGCGAACGGGCTGATCTGTTTCAACGCGGCCGGCAATGAAGGGCACGATGCCGATCCGGGCACGAGTTCGATTATCGCCCCCGCCGACGCGCACGAGGTGCTGACGATCGGCGCGGTCGATTCCGCCGGAGACATCGCGGGATTTTCGTCCGACGGGCCGACGGCCGACGGGCGGATCAAGCCCGAGGTGCTGGCGCGCGGCGTCAACAACGACATCATCCGAGTGGGGAATGACACTGACTTCACGAACGGGTCGGGCACGTCATTCGCGACCCCGCTCGCCGCCGCCGCCGGGGCGTGCCTGTTGCAGGCGCACCCGACGTGGAGCGTCTCGCAGATGCGAGCGTATCTGTGCGCCACCGCGAGTGACTATGTGGCATCGGGCGCGCACGACCCGGTGTTCGTGCGCGGGTTCGGGATCATCGCTGCCGCGGCGGCGGTCATGCAGGACTGCAACGCCAACGGGATCGATGACGCCGCCGAGATTGCGTCGGGTCAGGTCGCCGACTGCAACGCTGACGGCGTGCCCGATCCCTGCGAGGTGGCTCTGGGCCCGCTGGCCTTCTTCAGCGCGGACGCCGACCAGAACGGCGTCCCCGACGAGTGCCCGATGTGCCCGGCCGACTACAACCACGACGGCGTGGTCACGAGTCAGGACTTCTTCAACTTCATCGCCGACTTCTTTTCCGCCTCCGCCGATTTCAACCACGACGGATCGACCACGTCCCAGGACTTCTTCGATTTCCTCGGGGCGTTCTTCACGCCGTGCTGACTCCGAGGGCGAGCGGGCCGTGCGGTACGGGTTCGCGATGAGGCCGGCGCGGGAATCGCGCCAGTCATCTCAACGCTTTCGCGACGACTTTGCCGTTCTGGAATGTGACGACGATCGTGACACCATCGCCTTTCCAGACGTAGATCTTGTCTGTCGGCGCGTCCTTGGTGGTGGCGATGCCGCCGCCGCTGACCTCAAAGCCGGGCGGCGAGGAGTCCTCCGTCCCCGACTCTCCCAGGATCTTTTCGACCTCGTGCATCGTCATGCCGTTGTTGATCTGCGCGAACGAGTCCTTGCTTACTTTGCTTTCGCAGCCGGTCAGCGTCCCGCCGGCGGTCAGGGCGACGATCGAAGCAACGACGGAGGCGATGAAACGTGGGCGAGGCATGGACGACTCCTTGCATACAAGAACGGGGTGGACCGGAGATGTTAGCGGAAACGAGGCGGAAAATGCAAGGGGATCGGGGCCGGGGGAGCGCCGCCTGATTTTCCGCGCGGGCTGCGTTCAGCGCCGCTCGGGTCAATACCCTGCCCCATGAACCTTCATTTCTTCGGGGCCGCGGGGGAGGTGACCGGCTCATGCTATCTCCTGGAAACGTCCCGCGCCCGAGTCCTAATTGATTTCGGGCTTCACCAAGGGGGCCCGCGCGCGGAGCGTCGCAACCGCCGCGTTCCGCCGATCGAACCTGAACATCTCAGCGCGGTCGTCGTGACGCATGCGCACATCGACCACACGGGTCGGCTGCCGCTGCTGATCCGCAACCGGTACGAACGGCGGATCTACGCGACGCCGGCGACCTGCGACCTGACGGAGATCCTTCTGGCCGACTCGGCCAAACTGCAGGAAGCCGACGCCGAGCGAGCCAGCCGCAAGCGTCTTGCTCGGCGCCGCCCGCCGGTGTATCCGCTGTACACCAGCGAAGACGCGGCGCAGGTCCAGCGGCTGCTGTCGCCGGTTCCCTATGATCAGCCGAAGGAAATCGCGCCCGGGGTCACGCTGCGGTACGTCGATGCCGGGCACATTCTGGGTTCGGCGAGCGTCGAACTGACCATCCGCGAGGCCGGGGAGGCGCGCACCATCGTCTTCTCGGGGGACCTGGGCGAGGACCGCTCGCCGCTGCTGAAGGATCCGACACCGCTGTATGACGCGGACGCCGTGGTCATGGAGTCAACCTACGGCGACCGTGACCACCGCGGACGGGCGGAGTCGATCGATGAACTCGCGCAGGTCATCGATTCGGCGCGGGCGGAAGACGGCAAGGTGCTGATCCCCGCCTTTGCCGTCGGCCGCACGCAGCAACTCATCTACCAACTCGGCGAACTTGTCCGAGCCGGCCGGTTCGGCAAGGGATCCCTGGCGGTCTTCATCGACAGCCCGATGGCGATCGAGGCGACCTCGCTCTATCGTCGGCACACGCACTTGTTCGACGACGAATCGCACGCGCTGATCGGCGCGGGGCACTCGCCGCTCAGTTTCCCCGGCCTCTCGTTCGTGCGCTCCGTCCAAGATTCGATGCGTCTCAACCAGGTGCGCCATGGCACGACCATCATCGCCGCCTCGGGGATGTGCACGGGCGGGCGGATCCTGCATCATCTGCGCCACGCGCTCTCGCACCCGGCGACGCACGTGGTCATCGTCGGCTATCAGGCGGAGGGAACGCTTGGCCGCCGACTCGTCGATGGCGCGACGTCCGCGCGCGTCCTCGGGGAGGAAGTCCTTGTGAAAGCCAAGGTCCACACGATCGGCGGCTTTTCAGCGCATTCCGGGCAGACCGGTCTGGTCCGCTGGGCGTCGCATTTCGTGCAGGGAGAGCGAGCGGCCACGCCCCCGCGGCTGTTCCTGACTCACGGCGAGCCGCGAGCCAGAGACATCCTGCGCGACAAGATTCGTGACGAACTGTCGCTCAGCGCCGAGTGCCCAGAGTGGAATGACGCCGTGATGCTGTGAAAACACGCACCGCGGTGGATCGGGCGTCCGGGTGATCGTCGGTGTGACTCGGCGTTGTCGTCGAGGCGGGGCGTCACACCCACACCTGCACGATCAGGTTCGGCTCCTTGATCTTCGAGATCCACTCGCCCGTCGTGATGCTGACGTGCTTCACTTCGTAGTCGGGGTGGGAGTCCAGCCACTCGTTGATCTGCTTGTCGAGGAACTCGAGCCCCTCGGCCGCGAGGCGGCAGTGGAAGGACCGCACGTGCGTCGCCCCTTCACCGGTGACGTTGGTGGGGCGCTTCCAGGCCTCCTGATGATGCCCGGCGCCCATCGACTGGGCGAACGCCTTGATCTTCGACGACCCGGCCGGCTCGCCTGTCGCGGGTGTGGCGCCCGCCGGGCTCGCGGCGGGATCCTTGCGCTCCACCGCGCCGGGAGCGGCGCTGGCTGTCCCGATCGACGCGCTGTGATGCACGATCGCCGGCTTGGAACTCGGCGCGCCTCCCGTGCCTCCGGGCTGCCCTGTTGAAGTCGCACCCGGACGGAGATTCGGCGTATCGCTCATGCGTGCTCCTGTCTCCCCGGCCCGCCGGATGATCAGCGGCAGAACGCCGGCACCACCCAATCATGTTCCCTCGTCGAAGAACTCGACGCGCGGCGTTGCGAACCGTCACGGACCACATCGGTCCGCGACCGTCGCTGTCTAGTATGTCGGAACTCGGCCGCTAGCACAAGCAAAACTTCCAGACTCTCTGGCACATTTTTCCCGCGTTCCCTCCGCCCGTTCCAGACTCGGCTTCCGATTCGCGCCGTCCGACCGCGCGAGCAGCACGGCCGCCGGTGAAACAAAATAAGATGTCGGCATCGTCCGCGTCGAGCCGCTCAATCCGGCACGTTCCGGCCGCGAGCCGGAGCACCCGTCCCCGCTCGCCCATCTGGCCACCGTGCAACGCCGGGCCTACGGGTCCCTGATACTCCAGGTACGCCGCTCGGTGATCGGGCAAGCGCACCGCGTCGAATCGTCGTCTCGGCGCGATTTCCCGCGCATCGTCAAGCCGCACGTCTACGCGGAACGCCACGAGCGGCGCCTCGGCCGCGGGCTGGAGCATCCAGTCGTAGTGCCACTCGCCGCTGGGCAGGTCGTGCCGCAGGAGCACCATCGGATGCACCGCACCCGTGTCGTTCAGAGTGTCGCGCCGCGTAGACATTCTCGCTGGCAGTCCCATTCATCGGCGATGACGCCCCACCCGAGGGTGTCTGCCCATCCGTGGCGGTCCACCCAACGATCGCGGTGCAGGTGGAGTTCCTGCCGCAGCCCGATCTTCGTCGGCACGCCGCGCGACGCCACGTTGAGCGAGCAGCACCGGATGTGCACACGCCGAAGCGCCCACCCGCCGGCCTGCCGCGGCGTGAATGCCCAGGAAATCAGCGCTCGCACGGCCTCGGTGCATAGCCCTTGCCGCGCCCGGCTCTGCCGGATCCAGTATCCGATTTCGGCTTCATGCGCCGCGTGGACGATGCGGTGCAGCCCGGTGCCCCCGACCGGCTCGCCCGTGGCGCGGTCCACGATCGCCAGGACGACGTTGTCACGCCTGGGATCCTCACTCTCGCGCTCGCGGCGCATGTTCTCGATCGAATAGATCGTCTGGGCGATCGTGAGGTGCTCCTTGGGCGCCCAGGGCAGCCAGGGCTTGAGATACTCCCGGCTACGGGAAACCGCCTCGAACAGCCCCGGGGCGTCCTCATCACGCCAGTAGCGCAGCACCAGCCGCGCCGTCTCACGCCGGTCAGGCAGCGGGTCCGGCATGCACCAGGGTTCCGGCGGCGTCAAAACTTTGTTCACACTCATGTTCCCCTCCATTCCATAGGTTGTTGCCACCATCGTAACCCGCGCGGTTCTCGTGAGCGTCTGAGCCGCCGTGCGCAAGCACGCGGTCTTGGGAGATGTCCGAACCGCGCGCGCCGACCCCCACCGGTTGAGCGGTAGTCAGCCTGGCTTACTTCACCTGCCGCGCCTTGACATGTCGCGAGATTAGCAGCGACGCCGCCGCATCGCACGCCTTGGCCGCTTCGTCGCCCCCCTTGTTGCACATGACCAGCACGGCGAAGTTTTGTTCGGGCGCCAGCCACGCGACGCAGTACCACATCGTGTTCGATCCGCTGTGCGTGAGCACGCGCCCGGTGTCCCCGACCTTGCTCCCCTTGGCCCACGGCCTCGTCGTGACGCCCCACCCCATCGCGTACTTGGCATCATCGGCCGCTTCGTACGGCGTGTGCAACTTGGTGAACGTTTCGCTGCTGAGCCCAAGCCGCGGCGCTGCGTCGATCGCTTCGCCGCGCAGCATGGCTGCGCCGTTGAGATGCACCCGGATGTACCTTGCCCAGTCTTCGATGGAGCATCGCACGGTGCCGGCCGGTCCGATGGCGCCGGGGTTATCCGAGTTGCGCGAGCGCTGCCCGCCAAGACCCGCGGTTCCCGGGGGACCCGGGAGGACCGCCGTGCCGTCGGCCGTATGCCCCACGGGCTGCGCCGGATCACCCATGTGCTCCGGGTCGGCGCATTCCCCTGGCGCTCCGAACCCGGCGCTGGTCATTCCAAGGGGCGCAAACAGTTTCTCGCGGATCAATGTCTCCCAGGTCGTCTCCATTTCCCGCTCCGCGATGGCGCCGGCGAGCGCGAACCCCGCGTTAGAGTAGATGAACTTCTCTCCCGGCTTGGCCAGCGGCGCCCGAGCGAGGAGTTCCGTCGCCAGGGTCGCCCGCTGAGCCTTTGCATCACCGTCGTGCGTCCACAGTTTCGGCCACAGACCGCCCGCCGAGAGGTCCGTCGGCGCGCCCGACCGATTCGTCACGAGGTGCTCCAGGGTCGCGGACTTCCAACCATCATCCATCGCGGCGAGTTCGGGAAACGCCTCGGGCAGGGTCAGCGACCATCGCAGTTTCCCCTCCTGCACGAGCATTCCGATCAGCGTTCCCGTCATCGACTTGGTGCACGACCCGATGTGCCATTCATCACGAGTTGTCACGGGCGTGTGGTTCCCGGCCATGCGCACGCCCGCGGCTCCGATCGCCGAGATTTTCTCGCCGGTCGTGACGGCGACCGCCATGCCGGGCACGCCGTGTTTGGCGATGACGGGTTCGATGAGCGCGGAGACGTCGTCGGGAGCGTCCGGGGGTGTCTGCGCCGACGAGAACCGGGCCGCGACCAAGAGGCACGCCGCCGCGATGATTGTTCCGAGCATCCTCATGTCTACCTCCCACGAGCGCCCCTCGCCGGGTCTGTCTCACGGCCGGGCCGCGGCGTTCCCCTCGGTGCCCGTATGTGCCCCGGCCCCAACGCCCTTCCAGGCCTCGACCCCGCCCGACGGATTCAGCAGTCTCCACAGATGTTCGAGCAGGCCGCCGGGGCCGGTGGTCCCTTCCCGCGTCGCGGCCGAGATCGCCAGCACGTCGTCGCCGCGGCCGAGTTTGAGGTCGGCTCGCAGTTTCGAGACCGCCGCCTTTCGTTCTTCGTCCGTCGGCAACAGGTCGAGTTTGTTGAGCACGATGACCTCGGGCTTCTCGGCCAGCAGCGGCGAGTACGCCGCCAGTTCTTCGCGGATCATCCGGTAGTTCGACGCGGGATCGGAGCCGTCGGACGGGGCGGCGTCCAGGAGATGCACCAGCACGCGTGTGCGCTCGATGTGCCGCAGGAACTCGTGCCCGAGCCCCGCTCCACCTGACGCGCCCTCGATCAGGCCGGGGATGTCGGCCAGCACGAGCCGCCGCGACGGATCGATCTGCGCGATGCCAAGTTGCGGCGTCAGTGTAGTGAAGGGGTAATCGGCGATCTTGGGCGTCGCGGCGGTGACCGATGCCAGCAGCGTCGATTTCCCGGCATTGGGCTTGCCGACGATTCCGACGTCGGCGATGAGTTTCAGTTCCAGCCGCACTTCACGCACCTGCCCGGGGTAGCCGGGGGAGGCGGTCTTGGGCGCCTGGTTGGTGGGGGACTTGAAATGCTCGTTTCCGAATCCGCCGCGGCCTCCCTTGGCGACGACGTACCGCTCTTGCGGCTTGAGGTCGTGCAAGAGTTCGCTCGTCGAGTTGTCGTACACGAGGGTCCCGGCCGGGACGCGGATGACCAGGTGCCTGGCGTTCAGCCCGTGCTGCTGCTTGGCCCGTCCCGGCTCGCCCTTGGGCGCCTCCCAGTTCGGCCGGCCTTTGAAATCGAGCAGCGTGTTGACATTGTCATCGGCGGCGAGGATGACATCCCCGCCGTTGCCCCCGTCGCCCCCGTCCGGGCCGCCCTTGGGAATGTACTTCTCCCGCCGGAAAGAGACGTGGCCCGAGCCCCCGTCGCCGGCTCGGACGGTGATGATGGCGTGATCGATGAACATGAGAGCCGGGAGTGTAGGTCAGAGGGGACTTCTGGATGCGGGAGGAATTGGCCGGGGTGTGACCATCTGTTTTTCTGAGCCGGATCGCGCACGCGGTCGGTGGGAGCGTTCGGCGGTCCGGCGCGATCGAATGATGGCGTCGGCCGAGACACGACGCTCCCCCTCCCCGCCGGCTCGCGCCGGGCGGCTCAGATGAAAATAGCATGGTCACACCCATTGGCCGCCCCTTTCCCCGAAAGGTGAAAATGGGAAAGGACGTCGCGGCGAGAAGCGCGTCAACGCCGCTGGTTTGTGCAAGACGTTCGTGTATGCGACTGGCCCATAAGTCGATTAGCGTGTACATTCGATTCGAAATAGCGCGCGCGCTTATCCCTCGCGGACGCACGTTTCGCACTGCCAGTGTCGCGATAGGCGTTGGGCCGGGTTTTGATGGGGCAATTGAAAGGAGTGGGAGGGGGCAGGTAGGGGGGGGGAAGGGGGCAGCGAGGTGGAGGACGGCGGGAGGGCTATCCAGAGGTGTGGCATGTTTCACAATCCGCGTGTTTGTTCCCGGACGTCCGCCGTAGGCAATCTCAGCGGCAAGGCGGTTTCACGCCGCGGCCGCACACGCCAGCATGCCGCCGAGTCCTTTATGGAGATGCTTGAGCAGCGCCAACTGCTGGCGGCGGTCTCCTGGGACGGGGGCGGCGGTGACAACCTCTGGCACACTGCCGCCAACTGGAGCAACGACCTCGTGCCGACCGCCGCCGACGACGTCACCGTCGATATCGCTGCCACACCCACGATTCTTTTCAACTCCGCGACCGGCAGCCGGAGCGTGCAGAGCCTCGTGCTCCGCGAGAATCTCACGATCTCCGGCAGTGTCGGGCTGACCGTCGGCACCACCGCGATGATCGACGGCGGGGCCGTGCTGTCTCTGGCCGATGGACGCATCGCCGGCGGGATCTGGACCGTCCTGGACGGCTCGCTCGCGACCAACTCGAATCCGGACAATCGACTGTCGGGCCTGACCTGGAACGGCCCGATCTCGCTCCCCGACGCCAACGACCGCATCACCTTTTCCGGAAACGTGACGATCGGCGCGGGGAACGCCGTCACGTTGTCCGGCGCCAGCGCCGAGATCGGCATGATGAACGGGACGGTGTTGAACGGCGAGATCAACTTCCCCGGTTCGACGAGCGGCCGGCGCATCGGCGCGACCAGCAGCGCCGCGACCTACACGTTCGGCCCTAGCGCCAACATCCACGGCGGGTCGTTCACCATCGGCGGGCAGTTCGGCGGGAGCGCCTGGGGGAACACCACCGTCGTGAACCAGGGCACGATCTCCGCCGACGTCGCCGGGCAGACCTGCTCGATCAATCCTGCCTCCTTCACCAACAGCGGCACGGTCACCGCGGGCCCGGGCAACGTCAGCATCGGGAACTCCACGACCTGGACCAACACCGGCACCTTCAACGTGAACGCCGGGACCGCCACGCTCGACGGGACGTTCAACACGACCGCCGGCCGCGGAACGTGGACCCGCAGCGGCGGAACGGTCAACGTCTCCGGCACCGTCAGCAACGCCGGCAACACGTTCATCTTCGACGCCACGACCGGCGCGTGGAACCTGGCCGGCGGCACGCTGACTGGCGGCACCTTCACCGTCAACGCCGGCGGTGGCATCGGCATGGACTCCAACGCGTCCAACCGCCTCTCCTCCCTCACCTTCAACGGCACCATCGACCTCGCCGACGCCAATGACCGCCTGTCCTTCGGCGGCGGTGTCACGATCAACGGCATCATCACCGTCTCCGGCGCCAGCGCCGAGATCGGCCTGACCAGCGGCGCCACGATCGATTCCGAGATCGTCTTCCCCGGTTCGACAAGCGGCCGGCGCATCGGCGCGACCAGCAGCGCCGCGACCTACACGTTCGGCCCTAGCGCCAACATCCACGGCGGGTCGTTCACCATCGGCGGGCAGTTCGGCGGGAGCGCCTGGGGGAACACCACCGTCGTGAACCAGGGCACGATCTCCGCCGACGTCGCCGGGCAGACCTGCTCGATCAATCCTGCCTCCTTCACCAACAGCGGCACGGTCACCGCGGGCCCGGGCAACGTCAGCATCGGGAACTCCACGACCTGGACCAACACCGGCACCTTCAACGTGAACGCCGGGACCGCCACGCTCGACGGGACGTTCAACACGACCGCCGGCCGCGGAACGTGGACCCGCAGCGGCGGAACGGTCAACGTCTCCGGCACCGTCAGCAACGCCGGCAACACGTTCATCTTCGACGCCACGACCGGCGCGTGGAACCTGGCCGGCGGCACGCTGACTGGCGGCACCTTCACCGTCAACGCCGGCGGTGGCATCGGCATGGACTCCAACGCGTCCAACCGCCTCTCCTCCCTCACCTTCAACGGCACCATCGACCTCGCCGACGCCAATGACCGCCTGTCCTTCGGCGGCGGTGTCACGATCAACGGCCTGCTCTCGGTCATCGGGCAGAACGCTGAACTTGGGATGTCCAACGGCGTCGTCCTCAACTCTGAAATCGTCTTCCCCGGCACAGCCACTGGACGCCGGATCGGCGCCACCTCCAACGCCGTGATGTACGTGTTCGGCCCGGGCGCCAATATTCACGGCGGCGGATTTACCATCGGCGGGCAGTTCGGCGGGAGCGCCTGGGGGAACACCGTCGTCGTGAACCAGGGCACGATCTCCGCGGACGTCGCCGCCCAGACCCTCACGATCAACCCCATGATCTTCACCAACGCCGGCACCCTCATAGCCGGCCCCGGAAACCTGACGATCAACACCAGCGGCACCTGGTCAACCTCCATGGGCGCCGTCACCATCAACAACGTCACGTTCTCCATCGATGGCACGCTCGTCACCGCTGGCGGAATCGGCACGTGGAACCGCACCGGCGGCGCCGTCAACGTCCCCGGCACCATCGACAACGTCACCGGCACCATCGACCTGAGCGCCGGCACCGGCGAATGGGTGCTTACCGGAGGCGTCATCAGCGGCGGCACGGTCAACATCCTCTCCGGCGGCGGGCTGGCTGTGAATAGCAGCGCCGCAAACCGACTCACGAATGTCACCGTCAACGGCGACATCTCACTCCCCGACGCGTCCGACCGGCTCTCGTTCAGCGGCTCGGTCGTCGTGAACGGCGTCATCAGCCTCACGGGCGCAAACTCTGAACTCGGACTGGCCAACGGCGCCACTCTGATCGCCGACGTGTCCATCCCCGGGAACACCGCCGGCCGCCGCATCGGCACTACAGGGTCCGCCGCCACTTATACGCTCGGCCCGGGCGCCAACATCCACGGCGGGTCGTTCACCATCGGCGGGCAGTTCGGCGGGAGCGCCTGGGGCAACACCACCGTCATCAACCAGGGACTCATCCGCGCCGAAACCGCCGGTCTGGCCGTGTTGATCAACCCGATGTCATTCGCCAACTCCGGCACCGTCGCCGCCAACCCGGGCAACGTCACCATCGCTCCCACGTCGGCTACATTCACCAACGACGGAACGGTGCTCATGGCGCCGGGCTCCGTCATGACCGTCACGGGCAACTACGTCCACACCGCCGCCGCGATCTTCAGCACCCAGGTCCGTGGCATCCAGCCCACCGACATCGGGCGCATGTCAGTCTCGGGCACGGCGACGATCAGCGGCGGGACCCTCGTGGTGACGCCGGTGAACGGGTGGAACCCCACCTGCATGAACAACGTCATCCTCGATTCGACCAACGTCTTCGGACAGTTCGCGACGCAGCAGTTGCCCACCCCGCCGATGGGACTGCAATCACTGTCGGTCTACCCGGGCACGCAGGTGCGGTTCGCGATCAGCCGCATCAGCGACTACAACCGCGACGGCTTCCTCAACTCCCAGGATTTCTTTGACTTCACCACGGCCCTCTTCGCGCTTGACCCGATGGGCGATTTCAATCACGACGGCTTCATCAACAGCCAGGACTTCTTCGACTTCATCTCCGACTTCTTCACCGCGTGCCCGTGATCATGGCCCGTCGGAACGTGCGGCTGAGTTCCATCGGATGTTCCGTTTCGCTTTCGGGCTACTCGCACCCCGCGAAGAACGCCGAGAGGTAGTCGAAGAAGTCCTGCGAGTTGACCAGCCCGTCGCGGTTGAAGTCGGCGTATTGATCCAGCGCGAAGAACGAATCCAGGAACCCGAAGAAATCCGCGGCGGTCGCGTCGCCGTCGGCGTCCCAGTCCGCCGGGCACGACAGGATGATGTACACCGCGCCGCGTATCTGATACGGCGGTGGGCCGATCGGCTCGTTCGGCGCGGCCACGGCGATCTCCGGCACGCCGTCGTGGTTCACGTCGGGGACCCACGTCAGGCCATCACCAAATGCCGTATTGAGCAGCCCGGTCGGCTGCACCAGGAGTCGCAGGAGAGAGAATGTCCGACCGGAGTAGATGTACACGGCCCCCTCGGACGGATCAGTCGCTGGCCCTGGCCGCGACCGATAGGAAAAGCTGCCGATCAGAATCTCGGGCACGCCGTCGTGATCGAGGTCGGGAGTTCCACCGATAGCACCACCGATCCCGCTGGGGTTCGCCGCCGGATCGGGATTCACGAAAGTGTGGAGCACGCTCAAATCCGAGCCGGAAAACACACGCACCGTCCCGGCGGAATCGGGGTAGTCGGGAATCTGGGCATACGTCAGAGCAAGAAAGTCCGTGACGCCGTCGCGATCAATGTCGCCGCACGCGTTCATCCAGAGGGGCGATCGATACCGAGCGGAGGCGCGCAGCGTACCCGTAGCTCCGGAGAACAAATGAATGACGCCGCGGAACCCTGAGCCGTCGTTCCACGGCTCGCGCATGTCGAGCACGGCGAAGTCGCCGAACTCGTCGCCGTCCCCGTCGGACAGGGCCACGACCGCCGACCCGAACTCTCCCATGGCGTTCACGGGCGACGCGAGGAGGTGGATTCGCTCGCCGGTCGCGCCCGAGAAGACGTAGACGCGACCATACGGGATCTGATTTGCCGCGGCGACGATGACATCATCGACGCCGTCGCCATCAAGGTCGGGCACGAACCGAGCGCCGTGAAGCGAAA
>JBFWWU010000015.1:0-103125 GCA_050246015.1 Phycisphaerales bacterium
GGGGGGGGGGCAAAAAGGGCTCTCGCCGGGGGGCTTGCGCCACCCCGGCGAGAGAGAGTCCAATCGGCCCGGGGCGATGGCGCGCCGGTCCGTTTTTCCCAAGTTAGGTCACGCCGCGACCTGGCGGCGCAGAAGCACACCTCACGATCCGAGTCGGCCGCCCACGCAACGATCCGCCGCGGCGGCGACGGAGGCCGAAACCGATCCCCGAGGAGACTCGGCGAGCGCCGATCGGCCGGGAAATCACCAACATGTTCCAGTGGGGTATCTCTCTCCCGCTGGAGTGCACTGAGATACGTAAGACTAATGCACAAGAGTTGCGTAGGCAACAAAAAACAGCGGTGCTCGTTGCGTATTTCGAGCCTACGAGCCCGACTCCTGCTGACGGATGAGTTCGAACATCGCGTCCTTGGATTCCGCGGCGTAGATCTGCTCGCGGAACTCTTCCATCATCATCAGCCTGGTAATGTGGGCAAGGGCCTGGATGTGGTCGCTGGGCTTATCGGGGGGGCTCGCCAGGAGGACGACGAGCCGCACGGGGCGGCCGTCGATGGCCTGGAACTCCATGGGTCGCGCGGGCTTGCCGATGGCGATGGCGATGGCGGGCATGCCGGCGCACTTGCCGTGGGGGATGGCCAGCCCGTGGCCGATCCCGGTGGTGCGGGTCTGTTCGCGGGCCCAGACGGCTTCCTTGAGGGCGGGAGCGTCGGGGACGCGCCCGAGGGCGGACAGAAGATCGATGAGTTCATCGATGGCGGCGCGCTTATTCTCCGCCGCCATGGGAACCTTGAGGCAATCGACGGTGATGAGGTCCAGCAGTTTCATTCGTCAGGCGGCTTTCTCAGGCGGAATCGTGCGAGTCGGATGGGGAGAGAGTTTACCCACGTCAAGCGGGTTGGTCCGACGACGCGCGCGGATGGGAAGGCCCATACGCTCCTGAGGCGGTGTGGGGGGAGGGATGAGATGAACGCATTGGACGGGGCATATTGGTTGGTGGCGGCGCTGACGGCGCCGGTGTGGTCGCGCCAAGCGCGGGGCGACTGGCGCGGGCGGTTCGGGCACGCCGCGGCGCTGCCGCCGCCGACGCGCGCGCGGATCCTGCTGCACGCGGTGTCGGTCGGCGAGGTGAACGCGCTGCGTGGGCTGGTGCCGATGCTGATCGACGGGGGCGCGGAGGTGGTGGTATCGGTGGGGACGGACACGGGGATCGCGCGGGCCCGGGACCTGTTTGAGAGAGGGGCGGGGGCGGGGGCGGGGGCGGGGGTGGTGGGGGTGGTGGGGGGGGTGGGGGGGGTGGGGGGGGTGGTGCGATATCCGCTGGATTTCTCGAAGAGCGTGCGGCGGTTCCTGGACGCGGTGAAGCCGACGGCGGTGGGACTGGTTGAACTGGAGTTGTGGCCGAACTTCATCCGGGAGTGCGGGAGGCGGTCGATTCCGGTGGCGGTGATCAACGGCCGGCTGAGCGCGCGGTCGTTCAAGGGGTACCGGCGCGTGAGGGGACTGCTGGCGAGGACGTTCGGCTCGCTGCGCACGGCCGCGGTGCAGGACGAGGTGTACGCGGAGCGGTTCGTGGCGCTGGGGGTGTCGCGGGAACGGTGCGTGGTCACTGGGTCGATGAAGTGGGATTCGGCGCGGGTGGAGGATGAGGTGGCCGGGGCCGAGGCGCTGGGAGCGGCCCTGGGGATTGATCGAGCGAGGCCGCTGGTGGTGGCGGGGAGCACGGGCCCCGGTGAGGAGGGGATGCTGCACGAAGCGTGCCTGAAGGCGGGCCGCGGGGTGCAACTCATGTGCGCGCCGCGGAAGCCGGAGCGATTCGAGGAAGCGGCGGCCGCGCTGCCGGGGTGTGTCCGGCGATCACAACGCCTGGGGGGGGCAGGGGGGGCAGGGGGGGGCACGGCGCGGGACGGGGGCACGCCGGGCGGCGGACGGTTTCTGCTGGACACGATCGGCGAACTCCGGGCGGCGTACTCGCTCGCGGACGTGGTAGTGGTCGGTCGATCCTTCGGGCGGCTGTACGGGTCGGACCCGATCGAGCCGATCGCGCTGGGCAAGGCGACGGTGATCGGGCCGCGGTACGGGGACTTCGAGACGATCGTGGAGGCGCTGGGTCGCGCGGGCGGGATCCGCAAGGCGGCGAGCGCGGAGTCGCTGGCGGCGGACCTGGGGCAGTTGCTGGGCGACCCGGAAGGGAGGCGAGAACTTGCCCGGCGCGGGCGCGAGTGCATCGCGGCGAACCAGGGGGCGACGCGGCGGCACGCGGAGTTGCTGTTGAAGTTGGCTTGACGCGTCGAGCGAACGAATGGGCACGTGCGCGCGGGATTGACGGCTGCTCAGCGGGTGATTCGTTTCCACGCGGAGGTGTCGATGGCGCCGCGGCCGGGTTCGGCATCCCAGGGGAGCATGGAGCGGGGCCAGGCGGTGCGGACGCCGCGCTCGTCGATGTGTTCGATGCCGAGGCGGAGGATGCCGTCGATGGAGATGGCGGGGGCGGGGATGGGGATCCAGCAGGAGAGGCGGCCGGGCTCGATGGCGACCCGGGCGGCGATGGAGGCAGCGGGGGTGGGGTCGGTGGTGGTGGTGGGGGTGGGGGGGGGGTCGAGTTCGTCGGTGATTGAGCCGTCCCAGCGCATGCGGTAGATGGCCTGCGGACTACCCGAGGGGCCGAACCAGACGCGGACGAAGCCCATCGGATCGGTATCGGGTGGCGGGGTGGGGTCCGCGGGCGAGAGGCGCACGCACTCGATGAAGAGCATCCACTGGCCGGAGTCGTCGGCGGAGCCCGGGGCGACGACGGGCGATTCGACGGGGGAACCAAAGTAGACGCGGGCGGCGGTGATCCACGCGGAGTCGGGAGCGCGACCGAGCGCGGCGGAGCCGACGGCCCAGGGGCCGGGGTCGGCGAACTCGTTGGGAGCGGCGGCCTGGGCGAGGAGGGAGTAGGTGTTGAAGTCGGGGCGCGTGGGGCCCAGGGTGCATCCCGGGGGAGCGGCGGGGACGGGCGCCGGGCAGATGCGGCGGCGGAGTTCGGTGCGGCCGAGTTGGATTTGGACGATGGCGCCGTCGCGGGCGGAATCGAGGGCGGCGGGGCGAGGGGAAGCAGCGCCGGGAACGGGCGGGGCCGGTATGACGGGGATCGTGCGCGCGGCACCCGGTTCGACGGCGACGAGATCAGCGGCGGCCGGTCGCAGGCTTACGGCGGCCCGGGCGAACGAGGGTGAATCGGTCAGGTTGGCGAGGGCGACGCGTCCCAGGGATTGGCCGCTGAGGGCATCGAGGGATCCCGCGTCATCGATGGTCCAGGCGAGAGAAGCCGGGCGTGCATCCAGAAAGGTGCGAGCGGTGGAGGCGAGTGCGGGGCGGGACGCGCCGGGATCCAGGAGTTGCTCAAGCAGGGCGGTCTCGACGGGAGAATCGGCGCTCCAGAGGGGAACGGCGATGCCGCGGCCGAAGTCGATGGCGCGGGTCAGTTCGTGAGCGATGGCCGAGGCGAGAGAGGGATCGACCTCCGCCAGGCGAGAGAGCGCGCTGAGCCAGTGCAGTTCGACCTGCGAGGCGAGCGCTTCGAGGTTGGGATCGAGGAAGAGATCTTCGGCGGCGACGGGCGCGCCGGAGTCTGTGGCGGGGAGCCCCTTGGGCGTACCCAGGGCCAAACGGACGCGCCAGCGCTGCGTCGGGGAGGCGGCGAGGACCTGAAGGGACGCCTGCATCCAAGGGGAGTCGAGCAGGGCCGGCGTCAACTGGGCGGAACGGACCCAGGGCGTGGGGCCGGCCTGGGTGCCGACCAGGGGCGGGCCGAGCACGATGGCGGTGGCGGCGCGGCCGATGCCGGCGTTGTTCGGGCGATCTGGATCGGCTCCGATGCGGAGTTGACAGATGCGGCCGGGGGCGAGGGGGATGGGGTCGGTGCGAACGACCGCGATCCAGGCGCCCCCCGGGGGGCGCGCGTCGAGATCGAGTTCATCGGCGCTGGTCACACGCCACGGGGCGTCGAGCCCGCCGACGGATTGGCCGGTCCACGCGGCGGCGCGGGCGGCGATGGACGTCGCGCGGGCGAGGGTGGAGACGGCGCCGGGTTCGTGGCGGGGCGTGCGGTGGAGCCAGTAGAGTTCAGCCGAGGCGGGCTGGGAATCGATCAGCACAGGAAAGTCGATCGGGCGGATGTACGCGGCCTTCCCGGCGCGGCGGCGGCGGTCGACGCTTGCCAGGTGCGTCCGAGCCTCGGATTCGGAGATGGGCACTACGAACGCGCGGCCCGGGAAGAGGTAGACGGCGCCGGCGACCTGGACATGTTCGGCGCGAACGAGATCGGGGGCGGCACGGGGCCTGGATTTGCAGCCGGGGGGGACGAGCGCGAGTCCCAGGCAGCAGAGCACGACGAGCGTTGATACGGCAGCGCGCTGGGGGCGCGGCGCGGGAGGAGACGATGGGAGTGCGTCGGCGTGGAGGGGGACGGGCGGCATCGAGAAGAGTTTATGGAGACGAAGAGTCCGAGGGATGAGGGAAGCGGCATAGAGGGAAGGCGGTACGTGGGGACGGAACTTGAGGACGAACAGCCGGATGTGGGGCGGATGGCGCCTCGTGAGACCACGAGCGAGGGCGGGCGGCGGACTGCGCGGCTCTCATCAGGGTGCTGGGGTACGACCCCGACGCGCCATGAGGGGCGCGGGGTAACAATGGGGGGATGACGTGCCGACTGGAACCCGTGACGCTGGCGCTGGCGAGTGGCGTGGCGCGCCTGGAGCCGCTGGAGATGGCGCACGCGGGGGCGCTGTCGCGGGCGGCGAGCGACCCGGCGATCTGGCGGTACATCCCGCCGCCGTATGGCGGGGCGAGCGATGAGGCGTCGATGGGGCAACTCGTGGAGCGTGCCCTGGCGGCGCGAGAGGCCGGGGTGGAGTTGCCGTTCGCGATCGTGCACAGGCCCAGCGGCGCGGTGGTGGGTTCGACGCGATACATGGAAGTTCAGCACGCCAGCCGGGGGGTGGAGATCGGCGCGACGTGGCTCGGGCCGGGGTGGCAACGGACGAGCATCAACACAGAGTGCAAGTACCTTCTGCTCCGGCATGCGTTCGAGGCGCTGTGGCCAAGCGAGGATGAACGCCAGCGCGGGGCGGTGCGGGTGCAACTCAAGTGCGATGCGAGGAACGTAAAGTCGCAGGCGGCGATCCTGCGCATCGGGGCAAGGTTCGAGGGGGTGCTGCGCCGGCACCGGGTGCTGCCGGACGGGTTTATTCGGGACACGGCGTACTTCAGCGTGATACGCGAAGAGTGGCCCGCGGTGAAGAAGAGGCTGGAAGAGATGCTCGGGCTCGCCGATGGAAGCGGCGTGGAATATCGTTGAGCGCACGACTAACTGGAAAGGAAGACGTATGGCCGCTCCTCGGATCCTGGCGTTTGCCGGCAGCACGCGGGTGGAATCATTCAACAAGAAGTTGGTGGCGATCGCGGCGGCCGGGGCGCGGGGCGCGGGGGCGGAGGTGACGGTGATCGACTTGCGCGATTACCCGCTGCCGCTGTTTGACGAGGATCTGGAGAAGGCACATGGGCTGCCGGAGAACGGGAGGAAACTCAAGGACCTGTTCCTGGCGCACCAGGGGTTGATGATTTCGTCGCCGGAGTACAACAGTTCGATTTCCGCGGTGCTGAAGAACAGCATTGACTGGGTGTCGCGTCCGGCGTCGAACGAGGCGCCGCTGGGGTGCTTCGCGGAGAAGGTGGCGGTGCTCATGGCGGCGTCGCCGGGGGCGCTGGGTGGGCTGCGCGGGCTCGTGACGCTGCGGTCGCTGCTGGGGAATATCAAGGTGACGGTGCTGCCGGATCAGACGGCGATTTCGAGCGCCCACGAGGCGTTCACGTCGGATGGATCGCTCAAGGATGCCGGGAAGCAGAAAGCGGTGCTGGGACTGGGCGAGAAACTCGCCAAGACGTTATCGAGGTTGCACGGATAGGGCGAGGCGGGCAGGAGACCGGCCGCGTGGTTGAAGACACGGCTTGGCTCGAAAGCAGCCAAGCCGTGGCACAGCCAAGCCGTGGCACGTCGGGGGAGAGCCGTGCGATCTGACGGGGGATTATCGCGGTGATCCCATTGACATGCGGCCGGGTTTTCTGGTAGCATGCCTCGGAATCGTGTGGGATCGAATGGCGATCATCGCATCTGAGAGGGGTCAACATGGTACTGGCACAAGCGGGCGGAGCGGCGGTTGTTGGCATGCTGGTCGGCTTCCTGGTCGTCTTTCCGATCGTCCTACTGATTCAATCGGTGATACTTCGAGCGGCATCGAAGTGGGTCGCGAAGATCGACGTGCCGCTGGGCTCCGCGTTCGTGACGATGTTGCTTTGCACGCTGGCCAATCTGGCGGCTGGGTTTGTCCTGGGCTTCGCGGTCGGACTGCTGATGGCTTCGTCGGGGGCGGACCAGCAGACCATCGGAGTCGTGGCACAACTGGTGTCGCTGCCAGTCACGTTGCTGATTCAGTCGGCGATCATCGGCTCGCGGCTCGGGGTCGGGCTCGGAAAGGGATTCCTGATCACGCTCGTGATGATCGCGATTGTCATCGGCATCATGATCGCCGTCGGACTGCTGATCGGCATCATCATGGCGGCAATGGGCGTGCTGACGTAACCCGGCTGTGGGCGGCGCGGGGGAGGGGGCCGGGTGGGTGATGCTGTGCGGCCTACCGCGAGCGCGAGCCCGTCGCGGCGCGGGAGACGATGTTGATCAGAGATGTCCCGGGGCTGGCGGCGGTCAGGGCGCGCTGCCATCTAGAGCAGGAATCACACGCGCCGCAGGGCGTCGGGGCGAGCCCGGCGGCGGGTTCGCGCCGGCACCACCAGCACGCCGCGAGGGGCGCGCCAAGATCGAGCGCGACTTCAAACATTTGCCTGTCGGTGAAGTCGACGAAGGGGAGTTCGATGGTGACGCCCATGGACGCGCGGCCGGCGTCGACGCTGGCGAGTTGGGCGGCGAGAAGGGCCCGGTCGCAGGCGTCGGCGATGAGATCAAGCGGCGGGGGTTGGTCGGGGTCGCTGCGGCCGCCGGCCCCCGGGTCGCCGATGTGAATGGGCCAGACGACGCGCGAGAGGCCGCGGGCCATGGCCTCGTGACACGCGGCCAGGAGGATGACCGACTGCTCGTACCCGGCGCGGGAGAGATTGATGGAGGGCGGATCGGTGGATCGGTGCTGCGGCTCGGCGGTCGGCGGTTCATCGAAGGGGAGCGGCTCCGGGAGGTCGGGCCGGTGAACGAACTCGGAGAGGGAGCAGAGGCTCGTCCAGGCGCGTCCCTGAGCCGAGCGGTGTGCGGGCGCGCTCGTGCGCAAGTTTGGCATGAGCGTCACCACCGAGTTCGGCGGCGCCACGCCGCAAACACCCTCCGACCAGGCGGCGCAGAGCGCCGACAGGCCGCCGTCGATGACCACGAGTGAGGGTGAAGCGGAGGATTTCACGAAGAACTGTATCGACGAGGGGGGCGCGCCGGCTTGATTCCAGTGCCCTTGAAACACGACGCCCGGCTTGACCGGGCGGCGCGCCAGGCGGGGCTGAAGGGCAGGCGGCGTGGCCGCCCGCGTCAGGCGCCGATCTTCGACATCGCCGAGGAGATGCCGTCCTTGATCTTCTTGACCAGGGATCCGAGTTCGGTGCTGATGTTCGAGGCGTCCGAAGGCGGAGCGTCCTTGAGCGTGCTGAGTTTGGAGTTGACCTGCTTCCACTCGTCCTCCAGGCCCGTCACAACGGCCTGCATCCCGGTCTTCTTGATCGGGTCGGTCATCTCGGCGACCTTTGATTTGAGCGAGTCGAACTGCGTCTTGGCTTCATCGACGCTGGTCTGGGCGGCCTGAACGAGTTTGGCCTTGGCTTCGGCGGCGGCGTCGGCGACCTTGTCCTTGGCGGCGTCGATGTTCTCCTTGACGGTTTCCTTGACGTGATTGGCGGTGTCGTTCATGGACTTGCCGGCGTCTTTCAACGTGCTCTCGGTGGTCTTCTTGGCGTCGGCCGGTTTCTTTTCGCACCCGAGCAGAGACAGGGCGGGGAGCGACAGGACGGCGGCGAGGAGGGCGATGCGACGAGAGGATGCAGTCTTCACGGTCATTCTCCTTGTGGTGTGAGTGTACGTGGCGAGCGAGGGGCGCACGACACACTCGGACTGGTTTGTGCGATCGGCGAAACTCACTCGCGACGAGGATGCATCGTAGGGGGCGGCGCGGCGCGTGTCGCGCGTGCACGGGGGATACTCTGAGGCCGTGTACCACACACTGCTGACCCGCAAGTATCTCACGAGCAAGGTGTTGCCGCTGTTTGCCGCGGCGGCGGTGTACCTGTGCACCGCGCTGGTGCTGTTCGTGTGGTCGATCATGGGAGGGTTTCTGACGACGCTGCTGGATTCGGGGCGGGCGCACGTGGGCGACGTGATGATCGAGTGGCCGGGCGCGGGGTTCGGGTATTACGAGGAACTGATCGCGGACTTGGAGGCGAGGCCGGAGATCGAGGCGGCGACGCCGACGATCGAATCACCGGCGGTGATCCAGTACCCGGACAAGCGGAACCTGATGGTGGTGTTGCTGGGGGTGGATCCGGACAGTTACGACAAGGTGACGGAGTTCCGGAAGTACCTGTGGTGGAAGCCGATCGAGTCGCCCGAGCGCAAGGATCGGCTGGCAAAGGACATCCGGATTTTTACGCCCGGTCCGGTGCTGCGCGGGTGGATCCCGGACGCCGCGGCGAAGGCGCAGCGCCACGCGCTGGAACTGGCGAACCAGGACGTGGCGCCGGCGGAGATGCGCGAGATCGCCCGGGCGATGGAGCAGATCGGCGCGGAATCGACGGAACTCGCGGGGAAGGTCGGAGCGGGCGGCGAGGCCGCGGGCCGACGGCGGATCGAGGAGTCCGTGCGCCGCTGGGCGCAGTTGCTCTCGGATGCGCTGGACCGGGTGGCGGCGCTGCGGATGTCAAACGCGGTGCCGACGGAGCGGGTGCGGGCGGCGAGCGACGGCGCGCCGCCGCTGCTGATCGACACCATGCTGGACCTGGATCTGGCGCTGGGGCGGCTGGGGCGGCAGCCGGTGCGGGAGGAGCACTTCACGCAGGCGCTGGCGCGGGGCCGGGAACTCTCGGCGATTGACCCGGTGAGCGGCACGGAGATCCCGGCGATCGTGCTGGGGACGGAGAACTCGACGTACAACCAGAGGCGGCGCGAGGGGTACTACGACCCGATGCAGCTTGTGAGCAGGCGGACGGCGCAGGGGGACTTCGGCACGGTGGCGGTGCCGGTCGCGGACTACAGCGTCGGGGTCAACCTGTTGCCGACCGAATCGGGGTCGTCGAAACTCGACGTGGTGGCGCGCACGTTCAGGGTGGTCAACGAGTTCAAGACCGGGATCTATGAGATCGACAACAAGATCGCGCTGGTCCGGCTGGACTATCTTCAGCGGTTTCTTCGCATGGATCAGACGGACATCGTCGATCCGCGCGCCGGGGAGCAGGTCGTGGGCGCGGACGGGCAGGTCACGGTGGTCCCACCGACGGTGATCGGCACGAGCCCGGCGCGGGTGACGACAGTGATTGTCCGCGGCGCCAAGGGGGTCGAGTTGGAGGCGGTGCGCGACGCGGCGAAGCGGGTGTACGGAGAGTTCGCGGCGAAGCACGCCCAGGCCGTTCCGGATCCGAAGTTCATCAAGATCCTGACGTGGCGCGACAAGAAGGCGACGCTCGTGGCGGCGGTGGAAAAGGAGATCGTCATGGTCGTCATGATCATGACGGTGATCTCGCTGGTGGTGTCGCTGCTGATCCTGGCGATCTTCTGGACGATCGTGCGGGAGAAGACGAGGGATATCGGGATCCTGCGGGCGATCGGGGCGAGCCGGGCGGGGGTGATGGGGATCTGGATGTCCTACGCGTTCATTCTTGGTCTGATCGGGGCGTGCCTGGGAGTGGTGACGGCGTACATCGCGGTGCGCAACATCAATCCCATCCACGACTGGCTGGGCGAGGTTCTCGGGATCACGGTGTGGAGCCCGGAGATCTATTACATCAACAAGATTCCCAATGTCGTTGAGCCCTGGCGGGCGGGCGTGGTGCTGTCCGCAGGCGTGTTCTTCGCGCTGGTGGGGGCGCTGATCCCGGCGGTTCGGGCGGCGCGGATGGACCCGGTGAAGGCGCTGCGGTTCGAATAAAAAACCGGGCCCCATGAAGGAGCCCGGGCGTGATCGGCAGGAGCCGAAGATGGTGCTGATCAGTGGCAGCCGGGCGGACGCACGAAGAAGCAGGTGAGGAAGTCGAAGTAGTCCTGGCTGGTGACGATGCCGTCGTGGTTGTAGTCGAGCGTGCCGTTGAAGAAACCGCTGAGGAAATCGAAGAAGTCCTGGCTGGTGACGGTCCCCGAGCCGTTGAGGTCGCAGAGGCAGAAGGTCTGGCACTCGTCGGGGATCAGGTCGAAGTTGACGTCGGCGCTGGTCCCGACGATGACGTCGGTCAGGTCATCCTCGCCGTTGGCGTTGCAGTCCATGCCCGAGAGCGGGACCTCTTCGATCGGCGGGTTGAACGAGCAGAGTTGGCCGTTGGTGTTGAGGCTGGTGCCGGAGACGACGCACTGGGCGGTGCACAGGGTGTTCACCGATCCCACGCTCAGCACAAGCTGCGACGCGGGCGTGACCGACGGGCACCGGGCCTGCACGAAGATCAGGTCGCGGAAGGAGAAGATCCGGAGGTTGACGCTCGGCGGGCAGGCGGCGCGGATGCTGTTGGCAAAGCGCGTGGCCAGCAGGTAGCGGCTGGTGAGGTCGGGCGAGGTGACGGGCTCGCCGGGGACATTGAGGTTCTGGATGCTGAAGCAGCAGGCCTTGCTGAGGCACCAGGACCAGGGCGTGTTGTTGGACGGGCCGAGCACGCGGAAGACGCGGGTCATGACGGACGTCCCGCCGGGCGGACAGGTCGGGGTGGTGGGGTTCGGGCCGACGATGTTGAGGCGGCCGCAGACGAAGTTCCCGGGGATTGATGATCCGACGCGGATGAGATAGGGCGTGCCGGCGGTCGCGCTGAAGCGGAGATAGGACTGAACGGACCCGAGGCACGCGGGGACGAGGTCTCCCGGGAAGCACGGAGCGACCGGGTTGTCGTTGAATCCGACAAGGGAGAGCGAGCCGCAGGCGCCGGTGTAGACGGCCAGCGATGTGTCGGACGCGATGGGGGAGCCGCAGGTGCTGAGGGTGACGACGCCGGAACAGGCGGGGGTGTAGCGGTACCAGATGTCCATCGACACGGGCTCGGAGAAGGGGCCATCGAGCGTGGCGTTGCAGGTGTTGAAGGCATAGGTGCCGGCGCCGACGACGGTGGCGGCAGCGCAGGCGTTGTTGGGCGGAGCCGGGGGCAGCGGCCCGGTTGGGCCGCTGATCACCAGGCTGAAATCGCCGAAGGCGGGCAAGGTGGCGCCGGCGACCCGGATGTAATAGGTCTGACACGCCACCGCGGTGAAGGTCACAATGGACTGAGCCCCGCAGGCGTCGTTGTTACAGGCGATAGCCGAGCCCAGATCTGAACTGGGGCAGCCGCTGAAGACGGCGAGGAGCGTGTCGAAACTCGGGCCGCATTGAGCGCCTTCACAGGAGAGGACGGTGTAGGTCCCCGAGCAGGCAGGGGAGAAGGAATACCAGACGTCGGGGGAGTTGTTCGTGCCCGGGGTGCAGAGGGCGAACTCGATGGGTGAAGGATTGGCGCAGGTCGTGCTGCCGTAGATGAACTGATTGGCGGCCAGCGGGGTGGCGGTGGCGCAGACGTCATTGGCGGGCAAGGCCGGGGCAAAGGAAATGCTGAGTGTCCCGGACCCGGTGGTGTTGTTGGCGACGCTGCCGAGCCGGATCTTATATTGGCGGCCGGGGACGGCATAGAAGCGAACCGAGGCGAAGCCGTTTGGAGGCAGGAGGCAGGTGTAGGCGGTATTGTGGCTGCACGCGATGAGCCCGCCAGCGGGGCACCCCGGGCAGAAGATGCCGATGCAGGGGTCCATCCCGCAGGTTCCAACGGTTGAAGTTGTGTTGGCCGAGACGGTGACGTACCCGCAGGTTGACGCGGAGTAGTTGTACCAGATGTCATTGAAGCCGGTGCACGCGCCGCCCGGCCCGTCGGTGGTCGCGCCGCAGGTGGTGAATGGAAGGTCGGTGACGGTGCCGCTGAGGGTGGTGCCGGGGTTGCAGGCGTTGTTCACCGGAGCGGCGACGGTTTGGCTTGCCGAGACAACAAAGTTGACGGGCAGGCACGTTCCAAGAAAATACGCGACACGGATGTAATACGTTTGGCCCGGAGATGGGGTGAAGGAGACGGACACGCCCGGTGTCAGGGTTCCGGCATTGCAGACGATCTGATTGGCGGTCGTCCCCGGGCAGTCGGTGTGCACCGAGACGACGACCGGATCGGTCAGGGGTGGGAGCGACACGGTGATCGTGATCGGTTGCGGGCAGCACGGGGTGATGCAGTACCAGACATCGCCGACGCCCTGCAACACGCATGTAAAGTCGCCGACGAGCGGGCAGGACGAACTGCCGTCGAGGGTGGCGCCGCTGGGCACCAGGTCCAGCGCCTGGCCCGGCGAGATGGGCGTGCAGCTAAAGCAGTTGTTGTTCGATGGCTGGGCGACGGCTCGGCGTTGAGCGGCGAGCAGCGCCGCGCAACAGAGCAGCGCGGCCACAAGCAGATGCGCCCGACGACGTATCTTCCGTACACAAAACATGGTTCGGTTTTCCTTTAGGATGGCAGCCCCGGCGGCGAGTCGCACAAGACGAGTCGTGCGGAAAAACACGCCCGGACGAGTGCACGCTAACGGAAATATTTGCAGTTGTCAATGCGTTTCTTCACGATTTGGTAGGCGTTTGTATGCAGATTCCGTGTGAGTCGGTATGATGGGAGCGTGCGACTTTGGAGAGGTCGCGCAACCCCAGGGAGAGATAGAGATGAGCAGGCGTGGAGTTGGAGCCGCAGCACTGGCGCTGCTGGTGAGTGGAGTTGCGGCCGAGCATTCGTGTGCGTGGCACTTTGACTATCGATTTGTCGAGCGGGTGGGGAGCGTGGACACCGCGCTGACACCCGGCGTGCCGTACAACGCGACGCCGGGCGTGCCGACGCGGCTGCGGATTCAGTTCGCGGTGTTCGACGACGCGGGCGGGTCGGCCCCGGCGGGCGGTTTCGTCGGATGGACTCTGGGGACGATCAGCGATTCGCTCGGGGCGCACAACTCCCGAACTCCCGGGCGGCTGGCGCCGTTCGATGTGAACCCAAATCCGCTTCGCAACGGTTCGCCGGCGGGGGATCCGTTCCAGTCGATCACCGGCGTGGAGCCCTTCATCGATTTTCAGCAGCCGATTTGGGTGAACGACGCCAACGGTAATCCGCTGCCGACGCCGCTCCCGACGATTTATGGCCTCAACGCGTTCGTGTCGGTCTTCGAACTGACGACGACGCCGGGGAATCAGAACTACACCATCACCGCGGGCGGGAGTCTGTACGCGGCCTCGGGCTGGTCGACGGTGGGCACGCCGGTCCCGCCGAGCAACAACAACACGCCGCTGGATCCGAGCGACGATACACCGGGCACGATCGTGTACGCGCCGATGACGCTGGCGCCGCAGACTTTTGTGTTGCCGCCGCTCGTGCTGGAGATTCACGTGCCGGCGCCCGCATCGGCGGGGCCGATTGCCTGCGTATGCGCGGTGATGCTGCGGCGTCGCCGGTGAAGTCGAACGGCCGGGACACTCGTCGGCGGGGCGCTGGTGTGGCCTACTTCGGAATGGGCGCGACGATCGGCATGGGCTCGATGATCGTCATCTCGTGCCGGCCGTCGGGCTTGACGTGCACGATCAGTTTCTTGCCGACGATCGGGGTGGCGCGCTTCGTATCGACGTACTCGACGTGCTGGCCTTCGCCATCGCCCGCGGTCGCGGTCAGCACGTTCGTCCGGGCGTCGAACTCGATCCGGGCGGCACTGAGGCGCATGTCGTCGTTGAGTGTGGTGGCGACGACGTCGCCCGTCGCGACGGCGCTCACGAGTTGATCGCGCGCGGCGGTGGAGAGCGGGGTGTCGGGCGCGGCCCCGCGGTTCGCCTCGGCGTTCGCCGGCAGAGTTGTCGCGGCGGGCACGAAGCGACCTTCCATCCGGTTGGCGATGATCTTGAGCGGCTGCTGGGCGGGATCAAGCGGCTTGTGCGTCAACTCGGCGCCGGTGTTCATCTCCGCGAGCCCGTCGGGGCGAGAGAATCGGAGCGAGCCGGCCCACGTGAGGAGCGTGGTGCCGCGCTGATTTCCGGTGGGGAGCGGCGATGGCGCGCGGGTCTCGTCACCGGAGCGGGAGGTATCGACGGCGCGGTGGTCGAGGATGAGCGCGCGCCCGCTGGTGGGGACGTCGAGCACGCCGTGCTGTTCGTCGGCGAGAATCTCCCGTGCTTCGAGGTAGGTAAGGCGATCGAGGCGACGGCCGTTTTCGGCGGAGGCGTCGGGGGCGTACTCGCGGGACTCGATGCGGGCGCGCGTGTCGGGGGTGTCGCCGGTTCCCAGGGCGCGGGCGGTGCGCAGCAGCCGATCCGGGGGCGAGGCGTCCCCGCCCGCTTTGGCCTGCTTGACGCGCGCCCGGGCTTCGGCGGCGGGTTCCATCTGGACGCCGACCCGATCGGCGTCGATGATGGTGCGGGCCAGGGGGCCGGGCACGTGGACCAGGCGGACCGCGCCGGCGGACTCGCCCGCGCCGGTGGAGTCGTTGAACGACATCAGACCGCTCCACGACAGGTTGACGTCGCCGAGGTTCGAGGTCTTGCCGGCGGTGGCGGACGAACCGGTGTGGTTAGCGGCGCCGGCGCTGCGGACATCGATCGAGTTCTCGGCGCCGTTCACGTGGATGTCGGTCCCGTGCACTTCGGAGGCGCCCCTGGTCAGCACGACTTGGGGGCCCGTGAAGTCGAGGTCCTTGGTGACGAGGTCGGCGCGCATGGCGTCGCTGCGCGCGGCGATGCCGTCGGATCGCTGGAACTCAACGCCCTGCGTGCACGTGGCAACGCTGACGTCGGTGCGCTTCTTGCCCGCGTCGCTGACGATGGTGCGGAGTTGGGCTTCGAGCAATCCGGCCTTGAGCGACGCGACGCGGAGCCGCGTGGAAGCAGACGGATCGATCGAACTGGCAAGATCCGAGGCGGCATCGGCGGGTGAGTCGCCCGGCTTGATGGTCACGACCTCGACCTGCTGACCGGTGACGTGGCCGATCGCGGTCAAGAGGCTGGGGTTGCTCTCCTTGCCGTCGGGGCCTGGGGAAAAGGCGATGTCGAAGCGATCCGCATCAAGGCGTTTGCGCTCGTCGGGGTTCCTGGAGTCGTGCGTCTGCCCGTGCGCGTGACCCTCGACTTCGACGCGCGTGAAGACGGCGTCGTTGCGGGCGGAGGGAGCGAAGGTCGCTTTGAGAAAATCGCCGGACACCAGCGAGCGTTCCTGGCGCGCGACGACGTTGCCGCTGAACATGGCCTGCTTGATCGCCTTGATGCCGGCGTCGCTGACCTGGGCAGGCCTGGCGCCGGAGGACGGGCCCCCGCGGTCGAGATCGAAGACGAAGTCGGCCTGATCAGTCCAGTAGAGGACGCTGTCGTCGTCGGTGGGGGCGGCGAGGCGCGCCATGAGCGCTTCGAGACGGGCCTGTTCACTCGCGCTTGGGTCGATGGGCGGTTCATCCTTGATCGCCGTGAGGACCCCGCCGCCCAGCGCCTGGGCGACGCCCGACGCGAGATTGATAGAGAACAGATCGACGGCGGCTCGGCGGCGGTGCCTGGGGTCAACCAAGACGACAGACTGCGCGGCTGGGCCGGAGAGTCTGGCAAGGCGCGTCGTGACCCCGTAGTCGAGGGTCGTGCACATGGCCATCGGGGCGTCGGGCTGGCGCGTGTCGCGGAGCGTGACGGGTGCGGACGACTCGGCGACGAAACGGGCGGCGACATCGTCGGCGGCCAACTCGGCGGGCGGACCTTCCAGTGAGTAGAGCGACACGGGGCCGCTCCAGGTCAGCAGCGTGTCATCGTCCCGCAGAGGCGCGAGCGGCCGCGGGGAGCCGGGCGGCATCGCGCGAAGCGTGGCGAGCCGATCGGGAAGGGATGGGCCGGGCGCGGGCTTCGCCGCCGCTGGCCTGGGCGGCGCGGGGGGCGACTGAGGTGGAGAGACGGCAACGGCGTCCGGGTTTGACGGCGAGGATGCAGCCGTGGCGTCGGGTGACCGGGCCGGGGCGCTCCCCACTGACGCCGAGGCCTCGGGCAGTTTGCCATCAACGAGTTTGAGCCAGAGGAGCAGTTTGTCGGCGGTGATCTTCTGGCCGCGTGCGGACAGGTCAACCGACTCGGCGAAGTCGGTGCGGTAGTAATGGATCTTCGGCGCGGCGTTTGCCGGGGGTGTGTCGCCGGTGCCGGCACGTGCGGCGGCCGGGGCCGGGCGGTCTGGGACCGGCGTTGTGTCGGGCGGCGTGCCGGAGCCTCCGGGGGCCGAAGTGTCGCTTTGGGAACGCTCCGGTTTGGCCGACCGAGTCAATCGCACGAAGCCCGCGGCCGCTTCGACCAGGTCCGGGCGAGCCTCGACCT
Organism: Phycisphaerales bacterium; assembly: GCA_050246015.1. GTDB lineage: Bacteria > Planctomycetota > Phycisphaerae > Phycisphaerales > UBA1924 > JTS-AC122. Next base: position 16,587 of record JBFWWU010000015.1, read on the forward strand.
CGTTGTATACCACGCGCAGCCCGGAAAACTCGCTCTCGAGTTCGGGCGTCGAGACCATCACGCGATCCGAGGTGGAGTACTCGTTGAGGAGGGTGTCGAAGTTGAGCGTTTGGGCGTAGCCGACGAGGATCGGCGGGGTGGTGATGATCGGCTCGAAGGCGTCGGCTACACCGGCTTTGGAGCCCAGGAGTGAAGCCGTGTCGCGTACCTGGTCGGGCGTGAGGACCCCGCGGTCGTACAAGCGGATGAGGACACCCCCCTCGAAACGGCCAGATTCCGGGCGGCGCAACTTGGACTCGGGAGTAAAGCGGATTTTCCCGCTGGCCGCGCGAACGTCGAGCGTCTTACCGTCTTTCAAGTAGATCCACGCCCGGGGCGTGACAATCTCGTAGAGCAGGTTGGGGAGCGGATTCATCTCTCGCCAGGCGACGTGCTGCTTGACGCGGCCGGTCTGTTTGTCGATGAACTCGTTGAACGCATGGCCGGTTCGGCCGACGGTGGTGACGTTGGTAGGCGGCGGAGTGGTGCCCCCGGGTGAGCCGCTGGGTTGGGGGTTGGGCCCGGCGGAGCCCCGCATAAGCGAATAGGCCACAATCAGCCCGATGACCAGCAGCGAACAGCCGACACCCAGCAGCAGCGCGGTGCTGCGGCTGGCCGCGCCGCGAATCGAAGCGGATCTCATGCGGTGACTATAGGTTTTCGAGGTTCAGCCATTCGCGGCCGAGGGAAACGGAGCCTGCGGGATGTACGGCGGCCGCACGGTACAGGTTGAGAAACCCGGGAAGGTGTGGATCGGCGGGGCTATACTCGCCTGTCGCGGGGGGACGCCGTTTCGCGTGAAGCGGACCAACCGCCACAGCCGACGCTCGAATTCTGCCCGAGTTTCAGCACCGGTTTCAATGATTCGCTCGGGTTCAGGATTTGGAAATGAAGATCTACGTTGGCAATCTCCCTTACAGCACGAACGACGACGAACTGCGCTCCATGTTCGAGGAGTTCGGCGAAGTCGCGTCGGCCTCGATCGCGATGGATCGCGAGACGGGTCGTGCGCGCGGGTTCGGGTTCGTCGAGATGAACGACGAAGCCCAGGCCCGGGCCGCGATGGAAGGCCTCAATGGCAAAAACATCGGCGGTCGTGACCTCACCGTGAACGAAGCACGTCCGAAGCCGTCCGGGTTCGGCGGCGGCGGCGGTGGTGGCGGCGGGCGCGGTCGAGGCGGGTTCGGCGGCGGTGGTGGTGGCGGCGGCGGCGGCCGTGGCCGCGGCGGCTGGTAATCACCGCATCGTGCGAGCAACGCTCTGCAACGGCACCCTCCAGGGTGCCGTTTTCAATTGGACGCCGGCGCCTCCGCTCGCTCGGCTTGAACCTCTGACAGCACTTCGATCGAAACAAAGCAGGTGTCGTCGGCCGGGAACGGGCCGGAATGAACGCGCCGCGAGGGATCGGCGTTGTTCGGATTCGCACCGGAGTTGTCGTGGACGCTCGCAAGCGAGAACTGGGCCCCGCGCGGGAACCTCCGCGGCTCGGCGTATTCATGGCGGAGTTGCCAGCGGTAGTCGTAGCGAGGCGCGGTCAGGACCACCTCCCGGGCAGCCGTTCGCGCCGGGCGTGCCGCCAGCGACATCGCGACGCCCCGGCTGCGCATGTACGCCGTGTACGCCAACACCGTCGCGTCGCTCGCGAGTTCATAGGTATTCTGGTGAATCGAGCGTGGGTCGCGCGGCTCGATTGAGAAACCGCCGTTCGGTTGTTCAACGCGGATCAGGAACGACCGCACCTCACGCTGCGGCGGGGCGTCCGACGTGCTCAGCGCGATGCGGAGCGTCTCGGCCATGAGGCGCCCCTTGGGCCGGGCGTACATGTCAACCAGGAGCATCGAGCCGGCGGGGATCCTGCGGGCAATGCCGGCGTCGTAGCGCAGCGTTCCCTGGCCGGGCGAGTAAGCGATGAGCAGTTCGAGTCCGGCGGGGATTTCGTTCACGCCGGGCACGGTGGCACCGGGGGGAAGAAGCCAGACCAGCGCATGATGGATGGCGTTCTGCTTCATCGGGCGGCACTCGATCGCCGTCACCCAGCGGTCAGCCGCGAGGTTCGTCGGCACAATCGACCGAACATACTGCATCGGCCCGTCGAGCGGGAGTTCGAGCGGACCGGCATTGAGAAGAAGGTCCGGCGTGCCCATGGTCCAACCCCGCGGACGCTCCAGCGGAAGTGGGGCTTCCTTGAGCGCGCCCAGTGGCCGCGGCGAGTCGAGCCAGGCCAGCAGGTCCGCTTTTTCGGACTCGGGGATCTCGCGAGGATTGACCCAGAGGTTGCCGGCGGCGCCCGTGACGGAGGGGCCGTGCGAAGGGGGCATGATCCCGTCGCGGACGACGGCTTCGATCATGCGAGCGCGCCCGGCGATGTCCTGATAGGTAGCGAGGCTGAACGGCGCCACGCCGAACGGTCGATGGCATTCCACGCAGTGGGCATCGATGATTCGTGAGATGCGGCCCATGTAGGTGAGCCGAGGGCTCAAGGGTGGGACCGCGCCGGTCCCCGGGTCGTGAGAATCGACGAGGCAGCCGGGCGCCCACGTCGCGGGGATCTTGGGGGATTCGCCCGCGAGAAAGGCATCCAGGGCGTCGCGAAGGAACTGCCGACCCGCGGCGTCGCGCGCGGTGCCGACGCCGAACTGATCGTCGATCGCGCCGCGATAGATGAGCGTGAACGACGGATCGAAGACGAACACCTCGGTGGTCGTGCGAGGCGAGAGGATGGACCGAATGGCGCGGTCCTTGTCGGGGATGTAGGCGCCGCGAAGCCGGTTGTCGCGGACGAACTGGCGCATCTCCTCCTTGGACTCGGCGTCGACGACGTTGACGTGCACGAATGCGACGCGGCGCGGGGCGTATTCATTTTCCAGCGCGGCGACGCGCGGCGCGTACATCGTCGAGAGCGGGCAGCCCGCGCTGGTCATCGCCAGGACGATCGCGCGATGGCTCTTGGCAAGTTCGCTCGCGGAGAAGGCGGTGTCGTCGAGTTGCGTCATGGCGGGGAACGAGAACCGCTCGCCGACCCGCAGCGAGGCCGCATCGTCGATCATGGACTGGCGCTGGAGCGTGCCGGTGGGCGGGGCGGCGTCGGGTACGAGCGCCGTCATCGGCCCCTCAGCGCTGGAATCGACCGTCGCGCACGATGGGAGGAGGACGGAGCCGACCACCAGGCCAGCGGCCGCCGCCGCGCCGAGCGAGAATCGGAGCATTGAAATCATGCCGCATCATAGATTTCATCCGCGCCAGATGGGCGATTTCCAGATCGGAACATCATGCTTGAGCCGGTCGATGAACTCGCCCATGCCCGCGAGCGTTTCGGCGCGGTGCCGCGAGCGGATGATCACCCTGAGCGATCGCTCCCCGACGGGAACGACCCCGCGGGAGTGGACCACGCCTAGGAAGAGCAGCGAGTGAGCGCGGACGATCTGGCGCGCGAGTTCGGAGAGTTGTCGCTGCGCCATGGGTTGATACACCTCGTATCGCAGCGCGCTGAGCGACCGCCCGTGCTCATCCGCGCGGACAACGCCATCGAAGGTCAGTTCGGCTCCGAACGCGCCGGCCGCTGACGACGCGCCGGCGTCCATGTCGGGCACGAACGCGTACCCACGCGGGACCGGCCCATCGATGATGTCGGCGCGAGTGTTCATCCGCCGGACACCAGTCCGATGAGGGCGAACTCGTCGTGCGGATGGATGGGCTGGTCGTGCGCGGCGAAGGCGTGGTTGACGGCGAGGCGGGCGCCTTCGAGCATGGGAGAGATGGCCGCGGAAGCCGGGCTCGCGGCGAGTGCGCGCATGAGCGCCGATGCGTCGGGAGCCGGGGAATCGGGGAGATCCAGATCGATGTGAGCGGCGCCATGCGCCGCGGCGTAGGGGCCGAAGATCAGAACGCGGACGCGCATGGGGTCATGGTACGCGGTCGTGCATTGGCCGGGGTGCCAGCGTTAGCGGGCGCCGGCGTTCTGCCGGCCGCGCCGCCGGGCTGGCGCTTCGCCGCGGGCGCGAGACGGCCAGCAGCGAAGCGAGGGATCCGATCGCGCCCGCCGAGGGAGCCGGGACGAACGACCCCTCGAACGTGCAGAAGGATGATTGCTCATCGGGGACGGCGCCGAAGGCGAAGAGCCCGCCGCCGGCGATGCCCGCATACGGGCCGGATCCTCCGGTGACGGACCACTCCCCGGAGCCGGACCAGAACCCCTCGGGAGAGATGAACCGAACGCCGCTCATGTAGCCCGAGAGCGTGTCGCCCGCGGCGTCGGCGAAGACACAGGTTGCGATGAAGTCATCCGGATCGGGGGTCTGATCGGTGATGGTGAATGAAACCAGGATCCCCTCGAAAGAAAAGAGGCCATCCTGAATGAAAATGAACTGCGCGAACGTGCCCTGGGTGATGGGGGGCGAGTCGTTCGTGATGGTGAGTTGTCCGGCGGACCGCGCGTAGTAGAAGTCTGTCATGCCGGCATGGGCGCAGACCGCCGAGAACAGCCAGAGCGCCGAGGCAGCGGAAGCGCGGCGGAACAGAGTCATGATGAAACTCCTCACCGCGAGAGCGCGGGGCATGCAACAGTACGCCGGTGGGGGTGGGTCGGTTGCCGGTGTTCGGAGGTATCGGACCCGAGGGCGCCGATTGGTCAGTCGGCAAGGGGTGGTGCGTGGTCGTTACCCCGGAGCATGGAAAGCGCTCTCCCGCTGCCCAACGATCCGGGCGAATGAGCAGCGCCAAGCACATCCTGATCGTCGGCGGCGGGGTGATCGGGCTCTGCACCGCTCATTACTGCCGGCGGGCCGGGCACCAAGTCACTCTGCTGGAGCGCGGCGGCCCGGACCACGACTGCTGCTCGTTGGGCAACGCGGGGTATGTTTCGCCGAGTCATTTCATTCCGCTGGCGGCGCCGGGGATGGTCTGGACCGGGCTTCGCATGATGCGTAACCCGCGCAGCCCGTTCTACATCAAGCCGCGCCTCAGCCTGGACCTGATGAACTGGGGATGGAAGTTCATGCGGGCCTGCACGCCGCAGCGGGTGGAACGAGCAGCGCCGGTGCTGCGCGATCTGAACCTGCACAGCCGCGCGTGCTACGAGGAACTGTCCAGCGAGTGGGCGGCGCGCGGCGAGGAGTTCGGATTCACAAAGCGTGGGTTGCTCATGCTCTGCAAGACCGAGCAGGCGCTCGAACACGAACGACACCTGGGCGCTCGCGGCAAGCAACTCGGCGTGCCGGGGGAGTTTCTCTCGCCGCAAGAGACGGCCAAGGTTGAACCGAATCTCAAGGCGGACATCCTCGGGAGCGTCTTCTTTCCGGATGATTGCCACCTGACGCCGCGGAAGTTCGTGCCGGGCTTGGCGGAGTCGGTCCAGCGCGACGGGGTCGAGATCCGCTGGAACAGCGCGGCGATCGGATGGGAAACCACGAGTGGGAGCAGGGGGGGCAAACGGCGGGTCAGCGGTGTCAGGACCGCCGCCGGCACGCTCGAAGCGGACGAATACGTCATCGCCGGCGGAAGTTGGACACCCTCGATCGGCCGGGCGCTTGGCGTGCGGCTGCCGATGCAGGCGGGGAAAGGGTACAGCCTGACGATGTCGAACCCACCGGCGAGCAAACTCCCCTCGACGACGGCGATTCTCACCGAAGCGCGCGTCGCGGTGACTCCCATGTCAGGCACGCTCCGCTTCGGCGGGACCATGGAGATCGCCGGCATGGACGAATCGATTACCATGGAGCGGGTGCGGGGGATCATCGAAGCGGTGCCGAAGTACCTGCCCGAGTTCTCGGCGGCCGACTTCGAGGGCATCCCGCCGTGGCGCGGGCTGCGGCCCGTCACCCCCGACGGCCTGCCGTACGTGGGCCGATTCGGCGCGTTCGAGAACGCGAGCGTGGCGGCGGGGCACGCGATGCTGGGCCTGAGCCTGGGCCCGATCACCGGGAAACTGATGAGCCAGATCCTGTCCGGACAGTTGCCGCTGGTCGATACCACCCTGCTGGACCCGGACCGGTACGCCTGAGCGGCGCTCGTATGATTCGGGCAAAGGACTGCACATCCACATGATCCATACGAACCATCGGCCCGATCCGTCCAGCGTCTCACTCCGAGGCGTCTTCACCGCCATCACCACCCCGTTCACTCCCGATGCATCCGCGATTGATTTTTCGCGCCTGGGCAAGCAGATCCAGATGCAGGCGCAAGGCGGGATCACCGGCATCGTCGTCAGCGGCACGACGGGCGAGTCCCCGACGCTCGAAGAGAGCGAGTACCACGCGCTGGTCGAGACGTGCACCCGACTCGGGCGCGAGGCGGGCCTCATGGTCATCGCGGGCGCCGGCTCGAACTCGACGGCGCACGCGGTCGCGATGCAGAAGTTCGCGCGCGAAGCCGGCGCCGACGCGACGCTCAGCGTCAACCCGTACTACAACAAGCCCACGCAGGAGGGGCTCTACCGACACTTCATGACCCTCGCCGACGCGGCCGACATTCCCATCATGCTTTACAACATCCCCGGACGCACGGGCGTCGCGCTCACGCCCGCGACCGTGGAGAGGCTGGCGGCCCATCCCAACATCCGCGCCGTGAAGGAGGCGACCGGATCGACCGACTCCGCGAGCGAGATCGCCATGCGAGCCCCCGGGCTGGCGCTGCTTTCCGGGGACGACACGATGACCCTCCCGTTCATGTCGGTCGGCGCGGTCGGCGTCGTCTCGGTCGTCTCCAACGTGCTCCCGAAGAAGGTCGTCGCCCTGTGCGAGACATTCCTGGGCGGGAAGATCGCCGAGGCCCAGCGGATCCACCGCGAACTCTTCGAGGTCTGCCGGGCGATGTTCCTCGAGACCAATCCCATCCCGGTCAAGGCGGCGATGAAACTTCTTGGGCTCGATTGCGGCTCCATGCGCCTGCCCATGACCGAGGCGACGCCGCAGACCATCGAAAAGGTCAGGGCGGCGCTCGACGCCGCCGGCGTCATCGAAGCGGGCGCGGGCTGCGGCAAGCCCGGATGTGGGTGTGGAAGATGACCTCTGCCACCGAAGCGGGTGCTTCACCGGTGGTTTGACTCGGCGTCCGCCGACCTGTCGGCGATGCTGGACGTGCCGTTGTCCGCTTTCAATGGAAACCGCACCGAGACCCGCGCCCCCTCTCGCGGGAATGTGACGCTGAGTTGTCCCCGCAGGTCGCTCTCGGCCAGACCGCGAACAATCGAGAGGCCCAGGCCGCCCTTGCTCACCATCTCGATGGGCGGACCATCGCGCTCGATCCAGTCGAGCAGGACGTCCCGGCGGCCGGTACCGGCGTCTTCGAGTCGCCAGGAGATGGTGACGACGCCGTCGGGCTTGCGCAGCGATCCGTGCGACCGGGCGTTCGTGTGCAGTTCCTCCAGGATCATCCCCAGGGGGGGCGCCTGTTCGTGGTGCAACGGCACGGCGGGCCCGTGGAAGTGGACCCCCTCGTTCCGCCAGTGCGGCACGAGCGAAGCCACCAGGTCCCCGAGCGACGCGTTCATCGTGCGCGTGCTGGCAAGCAAAGAATGCACCGAGGCGATGGCGCCGACCAGCCCGCGGATCTGTGAGGCGAACTCCTCGACCGTGTCCGTGCGCGACCGCGCGACGTCGATGAGCGTGAGCAGCGACGCCAGGTTATTGCGGACCCGATGATCGAGTTCCGCGCGCAGCCGGCGCTCCCGGTCCAGAGCCGAGGCGAGGGACTCCTGCGCCTCGCGGAGTGCCGTCGTATCGATCAGGATGAACACACGCAGCGAGTCGTCGCTCTCGGCATCGAGCAACTCAATGCTGGTCAGCATGCCGAACCGGCGGGCCCGATCCATCCCCGGCGTTCGGCTGACGTAGGTGACCGCGACCGGAGTGTCGGCGCTTCCGGAATCAGCCCGGGGCGTCTCGGACGGGCGCGGGGCGCGAGGCGATTCCGGCTCGACCAGCCGGTCGGAACCGAGCGCCAGGATCTCCGCGCCCGTCAGCCCGAGCATGTTCTGAAGCGCCGTGTTCGTTCGGACGATCGCCCCGGAGGAGTTCACGATCCATCGGCCCGCGACCGCCGAATCGAGCATCCGGTCGAAGTTGGCGTGCGTTCGACGCAGCCGGCGACGGATCGATTCCCGGCGCTGAAACTGAAGGATCGCGAACCAGTACAGCAGCGTCGCCGTGAGGCCGACGTACGCCCACCCCTTGGCCGTCTGCACCGACGTGATCGCCCGGGGGTCGGAAAGAAATTGTGTGAGCAGCCAGTCGGAAGTCGCGATGTACGTCAGGCCGAGCACGAGGTACGTGAGGGCGACGAGCAAGGGCCGGCCGAGGAAAGCGCGCATGGTTCACCATTGGGTTGGCCAAGGCGAGATCGCTCGATCGCCTCGCGGCGGCACCCCACCCCCCCGAAGCCGGCCTGCATGCGCCGCGGCCCTGGACGCTGGATTATTCTCGGCTTCCCCTCGCGTTCCCACCCCCACGCGCCGTCATCGATCCCGGCCCGTGTTCCGGGCGGCTTCGCTTCGCCGCGATCGATGGAACCGCTCGCGCCAAAGAAAACAACCCGGCCATCGCGGCCGGGCTGCGTGGGTTACGACACGCCGAATCTGTTTAGTTCAGGCTCGCGCGCGGGGAGTTCTGCGACACGGCCTGTGCCTGCAGCACCACCAGCGCCGTCTGCAACTGCAGATCGATCCCGTCGGCGAGCAACTTCGACGGGTCCGGCGGCGCCGGCGCGTCCTTCATCACCTTGCCCGTCTCATCGATCGGGAGCACGTCGGCGTCCTGGCGCAGTTTGATCGCGTCGGCGATCTGATCGGGCAGCATGTTGATCTTCAGGTGAGCGTCAATGCCCCAGGACTTGGCGCCGGGCCGGCGGTGAAGGATGTACCCCTCCGCCGTCCCGTCCGGGACCTTGTAGTACTGCGTCGTGAGTTTGAGCAGCGCGGCCGGGTCGGCTGTGTTGTCCAGCGGCCAGACGTTCTGCACGCTCCCCTTGCCGTACGACCGCGCGCCGATCAGCACGGCGCGGATCTGCTTCGTATCGGCATAGTGCTTGATGGCGCCCGAGACGATCTCGCTGGCCGAGGCGGATCCCTCGTTGATCAGCACGGCGATGGGGATGTCCTTGACGAGATTGCGAGAGGAGCGGGCGAGTTGACGATCGCCGGAGGTGGTCGAGACGATCTCGCCGCGCTCGACGAACGTGTTCGCCACCGAGACGGCCTGCGTCAGCAGACCGCCGGGGTTGAAGCGAAGGTCCAGGATGAGGCCGTTCAGCCCGGTCTCCTTCATGTTGCGGATCGCGGCGTGCAGTTTGGACGTGGTGTCGTCGGTGAACTGGAGCAGGCGGACGTACCCGATCTTGCGGTCCGGATCGATGTACCAGTCCCAGTCGTCGTCGCGCGGGCCGGTTCGCTTCCAGCCCTTGACGGAAACGACCGGGATGACGCCGCGGAGCAGGTGGAAGTCGATCTCCTTGTCCCCCCGCTCGACGGTGATCGTGACGGGGGAGCCCTTGGGCCCGGTGATGAGATCCACGGCCTGGTTGAGGCTCAGACCGACGGCGGAATCGCCGTTGATCTTCTTGATCAGGTCGCCGGCGTGGACGCCCGCGCGCTGAGCGGGGGTGTCATCCAGCGGTGTGACCACCTTGATGCACTGCGAGGCCTCGTCGAACTGGATCTGCACGCCCACGCCGGTGAACTCGCCCTGGGTCATGCGCTCGAAGCGGGCCTTCTCGTCGGGCCAGATGATGGCGGAGAACTCGTCGAGTTTGGCCATGGCGCCGTTACCGAACTCGTGCAACAGGGCTTCGTCCGGAAGTTTGACCGAGTCGTGATTCATCTTGCGAAGACCATCGACGAGGTTGATCATGGTGTAGTCATTGACGCCCTTGCCAAGGCCCTGGATCATCTCGCGCTGCTTGCCCAGGTAGTCCAGCATCTGCTTGCGGGCGTCCGTGTTCCCGATTTCCGGGAAGACGCGCTGAAGGTCGTGCGTCGTGACGAGCGTCTGGATCGCGTCCAGACCCCCCGAGAGCATGTCGCCATACGTCGCGGTCGTGCGGTCCACTTGCATCTCGGCGGAGCGCTTGATCGCCTTCATCATCATCGTGTCATCGATGCGCTCGAGCTTCTTCGAGTATTCCTCCCCGAGTTTGTTGTACGGCGGGATGGGCTTCTCACCGAGTTGCTTGGCCAGATCGGCGCGGAGTTCCCACAGCCTTTCCGGGACGTACATGCGGAGCAGTTCGAGGCGATCGGCCAGACGCTTGGCGTCGTTGCGGTACGTCCCCTCCTCGTCCAGCAGCGCGTTGAGTTTGAAGAACAGGTCGCTGGCGACGAGCCAGTCGTTGTTCCCCTCGGCTGCACGGGCGAAGGCATCGGCCCGCTTGATCAAGCCGGCGATCCGCGGGTCCTTCAGCACGCCCTGGTGGTCCGTCGAGAGAAGTTGCGCCTCGACCGCGGACTTAAGCGACTTGCTCAGGGACGAATACGATTCCGGCTCGGCCAGATGCTTTTCGAGTTCGTCCCACGCTTGCGTGAGTTTGGCCTGGCGCGACTGATCGTACTTCTTGAGGTTGCTGTCCAACGCCGCGCTGGACTCGCGGAGCCCCAGCAGTTCGCCGTTGGTCGTCGTCGCCGGGATCGCGTCCAGCGGCAGCAGGGCCGTCCGCGCATCCCCGTTCAGCGCTCCGGACCAGATCCGCTGCGACAGGTCGCCCACCGTGGCGGGAGTTGCCACCGCCAGGTCCGAAGGTTGACGTGCCGCCGCGGGGCCGGCCGTGATCAATGAAGCGCCGATCGCCAGCGCCAGCAAGCCTGAAGAAAGGCGACGAACCAAAGACGTCGGCGTCATGGAGACTCCTGCTGAGATTGACATGCACTGTACGCGATAAGCAGCATCGGAGTTCGAAGTCGTACGGAAAATGATCGGACGCGCGGCCCGTTCTGCCTGATCTTTGCGCGCGACGGCAACATATCGGCTGCTTCCATACACCACGACGCTCAACGCGCACGATTCCGTCGCCGCGCTGCAGTCGCCGACCGGATGATTGGAACCGGCGATGCGCCCCCCCGTTGCACTATGATGCCAAGGTCCGATACAGGACCTCAAAACGAGCAGGATTCTCAAAAGTCGCGCCGTGTCACTTGCCGGCGGGCGCGGCGAACATCTCTTCCGGGCGGTCAAAACCGGCCGCTCCCTTCACGCATTCCGCAATCCAGATCTGGCTGGAGGAACGTTCTTCCCCTTCGATCTTCGGCCCGCGCTGCGAGCACCACATCATCAGGCTGCCGTCATTCGAAAAAACCGGCAGGATGTCGGTGCCGCTGGCGAACGTGACGCGGTGCGTTCGGGCATCGCTCGCGGGCTTGTCGAGATTCACTTCCACGGCGTAGATCTCGTAGTTGCGATGATCTGTCCCGCTGTTCCCGTACACCAGGAGTTTGCCGGACGGATGCCAGTAGGGTGCCCAGTTCACTTGGCCGTTGGCGGTGAGTTGGTATTCCTTATCGATCCCGACCGGGACGCCGTCCTCGAACCTGAGCGTGGCGACGTAGATCTGCAGCAGGTCGTCGAGCGAGCGGTCGGAGCGGTAGCAGATCATCTTACCGTCGGGCGAAAAGAACGGGCCGCCGTCGTACCCATCGGCGACGACCAGCGCGTGGTGCTTCTGCGTCTGTGTGTCGTAGACCCAGATATCAACGTCGGCGCGGTCGGCGGTCTTGGCGTCCCGGGCGTGCCCGTAGAGCACGAAGCGTCCATCGGGCGAGTACGAGCATTCCGCGTCGTAGTTGGGAAGGGTGAAGAGCGGCCTGGGCTCCCTGGCGTCCGGGGCCGCCGCGATCCCCTCATTCATCGGGCACCCGGGCATGACATCCTCGGCGATCTGGATGATGTCGCGGGTCACGATGTCGGTCTCTTCCGGGAACAGCCACTTGTACGAGCGCGTCCCTACCTGGAACCCGGCCTTCTGCTCGTCCTTGGGCGCCAGCAGCGTCGAGGCGAAGATCACGCGCCACGGCTCGATCGGATGAAACCACCCGCAGGTGTTGTACGAGTTGGGCGGGCTGATGCGGATCGGCTTGTCGATCCCCGTCACGTGCCCCGAGCCGTCCTTCGTGATCTTGGCCACGTACATCGAATAGTGCGGATCGACCGGCCCGCCCGGCGTCGGCGTGGGCACGCCCTGGAAGATGATCCAGTCGCCCTTGGGGCTGAAATACTGCTCGCCCGCGCGCACGAACATGTTGCGCGACGTCACCTGCACATGCCGGGTCAGCAGCGGCGCTTCCAAACTTTTCCAATCGAGCGGCTGGGCGGATGGCCCCGTTCCGGGTTGCAGGGCAGGTTGAGGTACAAACGGGAGTGCGAGCAGTAGCGCCGAGAGGGTCGTGATCACGTGGAGCCTTTCCAGGTGGTGGTCCGCTGATACAGGATACGCGAGAGATCCGGATCCGGCTTCAAGGACGATGCTCGGGAGGGCAAAGGGGCGGGCATGGTCCGGAAACATGCCGGGAACGCCCAACTACCGGCGCTGGGCCTCCAAACGCTCGACAAAGGTCCGCATGATGGCGAGATAAATCTCGTCCTTGTACACCTGGTCCTCGTACCCGGCGTCCACGCTGGGGTTGTCGTTGACTTCCATCACCATGTACCGTCCATTCACTTCCTTCACGTCCACCCCGTAGAACCCGTCGCCGACCAGGTTCGCGGCGCGGACGGCCAGCGCGGTAACCGGGGCGGGTGCGTCCTCGATATACATCGCCTCGACGCGGCCGAAGTCCTTTTCGCCCTGTTTGTCCACGCTGACGATCTGCCAGTGTCCCCTGGCCATGTGGTACTTGCAGACATACAGCGGCTTGCGGTCCAGCACCCCGACACGCCAGTCGAAATCGCTGGGAACCCATTCCTGCGCCAGGGCGAGTTCGGAGTCCTCCAGAAAGGCCGTGAGCTTGGCGCGCAACTCATCGGCGTTCGCCGCCTTGGTGACCCCCTTGCTGAACGAACTGTCGGGACGCTTGAGCACGCAGGGCAAGCCGATCCGCGAGATCACCTCGTCCATGTTGTCTTCGTGCACCACCATGGTCTTGGGCGCGTTCACACCATGACGGTCAAACAGTTCCGCCATGTACACCTTGTTGGTGCACTTGAGGATCGAATCGGGATCATCGATGACGACCATCCCCTCCGCGGCGGCCCGGCGCGAAAACCGATACGTGTAGTGATTCACGTACGTGGTGTCGCGGATGAACAGCGCGTCGAACTCCGCGAGCCGACCGTAGTCGTCTTTCCCGATGATCTCGGGGTCCAGCCCGACGGCCTTGGCCGCCTTGATGAACTTGCGGATCCCCTTCTCCGTCGAGGGCTTCTCCGGCGCGTCGGTGTCATACAGGATCGCCAGGTCGAACCGGTACGCGGTGCGTGGTCGCGCCGCCCGGAACGGCTTGGTGAAATACTCTTTGGCGCGATCGAGCACGAAGTCCTTGTGGCTCGGCGGGATCTCGCTCGTCGCGATCGGACGGATCGACTCGATTTCCCAGTGTTCCTCGTTGTGCTTGAACGTCGCGCGCAAGAACGGGGCCGGGAAGACGTTGAACAGCGCCTTGCACAGCCGGTCGTAGCGGCGCGTCAGGTTGTGCCCGAAGTAGACCGTGAGTTCGAACTTCCGGGATTTGATCCGCGCCAGGCTCTCCTGGATCAGTTCCTCCATCTCCTCGGACGCGATCCGGATCACCGGCGACAGTTTCACGTCCTGGAAGGTGGCGATCGAAGGCAGCGGCTTGTGTCCCCGGGCCGCCGCCAGTAGCGACACGTAATACCCGAGCGTCTGGTATGAATACGACCGGCAGAAGTTAAACACCTTCGCCGAACGCATCTGGCTGTACTGCGGGTCAAGCAGATACGTCTTGGCGGGGACGACCTCGACGCCGCGAGGCACCTTGAGCGGCCACGACTTCGGATTCTCCAGCACGATCAGGATGCCCATCGCGGCGCCTCCTGGTCACAGCGGCGGGCTCCCCGCCCGAGACGTGTCACGCGCCGGGGAGACGCCGCGCGACCGCGCCGCATCCACCGCGTACTCAGAGGATCGGGATCGTCCGACAGGCCGTGCTGCGCCGCGGGATCATCCCCCGCGTCGGGGCTTGAGACGCACACCGGCGACAGGCTCATCGCGGCGGTTGGATCCTTCGTCGCGTTGTTCAATAGGCGCGGAGCGGGAGCGGGGATCGCCGCGACACCGGAACGAGTCCGATCGGTCGAGCGCGTGACAAGTTGTCGTTCGCGATTCATGGGAGCCGGGGCCCGGTGAGCGAGGGCTTCGATCGAAGCGGCGTAAAACGGGTGTTCGCTCGGCGACGAGTGTAGGCGGGGGTCCACCGGGGTGTGGTCCCCACGGTTGGACGGGTGTGACCAACGTGATTGGACTCGCGATGGGACGCCTGACCCCGATCCCGTTGTATGATCCCGACGCATGACCAACACCCCCGTACCCGTGCGGTATTCCTGGCAACTCCTGCGCGCCGGCGCGTTCCGCCTGGACGGCGGGTCCATGTTCGGCCTCATCCCCCGCGTCGTCTGGTCGCGCAGCGCCCCCAGCGATGAAAAGGGACGGATCCAGGTCCAGCACAACTGCCTGCTCCTGCGGCCCGAATACCCCGCCCCCGCGGGCCAGCCTTCGCCCCCCGCGCTCTTCCTGATCGAATGCGGCACCGGCAACAAGCTCGACGACAAGAGCCGCGATATCTTCGCGATGGAGAACCGATCGATCATCGACGCGCTCGCCGACGTGGCCGTGGCGCCCGAGCAGATCGAAGGGGTCGCGGTAACCCACCTGCACTTCGACCACGCCGGCGGGCTGACGCGACTCTGCCGCGCGGGAGAGTCCCCCGACTGGGTCGGGCCGGCGTCCACCATGGCCGGCGCGAGGCCGGATCACGGCGTGAAGCGCACCTTTCCGAACGCCCGCGTCTATGTGCAGCAGCGCGAGTGGGACGACGCGGCGGCTGACCGCAGCGTGATGACCCGCACGTACTTCCGCGATCACGTCGCCCCGATCCGTGATCAGGTTGTTCGGGTGGATTCGCCTCGCGCCTTCGCGACCGGGTATGTGCCCGGGCGCGATGAGACCCCCCAGAGTCCGGTCCAGTTCCGCGAAACCGAGATCGTGCCCGGCATCAGCGTGTTCCTGGTGCCGGGGCACACCTGGGGACAGCAGGCGATCAAGTTCACCGACACACGAGGCCGCACCGTGGTCTACACGCCCGACGTGATGCCGACGGCCTGGCACGTGGGCGCGGCGTACAACCTCGGGTACGACGTCGAGCCGTACACCTCGATGATCTCGCGGCACTGGTTCCTGCGCGAGGCCGCCGCGCTCGGCTGGACCCTCTGCCTGGACCACGAAGCGGGCCACCCGATCTTCACGGTCAAGGACAATGGCAAGGGGTGGTACGAACTCGCCGGGCAGCACGACTAACGCAGGCGGTGCCGGCGCACGCTACTCCGTCCCGAGTTCAGGGAACAGGTCGCGCTCGACGCTCTCCACCAGCGCGTGCAGCAGCAGCATGTGCAGTTCCTGGATTCGATCGGACGTCTCGCCCGGCACGATGATCACCGTGTCGCTGGCGTGCTGGGCGTGCAGCGTACCGCCGTCCTTGCCGAGCATCGCCGCGACGTGCATCCCGGCGGACCTCCCCGCCCGCGCCGCGAGCAGGATGTTCTGCGAGTTCCCGCTCGTCGAGAGCACAATCAGCACGTCGCCCGGCTTTCCCAGCGCCGTCACCCAGCGCTCGAACACGTGATCGAAGCCGAAATCGTTCGCGGTGCAGGTGATGTGCGCGGCGTCCACGCACGCGATCGCCGGGAGCGGTGGGCGATCGGCGCGGAATCGCCCGGTCAGTTCCTCGGCGAAGTGATTCGCGTCGCAGCACGATCCCCCGTTGCCGCAGATCAGAATCTTCCCCCCCGCCCGAAAGCAGGCGGCGATCCGCATACCCAGCGACGCGGCGGCGGCAAGCGCCTCTTCCGAGCCTCGAAGCCGGTCCAGCGCTCCGACGCTTCGCTCGATCGCGCAGGTGATCGTGTGGGTATGGCGTGAGAGCATGGGATTCAGCGGAAATGGCGGCGTCCGATGATCGCAGGTTGATTGCGGCGAGCACCCCCGGGAATCCGCCTCGGCGTGCCGGAAAGTGTCTCCCGAAGAAACCTTGACGCCCTTCGCTCGGCATGTAGTCTAGAACCATCGAGTTTCCCGGAGCGGGAGGGTTCTCTCGGTTCGTACTTTGTAGGAGTTCACCATGCGTTCAAGCAAACGGTCAGCCGTCCTTCTGGCGTCGTGTGCGTCTTTGGGTGTGTCCATGTCGGCCTTCGGGCAAACCGCCAGCGCCATCCTCCGCGTCGGGGACATGATCACCCCCGAAGGCGTGACGGTCTCTTCCGTCACCCAGACCGCCGCGAGCCAGACCGGCGGCTACGCCGTCAACACCAACTGCAGCGACGGGCTCAGCCGAGTCTGGGGGAACTTCACCGGCGGCGCGGGCGACGTCATCCGTACCGAAGGGACCTTTGGCACGTTCATGCAGACCAGTTTCGAGGCGTTCTTCGGCGTGGGGGGCACTTCCGTTGCGTATAGCCCGCTCGGCTCCGACAGCGGCTTCACTGGCCTCGACGCCGTCTTTGTGAACGACTCCCAGGTCATGGCCGAGCGCGTGCCCCATCCGTCCCTCCCCGGACAGTTCTGGAGTTTCGGCAGCCGGCCCTCGGTCACCGCCGGCGGGGTCCCCTGGTTCGTGGGCGGAATCACCGCCACCCAGGGCGGCTCCACCTCCAACCGCGGCCTCTTCACAGGCGCCAGCGGCGAAATCGTGGTGCTCATGGGCGGCCAGAGCGTCCCCGGCTATGCCGAGCCGCTCAACACCGCCACCACCGTGGACTTCGATTACCGCGTCTCCAGCAGCGGCGAGCACTTCATCGCCCCGGTCGTGCTGACCGGCGCGACCACGGCCGATGCCGCCATTGTCGTTGACGGCTCCGCCGCCATGGCCGGAGGAAGCGTCATCCGCGAGGGGACCATCATCCCCGTCGCCGCCGGTGGTGACGGCGTGATCCTCTATCAGAACTTCGACTTCATGGGAATCACCGACTCCGGCATGACGCTCCTCACCGGCGACTCCAACGCCGCCACCACCGCCGACGAGTTCGTCATGCTCAACGGCTCCATCATCCTCCGCGACGGCGATACCGTCAGCGGCCAGGTCGTCCAGGGTGACATCGAGGGCGCCTACCTCAACAACAACGGTGACTGGGGCGTCATCTGGGACACCGCCACCAACACCATCGAAACCCTCATTGTCAACGGCGCCATCGTCGTCCGGGAAGGCGACACCGTTGACTTCGACGGCGACGGCGTCGCCGAACCCGATTCCATCCTTACCGCCTTCACCGGCACCAGTTCGCTCGCCATCGGCCCCCGCGTGAACGGCGCGATCGACGTCTATTTCATCGGCACCGCGACCGTCGCCGCCGTCAGCCGGACTGCCGCCTTCCACGTTCGCGTCCTCGTCGGCACGTCGTGCCCCTGCGACTGGAACGACGACGGCGTCGTCAACTCACAGGACTTCTTCAACTTCCTCACCGACTTCTTTGCCGACGCCGCCGATTTTAACAACGACGGCGCCACCAACAGCCAGGACTTCTTCGACTTCCTCGCCTGCTTCTTCGAGGCCTGCCCGTAACGGGCCCGGGGCTCGCATCCTGTTCCGCCGAACGCTCGCCGCCGGAGTCGATTCCCCGACCCCGGCGGCGGTGTTCTTCTCCGCCGCGCTCGATGCGATATCCTCTTTCCATGCTCTCTTCCCTCGAGCAGCGCGTCTGCCGCGAGATCGAGTCCCGCCGCTCCGACCTGATCGCCGACCTTCGCCTGCACGTCTCTCTTCCAACCGGCGGCGGGCCGTGCAACTCGCCGGCTCTGGACGAATCACGCGACCGATTGTGCAACCGCCTCCTCGCCCTCGGGGCAACCCGTGATGACGTCCCCGGCGTGCCGCGCCCCGATTGGCTCTACTCGCTTGCCAAGCCGGCTCGCAACGCGTCGTCGATCCCGCCCACCGCGATCTGCCGTCGTCTCAGCCGCGGCGACTCTCCCGCCGTCCTCATCGCCGGCCATCTCGATACCGTGCACGACCCCTCCGGCCCCTTCCGCGATCTCTCCATCGCGCCCGGCGGCAAGACCGCCGTCGGGCCTGGCTGCGTTGACATGAAGGGCGGGCTGGTGATCGCGGCCGCGGCGCTCGAGGCGCTCGGCTCCGTCGGCGGCGACGCCGACCGCCTCAACTGGTCGGTGTTGCTCAACTCCGACGAAGAGTCCGGTTCGTTCCACTCCGAACCGGCGATCCGCGCTGAAGCCGCCTCCGGTCGCTACGCCGCCGGGCTCGCGCTCGAACCCGCCACCGCCGACGGCGGGCTCGTCGTCGAACGCGCCGGCACCGGGCAGTTCATGATCGACGTGCGCGGCAAGGCCGCCCACGTCGGCCGCGATTTTTCATCCGGCGTCTCCGCGGTCACCCCACTCGCCGAGGCGATCATCGCCCTCTCGAAACTCTCGGATCCTCACGCGGGACGCATCGTCAACGTCGGCCCGATCCAAGGCGGCATCGCCACCAACGTCGTCCCCGATCACGCGTCGGCGTGGGGCAACGTGCGGTTCGCCACGCCCGACGACGCGATGATCCTCGAACGCCAGTTGCACGAAGTGGTGCGGTCGTTGAATCATGCGACCGGCCCGCGCGCCCCGGGCGATGGGCTCCCGCGCATCACCCTGCACACGAGTTTCAACCGCGCCGCCAAGCCGCTGATCCCGGCGACCCTCGCCCTCGCCGAGCAGTACCGCGCCGTCTCCGAAGCGATCGGCAAGCCGCTGCCGTTCTCCAAGACCGCCGGCGTCTGCGACGGAAACATCATGCAGGGCGCGGGACTTGCGACGATCGATACCGTCGGTGTTCGCGGCGGCGGCCTGCACACGCCGCAGGAGTGGATCGAACTCGACAGCCTCGTCGATCGATGCCAGATGCTCGCCGTGCTCCTGCTCCGGCTGAGATGATCACCATCCCGCTTCAGGGAAGAACATGTTGACCGTGCCCTCCACATCCAGCAGCAGCAGCCCGAGGATCGATACCAGCCCTCCGATGAGGACCATGGCGCACGCGACCCCCAGCCCGTGCTTCAGCCGCATGTAATGCCTTGCCACGGCGTACCAGTACGCGATCAGCCACACCGCCGCCACGCACCACAGCCACATCCAGATCGGCATGACGCCGTTCAGCAGCGGCAGCACGTACCGCGACAGCGCCTCGTCCACCATCGAGTTCGCGCGCCTGGTGCTCCAGATCGACAATGACGGAAGCCGGAGCACCAGGTACGCGCCAACCACAAGAGGCACGATCGCCAGCGAGTAGACGCCGCCTCGCAGCAGATGCCCGGCGCGGACCTTCGCTTCGCGCATCGAGCGCCGCAGCAGAACGAACGACACCGGCGTCAGCACGAACCACCCTAGCGCCACCACCGACGGTGCATCGAACGCCGCTGGAACCTCATGGTTTACCGGCCCCCATGCGACAAACCCGGCGGGGGGCGGGATCGTCGTGATGCTCCATTCTCGGTACGGCCAAGCGACGATCGCCGCGACCTGCACGTACCACTCCGGCGTCGGCGCGCGAAACAACCGCCTTGGCCAGTCCACCCCGTCCGCGCCCGCCATCATCGTGTACGCCGCGATCACGTGCAGCGTCAACAGCATCTCCGCCGCAAACTGCACCAGGCGCCGGGGCATCACCGGGAACGACATCCGGATATGCCGCCAGAAGGTCAGCGGAACGAGCGCCCGACGGTACGTCGGCATGAACGTCCGCCAGATCCGCCGATGCGGATGCTCCAAAAACCAGTTCGGCGTCCGCTTGGGGGGGTCAAGAACGTCGGACCACTCAAACGACAGCCCGCATTCGCTGCACGTTCCTTGCACGGGGCACGATTCCCGCCACGTCGTGATGACCCCGGCAAAGTCGTAGCCGCATCGGGGGCACTCGGGCGGATAGGCGCGCGACACGATCACGCCAGCCTATACCGGCAGGTGGCACCCGGGTGCTGATCGAGCGGGCACGACGAGCATCAGTGGTTCAAGGATGGGCTGTGCCGGTCCGGCTGGTCAGTTCAGCAACCAGTAAAGAAGGCCGCGATGAAGTCAAAGAAGTCCTGCGAGTTCGTCACCGCGTCATGGTTGAAATCGGCGTGGCCGTCGAAAAAGTCGATCAGGAAATCGAAGAAGTCCTGACTCGTCAGCCCGCCCGCGCCGTTCCAATCAGCATCGCACGGCACCTGCAACTCGATCACGCCGATATCGCTCGACGCCGTCCCGTTCGAGTCCCCGTCCACGATGCGCGGGTTGCCGACCAAATCGACCCCGATGTGCGGGGGCATGAAGCCGTTTACCCCGGCGTCGATGCATCCCGAGCCCGCCGGGAGCGAGTAGTCGCCCCCGGCCGCATCCGCAAACAGCGGAGTCTCATCGATGTTGTTGTTCACGCCCCCCATCCCCTGCACGTTGCAGTGGTGCACGCTGATGCCCGCGCCCAGATCCGACACCTGGAGGTTGTCGGGAGAGGTGTTCTGATGAAGGATCGAGTTGACCACCACCAGCGACGCGCCCGTCGTCGCCTCGATCGCCGACCCGCGGGCCGCGGCCGAGTTGTTCACGATATTGCAGTTGACGACCAGCGTCGTGCCGCCGTCCGCCGCGATCGCTCCCCCGACGGTCGCCTGGTTGCCGGTAAAGACGCAGTTGGCGAAATAGAGCGGCTCGGCGGGCGAGCCCGTGATCGTCGCCGCTCCCCCGGTCGGCGCCGAGCACTGCGCAAACGTGTTCCCTTGCGCGAAGCCGAAGGCGGCGTCGAGATGCACCGCGCCGCCCATCTGGCTCGCCGCGCAGTCCAGAAACGTATTGAAGTTCAGGAAGACCTGGCTGTTGCGGGCATACACCGCCCCGCCCACCCCTGCCGTCATGTTCTCGATCCGGCATCCCTCGATGACCACACCCCCCGCGCCATCGATCCGCACCAGCCCGCCCTCGTCGGCCGAACCATTGCGGATCGTCAGCAGATAGAAATGCGGCACGTACGGCGACCCGGTCTGCGTGATGTTCGCCAGCCGATGCCCTTCAAGGTCGATGACGACCGTCCCCGCGCCCTGAGTCGCCACGATCGTCACGCTCTTGCCCTGGAAGTCCAGGTCGCGGAAGCCCGCCCCGCTGTACACGCCGGGGTCGACCTCGATCTCGTCCGTCGGCCCCGAAGCGTTGATCGCGGCTTGCAGCGTCGGGTAGTCCGCCGGCACATGGTGATGCTCGTGCGCTTCGGCGCACAGCGCCGGCCCGAACCCCAGCCCAGCCACCACCGCGATCATTGCTCGCTTCATTCCACGCTCCTGCGCGATGCTCTGCGACCCGGCAACCTGTGTGCGCCGTCGCAGGCGCTGCACGCGGGTCTTGCCTGCAAGTGTACCTCATGGTGTCCGGTTTCCCATGTTGAGCGTGTGAATCTGGCGAACCTGTGCCGGACCAGCGATTGCAGAGAGGCCGATCCCAAAAAAAAGCCCGCTCAAACGAGCGGGCTCAATCGATTCAACGACTCCCCAAATCGGGGAACACGATCACATGCACCCCGGCGGCGGGTTGAACAGGCAACTCAGGAAGTCGAAGAAGTCCTGGCTGTTGGTGAATCCGTCCATGTTGAAGTCGGCCGTACCGCCGAAGAACGCCGTGATGAAGTCGAAGAAGTCCTGGCTGTTCACGCCGCCCGACATGTTCCAATCGCACGGGCACGATGCCGCGCACGGATTCGGCGGCGTCTCGAACACAAAGGACAAGCACGCGGGAGCCGTCACCGTCGCCGGATCGATCCCGATGCCCACCGTCCCCGTGCTGTTCTCGATGCCGATGGAGGGCGTGATGACCCCGCCCAGCGGCGGCAAGAGCGTGTAGCGGAACTCGATGTTGTTCGAGCCCTCAAACAAGATGATCTGGAACGTGTGCCGATTCGCCAGGCTCCCAAAGTGCGGCACGTCCGTCCACTGCACAATAAACAACTGGCTCCCGGGGGGCCCCATCGTCTGGAACACGATCGTCCCGCCGCCCGTGGTCGGGCTTGAGTTCAGGTCATCCCAGTAGCCCGCGATCAGGTTGTTCGGCGTGGCGGTCGCCGGGATCGGATCATTGCTCAGATCGGCAACGCTCGTGCCGAACGTGAGATACCCGTTCGACGCGATGCCGATGGTGCTAAAGGTTGTCCCGTAGAAGTTGAAATCGAATCCGAGCGGGACGGCGGTCATGCCGCAGTCGTCGCACGCCGGGCCGGGCGTGCCCGTTCCCGAGATGTCGATGAAGTCATTCGAGCAGGTCATCGCGGTGTAGTTGGAATCCGGGCACGTCGTGTTCGCGCCCGCCCACGATCCCCCGCCCGCCAGGCAGTCCGCCTCGTTCAGGATCGAGCAGCCCGTCCCGATGCAGCATCGACCAGTCGGTGGCGGCGGATCAAGCGTCAGCATCGCGCTCACGCTCGTTGACGCCCCCGCATCGAGTTGCAGCGACCACTGGTACCCGCCCGTGAAGTCGCCCGGGCCGAACGGCAACCCCGAGTTATTGAAGTTGTCAACCGTCGTGTTCGTCAAGAGCCCGCGAACCGTTGCGAACGTGCTCACCTGGTAGTTCGTCGCCCCCGCGCCGATGAATCCGCCGATGATCGTGTTCCCGGCCTCGGTGATCCGGATGTTGTTCGGCGAGACCAGCACGGCCGAATCACCGGTAGCGGACCCAGCCAGGTCGTAATCCTGGTAGTTGAACAACTGAAGGCTGATCGGGCCGCCGGACGTGTTGGTCACCGACATCGACGCGACCACCATCGCCGCGTTCGTGCCGTTGTCCGTTACCACGTAGGTCATCACCGCGTCGAAGTTCGGCGTGGTAAATGTGACCGTGCCGGTGTTGCCGGACCAGACCGCAGATGTCGCGTTCATGAACGGCACTTCGCGCGTATCCACCCCGTCAACCCGGTACCACCACCAGTTTTGGAACACGTGATCGGTCCCGGTGGCTCCAAGCGTCCTCATGTTGGCCAGCGGGCCGGTACTCGTCACCGTCGTCGGACTGTCCCCTTGCGTAAACACAGCGTCGCCGTCGGTGATCGTCCCACCCGTCCCAACCTGCGCCAGCGCCCCTGTTCCGAGTCCCAGACTAGCAGCCCAAACCCATGTCGCCGTACGAACCTTCATCGCGATACTCCTCGTTCTTGACGCGGCTTGGCCGGCAACCTCCCGGCGCCACGCGCGCCGCTCGGGCCACTGGCCCAACCTCGTGAGCATACCTGACAGTCCCGAATTGGGAAACAAAATCCTTGCCCAAAATGGCACAGTTCACGCAGCCGAACTCGTCCTCACCACGACCTATTCAGATCCAGACGGGGGATCCGATTGTCGATAATTGACGCGCCCACCCGAACACCCCGGGGGCTCGTCCCGTTCTCATGGCTAGTCTATCTTGGTGCTCCAGGCCGGCAACTCATCGCAATCTCCGTCGGCAATCTGAGGATTCATCAGCAACATGACTAACACAAACCAAACTATCGTCATCGCCGGCGGCGGCGGCTTCATCGGCGGTCACCTCGCCGCTCACTTTCTCAGCAAGGGCTTCCGCGTTCGCGTCGCGGACATCAAGCCCCTTGACGAGTGGTACCAGGTGCACCGCCGCGCCGAAAACTTCGCTGGGCCTCTCAAGGGTGACTGCCGCGATTTCCGAGTCTGCCGCGCCATTTGCAGGGGCGCCAGCGAGGTCTACCAACTCGCCGCGGACATGGGCGGCATGGGCTTCATTGAGAACAACAAGGCCCTGTGCATGCTCAGCGTTCTCACCAACACCCACATGATCCTCGCGGCCCAGGAAGCCGGCGTCGATCGCTTCTTCTACGCCTCCTCCGCCTGCGTCTACAACGCCGACAAGCAGAAAGACCCCAACATCGTCGCCCTCAAGGAGGCCGACGCCTACCCCGCCCTCCCCGAAGACGGCTACGGCTGGGAAAAACTCTTCTCCGAACGCATGTGCCGCCACTTCCGCGAGGACTTCGGCCTCAAAACCCGCGTCGCCCGCTTCCACAACGTCTACGGGCCCTTCGGCACCTGGGAAGGCGGCCGCGAAAAAGCCCCGGCCGCCATCTGTCGAAAGGTCATCGCCGCCAAGGTCTCCGGCAACCACCACATCGAAATCTGGGGCGACGGCACCCAGACCCGATCGTTCATGTACATCGACGACTGCGTGAGCGGGATCGACCGCATCATCCATTCCGACATCCTCGAACCGATCAACCTCGGTTCCTCTGAACTCGTCAGCATCAACCAGCTCGTGGACATCGCCGAGGACATCGCCGGCATCCGGCTCAACCGCTCCTACAAACTCGACGCGCCCCGCGGCGTCGCCGGGCGCAACTCCGACAACTCCAAGATCAACCACTACCTCGGCTGGGAGCCCAATACCCGCCTCCGCGACGGCATGGAAAAGACCTATCGCTGGATCGAGGCCGAGTTCGCCGCCAAGTACGACGTTTCCACTGCCCACCTGTCTTCCATCAGCACCTTCACCAAGGGCTCGCACCCGATCCCCGGCGACGGGTACAACCCCGATTCCAAACACATGGATACCTGGCGACAGGGGATCCCCGCCGGCTACAACGCCGCCGCTCCGCGCGCCTCGTCAAACACAACGACCGCCAAACCCAAGGGCAAACCTGCCAAGAACAGGCCCGCTCCGAAGAAACTCGCCGCTAAGCCCGCCAAGGCCGCCAAGACAAAGATGAAAAAGCCGGTGAAGACCGCGGCGAAGAAGCGCCGCCGCTGATCGTCCCCCGCCGGCGACCCCCGCCGTGATGAAACCCGCGGAGCGAGCGATGCCTGCATCGTGCCAGCAGCAGGTTGACAAATCGCTCAACCAGTTTCAGCCCGAGACACCACCACATGAAAACGCGGCCCCGGAGAACACTCCGGGGCCGCGCGTCATGTCCAATGCTCCAACGCCGGTACAGCCGTCCGGCGTTACCGGATTCCCGTTGACAACTGATCCAGGATGCCCGGGAACTGCTTCTCTTCCTGCTCCGCGGTGATCAGGACCGTCGGCTTCACGAGGATGAGCAGCGTCTGCTCTTCCTTCGCCGACACGCGGTTCGTGAAGAAGCGGTTGAGGATCGGGATCTTCGACAGCACCGGCACGCCCGTTTCGATCTCGAGTTCGGTGATCAGCCGCTGCCCGCCCAGCAGCACGGTCCCCTCGTCCGGCACCGTCACACTCGTGCGCACGCGGGTCACGGTGATCGTCGGCAACTGGATGAACGACTGCGTATCCGCCGAGTTGACGAGTTGCCCGCCCGCGACCGCCGTCACCGGCTGCTGCGCGAACCCGTCGATCCGGCCCACGCCCGCGTCCACGTTCAGCGTCACGTACCGCCGGTCCGACGAGATCACGCCTTCCATCAGCATCGTCACGCCTTCGGACGCGACCGCGACCGTCGGGTCGAACCCGACCGCCGAATCGCCGACGACCGGGGTGAGGTCCGACACGAACGCCTGCTGCGTCACGATGAAGATATTGGCGATCTGCCCGTTGGTGAACGTCAGGCGTGGCGCGGTGAGTTGCACCGTGCGCTTGTCGGCCTGCGTCGCCGTGATCAGGAAGTCCACCTGCACGTCATCAAGGAACTGCCCGGAGATGCCAAGCGCGGGGTTCGCGCCCGCCACCTGCGTCGCGAAATCGCCCTCGATGAGCGTGCTGGCGAGTCCCAGCGTGTCGGAGATGAACCCGGTGGGCGACCAGCCGCGCGGGTTCACGAAGTTCTGGGCATTGGCCGTTTCGCCGGGATCGGTGTTGTCGCCGTCGCCGTTGAGGTCGATCGCCCCGCCGCCCGCGCGCTGGAGCCCGCGCCGTCCGCCCGGGCCCGAACCCGAGAAGTTGAACAGGTCGCTGGGCTGGAACGAGTTGTCGTTCGCCCGCGCCGCGCGAACCTGGTTGTTGTTCGCGTTGATGATCAGGTCCACGTCGAAACCGATCTGCTCGAACCAACTCTGGTTCACCAGCAGGAACTTGGTCTCCACGTTGATCTGCATCGATCGCACTTCACGCAGTTTCGACAGCAGCCCGACGATCTCGCGATGATTCCGCGGCGTGTTGCGGATGATCAGCGACGAGTTGATCTCCTGGATCGTCCCGACGTCCCCGCCCAGGTCCTTCCACCCTTCCGGGTCCACGTTGGACGTGATGATCTCACGGATCAGCGTGATGCGGTCCTGCCGACGCTGCATCTCCTGCATCCGGTCCTGCTGCCGGTCCTGCTGGTCATCGCGGAACGGGCTCTGCCCGCCGCCGCCACCGCCACCCTGGCTCTGCTGCAGCAGCGACTGCAGATCGATCTGCGGCACCTCGTCGTACGTCCCCGGCTCGAACAGCAGGTCCGAGATGTCGTAGATCGCCAGCGTCGTGTTCTGGTTCAGCGCCGTCTGCGACGCCACCCGGATGATCCCGTCCTCCACCGACCAGCCGACCTTCGAGTATTCGTCCGGCGAGGCCTTCTGCACCACGCGGTCCAGCACCACCCGCGCCGACGCCCGCGAGATCTTCAGCGAGATCGGCGTGTCTTCGTTCACCCCGATCTCGCGCAGGCTCGCCCAGTCGGCGTCCAGGTTCTCCCCCGTCACCGACGCCACGAACGCCAGCACGTCCGCCAGGCGCGAGTCGTCGAACGCCACCGGCAGCGGCGTCGTCTCCACCTTCGCCAGCACCGTGCGGTTCTCACGCGTGTCGTAGAACGCGCTCAGTTCGCCGCGCTCGAAACTCTTCTTGGGCCATTCCGTCGGGTAGTCCATGATCCCCTTCGGCGGGAGCATGTCCTCCGCGATGTCCAGGCGCAGATTCGCGTTGAGATGCCCCTTGCGGCGCTGGATGTCGTGGAACCGCTGGAAGATCAGGTTCGCTTCCATCGTGTCCCGCAGCAGAAGCCCCGACGGATTACGCGGGTCCAGGAAGAGGATCTGGTCCACCACCTGCAGCGCCTCGGCGTACTTCTGCTCCATCTGCAGCGCGCGGGCCCGGTCGATGCTCTCGTTGATCTTGCGGTCCTTCTCCATTGCGCGGCGCTGCTCCGCCGCCGCCGCGTCCGCCGCCCGGTCTTTCGCTTGCTGCTCGCGTTCCGCCGCGTCGATCTCATTGCGGCGCTGCTCGATCGTGCGGTTCATGTCGTCGATCTTGGTGTTCAGGTCCGCGAGTTCCTGCGGGTTGAAGTACGCCCGGGTCTGCGCGACCGTCAGCCGCGACTGCGCCATCAGGTCCGTCGCGCGGCGGGTGTCCCCGGCCTCCAGCGACGCCTGCGCCTGCTGCATGTTGTTCTCGAACTCCGCCAGCGTCCGCTGCCGGATCAGGTTCGCCTCGCCGATCGTTCGCTCGCTCAGCGGCTGAACATTCAGCCGGGTCTGCATCTCGATCACTTTCTGATCGACGTACGCGGCCTGGTCCGGCGTCAGGTACTGCCGGTACGGGCCAGCCGCCTGGCGGTACTTGTCCAGCGCCAGGTTCCAGCGCTCCTCGGACGCCAGTTTGTCCGCTTCCGCGATAAACGCACCCGCCTGCGCCTTCAGCGCGGCCTGGATCAGTTCGTCCTGTCCCGTCGGCTGGCTCGGCGCCGGCGCGGGGGGATTCTCCGGCTGAATCGTCGTCTCCGACACCATCACGGGCGTTTCACCCGCCGGCGCGGGCTCACTCGCCGGAGCCGCGGCGGGCGGGGGAGCAGCGGGGGGCGCGGGGGTTTCGCCGCCGCCGGCACCCTCGCGGCGCACTACGCCGGGCTGCCACACGCCCAAGTTCACCGGAGCCACCTCGATCGCTCGTCCTTGCTCCCGCTCAACCTTGAGCAACTGAAGTTGGAGTTGGTCCAGTTTGTTGCGCTGCGCGTCGGTGAGGGGCACCCCGGCGAACGCCACGCTGGCCGCCGCCGTCTTGGCCGCTTCGAAACGGCCCGCGACATAGTCATCCATCGCTTGATCGATCGCCCGGTCCGCGATCGGGGCGAACTCCGCGCGCCGCTGGGCCGAATCCGCGATCAGTTTCGCCGCCGCCACCCGGTGGGATCGCTGCGAGTCCTTTGATTGTTCCACCTGCCTGGCGAACTTCTCCGCGGTCACCAGGTCGCCCGCTTCCAGCGCGAGCGTCCCCTTTTCGAGGCTGATATCGCACGGGTCGGCGGAGCGGATCTTTCGCTCCACCGTCGCGTACGACTCCGTCGCCGCCATGGCGTCCTGGGCCGAGGCGACATCGCTCGCCGGCGACCGGAAATAACCGTTCAGCGCTTCCCGGGCCCGGATGAGTTGTCCGGCCTTTACCAGCGCGTCCACGCGGTCCAGGACCTGCCTGGTTGCTGTTGCCGACTGCCCTTCCTGCTGAGCCTGCAGCCCCTTGGAACTCCCGGCGACCTGCGCCAGAGCCGCGGGGGTGAGTGCCAGTGGGATCAGAGTCAGCGCCGCGGTCGTCTTCAGCCAATTCATCATGGTCGCCTTCGCGTATTAGGGGAGAGGGGGAGGATGTCGATCGTGCCTTTCCGCCGAACTTCCTCTGAACTTCTACCAAATCTCCGTGTGGACAATCGATTCTTCAGACATCCGGGTCAAACTCGCCGGCATTTCGAGCGAGTGGCAGTCGTTTCGCAGTCGTTTTCGGTTCGGTTCCGGTTCCTCGATGCTCGTTCTTCCGCGTACTTGTGAGTCTGCTGTCTGAAGTCAAGATTCTGGTCCGACACGTCCCGTCCACCCCGCTCTGATCTACGCGCGCACGGCTTGTCGTGCCGAGCATGCGCCGAACTCGGAGCCAGTCGATCAACTCCGGGGATGCGACAACGCACCCCGGAGCCTCGCACCGGAGCGGGGAAGATAATCGGGTTTGGGCCCGAAAGCAAGTGCCTCCCGGGTGGGGAACCACAGGCCCCCCCGGGGCGTCCGTAACCCAATCGGGACGAACAACTTGTGGATATGTGCGCGCGGTCTGGGCTGGCGCTATTGGTCACCGAATGTCACCGCTTGGCCTGTTTCCAGGCTTCGCCGTTCCGCCTCCAACAGCCGGGCCGCAGTCCAGGCGTCCCGCAGGGTTGGTCCCCGATCAGGGTCGCCGACGCCCCCGACCCGGTCAACGAAGTGCTCGATTTCGAGGTAATAGGCCGATTCCGGCGGAAACTCGATGGGCTCGGACTGGCCATTACGATACAGAATGACCGTTGGGGCCCGTCCCAGGTCGAACTCGGCCGTGGCGTTTTCAAAGGAAATGGTGTAGCGCATCCGAAACCCAAACCCCGGCGCGTGCCCCCAGCCGCCCTCCGCGACGACGTGCGAAGGACCGCGCGCAAACCGGTAGATCGTCGTGAGGTGATTCGTGGACCCGGTCGAGACCACCTCGGCCGGCTCCCCGAAGCACCACAGGATGAAGTCCGCATCGTGGATGTGAAGGTCCACCAGCGCGCCCCCCGAGCGCTCCGCATGTCCGTAGAACCCCGGCGACCACCCCGGCGGCGTTCCGACCCGCTGAAACGTCGCGCCCGTCACGGCGCCGAACTCGCGCGTTCGCATCCGCTCGCGCACCCACGCCCATCCCGGCCAGAACCGCATGCACATGGCCGGCATGCACACCAGATTCGTGCCCGCCGCGGCGTCGATCACGCGCGCGACGTCCGCGGACGCGATCGCGACCGGCTTTTCGATCAGCACGTGTTTTCCGGCCCGCAGGGCGCGGATCGCCAAATCCGCGTGGGAGTCCGTCGGTGTGCAGATGTGCACCGCATCCACGTGGGGATCCGCCAGCAGGTCGCCGGGATCGGCGAACGTCCGCACCGCGGCCGGATCGAAGAGACGTTCGTCGGTGGCGATGCTCGTCATGTTCCCCGACGCGCGCACGAGGCCGGTGCGTCGATCGGGGTGGTGGTCGCAGACCGCCGCGAGCCGGACGGCGCCGCGCGCCGCGATCGCGCTCATGCAGCGCACGTGCGTGGCGCCCATGACGCCCAGGCCGATCACGCCCAGGCCCACCGGGCGTGCTGGAATGTTGATCGCTGGGCGCGTGGTCATGCCGGCGATGGTACCCGCGCCGCGGGCGGCCCCGTATGCGGCTGCTGGCGATGATTACTCGGCCCGGCTGCGAAGCCCGAACTCCGAGACAAAGCGAGCCGCCGATGTGACATCCGCGATGCGCTGCGACCCCGCCTCGCGCTCGATCAGGAAGTTGCAGGACAGTTCCTCGTCCGCGACGGTCTGGAAGAAGGCCCCCCAATCGACGGCACCGGTGCCCAGGACGGTCTCGGTCCCCCAGCGCCCAAGCTCGCTGGCGGGGGCCGCGTCCTTGAGATGCACCTGATCGATGAAGAGCGCCAGGTCCCTGAGGGCTTTGACGGGATCGCCCATCCCGTAGAGGATCATGTTTGCCGGGTCGAAGTTCACGCCGATCATCGGGTGATCGAGTTCATCCAGCACGGAAATCAATGTCTGCGCGGACTCCTGCCCGGTCTCCAGCGCGATGGTGATCTCGCGTTCGGCGAAGACGTCCGCGAGTTCAAGGATGCGGTCAACGACCTTGATTCGCTCGGGATCGTTCGGATCGTGAGGGATGAACCCTGCATGGAAGGAGACCATCTCGATCCCGAACTGATGGGCGATCTCGGCGTTGTCGCGGGCGGCGGCGAGGTTGGCCTCCCAGTGCTCGTCGGGCCTGACGCCGCCGGTGCGTCGGATGGATTCGAGGGTGCTGTAGTCCTCGCCTCGCATGGCCATCATCCCCGAGAGGACGGAGATGCCCGCGCCGTCGATCTTCTTCCAGGTTTCGCGCAGTGGCCAGGTCGAAGGGTCGAGGCGGATGGGATCCAGAGCGAGTTGGACGGCGTGGAGGCCGCACTCGCTGACCTTGTAGGCCAGATCCGCGGGAGAAGCAGGCTGCAGCGACCACGAGCACACCCCCAGTTGTGCCGATTCGAGGTTCGAGTGAGAGTCCATGATGATCTTGGACCGGGGCGCGGGTGATGTCAAGCCGCGCGCGGGATTCCGGGGACTATCCGCGCCATTTCACGAATCCTTCGATCGCCTCGTACTCGGGGAGTCCGAGGCGGTCGTAGAGCCTGGCGGTGGCGCGGTTGCGTTCTTCGGCGCGCTGCCAGAACTCGCGAGCGTCGCTGGGCCCGGGGAAGAGCGCCGCGTCCTTCTGGGATTCATGCTTGAAGATGGCGTAGCGTTTGCGCGTGACTTCGTCCGGCGAGAGGGGGACGGCCATCTCGATTTCGTCCGCGCCCCATTCCTGCCACGCTCCGCGGTAGAGCCACACGACGCAGTCGCGCATCCACGCCCGGTCCGCGAGGCGCTTGATCGACTCGAGGATTGCCGATAGGCAAACTCGGTGGGTCCCGTGCGGGTCGGAGAGATCGCCGGCGGCGTACACCTGGTGCGGCTTCACCCGCTCCAGCAGTTCGCAGGTGATGCGGATGTCCTCTTCACCGATGGGTTTCTTCTTCACGCGCCCGGTCTCGTAAAAGGGCAGGTCCATGAAGTGGATGTTCGATTCCTTGACCCCGCTGTACCGGGCGCCGGCGCGAGCCTCGGTGCGGCGGATGAGCGCCTTGATTTTCTGGAGTTCGGGGGTATCGACCTCGCCGGGCTTTTTGTGGCGCACGAAGGACTCGATGGTCTCCTCGATGCGTTCGGCGACCGCCTGGCCGAGTTGGGGGAAGGCCTTGGCGAACTCGGCGACGAAATCGACGTGGCGGAGCGCGCTCTCGTCCCAGACGGCGATATTCCCGCTGGTCTGATACGCGACGTGCACATCATGCCCCTGCTCGCAGAGCCGGATGAATGTTCCTCCCATGCTGATGACGTCGTCATCGGGGTGCGGGCTGAAGACGATGACGCGTTTGGGAAAGACATCGGTCGTGGCGCGTCGATCGGCGTTGGTCGCGGCGTGCTCAACGGGGAGGAGCATGCCCGCGCCGGTGCGCCGGGCGCCGGTGCCGGGTCCCTCGGGAGGGTGTGCGTCGCGGGGATCGGCGGCGGAGGCGCGGGCGAGGGCGGCGTCGGTCGGGCGTCCGCCGGGCCAGCCCGTGATCGTCTGCTGCACGCCGCGGAAGACTTCGATGTTGACGTCGTACGCACCGCGGCCCCCGCGGTCATTGGAGGCGCTGCGGGCGGTGAGCAACTCCTGCAGCCCGTGCTCGTTGTAATCCTCGTCGGTGAGTTTCAGGATGGGCTTGCCGACGTGCAGCGAGAGCCAGATGACGGCGCGCCGGGTGGTCGGGACGTCCCAGGAGAGACCGAACTGCCCGATAGGCCCCAGCAGCCAGGGCGTCTTGAAACGGGTCAACTCGGCGGCGGCGGCGGGGTCCAGGAGGATGGTGACGCCCGGGTGTTTCTGCAGGAAACTCGCCGTGACGGAGTGCGAGACGTCGCCTTCGACGGCGCGGCGGATGATCGCGGCCTTGTGTTCGCCGAATGCCAGGAGGAAAATCCGGCGCGCGTCCAGGATCGTCCCGACGCCCATCGTCAGCGCCGTTCGCGGGACGTTCCATTCGCCGAAGAAATCGCTGGCGGCGTCTTTTCGCGTCACTTTGTCGAGGGTGATGAGCCTGGTCCGGCTGTCTCGGGGGGAGCCCGGCTCGTTAAACCCGATGTGACCGGTGCGGCCGATGCCCAGGATCTGGATGTCGATGCCGCCGGCGTCCTTGATCGCCCGCTCGTACGACGCGCCGAACGAGGGGACATCTTCGCGAGCGATGGTCCCGTCGGGCACATGGGTGGATTTGGGGTCGATGTCGATGAGGTCAAAGAGGTGTTCGCGCATGAAGCGCCGGTAACTCTGGATTGACTCGGCTGGCATCGGCCAATACTCGTCGAGGTTGAATGTCACGACATTGCGGAACGACAGCCCCTCTTGGCGGTGGAGCCTGACGAGTTCGTCGTAGAGCGCCGTGGGCGTCGCGCCGGTCGCGAGTCCCAGCACGGCGTTCCGGCCCGCCGCCGCGCGTTCGCGGATCAGTCCGGCAATCTCGGAGGCGACGACGCGCGCGACATCACGGCTGCTTGCACACACGTGGAGCGGAATCTTCTCCGGACCCACAAGATTGGTTTCGACCTCGCCAGTTGACATGACTGATTCTTGATGCCCCGCGCCGCCGGGCAACCATACGGGAACCCACCGAGTTCGGATCTCGCTGGGTGCATACTCGCTGGAGTTGCACGAGGCAAGCCCGGAGCCCCCATGACCTACATCTATCTCGCGATGGCCATTCTGTTCGAAGTTGCCTGGGCGCTGGGCGTGAAGCACGCGGTTGTGGCGGGGCGTGTTCAGTTTGTGCCCGCGGTGTTCACGCTCGTGACGTACCTCCTTAGTCTTGTGTTCCTCACGATGGTTGCGCAGCGGATGAATATCGGGACCGCGTACGCGGTGTGGGCCGGCAGCGGGGCGGCGATCATCGCCCTGATCGGCATCGCGTACTACCACGAACCGAGTTCGCTCTGGCGCATTCTGTCGCTTGTCGCGGTGGTGGTGGGGGTGATTGGGTTGAATCTGACAGAGCCGGCGAAGCACGCGCAGCCGCGCCCCGGGTTGGAAGGCGGTGCGGGGGCGGCGGTTCGCTCGGGTAGTCACTCGACTGATTGACTTGGTGCTTCAATACGCAGGTTTGTGGTACATTGGTAGGATGAAGAAGAAAGTGATCCGAGGTCGGCGCGAGACTGCAAGGCCCGGCCGGGCCGCGAGCAAATCTTCGCGAAGACCGAACTTCGGGCCGAAGAGTCGTTCGGCGGGCACGGCCGCGCTCGCCGGTATTTCCAGCGTTGCCGTCGAACAGGCTACCGGGAGGACCTGGGCCGATTGGCTCGTGATCATCGACCGTGGCGGCGGCCCTCAACTCTCACACGCACAGATCGCGCAGATGCTCTCGGATCAAGGCGTCCCCGATTGGTGGAGCCAGATGGTGACTGTCGGCTATGAGCAGGCGCGGGGACGCCGGGAGAAGCACCAGAAGCCCGGCGGGTACGAGATATCGGTCAGCCGGACGATCAGTGCCTCCGTGCGCGAGGCGTTCGACGCCTGGACGAGCGAGGCGCGGCGGTCGAACTGGCTCCCGGAGGCGTTCGAGATCCGCACGGTGACGCCGATGAAGTACGTCCGCGGTCCGTGGGCCGACGGGCAGACGTACCTCAATGTGAACTTCACAGCCAAGGGGTCGGCGAAGTGCCAAGTGACGGCACAGCACGCCAAGATCAGGTCGGCGGCGAAGGCGGAGACGTTGAAGAAGTTCTGGACGCGGCGGCTTGAGGCGCTGAAGTCGCACTTGGAATCGTGAGAGGGCACGGAGCCCGGTCGGCGACGCAACAGGCTGTCGGCTCGGCCGCCGAACTAACTCCCGATCACCTTTCGTTGAGCGGCGAGAGTGGCCGCGAAGCACGCGAGCGCCAGCCCCATCGCGGCGAAGCGCCCGAGCACGGCGAGGAGCCCCGCGTCGAGCAGGCAGATCGCGCTGATCAGCCGCACGACGATTCGGACCCGCGTGGGCTTCTCCGCCTCGGCGCGCGCGACCAGCGAGATCGCCAGGACGTACGCCGCCTCGATCCCGGCGATGGCGCCGGCGGATGCCCAGTGCAAGCGGTTGATGTGATCGAACGGCACGTCACCGAGCACGCACGCGGCGGCGGTGAGGATCGCCAGCCCGCGGCACGCGGCCATCACGATGGTCATGAGCGGATGCACCCGGTGCAGGGTGTCATACAGCACGATACATGCGACCAGCGCACCGCCCAAGACAAACGCGGGCGAGTCCGCACGGCGTCCGACGAACCACAGCAGGGCCATCGCCGCGGCCGTGCACGCGCTTGCCGCCGCGAATGCGAGCGGCCGCGGAACTTGTCCGGAGGGGATGGGCCTGTCGGGCCGCTCGAGCCGATCCAGCGGCGCGTCCACAGCGTCGTTGAGCGCCATGCCGGCGGCGTATAGCAAGAGCAGGGCGGCGGCGGCGAGAGCGAAGGCGCGCCAGGCGAACTCGCCGCCGATCGAACCGATCGCGCACCCGACCAGGGCGTTGCTCACCACCGTCGGGTAGTTGGACACGCGGAGCAGCCGAAGCCAGGCCATGGCGGACGCGCTCATGCACGCTCAGCGTAGCAGCCAGTTGATGAGTCCCGCGGCGAAGCGCATCTCGCGGGCGATGCCGGCGGCGAGATCAACGTCACCGGCGAGAGCGGGGGGGAACACGTTCCAGGCGTAGGTCTCGACCTCGAAGTGGTTCACGCCCGAGGCGAGGGCGGCGCGGATCGCGGGCTCGATGTGGTCCTGTGTGGTGCCCAAAGGACCGATCGAGTCCATGAAGATGGGTACGTGGAAGTGAACCCTCGCTTCGCCGGGTGCGCTCCGCCCGCGCAGTGCGCTGAGCGCCGCCGGCAGATCCTCGTGGAAGTCGGGCGCGCCGGGATCAGCCTGTCCGGACCGACCGCTGCGCACGCACGTCTGGTGCAGGTACCGCGCCTCGGCGAACGACTCAAGTGCGTGCATCGCCGCGCGGTCCTGTGCGCCCCCGGCGAGTTCGATCCGCGGCGCCGACGAGATCTGCACCTTACCGACCTGGATCCCCGCGGCCGAGTAGGTGTTCAGCACCTGCGCCTGATCCTCGAACATCACCGCGGCGTGGCACACGTCGTGGCAGACACGCAGGTGCTCGCGGACAGGCCCCTCGGCCCCCGCGCCACCCACCAGCAGGTGCCGCTTCCAGAATGCAATGACGTCATCGCTCGTGCTCAGGATGCACCCGGGCTCGGGCTCAAGATCCAGATGGATCAGTTGTCCGGTCTCCTGGCGCGTCCTGGCAAGCACGTCGGCGACGTAGCGCAGGTTCATCGCGGCCCGCTCCGGATCGACGGGCGCGCACGGCGTGCCCGGCCAACCGACTGGAACGGTCGAGATGCTTCCCTGGTCATGTTCCCCAAGCAGCCCGCCCAGGACCGCGATCAGATCAAGCGTGTAGCGAACGCGGCGCGGGTCCGCCCAGTTCGGCTCGTACACGGCGTGCTTCACCACCGGCTCGTGAAAGTCCCCGTAGGGAAAACCGTTGAACGAGAACGCCCGCAGTCCGCTGTCGCGCAGGGCCTGACGGAGTTCGAGCACGCGGCCCGCCGCCGCATCGACCGCGCCGGCCGACAACCAGAGCCCGATATCGAGCCGGCCAGCCAGACCGAGCGACTCCCTCACGGTAGACGCGTGGCGCTTGAGATTCGCCAGGGTCGAATCCAGGTCGTGCCCCGCGTGGACGTTCGTGCAGTACCCGAGTCGAACGTCGCCGGCATTGACCAGCGAGTCTCGGCTCCGCGGCGCTCCGACATTTCCCGGCGGCTCACTCATCCAGCCCCGCCCGGAACTTCTTGGATTGGCGGAGGAACGCCTCTGGGTTCTCGAAGACCACGCGCCGCACCGCGGCCTCGCCGTGACCGCGCCGCTTCATCTCCAGCGCGGCCTTGGGAACCGACAGCGGATCGCTGTGCCCCCAGTCGCCGGCCGAGTTCAGGCATAGGCGCTCGCGCCCGTACATTTCGAGGATGTCCACCGCGCGCTGCGGCGTGCACTTGCTGTCGGGGTAGAGCGTCATGCCCGCCCAGTGTCCGCGGTCGAGCACGAGCCTGGCCGTGTGCTCCTCGACGTGATCGATCAGCACGCGCTGGGCGTTGATGCGAGAATCCCGCGCGATCGCGTCGAGGATCAAGCGGGTGCCCTTGAGTTTGTCCTCCAGGTGCGGGGTGTGGACAAGGATCAACTGCTGATGCCGGGCCGCCAGGTCGATCTGCTCCTCCAGGACCTTGAGTTCCGAACGGCTGTTCTTGTTGAGCCCGATCTCGCCGATGCCCAGGACGTTGGGACGATCCAGGAACTGAGGGATCAGGGCGATGACCTCGCGCGCGAACACCGGGTCCTCGGCCTCCTTGGGGTTGATGCACAGCCAGCAGTGGTGGGCGATCCCGTACGCGGCGGCACGCCGCGGCTCGAACTCCGTCAGTTGCCGGTAGTAATCAAAGAACCCTTGGGGCGAGCCGCGGTCGTATCCAGCCCAGAAGGCCGGTTCGGTGATGGCGCAGCATCCGCACTGCGCCATGCGGGCGTAGTCGTCCGTCGTGCGGGACACCATGTGGATGTGGGGATCGATGTACTTCATCGCGAGCCTCCGGCCGATCCCGTCCACACGCCGGTGGCCCCTTTCATCCCGGCGTGCGCGATCGGGTCGGTCGTCGGATCGCTGAAATGCTCCAGGATCCGTTTCGCCCGCTCTGGCCGGCCGTCCACCAGCAGCGGGATGGCTTGCCGCAGGATCTGGAGCCGGACATCACTCCCACCGGCGCGTTCGCATCGGTCGATGAAGGCGGCGATATCAAGCAGTTTGGCGCGATGCTCGATGAAATAGGCGTCTGCGAGTTGTGCGATGGTCATGCCGCGCGGCGCTTGGGGAGTACTCACGGATGCATCCTCCTGTCGCCCGATGCCCCGGGCCCATGCAACATTATCACTGCACGCCCGCACTCATGCGGTCGTGCACGAGTCCGATGGCGTGCTCCATCACGGCCCGGTCGATCTGGTGCACCTCACACGCGTCGCCCGGGCTTTTCACCAGCGTGATCGTCAGGTCACCGCCCAGGTGTTCGCGGAACTGCTCTAGGCCCTCGAATAGATCAGCGGCCCGGGCCAGGAGTTCATGGGAGGTGGGCAGCCCGATCGCCCTGAGGCAGTCGCCGACGCGCGCCACGACGCCCGGGTCGCACGCGCCGATCAGCCGCGCGAACGTCAGATCGATCATCATCCCGATCGCCACGGCATACCCGTGAGTCAGTCCGAAGCGAGACATCGCTTCGAGCCGGTGGGCCGCCCAATGACCGAAATCCAGTGGGCGGGCGGCGAGGAACTCGAACGGGTCGCCCCCGGCGATGATGTGATCGGCGTGCAGCGCCGCGGATCGCCGGATGATCGGGGAGGCGGCGCTGAGGTCGCGGGCGCGGAGGCGAGGCGCCGACGATTCGATGTCTTGAAAGAACGAGGCGTCTTTGAGCAGCGCCACCTTGACGGCTTCAGAGAACCCCGAGCGCCAGTGTTCATCGCTGAGCGTTTCGAGCAGGGCTTCGTCGTTGACGACGGCCCATGGGGGCCAGAAGGTCCCGACCAGGTTCTTAACGCCGCCCCGGTTCACTCCCGCCTTGACGCCGACGCCGGAGTCGTCTTGTGAAAGGGTGGTTGATGGCATCCGCACCACCCTGACGCCGCGATGAAAAATGGACGCCGCGTACCCGGCGACGTCGAGCACCGCGCCGCCGCCGATGACGACCACGTACGACCGGCGACAGATCCGGGCGTCACCCATCGCTCGCAGGATCATCTCTGGGACGGCGGGATCGTTTTTGCAGGCCTCGCCGCCGGGCACGAGCACCGCGGCGGGCGCCACGTCCAGGCGCGCGGTGCGCGACTCCGCGAATCGTCTGACGCGGTCAATGACGCCGGGATCCGCCGCGGCCAGTCCCGCATCGACGACAAAGAGCACCCGAGGCCTCCTCGGATGCACGTGGGGCGTGAGCCCGTGATGTCCATTCAAACCGCGTGCGGGCCCCGCGTCGGGGTCGCCGATGAGCACGTCGTCCAGCACCCGATTCGCGGGCTCCAGCGCTCCGCGCGTGAAACGAAGGCGGTGGACAAAGGGAACAACGAACGTGCGATCCTGCATCGACTCGGCTCCGCTCCCTCAGTCGAGTGAACTATAGGGTCGCGCGCGCGGGTTCGGATCCGGCGCCGGGCGGGAGATCGCGGATTCTGTCGCAGGCCCCGAGATCCGATAAGTTTCCGTTTGGTAGGCGAGCGGAGGAAGAAGAGCCGTTCTGATCGTGCCGCGGCGTGCCGGCGCCCGGGTCGATGTCTATACTCCGAGTCCCGGTGCAGATCGCTGCGCCGGTGATTCCCAGGAGTCTTTGCGATGCGACATCGACGTGCAGGCTATCGGCTCGGACGCACTACCGCGCACCGGGCGTCTACTCTCCGCAACATCGCCGCCGCGCTCTTCGAGCACGGGCAGGTCACGACCACCATTCCCAAGGCCAAGGCCGTCCAGCCGCTGGTTGAGAAGATCGTTACGCTCGCCAAGCGAGGCGACCTGCACGCTCGGCGGCTCGTGATCGCCAAGTTGGGCGGGGACCGGCAGGGATTCGACTGGCTGTACCTCTCCAAGAAGCCGTCGGAGGATGAGAAGAAGTCCGTCGCGGAACTCCGCGATCGGGCCTCGGCGTACTTCGACGTCCCGGATTCCTCGCAGGTCGAACGCAACCGCTACGGCGAACTGCGCAAGGCGCCGAAGTTGGTGAAGCACATCTTCGAGCATGTGGCGCCCCGGTTCCAGGGCCGCGCGGGCGGATACACCCGCATCGTGAAACTCGGTCGTCACCGAATCGGGGACGGGTCGGAGTTGTGCGTGATTCAGTTTGTGGGGGCGGAGCAGGGTCCGGAAATCGGCGGCCGTCCCAGCACGCGGCGCCGCATCGCCGACCGTCGGACCGCCTACGCCGCCAAGGTCCGAAAAGTGGCGGCGAAGGAATCTTCTGCCACTGCCTGAAGTTTACTCTGTAGAACCACAGCCGCGCTCATGCGAGCGCCGGCGAACTTTTCACCCCGCCGCCTCCGTCGCGGCCTACCACTTGGAGATTCATCATGAAGAAGGCTCGTCTGTTCGGTCTGGCTCTGGTCGGCGTCGCGGCACTGATGGTCGGGTGCGCCAACGATGAAGCGTCCACCTGCACCGATAGCGGGTGCTCGGCGGAGAAGGCGTCTTGCTCCGAAGGATCAGGTTGCTGCAAGGAGAAGGCGGCATCCGAGTGCTGCAAGGAGAAGGCCGCCAGCACGAACAACTGAGTTGTATCGTTGACCACTAAATCAAGCCGCCGATCGAGGCATCGATCGGCGGTTTTTGTTTGGGTTTTCGTAGCGAGGGGCTTGATGATGGAACACTCTCTCGGCTACCATGGTGATTGGAGCGGCCGGTTCTGATAGACGTGATGAAACTACGTCAGGCCGCATCCGAGGAATGTGCTGCGAGCCACGCCTTGTGGGCGGAGACGAAGCAGTCATAGAAGGAGTCTTGCGATGAAGAAGTTTGGAATGGGTGCGTTGATCGCTCTGGCGATCGCCGGTGTTTCGGTTGCGACGCTGTCGACCGGGTGCGAGAAGAAGCCGGAGCCCGCGAAGAAGGCGCCGGAGAAGCCGGCCGAGAAGCCCGCTGACGGCGCGGGTGGCGGTCACTGATCCGAACGCCAAGCAGACATATGCGAACAACCCAAGCCCGCCGCGTCTCTCGCGGCGGGCTTGTTGTTTCTAAGGCGTGTGGCTCCGGCCCCCGCGCTGGGGGACTTATGCGTTCGGCTCGCCGGTGACCGGGTTATTGAAGTGCGATTCCTGCACGGGCACCAGGTGCTCCAGGACGTGCTGGAGCACCCGCGCCGGGCTGCCCATCGCGTTCACCTCCGCGACGAGCGACGGGTGATAGTGAGCCAGCACGGGGTACGTCTCCTGCTCGTACACCGACCAGCGTCGCAGGATGACGTCCTCTTTGGCGTCGTCCACGCGGTTTTCCTTCAGCGCCCGCCGGCGCAGCCGCTTGATCATCTCCTGCTTGTCCGGGCACACCAGGTGGATGATTTTGAGCACGTTCAGGTGCTTTTCCAGCAGCCTGGCCTGATTGGTGTTCCGGGGAATCCCGTCGAGCACGAGCAGATCCTTGCTCGGCTTGTACAGGCTCAGCACCGTCTGGGCGTGCATGTTCTGCTGCCACATCCTGATGGTGACATCGTCTGGCACCAGTTCGCCGCGCGACGAGAACTCCATGAACGTGCGCCCGAGTTCGGAACTGGTGTCCAGCGTCCGGAACACCTCGCCGCACGAGAGGTGATAAAACCCCGGAACATGCCCCAGGATCTTTCCCTGCGTCCCCTTCCCGGCCCCCGGAGCGCCGAAGAGGAGGATGGTCTGATATCGATGCGGCATAAGAACTCTCCGAGTCGCTGATCCGGCCTCATGCGCTGACGGTGATCGCGGTCGCCTTCAACCTACCACCGCGACCGGGCACGGGCAACCGTATCCCGCCAGCAATCCACCGGCGCGCCGTTACAGGCGATTCACCCGCGCCAGCCCGGCCCGGCGTGATGCGATGCGGCAAGCGAATGCTTTGCCTGTCAGCGCCGGGCGCTGGGCTATCGTCCCAGGAGTTTTCCCAGGAAGGGGGCCGCCGTCGCGAGCGTGACGCCTACGACGCCCGCCAGTTTCCTGGCGACCTCGGCGATCCGCACCACCTTGTCTCCCATATCGCCAACTCCTTCGAGTTGCTCACTGACCCGTTCTAGCCCGGATTGGACCGCCTCTTTGGGGTCCGGCTTCGTGGGCGCCTGTTCGAGCGCAGGGATGGTCCGCTCCAGCATGACCTGCTGTGTTCGCTGGGGCAGGCCGGCGTCCGCGATTGCCTGGCGCAGTTCCTTTACCAGGGCCGACAGTTCCTTGGACTGCTCCGTGCCGATGCGCACATTCGATTTCGCGCCGTGCCCGATCGCATGCCCGATTCCCGACGTGTCGCCCGCCTGAAATGGTCCATGACCCATTGACAAGTCTCCTTTTTCGCGATTGCCCCGCCCGCTTGGCCCGGTCCGTCAAGCCCCTACTTTGCTCACGCTGTGGTGTCCGATGGCGTGCCCGACGCCGGAGATGTTCCCGACGTGAAACGAGTGGTCGTGGTGGTGGTATTCGACCCTGAGGACGACCTGCTCGCCGACACGGGTGGGCATCGCCGTGATGGGGGACCAACCGCCGCCCTCTCCCCGCACCCGGAACTCAATCTGGTCGAGCCGGTCCTTATCGACGACGGCCTGCACGCTGGGCATGGGCATGGCGCCGAACCCGTTCACGTTGATCCCGCCGATGAACTTGAGGCAGTCCCCGATGAACTCGGGCACGCGGAACAGGTTGATGAACATGATGACCTTCGCCACGCCGCGCATCCCGCACAGGAGCATCAGCGACCCGCGCAGGGGCTGCCCGCTGGCCATGCTGACCCCCTCGATCTCTCGGACGTGCGCCGTCGCGCCGCCGATCTGCGTCTGCCGGGCGGGCGCGATGCTCGTAATCTGCGACAGCCCGACGCTGAACCCCTGCATCACGGCCGCGAACGGGTTGTCCATGCTCCGCAGAGCCATCATGAGCATCGGCACGGCCATCGGGGGCACGGGCTCGACCATGACACAGGCGGGTGTGGCGGGCGGCGGGGTCGCGCCCGGCGGCAGGACCGCGAACGGGCCCATGGGGCCCATCGCCTGAAACTGAAACCCCTGCGGCACCAGCGCCGAGAACGTCATGCTCTCCAAGGGCAAGCCGCCCGGCTGCGTCACTCTGGTGAACATCGGAAACATGACCGTCCTCGCAGAAGTTCGCCGCGGCGTGCTCGCGGTTGCTCAGGGCGCGCGCCTGTACATCATCGCCGCGGTCTTACTTCGACGGCCGCTGCTCGTCGTACAGAGCACCCAGCACCATTGACAGCCGGTTCTGACCATACTCCTTGAGCGCGTCCACGGACATCTTCGTCACTTCGTCCCTGCTCTTTCCGGCCGCCACCGCTTCGCGGACGGCCTTGCGCATCGTCTCGAAGTAGTCGATCTGTCCTTCCAGCCCCTTTTTGTCGGTGACATCACCGTGACCGGGAATCACGACCGTCTTGTCGTCGCACAGCGCCAGGGCCTTCCTGCATGAATCCATCCATCCGTCCGAGTTCGATCCCGCCGAGACATCCATGAACGGATGGATCTTGTGGAACAGCAGGTCCCCCATGTGCACGATGTTGAGCGACGGCACCCGAACGACGGCGTCGTTGTCCGTGTGCCCGGACCCGTAGTGCCGCAGTTCGATGACCAACTCGCCGATCTTCGCCTCATGCTCGGTCGC
This sequence comes from Phycisphaerales bacterium, assembly GCA_050246015.1. GTDB lineage: Bacteria > Planctomycetota > Phycisphaerae > Phycisphaerales > UBA1924 > JTS-AC122. The sequence continues at coordinate 59,679 of JBFWWU010000015.1, forward strand.
GAATGAGCGCGTGGGCACGTAGTGGGCCGCGTCGAACATGTCGGGGTGGTCGGCCAGTTTCGTGGCGTCCGCCAGCATTTCCTTCGCGCCAGGCTTGTCGGATTGCGCGAGTTGCGCCGCGTGCCCCTTCACCGACTGCCGGCATCGATCCACCTGAGATTCAATCCGCGGCCTAGCCTTCTCCTGCGCGAGCACCGGCACATCCGGCAGGAATCCGATGTTTCCACCGGAGTGGTCCATGTGATGATGCGTGTTGATCACCAGCGAGAGCGAGTGCTTCGTGTCCGTGACCAGCGCTTGAGCCTCGCGGCGGAGCCCGCCGGCGAACGCGGCGAACTTGGTGTCCACGAGCAGCAACTCCCCCTTCGACGCCACCACCAGCGAGTTGCCCCCTTCGCCGATCCCGACCCAGGCGCTGGGAGCAACCTGTTTCCACTCGAAATAGGTTCCCGCGCGCCGGGTGATCCCGGGGCGGGCGCCGGACCGGCCCAACCCCCCCAGCCCCCCGCGCCCAGCCGCCCGCGCGCCGCCGGCCAGCGCGCCCATCGCCAAGATCGAGGTCAACGTGGAAAACTCACGACGTGTGATGGACATGCGGCCTCCGGTGCGCGTTCGCGCGTGAGTTCAAGTGTACCGCCACGGGTGTGGCGGAAATTGGGCAACCCTTCCGGCAGGCAAAACACTGGGCCCGCTACTATTGAACGATTCCAAGTCTCATACTGCGGAGTACCGATGCACGTCAAACCAATCGATCCTGCTTTGGCAACGATTCCCGTCACGTTCGTGCTCGAGGATCCCAGGAGCCTCACCGGCACAGACCAGCGCGAGCACATCGTCATGGCGGGCATCGGGCAGAACCTGCTCGAGGTGGCCCTTCTGGCCGACATCAACGTTGAGCACGCCTGCGGGGGGGTGTGCGCCTGCTCGACGTGCCATGTGTACATCGAAGATGGGTCCCGGTGCCTGAGCGAATCCACGGAAGCCGAGGAAGACCGGGTCGAGGAAGCGCCCGGACTGCAGCGCAACAGCCGACTTTCCTGCCAGTGCATCATCCAAAGGAGCGGCCCGATCAAGTTGCGAGTGCCGTCCTGGAACCGCAACGCCGTCAAGGAAGAAGCGCACTAGACCGGACGGATTCTTGCCCGCGCCGGGAGCGACATGAGTAATCCCAAGGACACAATCGGCTGGCTCGACGTGCAGCGCATCGCCGAGGAACTCGCCGATCGTCATCCGGGAGTGAACCCCTTCTCGGTGAAGTTCGTCGAACTACGCCGGATGGTCGAAGCGCTTCCCGGCTTCGCGGAGCAGCCCGGGCACCCCGTCAACGAAAAAATCCTCGAGACGATCCAGATGCTCTGGAGCGGCGAAGCGACGCTGGAAGACTGAACAGCACGAGCCACGATCGGTGACACATCGTGGGTCACTCGGCGTTCGGTCGAGTTTCGCGCAGCCTTTGTTCGATCTCATCAACCCAGGCGCGGCGCATGCGCACGTCCATCTCGCCGTGGCGCGTCATCAGTTCGCTGAAGGGGTCGTGTTCGTTGCCGTGCTCGCGCTCCCACGATTCGACGCAGGCGAGCACCTGCGTGAGGGCATCGCGAGCCGCCTTCACCCAGGCCTCGCGCTGCTTCGCCGGCAACATCCCCAGGAACCTCGCCCGTGACCGCAGGGGATCATGCACGACCGTCACCACGTCTGATGACATGGGGGGCCCGATCCAGGACCGCAGCGCGGATCGGCCGCCGGCGGTGATCGAATACACGCGCCGCTTTCGGCTATCGCGAGCGTCGGCGGCGGAACGCAGGAGCCGACGCTTTTCAAGTCGCTGCATGAGGGGATAGATCGCGCCCGCGCTGGCGCTCCATTGACTCGAGGGCGATCCGCGGAGTTCCTGCCTGATGTCGTAGGCGGAGCAGGGCCCGATCTGCCACACCAGTCCCAGAACGAAGCACTCAAGTTCGCTGAAGCGGTCCCGTGTCATGCGAGCCAAAGCGTACCCGGAATCGTGAAACCCGCGCGCCCCGACCCCGTACAATAGTACGAATCGTACTATACGCTGGCTCGATGCACCGTGAAAGGAGTTGCCGATGAACACGCCGCACCATACCGGCCGCCGCGCTTCAGCCTTGATCCTGTCCGCCATGGTTTTGACCGGGGCGCTCGGCGTGCCACCGTCGCTGCGGTACCAGCCGGAGAATGAGCAGCGCCCGGACAGCGTGCAGGCGCGGTGCGCCCGGGCGTTCATCGCGATGGTCAACAGCCCGGACGCGGAAGCCGTCAAGGCGTTCGAGAACGAGTTTGCGTCGGCGAAGCGGCGTGCCGCGGTGAAACCGGAGGAGCGAGCGAGGCGGATCAAGGGGCTGCACGACGAGTGGGGGGGTGCGGCGATCGCCAAGGTCGTTTCGTCGAGCGAAGCGGGCATCACCTTGCATGTCAGGACCGAGCGGATGGGACTGCTCGAAACCGAGTTTCGCTTCGATCCGGCGGAGCCCGGCAGGCTGGAAGCCGTGCTCATCCAGACTGCCCATGAGAGCGCGGCGCTGACTCCCGAGGCGCGGCGCTCCACGGTCGAGGGGGCGGCCAAGGCGCTGGAAGATGCCTACGTCTTCCCGGAGGTGGCGCGGAGAATGGCCGAGATGGCGAGGGCGAAGTTGAGCGCGGGGGACTACGACTCCGTCGCCGACGAGGCCGCCCTGGCGCGGCGACTGACCGAGGACTTCCAGTCGATCAGCCGGGATAAGCATCTCCGCGTCGCGGCGGTCCCGGTCAGCCCCGGCGAGAATGGAGACGGGATGCCGTCGCGCGACGAGATGCGAGCCCGCAACTACGGATTCCGTAAGGCCGAGATCCTCGACGGCAACATCGGGTACTGCCGGTTCGACGTGTTCGTTGACGACGAGGAGGCGAAGCAGACCGCCGCCGCGGCCCTGGCGTTCCTGGCCCACTGCGACTCGATCATCTTCGACCTCCGTTACAACGGGGGCGGGAGCCCCGAGATGATCCGCTTCATCACCAGTTACTTCTTCGACGAGCCCACCCACCTCAACAGCATGATCGATCGCGAAGGGAAGGTCGTCGAGGAGTTCTGGACGCTCAAGGACGTGCCGGGCCCGCGCTTCCGTGCCGACCTGCCTGTCTACGTTCTCACCAGTGCCCGCACGTTCTCGGGCGCGGAAGAGTTCTCGTACAACCTCAAGAACCTCAAGCGTGCCACGATCATCGGCGAAACCACGGGCGGCGGGGCGCACCCGGTCCGGGGCGAACGGCTGAATGATCGCTTTGTCATCCGCGTGCCGTATATGCGAGCGAACAACCCCATCAGCAAGACGAACTGGGAGGGCGTGGGGGTCGAGCCGGATATCAAGGTCTCTGCTGACGAGGCGCTCGATCGTGCCATTGAATCGGTTCGCAAGTAGCGGCGCGGCAACCGAGCCGGCCCCTCATTCCGGTGGCGCGTTTTCTCACCCGGCGGCGGCATCCTCGACTTCGCTTTGCGCTAGCCTTGTTGATGCGCGAGCGCGGGTCGCGCGTCCCCATCATCGCCGCGATGGTCGCCAACTTCTGCGTCGCCGCCGCGAAGTTCGTCGCCGCGGGGATCACCGGCAGTTCGGCCATGATCTCCGAGGGGATCCATTCTCTCGCGGATTCCGGGGACAGCACGCTGTTGCTCATCGGGCATCGGCTCAGCCGCCGACCCCCCGATCAGGACCATCCGTTCGGGCACGGCAAGGAGCTCTATGTCTGGGCCCATGTCGTCGCGGTGCTCATTTTCGCCGTCGGCGCCGGCATGTCACTGTACGAGGGCATCGAGCACATCCGGCGTCCCAGTCCGTTGCAGCGCCCGGTCTGGAGCTACAGCGTGCTGGGCGTCGCCTTTGTCTTCGAGATCGTCTCGTGGGTGTTCGCGTACCGGGAGTTTCGGCACACGATGCACGGCCGAACCTTCTGGGAATCCATCCAGAGCGCCGTCGATCCGTCCAGTGTTGCCGTCCTCCTGGAAGACTCGGCGGCGCTGGTGGGGCTGGTTCTCGCCGCCGCGGGTACGGCCCTGACTCATGTGACCGGTCAACCGATCTGGGACGGCGGCGCATCGGTGCTCATCGGTCTGCTGCTCGCGGGCGTCGCGGTCATTCTGATTACCGTCAGCCGGCGTCTGCTCATTGGTCAGGCCGCCGACCGCGAGACGATCGACCGCGTCAAGCGGATCGTGCTGGAAGTACCCGCAAGCATCGCCTTGCTGCGGAGTCGGCACTTCGCGCACCCGCCCCTGCATCCGGACGACCGCGAATGACTCATCTGTCTTGCGCGGACGCACACGTCGAGACCACGTCCGCCAGTTTCACCACCTCTCCCTTTCCGGCGTCGCGGCGCCGTTTGAACTCGACGCCCCCTTCCGCGAGCGCCTTGTCGCCGATCACGAGGCGGGTCGGGATTCCGATCAGGTCGGCGTCCTTGAACTTCACGCCCGCGCGCTCGTCGCGGTCGTCGATGAGGATGTCAAGACCGGCGGCGGCGAGTTCGGAGGCGAGTTTCTTGGCCAGGGTCGCGTGCTCGGCGGAGTCGTGCTTCATGAGCGTGATGATGACGTTGTAGGGCGCGACGGCGTCGGGCCAGATGATGCCGTTCTCGTCGTGGCTCATCTCGACGCACGCCGCCATGGTCCGCGACACGCCGATTCCGTAGCACCCCATGATGACCGGGCGCATCTGCTGGTTCACGTCGAGCACGCGCAGCCCCATGGCCTCGGAGTACTTGGTCCCGAGTTTGAAGATGTGCCCGACTTCGATTCCGCGCTGGGTTTCGAGCGTCGCGCCGGTAGCGTGCGGCGACGGATCACCCGCGAGCGCGTTGCGGACGTCGCCAACCTTGACTCGTGTCGTGTCGTCCAAGGGTACCCCCACGTCGCGGCGCCAGTTGAAGTGCTTGACGTGGTGATCGGCTTTATCAGCGCCCGTGGCCCAGAACCCGCCGTGCGAGGCATCGGCGTCGATCAGGAGCATCACCCCGGGAATCGTGCTTACCACTCGGGGCGACACGTATCCGATCGCGAAGCCCGCGGCCCGCGCCGCCTTCTCGTCCGCCATGGCCACGCCGTGCCCCGACAGCCGCTTGACCTTGTCTTCGTTCACTTCATGATCACCCCGGACGACGGCAACGACCCAGCGCGTCGCGTGCTTCTGGTTCGCGGACTCTTCCATCACGCTGAACACAATGGTCTTGAGCATCCGCTCCGGCTTGACCTTCATGAACGCGCCGACCTCTTCAATCCCCGGCAGGTTCGGCGTGTGTACCTCCACGAGATTCCCAGTTGCCGGCTCGCTAAACGTCCCGCGCGCCCGCTCGCCCGTCTCGCACTTCTCGACGTTCGCCGCGTACCCGCTCGCGGGGCATTTCAGGATCGTGTCCTCCCCGCTGGCGCAGTTGATCATGAACTCGTGCGAGGCGCTTCCCCCGATGGGCCCGCTGACGGCTTCCACCGCGGTGAAGTCGAGCCCGCAGCGCCGGAAGGAGTTCGAGTACGCGCGGTGCATCGCGTCGTACGCCTCGTTCAGGCCGCCCGTCCCCTCCACCTCGGTGTGGAAGGAGTAGGCATCCTTCATGATGAACTCGCGTCCGCGCAGGAGCCCCGCGCGCGGGCGGGCCTCGTCGCGGAACTTCGTCTGGATCTGGTACAGGTTCAGCGGCAACTGCTTGTAACTCGTGATCGATCCCTTGACGAGTTCCGTGATCGTCTCTTCGTGGGTCGGGCCGAGCGCGAAATCGTTGCCCTTGCGATCCTTGGCGCGGAACAGCAGCGGCCCGTACGCCTCGTCACGCTTGGTCTGGGTGTAGAACTCGAAGGGCACGATCACCGGCATGAACAGTTCGCGAGCCCCGGCCGCGTCCATCTCCTGGCGGATGATGTTGCTGATCTTGGTGAGGACCCGCCACCCCAGCGGGAGGTAGTCGTAGACGCCCGCCGTCACGCGACGGATGAACCCGGCTCGGCTGAGCAGGACGTGGCTGGGGGTCTCGGCGTCCGCCGGCGCCTCGCGGGTCGTGGGGATCAGCGTTTCGCGCCATGAATGAACGGTGCCTCGGCGGGTAGTCATAGGGGCGGATCGTATGCAATTCACGCCGCGACCGAGGCCCGTGGTGGTCACGTGGGGGGCTGATCACGAGATCCACCCCAGCGCCGCCATCGCCGCGCACGTGGGCGTCGAGACCGCGCCGGCGCTGGCAAACCGCGTCGCGTCCTTCCTCGACAACCACGCGGCATCCAGGTATTCCCACCGTTCACCGGACGAGAAGCACGCCGGCGATCGTGCGGGAATTATCGTCTGCCTCAGCACGATCTGCATGAAGATGTCGAAACTGCGTGCGATCGAGTCCTGCACGATGACGATCGGTTCGGCGCGCGCCGCGTCAACCTCCATTTCGAGTTCCTCGCGTGCCTCGTGCTGCAAGGCGGACCGAACGCTCACGGTGAGATCCAGGGCCGACGACTCATGGGCGAGCGAGGCCTCGAACTCGATCGCGCCCGCCGGCGCTGATTCCCAGCACAAGCCGTAGATCCGCGTCTGGGCCGAGCGTCGGGCGATCATCAGGTGCTCATGACCCGCGCCGTCGCGCGCGACGAGCCACCCTTTCACGCCCACCAGCCAGATCAGGGATTCATCGAACCGGTCGGCGCGTGGCACCACTCCCGCCGGCTTCCCTTCCTGCACTGCAAATGCTCGGTACGAATCGGGGGACACCCGGAACGTCATCGTTTCGGGATCAAACCCCGAAGCGCGGACGATGGCGCCATCATGCAACTTCGGGTTGCGTTGGCATAACTCGCGCCACGTCGCTTCGTCCTCGTCGCTCCACGAGCGCCCCTGCGCGGGGTCCCATTGTGCCCGCAGGGGCGTCCCCCGCGGCACGAGCCACGCGCGAGTCGTGTCCCGCCAATGGTGTTCAGCGGCCGCCATCGCTGCATTGTTGCGCGTCAGGCTCCCGCCGGGGGTCCCGGGCGCCGGCGTACTTGCCGACTCGCGGCGCTTGCGTGTTCTATCATCGGACGAATGAAGCAGCGATCACGTTCAACCAAGCCCGCACGTCGCGGGACCGAAGGGCCGGCGCGTGCGGCGGGCGTCGCGATCGTCGTGAGCCGATACAACGAGTCGATCACGTCGCGCCTGCGCGACGGCGCGGTTCGAGCGTTCACGGAGCGAGGCGGGTCCACCGCCGACCTGGCCATCTTCGACGCGCCGGGCTCCTTCGACCTGACCGCGATCTGCGACGCCGCGGCGTCCAGCGGGCGGTTCGCCGGTATCGTCGCCCTGGGCTGCATCATCAAGGGGGACACTTCCCACGATCAGCACATCGCCTCGGCGGTGGTTCATGGCCTGACCAACATCACGATCCTTACGGGGGTGCCCATCGCCCTGGGCGTGCTGACGGTCAACACCGCGCAGCAGGCGCGCGAACGAGCCGGGGTTGGGGGGGGAGGGGGCAAGCACGGGAACAAGGGGGCCGAGGCCATGAACGCCCTTTTGCTCACGCTCGCCGAGATCGATCGCGTGAGGAATCACGTTGCTGCCGCGCGCGTCACGGGGCATGTCCTGCCCGACAAGGGCGCTCCGCGGTCGATTACACATCGGGGAGGTCGCTGACCCATGGCGACCCCGCGCCACATCCGCCGATTTGCGTTCCAGCTCCTCTTCCAGATTGACGCCATGGGTGGGGCCGACAACCCGGGTGCGTTGGTGGCCGACACCGACAGCGCGAAGGAACTCACCCCCGGGGAACGCGACAAAGCCGCAAAGATGGCGCTGGGCGCGTACGCTGACCGCGCCGTCGCGGATGCCGTCATGGTTGAACTGGCCCCGACGTGGCCCGCGCATCGCCAGGCCGCGGTCGATCGCGCCATTCTGCGGCTCGCACACTTCGAGATGACCGCCGGGTCGATCAACCCCAAGATCGTGGTCAACGAAGCGGTCGAACTCGCGAAGGAGTTCAGCACCGAAAAGTCACCCGCGTTCGTGAACGGGCTGCTTGACAAGGTGCTCAAGCGCGTTCTTGCACAGTCGCCGGCTGCCGTTCCGGACCCTCCGGACGAGTCCAGCCCGGGGCCGAGTTCCTGACGCCCGGCCGAGCGCCCAGGCTTACGAAGACCCCCCGTCATCCGCCCGGCTCGACCCGGTACACGGAGTTCACCACCCGGTCTCTTTTGACTCATCTCATCCGCATGGGCCTCTTCAAAGCCGCCATCTCCAGGATCAAGCAGGGCCTCGCCAAGACGCGCGAGACGCTCGCGGACTCTTTCAGAAGCATCATTCTGGGCCGCACACTCGACGAGTCGCTCATCCTCGATATCCAGCGCGCCCTGCTGCAGGCCGACGTGGGCACGGCCGTTACTGAGAAACTCATCGCCGGCCTCCGCCGTGACACGCTGGACGGCAAACTCACCCGGGGCGAGGACGCCGTGGACTACCTCAAGCGCGAGATCAAGGCGCTGTGGCCGCCCGAAGACCGATCCTTGCGCTTTCCGCCGCCCGGGGCGGGCATCCCGTTTGTTATTCTCGTCACGGGCATCAACGGCGCGGGCAAGACGACGAGCATCGCCAAACTCTGCCACGAACTGCGCGGGATGGGGAAGTCGGTACTTCTCGCGGCGTGCGACACGTTCCGGGCGGGGGCGGTGCGGCAACTCGAGATCTGGGGCGAGCGCGTCGGGGTCGAGGTCGTCAAGGGGCAGCAGGGGGGTGATCCGGCCGCGGTTGCGTTCGATGCGTGCAAGGCGGCGCTGGCGCGGAAGGTTGACGTTCTGATCCTCGATACCGCCGGTCGGCTGCATACGCAGGACCCGCTGATGCGGCAACTGTCGAAGATTCGCCAGGTGGTGCAGCGGCAGATCCCGGTGCCGCCGGGCGCGCCCCCCGGCACCGCCGCCGCGCCGCACGAAGTCATCCTGGTCCTCGATGCGACGCTGGGGCAGAACGCCCTTCGCCAAGCCGAGGAGTTCAGCAAGGCCGTCGATGTCACCGGCATCTTCCTGGCCAAACTCGACGGGACCGCCAAGGGCGGCGTCGTCGTCGCCATCAAGAACGCCACCAGTATCCCGGTGAAGTTCATCGGCGTCGGCGAACAGCCGGGCGACATCGAGCCGTTCGATCCCGATACCTTCGTTGAAGCCATGTTCGAGAAGTAGCGAATCCGAGAGCACGTCGGCGGGCAGGTGGCGCTGAGTGGCCGGTGCTGATCTGCCACCGCCACACCGTTCATCGAGAAAAAGACGGCGATTCCGAGCGGTTTCTTGTTGATTTCTCTTTGTTCCTCTGGCACACTACTCCCGGGTGGATTTCATTTCGCCGTTCTGGCACACCGGGGGGTGATTCATGGTGAGGTTCTTGATGGGGAAGGTGTTATCGTTTTTGCTGGTTGGATCGGTCGCGATGGCGCAGGGCCTCGCGCGAGTGCGGCACGCCTTTGGCGATGAGGTCGCTGGGAAGAGCACGATCAGTGCGGGACGCTTCGCGCTCGCCGCGGCACAAACCTACGAGCCTTTCGGCGGTTCACAGCCGGAAGCATGTGCGTTCGTCGTCGGTCGCGAGACCCCGGCGCTCGGCGGGACCGCGCAGATCAAGGTCCAACGCATCAACGGCGACGGCACCCTCGGCTGGTCCGCCCTCGTGCCGACGCAACTCGGGCAGACCGACGCCAACGGCGTCGCGGTCGTCACCCATGAGGCCGCTACCAAGGTCTTTGTCACCGGCTGGTACAAGAACCTCAACCCGCTTTGGGGCGGGCCGCCCTGACATGCCGCGATGGCGCTTACTCGCCGCTGGGTTCTCTCTTGCATGCGCTTGCGCTGCCGGCGGCCAAGTCATCTTTCTCGATCCCCAAGGCACGCGAAGCAGCGCCCGCTTCGGACGTGAATGCCAGGGAATCGAGGACATCAACGGCGACGGCTACGGCGACATTATCGTCGGCGCCGATGAAGAATGGACAGGAAATCCCCCCATCGAAACCGGTGTCGCGTACGTTTTTTCCGGTATCGATGGCAGTGTGATATGCACCATCCTGCCCCCCAGCCCCATCCCAGGAGCCAACTTCGCTGAGAACGTGCTCGGCATGCGCAACTTGGCCGACGCGACACGCGGCGACCCCGTCGTGGTCGCTCGCCTCATCTCCCGCATTTACCGCTTTCAGACCGATACGAAGCGCCTCGTCTACTCCATCGGGGCCGCGGCGAGCGATGTCGCGATCGGCGTCGATCCGACCACCGGCGTCGATGACTTCATCGCCATCGGGGCACGGTCGGACAATTCGGAACATGGCCGCGTGTACGTTCTCGACGCCGTCACCCGCTCGTTCCGTTACCTCATCGAGTCGCCGGATCAGACGGGCTATGAGGCCTTTGGCACGACCGTGGTGACGGTTCCTGACCTTGATAGTGATGCGACAATGGATATTCTCGTCGGTGTGCCGCTGCACTTTGAGCCCCCGAACTGGTACGGGATCGCCTACCTGTTCTCCGGTCGTGGCGGTTCGATGATCAGGACAATCCGATCGCCGATGAATCCCCCATATTCGTTCGGACAATCTGTGGCCGGGATCCACGATCTCGATGATGACGGGTTCGGCGATTATGCGGTCGCCGGTTCGGCGTGGAGCCGCGTCTGGGTTTATTCGGGACGCACCGGGGATCTCCTGCACACCGTGTACCCGCCGGTGCCCGAGTCCGGCGGCTTCGGAAGGACCCTCGCGCCGCTGCCCGACGTCGACGGCGACGGACGCGGCGAACTCCTCATCGGCTCGCCGTATGCGACGTACCCGGGCTACCCATTCCAGGAAGGTGCCGCGTACGTCGTGTCCGGGCGCACCGGTAGATTGATCCGCACGCTGCTCCCTCCATTGCCGGTTGTCCGGCCGCAGTATAACGGACCAAACTTTGGTGCGGCGCTGTCCGCAATTCCGGATTGCAGCGGTGATGGCCGAGCGGATATCGTCGTCGGCGCGCCGGATGATTGCTCCTCACCGCCGTGCCCGCCAACGCAAATCGGCCGCTTCTACGTCTTCCACTCCTGCGCCGCCGACTTCAACTACGACGGGCTCTGGAACTCACAGGATTTCTTCGACTTCCTCCACGCCTTCTTCCAGGGCTGGCCCGGCGGCGACTTCGACCGCTCCGGCTCCATCACCTCTGCCGACTTCTTCGCCTTCCTCGACGCCTTCTTCCGTGGCTGCCCGTAGCAACCTCCCTCGAATCGCCCCTTGCGCGTCGGTCAGCGCGTTCGTTATCATGTCCGTGGCATGCTCCGACGCTCCATCTCTGCATCGCTCCAGCCTCCGGGAGGGCCGCGCAACTCCCCTGCGTTTCGTCACCGCGGCAAGGACGTCTCGCGCCTCGAAGGCTTCTCCGACGCCGTCTTCGGCTTTGCACTCACGCTGCTGGTCGTCTCGCTCGACGTGCCCAGCACCTTTGACGAGATGATGGATACACTGCGCGACACCCCCGCGTTCGCGATCTGTTTCATCTTCCTCGTTCACTTCTGGTACATGCACTACCGGTTCTTCCGCCGCTTCGGCCTCGCCGACGTTGCGACGGTCATGCTCAACACTGCCCTGCTCTTCGTGCTGCTGCTGTATGTCTACCCGCTGAAGTTCATGTTCAGCGTGGTGATCGCGATGATCACGGGCATCGGCCCCAAGCGGGTGTCGTCGAGCATGCTCACCTACGCCGACGCTTCCACGCTCTTCATCGTGTTCGGGATTGGATTCGTCGCGATCTATCTCCTGTTCGCGCTGCTGTATCAGCACGCGTATGCCCGGCGCGCGTCGCTCGAGCTCACTGCGATCGAAGCCCACGAGACGCTTACCGGGGTCGCCGTGAACCTCGCGTGCGCCGGCGTGGGTGTGGCGTCCATCGTGATCGCGGTGTTTGTCCGCGGTCTGTGGCTGCAACTCGCCGGATGGATCTACTGCCTGACGGGTTTCGCCGCGATGTCGGCGGGCATCCTCATGAACCGGCGGGGGAAGCGAATCCGGCGCGACTCGACGGCGTGACCCTCGCTCATCACGGTGTCGCGGCCCCCGCGTCTTCCAGCATGACTCGCCACGCCTTGGCCGCCGGAGCGCCCCGCTGTGTGAAGGTCCCGCTCTCGGCTCGCCTGATGAGCGCATGCACGTCCTCGATCGAGAACAACCAGTTCAGCCCGCCGTGGCTGGGGCCTCGCACCCGCGCCGCCTTGCGGATCGTGTCGAACGTCTTGGCCGACAGGCCCGACCCTTCGAGGAGTTCCTGCTTGCTGAATCCCTTCCCGTCCGCGTTGGCTGGATCAGAACGTGTTTGGCCGCGTCGCATGTGGGATTGTTGGCGGCTCGGGCGCGGGCCCCACGCGCCGGTGGAGCCGGCCTCAGCCGGCGTGCGAGGCGGACGAACCGGCCGGGTGGGAGCCGGCACGAGTCGCAAAGCCCGCCAGGAACTCAAGCAGCAGCCGCGCCGCCAGGCGCGCCGTGCGCCCATCGGGGTCGAACCGCGGACTCAACTCCATGATGTCGAAGCACTTCAGGGAATCGGTCTCCCCCGCGGCGCGTGCGAACCGGCACGCCAGCGGCGGCGCGAGCCCGCACGGATTGACCGCACTGACTCCCGGCGCAAACGCCGCATCGAGCGAGTCCAGATCGATGCTTACAAACCCAGGAGCGGGGGAGTTCGCGAGCATGGAGAACACCCGCTCGGCCTCCGCCACTCCCAGCGTGCGGCCCGCGTGCGCCCGGAACCATCGCAGATGGTCCGCGGCATTGGCGAACGGGTCGTATCCAACGCACGTCAGCGACGACACCCCGCACGCTTCCACCAGGCGACGGAACGGCATGCCCGAGCCCGGCTCTTCCCGCACGTCCAGGTGCGCGTCAAGGTAAAACCCGCAGAACGGCGCGGACGCATGCCCGCCGGCCTGTGGAGGCATCGACCGACGGTGAGCGTCGATGACCGCGCGAACGAACGGAAACGTCAGGTCGTGCCCGCCCCCGATGCCGATCGGGAAGTACCCGATTGAGACCAGGTGCCCGGTCGCCGCCGTGACCCGGTCGTGCGTCTCTTCGAGCGACCCCGCGGGGATGATGTCGCCGGCGTCAAATATTCCGGGAAGGGAGCGTGAGTACGGAGCGGGCCGAGTGGTTTCTCGGGGCTCTGCCGCACCCGGATCCGCGGCGGCGGAGCCGTATTTCGCGAGGGCGGCGCGAAACGCCGCCGGCCCCGCCTGAGCGCCGGGGCGCCCGTGGTTCATCCGTACGCCGGTGTCATCCGCCAGCCCCAGCAGCGCCACGCGCATGCCCGATGCAAACGCCTCGGCGTCGCGATCCGGGTGCGCGCTGTCCGATTGCACGATAGTTTCGGCGAACCGACCGGCGCGAATATCCGGCCAGAGCGGAGGAGCGGTAAAAGGGGTCATGCGGCGATCCTGCCAGTCCGTAGGATCAAGCCCGGTGCGCCCGGAATCCCATGCGCACGACGTTCAGCGTCCCGCGAAGTGGGCCTACTTCTTCATGAATCCGAAGGCCAGCATGCCCAGGCCGATCACCGCCGCACCGATCCCCAAGTAGAGCAAGTAGCCGGCCTCGGGGGTGTAGAGCCGAGCGGCGAACGCCAGCAGGCCCATGACCAGGAAGATCGCACCGCCTTTTTTGAGTTGTGAACTGTCCATAGGGCCATGAGTATACCACGAGGCCCGCGCTGCGCGATGGGAGGATGATGTGGACAAATCGTCGCCGGGTGGATCCGGCGATTGTTTGGGCTCGGTTATTGTTGCGTGTAGCCGGGCGGCTCAATGCCGCCATCGGGCAGCACCCTGCACCGCGGCCGCAGCCTCTTCCATGCCAGGGCGTACCGCGCCGCCATGACCTCCAGCGACGCTCCAATCACCCGCACCTGCCCCACGACCGACATGAAGTTGACATCCCCGCTCCAGCGCGGCACCAGATGCACGTGCAGGTGCGAGGGCACCCCTGCCCCCGCGGCCCGTCCCTGGTTCACGCCGATGTTGATCCCCTGCGGCTCCAGCGCCTCCTGCATCAGAGCCGCCGCGAGGTCTGTCAGTTGCCAGAGCGCCCCGCGCTGCGACGGCGAATAGTCCAGCAGCGTCGCCTGCGCTACCCCAAGGGCCACGAGGAGATGCCCGTTCGCGTACGGGAACGCGTTGAGGACGATCATGCCTAGGGGTGTCCGCACGATGAGGTGATTTGCCTGGTCGTGCTGCGGGTTCGCCCAGTAGTCGGCCAGGAACGTCGTCTTGGCCGCGCCTGATGAAGCGACTGATGCGGGATCCGCGCCCGCCCCGCGAGCCGTCGCGTCCTTCTCGCTCTTGGAAATGGATTCCAGATAGTCCAGTCGCCACGGGGCGTGCAGCGACGCGGAGCGCATCGGGTCGGGCGGCATCATGGCCCAAGCGTAGAGACGCGCCCGCCGGTTCGCCCGGAGGCCGTGCGTCTAGGGAACAAATCGCCGGACCGCGACGGTGTCGTTCTGTCCGCCGAAGCCGAATGAGTTGCTGAGGCAGACGTCGACCCCCCCGAGGGGGCGCATGTCGCGTGCCTTGTTGGGAACGTAGTCCAGATCGCACTCCGGGTCCGGGTCGTGCAGGTTCATGGTGGGCGGAACGAAGCCGGTCTGGATCGCCTTGACGCAGGTCATCAGTTCGACCGCCCCGGCGGCCTGGATCAGGTGCCCGAGCATCGATTTCACCGACGTGAACGGGACGCGGGGCGCCTGGGACCCAAACACGGTGCGCACCGCCTTGGTCTCGATCGCGTCGTTCTCGCTCGTCCCCGTTCCGTGCGCGGAGATGTACTGCACAGGAGCCCGCCCGTGCGCGTCGGGTTCGCGCGGGTTGATCCCCGCCTGGCGCAGTGCCTCGGCCATCGCCCCGACCGCGCCGAGCCCTTCGGGCTGGATGTCCGTGATGCGGAACGCGTCCGCCGTCGAGCCGTATCCGACGAGTTCCGCGAGCGGCGTCGCGCCGCGTGCCCGCGCGTGCTCCAGTTCCTCCAGGACCAGGATTCCCGCTCCCTCACCCATGACAAATCCGTCCCGCGTGCGATCAAACGGCCTCGCGGCCGTCCGCGGCGTGTCCGTGCGCCGGCTCATCGCCGTCAGCCGGATGAACCCGGTCATTCCCAAGGGGTGGATCATCGAGTGCGCCCCCCCGGCGAGCATGAGGTCCGCCTCCGAATGCTTGATGATCTCGAACGCCTCGCCGATCGCCTGGGTGCTCGCCGCGCACGCGGTCATGCAGTTGCTCGCCGGCCCCCGGAGGTCGAACTCCGCCGACAGGTGCGAGAGCGCGAAGTTCGGCTCCTGCTCGATCTCCTTGACGGCGTCCATCTTTGAGTAGGCCGCCTTGGCCCACGCCCGCGCGTCCACCTTTCGGCTCGACGGATCCCAACCCGCCAGGTTGGTCGCGAAGAAGTTCTCGTAATCGAGCGACCCTTCGCCGGCGCCCAGGTAGATCCCCGAGCGCCGACGCTGCGCCGCTGTCGAGAGTCGAGTCAGGCCGGCCTGCTTCCACGCCTGGGCCGCCGCGGCCAGGGCGAACTTCGTGCTTGCCCCCGCGCCGGCGTGCTTCCCCGAAGCGCCGGGGACGAAGGTTTCCAGGTCAAAGCCGCGCACTTCCGCCGCGAAGTTCGTCTTGAACGTCGAGGCGTCGTAGTGCGTCACCGGGCCGACGCCCGAGTCACCCGCCAGCAGCCGCCCCCAGACTGTTTCGACCTCGTGTCCAAGAGGGGTGATCCAGCCCATCCCTGTAATGACGACTCGCTTGTGACTCATGGGCGGGAACGTTGATCAGATCGGCGTGCTGACGAGTTTCGGGCGGTGGATGCGACGCTAGTGGGCGCCGGTGTCATACAGATCGTCGTCGTCGTGGTGCGGCGCGCCCCTGGGCAGATTCAGTTTGTCCGGATTCAGGACGCGCACCAGCCCGTCCTTCAGCCGACGCTCCCCGAAGTTGATGATGAGCCCCAGCGTCAGGTCGGCGGCCCGCAGCAACGCCCGCAGCGACGCGCGCTCGAACCCGCCGATCTCGCGGTGCTCGGCGAGCAGTTCGATGATGAACCGGTTATCGATCAGCATGTCGGCCACGCGCTCTCCCACGTCCTTGCCGCGGTACATGACCTTCACCGGGTGGTGCACCGAGTACGACACACCGATGGCGTCGAGTTCGGTCTGCAGCGCCCGCATGTATACATCACGCGGAAAGCCCGGGCCCAGAGTCTTGTGGACCTCGATGGCGCACCCGATGAGTTTTCGGCTCACCTCCGTCAGGGCGGGGTCGAGATCCGCCAGCGGCGTCCCTCTGCCCCGACCGCCTTGATGTGATCCGCCGCTCGTGCGTTCGCCGGTGTCGCGATGGAAGTGATCAGGGTGCAGCACGGTGAAGTCCTCGCAAAGGACGGAGTAGAGCGCCGGCGTGCCGTCGTGCGCCAGATCCCCGCCCGGTGATATGTCGTTACATGGTAGGTGCCTGTCCGAGCACGAGCGCGGCGTTCTGTCCGCCAAGTGATCCCGTGCACACCAGCACCCGGCGAAGCGTTGCCGCGTGCGATGCCGCCGCCCCGGCGCAGATCCCCTCGCGCGGCGTGCCGGCGTGCAGACGAGCCGGCACGCGCTGCTGGGCGATGCACGTTGCCGCGACCGCCGCCTGCAGCCCCCCGGCGCCGGCGTTGCAGTTCCCGATGCTCGGGCACAGCGTCACCAGCGGGATTCCCGCCAGCCGGCCTCCGAACACCGCCCGCAGCGCCCCGAACTCCGCCCGGTCTATTGTTTCCACGCCCAGCGCCATCGGGACGATCGCATCGATCTCATCCGGCCTCACGCCGGCGTCGTCCAGCGCCGCCTCGATGGCGAAGCGCATTCCCTCGTCGTCCTCGGCGTCGTCATACCCCGGCGCCGAATGGGCCGCTCCGAATCCCAGTGCCTGTGCGTAGACCCGAGCGGATCGGGCCCGCGCTGATTCCTGATCTTCCAGGATCAGGATCCCGCCCCCTTCTCCCAGTAGCCCGCCGCGAGACTCTCCCGAGCCCGGCGTCTCATACGGACGCACGAACGACACGCCGTCCTTCGACTCACCCGTGTGCGCGAGCCGCCCCGCCAGGTCCAGCCGCAAGAGACCCATGAGGCTCAGTTTCGATTCCGCGCCCCCGGCAAAGCAGGCGTCCGCCGCTCCACGCTCGATTACCCGCATCGATTCCCCGATCGACAGCAGCCCGCTGGCCTCCGCGCAGGTGATCGTGTTGCTCGGTCCCTCGGCCCCGTGGATGATCGTCACGTGGCACGCCAGCATGTTGGGGAGGTACTTCAGGAGCCACAGCGGCGTCAAGTTCTCCATCCCCGATCGACCCCACTCGTTCAGGTCCACGCCGCCCAGCACCGTCGCCCCGGCGGGCGTGCCCGCACCCGCCCGGGCGCTCGCCAGCGCCAGCGAGAGTTCTTCCGTGTCCGCTGCGATCAGGCCGGCGCCGATGTGGCACCCCAGCCGCCGCGGTCGGAAGGTGTACTTCGCCGCTTCAGCCGGCGTCACCGCATCCGGGTCCGCGACGTGCGCCCGCGTGAACAGCCCGGCATCTTCAACGGCCACCCTGCTCGCCCCGACCGCCAACTCCGTGTCGCGCGCCATGACCTTCACGGCCTTGCGGTAGTACTTTGGGACGTGATCCCTGCCCGCGAAGTTCGTCACTTCCGACGCGAGCCGGCACGGAAACCCGCTCGCATCGAACCGCGTGATGGGTCCGAGCGCCGAGCGCCCCGCGACGAGCGCGTCCCACAGGGCCGGCATCCCGAGCCCGTGCCCGCAGACGGCGCCGATACCGGTTATGACGACCTGTCGTGAAGTGGGGGGCATGCGTGCGGGAAGTGTACGCGAGCCGCCTACGCCGGCACCGGCGGGCACGCCTCCGCATCCAGATACCACCGCTGCACACCGCCGATCGGCCTGATGCCCAGGATCGGGTACTGCTCGATCACGTCCGCCGTTGCCGGGCGCTGCTGGGTCATCACCCTCGCCAGGGTCGCCCGCTTCGAGGCCCCCGTCACCATCACGCCGATGAACCGCGACGCATTGATCAGCCGGAGCGTCATGGTCACTCGGTCGGGCGGCGTCACGTTCGCGCCGGCGTTGATCCGCACCAGCCTCGGCGGCGCCGCATCGTCCGCGGTTGTATCAATCCCGACTCGTCCCTGCGATGACATGACCTCCGCGCGCCGGATCTCATCCGTCTCCGCCACCAGCGCCGGCGAATGCGGGAACAGGCTCGCGGTGTGCGCATCGGTCCCCATCCCCAGGAGCACATAATCGAGCCGGTCGTGTCCGGGCTCGCGCCACGCCAGCGTTTCGCGCAGCGAGGCCTCGTACGCCGTATCCGCGTCGTCCGCCTGCGCAAAGATGGGATGCACCTGCTCCGGCGGAATGCCGGAATGGTCACCGATCGTCTCGCTGATCGAACGGAAGTTCGATTTCTCGTCATCGAACGGAACGCGCCGCTCATCAACCACCCACAGATGCGTCCGAGCCCACGGGAGCGATCGGTAGTTCGGGTCGTACATCAGCCGCCGGTACAGCGGCAGGGGCGTCGAGCCCCCCGAGAGCGCCACGTGGAAATCCCCGAACGCCCGCACGCAGTTCATCGCGTGCACCATCAGGTCCGCCGCGATGGCGTCGATGAGTTCATCGACGCTCGAACGCACGACCACCGACCCCGGCAGGGGCGGGGGCGTGGGGCGAGCGTCGAGTTCGTAGGCGTCCGCCATGCGGGGAGTATTGGAGGCCACCGCGAGCCAAGGCAAACCGGTCGCGGCATCAGATGTTCGCCAAACCGCTCAGCGACGCCCGGCGCCGTGCCGCTCCAGGAAAAACCGCGCCCAGTTCTCGCACGCAAACCCCCGGATGTCATCATCCGCCCAGCGTCGTGCAACCAGGGCCTGGGCGAGCCTGGCAAGATCGCGCGGGGCGTCAATCCCTTCGGGCAGCAACTTCGCGCTGAAACCCCCGTCCATGTCACTGCCCAGGCCCACGCCGCGCCGGTGCCCCATGATCTCGCACACATGCTCGATGTGCCGAACGCAGTCATCGATCGACGCGCGCGCATCCCCCCGCCCCGGCCCTACGAGGAACCGGCTGAACAGATTGAGCCCGATCACCCCGCCGCGTCGTCCGATTTCCCGGATCGTGTCGTCCGCGAGGTGGCGCTGCATCGAAAGCGACGCCGGCAGGTTTGGCGGCCACCCCGGGGGAGGACCCGCTCCCAGCAGCGCCCGGCAGTTGGAGTGAGACGCGATCACCGGCGTATCCGTGGCGTCAAGCAGTTCTCGCAGCGCTCGGTCCGACAAGTGCGACACATCATGCACCACGTCCAGTCGATCCATTTCCCGCACCAGTTCCCGCCCCGCATCCGACAATCCCAGGTCGGTCGTGTTGCCCCCGGCGTAGCGCGATGCCCGTGCCCACGCCAGCCCGATCGCGACCACCCCGTGGCTCTTCCACCATTCCAGTTCGTCCGCCGTGCGGATCGGATCGGCATTCTCCATGAGGATCCCGACGCGCAGGCACTCCGGATCCCGCAACAGGGCGATCCGCGATGCGATCGATGGTTGCACGACTTCGCTCACTCCCATTCCGCCTCGGATCTCGCCCAGGCCGGCGTCCACGCGCAGTTCCTCGACCAGCCCCAGACGCACCAGTCCGCGGTCCTGCCACGTCCGGTACGCTTCGAGTTGCGCCCGGCCCACCGCGTGCGCGCGCCCCGCGTCCCCAGCCGTGTACATCTGCGGCTCCAGCGCGGGCGCCGGCTTCGCCGTCCCGGCCCCCTCGGGCTCGACTGGCTCGGTGAAGATCGTTCCTAGCGAGAACCGGACGCCCCCTTGGGCGAGTGATCGCAGCGTCACCGCGGCGGGCGGATGCGGACCGCCCGCCGCGTCGAGCGCCGTGCCCGCGGGCGGAGCCATTTCCCGCCCGGAAACCGCCAGGTATGCCAGATCCAGGTGCGCATCGAACCAGGTGAGAGCCATGCCGCATCGTAGTGGCACGCCGCTGATCCTCCGCATCGCGATGTCACGCCCGCCCGGGGAGCCGCTGGGCTGCGCGGAGCGCCGCGCCGTGGCCACCGCGTCATCCCGCCCGAGGTGTGACAGACGATCGGAGGCGTGCTAGACTTCGCCCGTTTCTGCTCCGGAGAGGTGTCCGAGTGGTTGAAGGAGCAGCACTGGAAATGCTGTATAGGGGTAACCCTATCGGGGGTTCGAATCCCCCCCTCTCCGCTTCGTTTTTCGCGTCCAGACACGAATATGTGCCACCGCCGTCCTATCCGGTTGTGGGCGTCTTGAGCGTTTCCGGGTCCGCCGGCACGATCGGCAACCGTCTCAGGCCATACGCCGCGCGCGGGCTCTGCTACTTGCGGGCTGATTTCTCAAAGAACGCCTTGAGGGCGCCCTTCCCATCCGGCGTCGATCGCAGCCGCGTCAGTTCGCGCCGCTCCACTTCCAGCGCCGCCTCCCACCCTGATTCCAGCCCGAGTTCGATCGCCTTCACGACAGCCGCCGCCGACGGCGTGCGCGGCAGTTCCCCTCGCATGCTCGCCAGCGCCGCGAGCACCCTCGGCTTGACGTCCGCTCGGCCGATCCAACGCGACGGCTTCCCGTCGCGGCGCATACTCGTCCGGGAACGCTGCTCGATCCACCCCGCCGCCGCCGACATCAGCCCGTCCGCCGACGACGCGACCGCGTCAAACAGCCCAGCGGCGGCCGCCTCCTCGAACATCATCGTCTTCCCCTCGGCGGTGCGGCTGATCGCGCTCGCCGCATCCATCCGCGCCGGCAACAGATTCGTTCCGCCCCAGCCGGGGCAGATGCACAGCCCGGATTCCGGGAGTCCGACGGGGTATGGCTTGCCGCTCGCCGAGGGGGCCGCGATCAGCGCGTCGCAGTGCATCGCCAGTTCCAGCCCGCCGCCCAGCGCCGCCCCGCGGATCGCCGCCGCGGTCGGAAACGGAAACTCCGCGATCATCCCGAAGACTCTCGCGCCGAACTCAAGATACGCCAGGAGTTGCGGATCCGGCCACGAGTCGATGCACTTCAGGTCGGCCCCCGCGACAAAGACCCGTTCCGAACCTGACGCCAGGATCAGGCCCCGCGAGCTCCCCGGCACCGTGCGCAGTCCCGCCTCCAGCCGCTGAATGAACGGGTGATCAAGCACGACCATCGGCCCTTGATTGGGCTCGAGCGTCAGGACGTGGATGCCGTCATGTCCCGCCAGCGGGGCGACCGGGAGCGGAGCGACAGAAGGATTCGGCGCGGCGTTGCTCATGCGCAACGATAGCCGCGCTGCATCGGGATGCAGGCGGGCGCTCGCCGTTCAAATCAAGCGTCCGGCGCGTCGTTCTCGTCGGTGAACGAATCATCGAGGGTATCGACTGCGTTGGCGGATTCTTTCAGCCTGCCGAGCCGGCGGCCGACAAATGTGCCCATGCCAAGGAAGAGCACGGCGCTGGCACCGAAGATGCTGCCGGTGTACACCAGTCGCTGATCCGCGACCGGCCCGCCTCCGATCGACGCCGGCACCGCGACATCGGCGCTGATGCCGTCCGGGCGCTGTGAACGCGTCGAGTTCGCGGCGCTGACGATCGTGCTGATCAGCGTGTCCAATACAATCTCGGTTCGCGACGCGTTCTCTCCGCGAATCTCGAAGAGCACCGTCCCCGGCGCCGAGATGTCGGAATAGAGCGCGCTGCCGAGTTCCGCTCGGAGCGTCCCGCCCGAGGCGAGTTCCTTGATCCCCCGGCGGTCGAGCCGCTCCGCGGTCTGTTCGATGATCTGGGGATCCTGCGCCAGCGACTGCACGTATTGCTGCCACGCGACCAGTTCCCCGGCGCTGGGCAACCGGCCCTGTCCGTCGCCCTTGATGGTCGACCGCGCGGCGAACGTCGCCGGCGCGACCTGGTACGCGATCCCCCAACTCAGGGCCAGCAGCACGGCCAGCCCCGCGACGGCGTAGAACATCAAGGAGGCGGTCGCCGACTTGGACTTCTGCTTGGCGACCTCGGCTTCGCGTCGCTGCAGCGACGCCAGCGCCGCCACGATCCGCGAGCGCTGCGCCAGCACCTGCTCCGCCTCGGCTTGCCGCTTGGCCAGTGCCGCCTGTGCCTGGGCGATCTTGCGGGTCTGCCCCTGCAGCAGCCCCTTGTAGCGGCGCAAACGCTCGCGGCGCACCCGGGCGCGCGCGGACATCTCATCGCCGCTCACTCCGTTGCCGCGCTCTTCCACCGCGTCCAGCGCCTTGCCGAGTTGCTCGGCGAGCGACTTCTTTTCGGCCTCGGCCTTCTTCAGCCGCTCGTTGAGGAGTTTGATCGCGGTCTCGTACTTGGACAGGTCCGGTGTGCTGTGGCCGGGGTTCTTCCGGGCCTGTTCACGCTCCGATTCCGCTCTGGCAAGGGCCGCTCGGACCGATTCAAGCTCGCCGCCCAGGTGGGCGATCTGTGCATCCCGCGACGCGATCGCGGCGGTCGCTTCCGCCAGCCGCGACTGCACGTCCCCCAGTCGCGACTCGGAGTCCGAGCGAAGTTGTTCGAGTTCGTCGGCAAGTTGCTGCGTGCGCTGGCGCGCCGACTCGGCCTGATCGCCGCCCGCCGCGAGGCGCGTCTTGAGTTCGGCGACTTCCTTGCGCAACTGGTCCGCATCCTTGCCGGCGAACTTCTCGCGCTGCGCGACGGCGATCTCCTTCTCCCGCACCACGGCCTCGCGGGCGGTCTGCTCGGCTTCGAGCTTCCGCGCCTGCGCCGCCATGGTCTGCTCGCGTGCTTCGATCTGAAGCAGGTCCGCCTGCACGCGCTGCTCGCGTTCCTCAAGTTCCTGCGAGAGTTGAACCGCGGCGGCCCGATCGCGCTGCGCCTGCTCCCGCTCCTGGCTGAGTTGCCCGGCGCGGGCATCCAGGTCCCGCCGCGCGTCGTCGATCACTCGCAGTTTCTCAACGATGTCTTCCTGCGCCCGCCGAAGGGAATCCCGCTCGTTCGCCAGTGCTTCGCGGTCCTGATTGACCGTCGCGACCTGGCGATCGAGTTCCTCGCGGCGCTGCGCCAGTTCGGCAAGTTGCTCGGTCAGCCGGGCTTCGCGCTCGGCCACCTCCGCGTGCATCTTCTTGATCGCCCCGAAGTGACTCTCGAGTTGATTCAGGGCGCCAAGCGGATCGGGTCCTCCCGCGGCGCCGCCCGCGGCCCCGCTCTGGTGCGGGGCGCCGTCGGCCTTCACGGATTCGTTCCTCTCGTTGTGCATCACGCTCCGTCCATGTCATCACCCCGGACGCCGCGGAGGCCGCACGAGCCGCGCGCGTCGGTCCCGTATGGACTATCGGTCCGCGCCGAGCGAAACTGAATGGGTCGCGCCGGCCGCCGGTGCGTTCCGCACAGGATTCGGCTCCCGCACGCAGTCGTGCACCGCCCCCGCGGCCCACCCGGTCTCCGCGCACCTTTTGCCGGTGCTCACCGCGGAGTCGATTCCTCGGTTTCCGGACGTTCCCCCTCCGCCAGCGCCGGCTGCACCACCTGCTTCCCCGGCACCAGCACGCCACCGGTCAGAACGAACCGCAGCGCCTCGTCCACGCTGATCGGCATCTCCACCGCGCTCGACGCCGGGACGGAAATCGTGAAGCCGGTGAACGGCGTCGGCGTCGATGGAATGAAGATCGTGACCGCCGCCTCGCCCGCTTGCTCCTTCACGACCTTCATTCCCTCGCTGGTCACAAAGCCGATCGTCCAGATCCCCTTGCGCGGGTACTCCACCAGCACCACGCGCTTGAACGCGATCTGCTGCTCCCCGAAGATCATGTCCACGACCTGTTTCACGTGCGGGTACACCTGCTTGAACACCGGGATCCGCGTCATGAAGACCTCGAACTGCCGGTAGATCTTCCGCCCGATCAGACCGCCCAGGATCCGCCCGGCCAGGTAGATCAGGATGACCGCCACGAACAGACCGATGAACCGGAAGTACCAGTGTTCGTCCCAGTACCGCTTGAACTTCGTCGCCCGGATTTCTTCCTTG
Organism: Phycisphaerales bacterium; assembly: GCA_050246015.1. Lineage (GTDB taxonomy): Bacteria > Planctomycetota > Phycisphaerae > Phycisphaerales > UBA1924 > JTS-AC122. The sequence continues at coordinate 83,731 of JBFWWU010000015.1, forward strand.
AGTTGCGCGTCGTCGCGCTTGGTCGCGATCAGCGCGTCCGCCGGTCCGGACCGCTCTAGACTCTGCCGATACTGCGTCACTTCCTCGGGCGTGACCGCGAACCACGACGGGAGGCTCTTTTCCGATACGTGCGGGAACCCCCAGAGAACGCTCGCCCGGATCCCGCGGTTGATCGGCTCGGCGACCTGCCGATCCAGGAACAGGTACGCCTGCCAGACGATCCAGAGTGTCAGGACGGACGGCAGGAGGACCGCTAGTCCGCGGACGAAAAATCGGCGAAAGTCGGATGTGAACGTGGTTGGTTGGCGCGCCATGTGTGGAATCCCCGCCGCTCGTGTGGAGTCTCCGCGTCGGCCCTCGCGTGGGGCAGTCACAGTATGCGGCCCGGTACCGCAATACCGGCGCCGCCGCCCTCGCCCCCCCTCGCCCCGAGCGCCGAAAAAATCCTCCAGCGGCCCCTCTTTCATGAGCCAGCGCGCCCTTGCGTGTTGCGTCATCCTGTGGCCTCATCAAAAGGAGACTACGCGATGAATCATGCGACGAGATTACTGATAGCGTGCGCGGCGGTTGGGATGGGTTCGGCGGCGGCCTTCGGTCAAGGCGCCTTCACCATCAACGACGGCTCGCGCGTGTTCACGCAGACTGCCCTGGGCACCGCGACCGGGTCAGGGCAACCCTGCAACTTCTCCGTCGACGGCGCTGACCACCTCGTCCAGAACTGGTGGTGGATCGGAGAGGGTCTCAGCCGTACCCGGGAGTTCGCCCTGGACGCCGCGAGCGTCACGTCCGCCGGCGGCAGCGGCGCGACCTCGTATCAGCAGACCTTTGACCTGGGCTCCATCATCGTCCGGATCGACTACCTCGTCGAAGCCGTCGGTTCCAACGGGGGCATGATCACGCAGACCGTGACCGTCACCAATCAAGCGATCACCCCGGCCACCATCGACCTGTTCAACATTGTCGATCCTTCCATCTCGGGCACCATCGGGTCCGATGTCTCGCTTGGGCCGCAGCACCCCGACACCATCGTGATCCGAGATTCGGCCACCAACGTCGTGGCCCGGATGTACGTCCCGGGACGCTCCGGCGTGCAGACCGGCACAGCCCCGAACGTCCGGGATCGCATGACCGACGCCGACCTGGATGTTTTCACCGGCACCTCCGCTGCGTACGCCGGTCCGGATTGTTCGCTGGGCGTGCAGTGGAGATTCGCCGGGATTCCCCGCGGCCGGTCGCGCTCCTGCACCGTGGTCTTTGCTGTCAACGTCGCTCAGCCGCTCGTGCCGACCGGGGCCTGCTCCCTGGGCAGCGGCGCGTGCGAGTTCACCACGGCGCACGACTGCGAGGTCCGCGGCGGGATGTATTTGGGCGACGGAACCCACTGCCCCAACCCCACCTGCCCCTGCGACTGGAACGGCTCGGGGTCGCTCAACAGCCAGGACTTCTTCGACTTCCTTGTCGATTTCTTCCTCGGCATCTCCGACTACAACTTCGACGGCGTCGTCAACAGCCAGGACTACTTCGATTACTTGACGTGCTTCTTCACCGCCCCGCCCACCTGCATCCCCTGACATGGGCCACGTTGCCGGATCAGATGTGCGACATCGGCGTCAGGCCCCGGGCGAGCCGTCGTCCTAGGGCTTGACGCCTTTCACGCGCCCCGGCGTCGTGTACTTCCGGATCGCGCGCTCCATGTCCACCCCGTTGATGTTCGCCAGGGTCATCAGCCACGCGAGCACGTCCGCGAACTCCTCCTCGAGATTGTCCCGCTGCTTCCGGGTCGGTTTCTGACCCGGCGCGTTCTCCTGCAGCGATGTCGCGAGTTCGCCGATCTCTTCGATGAGCCACATGAACGTGCCGGGAGTCCCGCGTGCCGCGTCGGTCGTTGAGTACCGCTCGCGGATGAGTTCCTGAAAATCAGTGACCGTGGTGGGCATGGGATTGGCCGCCGGTTGGGGGACTGGATTCGACCGGGTTACGACAACGCGGCGTCGAGTTCGTCCCGGACAAGATCAGCATACGACTCGCGCCGCCGGATGAGCGTGCTCGTATTGTGCTCCACCATGACCTCCGCGGGCAGCGGGTGCGAGTTGTATCGGCTCGCCATCGCCATGCCGTACGCGCCCGCCGCGAACACCGCCAGCACGTCCCCCCGCGCCACCGGGGGCAGCAACCGATCCTTGGCCAGGAAATCCCCGGACTCGCAGATCGGCCCCACCACGTCCGCGGTCTCTAGCCCGGGAAGGTCAAGTTTCTCAGCGCGCCGGGGTGGCTCGTGCTGGCTCGCCACCGACGCGGGCCAGATGAAGTGGAACGCCCCGTACAGCGCCGGCCGGATCAGCGTGTGCATCCCCGCGTCGCACACGATGAACTTCTTCACCCCCGACTGCTTCACGTACTGCACCCGCGTCAGCAGCACACCAGCGTTCGCGCTGATCGTCCGCCCCGGCTCGATGATGAACTTCATCCCCGCCCGCGCCCGATCACGCAGCATCGGTACGATCGCCGCGGCGTAGTCCGACGCCGCCAGTGACACGCCCGATTGATAGTCCGCCGCGAACCCCCCGCCCAGGTCCAGCGTGTCGATCACGAACCCCAGGCCGGCCAGTTCGTCCACCAGCGACAACACCTTGGTGATCGCTTCCACATACGGCTGCACGGAGTTGATCGGCGAGCCAAGGTGGATGTGCAGCCCCGTGAGCCTGAGGTTCGGATGTCGCCCGAAATGCTGAAAGAACTCACGCGCCCGGCGCAGATCCACGCCGAACTTGTTCTCCGCCTTGCCCGTCGTCGTATAGGCGTGCGTGCGAGGGTCCACGTCCGGGTTGACGCGCAGCGCGGCCCGCGCCTCCACGCCCAGTTGGCGCGAGATCCCCGCGATCGTGTGAAACTCGGCTTCTGACTCGATATTGAACATCCCGATCGGCTCGGGAGTCGCCCCCGCGGCCGAAATCGGCGGCAGGGCCGGCGCCCGGCGCCGCTGAAACTCCGTAGGCCCGTCGCCGGGCGCCGCCGCTGAGTTGGTCATCGGCTCGGCGTCCTCGCCCAGCGCTTCCCGGATCTCCTCCTCGGTCTTTCCCACGCCGGCGTACAGCACCCGCCCGCCCGGCACGCCGACCACGCGCGTTCGGTACAACTCCCCTCCCGAGACGACATCCATCCCGCACCCGCGCTCCGCCAGCGCCCGCAGCACGTGCAGATTCGAGCACGACTTCACCGAGTAGCAGATCAGCGGGCTCAGTTCCGCGAACGCCTCCACCAGACGGTCGTAGTGCATCGTCAGCGTGCGGCGCGAGTAGACGTAGGTCGGCGTGCCGAACCGGGCGGCCAGATCCGTGAGGTCAACGCCCTCGGCAAACAGCCGCCCGTCGGCATAGCGGAAGTGGTCCATGCCCAAAGGTAGTGAGTTGGTGGTGGCCAGGCACGTCGCCGGGCGTCCTAGCCCCCGATGAGCCGGATGCACATCGGATACCGGTAGAACTGTCCGCGGTTCGCCGCCACCGCCGCCACGATGCTCATGACCACGCCGAAGATAATCACCGGTACGAGCAGCACGAAGAATGACGCGACGGCCACGATCAGCAGGGTCAGTTGGAAGTTCACCGCTTCACGCCCGTGGTCGTCCAGAAACGGCGACTCCTTCCGTCGCGCCATCCACATCACCAGGGGCGCGATGATCGACAGGATGCCGCCGGTGAAGACGTACGCCATCACCGGCGCCAAATGGGTCAACACCGCGTACGTGCGCTCGCCGCTGGGCGCTTGTTCGTCCACCACGTGCTGTGAAGATCGGTGCATGTCCGGGTTCATGGCGGCTGCCCATGTCATGGTCTGTCCTCTCCGCAGGCGTATCAAGTGTGCTTGGGAATGCCTGCGAACCGATTTCACCGTGCATGCCAGGCCCGATGCGACCCAGCGTGCGATTCACGGGGCCCTCGGCCTAGCGAGTCTCATCTGCCCGCTCGGATCCGAGATGATCGGTTCGGCGTCCGGCGCCGGCCACACGATGGCGCTGACACCCGGAAATGCCGAGTGAAGCCGAGGCAGCACGCCCGGCCCGGACACGCAGACGGCCGACGCGAGCGAGTCGGAGAGTTCCCCGCGCGGGGCCATGATGGTGCACATCACGCCCCCCCTTACCCCCAGCCCTGTTCGCGGATCCAGGATGTGCGAGTACCGCTCCCCCGCGATCTCGATGAACTGCTGCGAGTCGCCGGACGTTGATACCGCGGCGTTGCACAGCAGCAGCGACCGGGAGCAGCCGTCGGGATTCGACCCCATCAGGATCGGCGCCGGGAGGTCGATGGTCCAGGCGTCGCCTCCTGGGGGCGGGTCGCCCGCCACGATGTCACCCGACATCGACACCAGGCAGCGCGGGTACCCCCGCTCCCTGAGCCTCTCGACCGCCCGCTGGGCGGCGTACCCCTTGCCGATGCCGCCCAGGTCCAGTTGCATTCCCCGGCGGCTCAGGGATACGGTGCGGTACAGCCCGTTCAACTCGACCGCGTTGTACCCGACACTGGCGCGGGCCGCCTCACGCACTTGTTGATCGGGAAGCCGCAGATCCCGCCGGGATTGCCTCCAGAGTTTCACGAGCGGGCCGACGGTGACGTCGAATGCGCCGCCGGACGCCTCCGATACGGCCCGAGCCGTGGTCAAAACATCGAACAGGTCGGCGGAGACGGGGATCGGACCCGACGGGCCCGCGGCGGACGCGGCGCACAGCCGCATCAGTTCGCTCCGCGGCCGGTAGTCGCTCATGCAATCATCAAGTTGCCCGATACGATCGAAGGCCGCCGCCGCCGCGTCCACCGCGTCGTCATGTGTTGGTGCGTACAGCACCACCTTCGCCGGAACTCCCATGCAGACCCGCGTAAACTCGAAGCGTGCGAGCGGCCCGGCCGACGCGCAGCCGCAGAGCCAGATCGCCGCGATTGCGGCAACGACCAGAGCGCCAAGACGATCACACACTGAGTGCAACACGATGACACACACTAGGAAGCGGGGAACATTCGTATTGGTCGGCGCCGCCGGTTTGCTGATCGGGCTCGGCGCGAGCGGGCGCGTGAACCAGCCGCACAAGCCGGCATCGGCTCCCCCCGCGCCCCCATCTTCCGCGGAGCCGACCAAGCCGCTCAAGCCGTTCGAGCAGGAAGTGCCCAGCGCCGCGTTCAAGTTTGAGATGATCCCGATCCCGGGCGACGACAAGAAGGGCATCAAGCCGTTCTGGATCGGAAAGACCGAACTCACCTGGGAAGCCTTCGATGTATTTATCTACCGGCTTGACGAGGGCGGGCCAGACGCCCCGCTGCCGGACAATATGGATCCGAAATCCGACGCCGCGACCAGGCCCACCAAGCCCTACCTGCCTCCCGATCGAGGGTTCGGGCACGAGGGGTACGCGGCGATCTCGCTCTCGCAGCACAACGCGATCATGTTCTGCAAGTGGCTGAGTGAAAAAACGGGAAAGCACTACCGGCTGCCGACCGAGGACGAGTGGGAGCACGCCTGCCGGGCCGGCGCCCCCGCCGACTGGGAGTACTCCTTCGGGAATGATCCCGGCAAACTGGGGGACTACGCCTGGTACGACGCCAACTCCGAGGAATCTCCGCACCCGGTCGCGTCCAAAAAGCCTAACGCCTGGGGCCTCTACGACATGCACGGCAACGTCGGTGAGTGGGTCATCAGCCGCGACGGGAAACGAGTCGTCAAGGGCGGCCGCTGGGACGAGCCGGCGGCGAACGCCAAGATCTCCGCCCGCGACGAACAGGATCGGTCGTGGAACATCACTGACCCACAGATCCCCAAGAGCAAGTGGTGGCTGAGCGACGGCTCGTACATCGGCTTCCGCGTCGTCTGCGATCCGAAACCGATCAAAGAGGATTCAAAGCCGGAGAAGCCCGAACTGCCGGGCATTCCCAAGCCGGCGCACGATGCGCCGGGAGAGAAGAAATAGCCTCAGCCAGACTCGGAGCCTATTGCCGAGTGCCGAGTACCTATCGCCTGCCCCCACTCGTGGAGCGGGCGTCCCGCCCGCCTCTTTAAGCCTCTTCCGCGATCTGGCGTTGTAAAGTCAGCAGCCGGTGAAGAACCCGGTGATGAAATCGAAGAAATCCTGTGAGTCGGTCGCCCCCGAGCCGTTGTAGTCGGCGCTGCCTGAAAAAAAGTCCGTGATGAAGTCGAAGAAGTCCTGCGAGTCGAGTGTCCCCGAGTTGTTCCAGTCAGCGGGGCAGTCCGGCGGCGGAGGGGTGAAATCGATCGTCAGCGTCGGCCGCAGCGCCGGATCGAACTCATACTCGCGGGATGCAAACTGCCGCGCCGTGTCATTGACGGCCTCGTTGCCGTGCAGGAGCAGACCGAAGTTCGACCCCGGAGAATCCAACCAGGCTTGAACCACCGCCGTCAGCCCGGGCGTGGGTCCCCACGTCACCGGACCAAATGCGGCCGGCGTCAGCACCGACGCGACCGCGCCGGGTTCATAGTCCCCGCCGGGCGCGGACCAGAACTCATCCGGGAAGAAGGTGTGTTCCCATGTTGCGTCTCCGGCGGCGGGCTCCGCGCCGCTTCCGCCGAACCCCACCGAGGCGCCTTCGCCCCACGCTGCCGTGACGCGGTGCAGCGTGCATTCGGCTCCGCCGCCGAATGGAGCCGCCATCAAGATCTGCAACGTCAGCGACGCGCTGTTGATGGTGGAACCGGCGGGGATGGAAGACAGATCAAACTGGATCAGGCCGCGGTGCGTGATGTTGGTTCGCGGCGCGGTGCGTCCACAGAAAATGCCCTGCCCGGCTCCGTTACTGGCCAGCGGCGCCGTCATGAAAATGGTGTTGTCCTTGGACGCAACCAGCGACGCGGTATCGGCAGCCGCGACCACCGGCGCCACGAACAATGCAGCGGCAGGGAGTGACAGAATCGCACGCATGGGAACTCCTCGAAAAGCCGACCAATCGACGCAAGCGCTGACGCATTCCGAACGCGCGCACCCGCAGCCGGGATATGTGTGTCGATGAGTGGATGTTGCGCGGAATCCAATCCCTTGCAACAGAAATCAACAGTCTTTCGTTTTTTTCGCATGGTCGGGGCTCCTGTTATGGACCTCGGAAGGCGGGGTGGGGGGCCGATGCCGGGAGACGCAGGTGGCGATGCGACTTCGATCAAGCGGGGATACGCTGGCACATGAACAGAATCTGCCGCGCGGGCGATGTGGAGATCGGGGCCGGGCGACCCTTGGCGATCATCGCCGGGCCGTGCGTGCTGGAATCGCTCGGGCTTGGACTGGAAGTGGGGCGAGTGGCGCGAGACGCGTGCCGGGCGCTGGGGCTTTCGTACATCTTCAAGGCGTCGTTCGACAAGGCCAACCGCACGAGCGTGGATTCGCCGCGGGGGCCGGGAATCGACAAGGGGCTTGACTGGCTCGCGCAGATCGGCGAGCAGCTCGGCGTGCCCGTGACCTCCGACGTGCACGATCCCGCCCAGTGCCTCGCCGTTGCCGAGCGCGTAGACCTCCTCCAGATCCCGGCGTTCCTCTGCCGGCAGACGGACCTGCTCTTCGCCGCCGGAGACGCCGCCGCCCGGCACCAGCGAGGCGTCAATGTCAAGAAGGGTCAGTTCCTGTCGCCGGATGAGATGCGCGGGCCCATCGACAAACTCGCGAGCGTCGGCTGCGACAACGTCATGCTCACCGAGCGAGGCACGTTCTTTGGATACGGACGACTGGTGAATGATTTCATCGGTGTCGCGGAGATGATGGCGCTCGGTATCCGGGGCGGCCCCCCGCCGGTCTGCTTCGACTGCACGCACTCAACCCAGCGTCCGGGGCTCGGCGAGGGCGGGAAAGTCACGGGCGGCGCCAGGGGCATGGCCCCCATGCTGGCCCGAGCGGCGACCGCCGCCGGGGTGCACGCGCTGTTCATGGAGTGCCATCCCGAACCCATGACGGCGCTATCGGACAAGGCGACGATGCTCCGGCTCGATGAGGTGCCGGGGCTGCTGGGGCAGGTCGCGGCGCTTCGCGGTGTGCTCGGGGCGTCGGGCGCATGAGAAAGCCCGTACAAGAGCGGGCGGCCGGTATGGCGTCGAGTTGTGCCACGGCTTGCCGTCCGCGGCAAGCCGGGTCGTGGAGGGGAAGGGCGACAAGCCCAAGACACGGCGTGGCTCAAAGGCAACCAAGCCGTGGCACGTCGAGTTGTGCCACGGCTTGCCGTCCTCGGCAAGCCGTGTAGTAGAGGAGGAAGGGCGACAAGCCCAAGACACGGCGTGGCTCAAAAGCAACCAAGCCGTGGCACGCCGAGTTGTGCCACGGCTTGCCGTCCGCGGCAAGCCGTGTAGTAGAGGAGGAAGGGCGACACGCCCAAGACACGGCTTGGTTCAAAGGCAACCAAGCCGTGGCACGTCGAGTTGTGCCACGGCTTGCCGTCCTCGGCAAGCCGTGTCGTGGAGGCAGAAGGGCGACAAGCCCAAGACACGGCTTGGTTCAAAGGCAACCACGCCGTGGATCGTCAGTGGTGCTGCGGCGAAGAGGAGCATTACGGCACGGCCGTGACGCGGAGAATGGCGGCGGCGGCGGCGATGCGCACGAGTCCCTGGTCGTCGTTGAGGAGCACGTCGAGGTCCGAGAGATTCTCTGGCTGGGCGGTCTTGCCGAAGACGTAGGCAGCCTGGGCGCGCAGTGCGGGGGTGGAACTGGCGGCGTATTCGCGGGCGATGAACGCGCCCTTGGGGAGTCCCAGCGACGCGAGTGAGCCGGCGGCGGCGAGTCGGATCTCGGGGGGCATCATGTTGCCGCCGCCGTCGCGGAGGGCGGTCAGGTTGATGAGTTGATTGGTGGAGGCGTGGTCCTTGATCTCGCCGGCGATCTGGGCGGCGATGGCGGTGGCTTCCAGGTCTTCATTGCGAGCGGGGAAGAGGGCGGCGCGGCACTCGTCGATGGCGGACTCGTCGCCCAGTTTGACTCGGGCCTCGGCGAACTGGATCTGCATGACGCGGACCTCGGCGGCGGCGGCGCGGGGCATGGGGTCGGCCGCGGCCTCGCGCAGCATGCCCAGCGCGCTCGAGTCGCCGAGCTCGCCCAGGAGGTAGGCGGCGTGAGCGCGGACCTTTGGAGACGGATCCTCCAGGAACGCTGCAAAGGGGGTGATGTCGATATCCTGGCCGCAGCGGCGCAGAGCGAAGAGCGCCGAGGCGCGGACGAAGACGACCGGGTCATTGACCAGCGGAACAACGAACGACGCCGAACTGGCGAGTTGGCGTTGGCCCACGAGGGTGGCGGCGACGGCGCGGACGGCGGGAGATTCGTCCGCGAGCGCGGCGCGGAGGGCCGGTTCCAGGCGAGTCGGCACCAGCGCGAGCCCCTCCAGGGCGTTGGCGCGCTGCTCGGGGGACGACTCAGTGGCGGCCGTGGCGAGGACGTTGATCGCCTTTTCGCGCACCTGCGTGCGGGCGACGGCGCTGGACCAGTCGGTGCCCGCGCCGTTGCCGGACGCCGGGGCGTTGCGCGGGGGCTTGGAAGCAGCGGCCGGGCGCGGTGTGGCGTCGCGGGCCATGGGGCGGGCGTAGTTCTTCGGCTTGGCCGCGCAGGAGAGCGAGATCAGGGGGAGTGCTCCGACGATCAGAGCGAGTGTTGAGCAGACGAGGGCGCGATAGGCCGAGCGGGTGGTCATTGGGATCTCCGATGAGCGAATGCGTGGCCTTCAGGGTATCGGCGCGGGAGGGGGCTGGCGGGTGAGAAGTTGGTCTGGAATCGGGTCGTTGTTACGGGGGTGCTTCTCAGGAGTCCGGGGCCCAGTTTGGTGAATCAGGCACTTGGCGTTAGGCGTTAGGCACTCGCGAAGAGTTCGAGGAGCGCGCGGGCATACGATGGGCCCTATGCCTTTTACTCTAAAGCCGCATGATGGGCTTGATGTCGATATCGATACCACGAAGTACCTCGCGGGGCACGTGGATACGGGTGAGCGATGGGTGCTCAACTTCGGGCCGCAGCATCCGGCGACGCACACGACGTTGCGCCTTGTGCTGGAACTGGACGGCGAGCGGATCGCCCGCTGCACGCCGCACATCGGGTACCTGCACTCGGGGTTCGAGAAACTCGGCGAGCACCTGGATTACAACCAGTACGTGACGATCGTGTCGCGCATGGACTACCTCTCCCCGATCCACAACGACATCACGTGGCACGGCGCGGTCGAGCGGCTCTTCGGCATCGACATCACGCCGCGGTGCAAGGTGCTGCGCACGATCATGAACGAGATCGCGCGGATCCAGAACCACCTGCTGTGCGTCGGCGCGGCGGGACTGGACCTCGGGGCGTTCACGGCGTTCCTGTACTGCTTCAACCCGCGTGAGACCATCTATGACATCATGGATTTCATTTCGGGCCAGCGCTTCCACCCGGACTGGTCGCGCGTCGGCGGGCTGATGCAGGACCTGCCGGACGAAGAGGTGTTCAAGAAGATGGTCAAGAAGTTCGTGTACGACGAACTCCCCAGGGCGCTCGAGGACACCGAGAAACTGCTGATGAAGAACCGGATCTTCCTTGATCGAGCCGTCGGCATCGGCGTGCTGACGAAGGAAGACGCGATCGCGTGGAGCATGAGCGGGCCGATGGCGCGGGCGAGCGGCGTGGCGCGCGACCTGCGCAAGGACATGCCGTACTTGTGCTACGCGGACAACTGGGACGGACAAGGCGCGCCGGCGGTAAAGTTCAAGGTGATCGTCGCGAACGATCCGGCCAGCGGCAACGGCGGCGGCGATGTCTTCGCCCGCTTCCATGTGCGTGTCGAAGAGATCAAGCAGTCGATCGAGATCATCAAGCAACTCATCGACACCATCCCGCCGGGGCCGGTGGACACGTTCGCCGACGGCAAGATCACCAAGCCCAGCAAGAAGGACGTGTACGGCTCGATCGAAGGGCTGATCCAGCACTTCGAACTGATCATGACCAATCGCGGATGGAAGCCGCCGGTCGCGGAGACGTACGGCTGGAACGAAGGCCCCAACGGCGAGCAGGGGTTCTACATCGTGAGCGACGGCACGGCCCGGCCGTGGCGCGTCAAGACCCGGCCCGCGTGCTTCATCAACTACTCGATCATGCAGAAACTGACCGAGGGGTACATGCTCAGCGACGTCGTGGCGATCCTGGGGTCGATCAACGTGGTGGCGGCGGAACTGGACCGGTGAACCGTGATTCGGTCGGAAGGGATGAAACGTCTCGAGTGGGAGTGAGCGATGAAGAGAGCACTTCGTGTGGTGTGCGTGTGCGGCGTGTGCGCAACGATGATCGGTTGCACGACGTATTACAAAGTCACGGACGTCGGCAGTGGAAAGTCGTACTACACGACGAACTGGAACGCGGGGCGATACGGGTACGGGGGAGCGGCACGGTTCAGGGACGCCGCGACGGGCGCTGATGTGACGCTGCAATCCAGCGAGGTTCGCACGGTTTCAAAGGATGAGTTTCTGCGGGCCGTGCCGAACCCGGCGAGGTGACTCGCACGAGACCCCAGATGAACATACCGCGGTCGTCCGGGAACCAGTGGAGAGGGATGTCAGGGGCCGCGGTGTTCACCTGCGCCGTGCTGGTGGCGCGGCTTGTTTACATCGCGCTCTTCTGCCCGTACCGGCTGGCGGAGGACGAAGCCAACTACTGGGTATGGTCCACGCACCTGGACTGGTCGTACTACACCAAGGGCCCCGGCATCGCGTGGGCTATTCGCGCGGCGACTGAACTGCTCGGGACGAGCGAGGCGTCGATTCGCGTGGTCGCCGTGCTCGCGAACGTGGTGACGACGATGTGCGTCGCGGTGATGGCGGGGTTGGTCGGCGCGGAGTTCTCCCGACGACGAGGACAGATCAGTTCGGTCACGACGAGCGAGGAACCAGGTTTCACGTGTGACGGCCGAGCGGCGCTGTTCGGCGCCGCCGCCGTGCAGTTGTCGCCGATCTTTCAGGGCACCGCGGTCTTCTCGACGATCGATGGCCCGTACTGCGCGTGCTGGGCAGTCGCGTGCCTGAACGCGATGCTGGCGCTCATGCGCGGGCGGCGGTGGGGGTGGGCGGCGTGCGGAGCGGCGATCGGGCTCGGGTTTCTGTTCAAGTACACGATTCTGCTGCTGGTGCCGGGGCTCGTGGTGTTCGCGTGGCGCGCGCGGCGGCGGGCGGCCGCGCGACACATCCCGCAGCGTGCGGCGATCCCGCTCGCGTTCGGCGCGGTGCTGATGCTCGCGGGCTTCGCCCCGGTAGTCATCTGGAACTCGAATAATGATTGGGCGACTATCGCGCATCTGCTCGGTCATCTGGGTGTGCAGGGCGGTGACATGCCCGGCGCGCCGGGGGGAAGCGGCGAGCGATGGCGGCCGATCAAATGGACTTCCGAGTTCATCGTCAGCCAGTTCGGGATGGTGGGCCCGTTGCTCGTGCTGGGCGTCGCGGCGGCGGTCGCGAGACTCAAACGATCTGAGCCGAGGGGCGCCAGCACCCGGTCTTGGGAGTCACACGATCCTGAACGCGTGCAAGACCCATCGCTGGCGCGATTGGGCTCAGATAGACCCTTGCGAGCACTTGTTTGCGATGCGCCATTCGGCACGCTCTTCCTGGTGTGCTGCGCGGCGCCGATCCTGCTGTTCTATCTCGTCGTGTCGCTCATCGCCGAGCCTGAGGGGAACTGGGCGATGGGCGGATATGTGACGCTGCTGGCGCTCGCGGGATGCGGCGCGTCGGTGGGGATGCGGGCGTTCGGGGAACAGGTGCGAGCATGGCGGGCGATGGCGGCGCCGAGGCCGAAACTGGGCGTGACGCGGCGGAAGCCGGAGACGTTCGTACAGGTGGTGTGGCACACGAGCGTGATATACGGCGTCATCGCGGGCGCCGTGATGCTGCGCCTGGATTGGATGATGGCTGCGACCAAGCCGATCGTTGAAGCGGTGGGGCCGGCGCTTGGGGTGAAGCCGGAGAAGTTGTTCTCCGGACGCGCTAGGAATCTGCTGGAAGCGGACCGGATGGGGTTGAACGCGTACGGCTTTGCATACGTGCGATTGAAGCAGCCGACCGGGCTTGAGCCGTTTTATGTGGCGCAGCACTACGGGACGGCGGCGGTGCTGACGTACTACCTGCCGCAGCAGCCGCTGGTGTTGTGCTCGTCGAGCCGGATGGGGGGGCGGCCGACGCCCTGGGATTTCTGGGATGAAGCGAGTCTGGATCGACCGGAACTTGTGGGGAGGCCGGCGCTGCTGCTGGGTGCTCGGAAGGAGCAATGGGAGCCGATGTTTGAGCGAGTGGAAGCGGTGGACACGCCGAACGGGCGGCTTGAAGGGGAGAACAAGCAAGGGCGGAACGCCTATCTTGGCTTCGGATACCGGGGTTGGGTCGGTCGCACGCCATGATCAAGCACTGTGCACAACTCACGTGATCGGCACGCATGTCTACTGACGGGCCCAGTTCGGCGAAGGCACCGGGTGGCACCAGACCCCGGCGTCACGGCGCGACGATCGTCAGCGATCGGGGTTCCGCGACGGTCGAGCCCGGAGCGCGAGCGGCGGACGTATCTCGTGGCGTTCGTGGCGCATCGTCGGCATCCCGGCGTGTGTGGCCCTGGGTCGTCGGAATGGCGATCGCGCTCTCATGGGACCGGGCGGCCTATCTGCACGTGGCCGTGCACGACGCCGCCGCCCTCGCGAAACTCGAATCTTCCGACTGGTACCGGACGCTGCGCATCATCGGCGCGCCGTACATCTGGGTGTTCGCGGCGGTGGTGTTCATCCTGGTCGATGCACCCCGATCCAGGCGGACGAGTATCGGCGTGGCGGAAGCCGCGGCCGGCTCGTCCGCGCCCGAAGGCGGATACTTCACCGGCCCGCATCCGGCGCTGCGCCGCGCCACATTCCTGCTGCTGAGTTCGCTCGTTTCAGGCGGCCTCGCCGAGGTGCTCAAGGCGTGTGTCGGGCGACTCAAGCCCGACGTGTCCGATGGCTGGTACCGATTTGCGTCATTGCGGGAGCGATTCGTCGGGTTTCACTGGAATGATCTGGGCTTTGTCTCGAGCCACGCGGCGACCGCGTTCGGCGCGTGCTTCGCGCTCTGCATCATGCTGCCACGCGGCACGGCGGTGTTCATGCTGATGGCGACCGGGTGCGCAGCGACGCGACTGCTGGCCGGGGCGCACTACCTCTCGGACACCTTCGGTGCGGTGCTGCTCGCGTATGTGGTGGTGCGGGTGATGTACGTGATCGACCGACGAAACAACGCCGGGGTTGCGATCGATCGACGGTGACCGGCGCTCGCTTGCCACCGGCGTTTCGGAGAGAACTACAGCAGCGGGTTTTTCGCCCCGTGGGAATACGGCGCGGCGGGGCTGAGGTTCTTCTCGATATTCGCGTAGACGTCGGTGAAGAGTTCTCCGGCGTCCGGCGCGGGCGATTCCTCCGCGAACTTCACCGACGCCGCGACGATCGACTTGACTTCCTGCTGCATCGCGAGGAACTGCTCCTCGGAAAGCATCGGGGGCGAGCCCGCGAGGAGGCGCTTGGCCAGGACGTCGATGGAGTCGCCTTCCTTGATTTTTTCGACTTCTTCCTTGGTGCGGTACTTCTGGGGGTCGGACATCGAGTGACCCTGGTAGCGATAGGTGTGGAGATCGACGAAGCCGGGGCGTTGGCGCTCGCGGCAGGAGTCCGCGAACGGTTTGAACTTGTCGTAGAGTTTCACAATGTCAAGCCCTTCGTCGTCGTTGATGGTGAGGGCGTCGATGCCGTAGGCGGCGGCCTTGGCCTCGAGGTTGTGGGCCATCGTCGTGCCGCGGGCGATGTGGGTGCCCATGGAGTACTTGTTGTTCTCGACGATGTAGATGACGGGGAGGGACCAGAGGCCGGCGAGGTTCATCGCTTCGTGAAGGGCGCCCTGATTGAGCGCGCCGTCGCCGAGGTAGCACAGGGCCACTTTTTTCTTGGCGGGGAGTCTGGGAGAGGGGCCGCCGGCGTCGTCGTACGCGACGGGTTCGCCGCGCTCATTATTCACGGAGTGCCCGAGCACTTCCCACTCGTATCGAGCGGCGAACGCCAGGCCGGTACCGAGCGGCGTTTGCGCGCCGACGATGCCGTGGCCGCCGAAGAGCCAGTTGGGACGGTCGAACATGTGCATGGAACCGCCCTTACCCTTGGCGCACCCGGTCGCCTTGCCGAACATCTCGGCCATACAGGCGCGGGGGTCCATGCCTCGGACCAGGGCGTGCCCGTGATCGCGATAGGCCGTGACGACGGGGTCGTCATGGTTGATGGCGTTGATGGTGGCGACGGCGCAGGCTTCCTGGCCGATGTAGAGGTGACAGAAGCCGCCGATCTTGGCTTGCTGGTAGGCCTGGGCGCAGCGCACCTCGAACTCGCGGATGAGCATCATGTCGTGGAGCCAGCGGACGAGCGTGTCGCGCGAGAGGGAGTCGGAGGGGCGTGGGCCGGCGGGAGACTTGTGAAGCGCCGGGCCGCCGTTGTGCTTGGCGGGGGTGTGGGCGGCGGCGGAAGATGGCGTCATGGCGGGCGATTCCAGAGAGTGCGAGCAAGCGGGTCCGCACGCGTCGCGACCGGTCGTCAAATCTCGTGGGTGCGGATCAAGCAGAAGTCTAGGAGGGTGGAACGGGACGCATGTGCATGGAACCGGTAGTTCGGGCGTTGTCAGCAAGTCTTTCGCCTTGGGTTGCCGTGCGGTGCTTAGCAGACAAGAGAATCGACCCCGTGAAGGACGACACGAAGCCGGGAGGCGTCCGAGCTGCCGGAGAGTTGGTTGAGGCCTGGTGGGTGAGGAGCGAGCGAATCGGCGAACTCGATGGATGCAGTGGCGGTCGTACCGCCGGCGACGAGCGTCCAGCGTCGATAGCCGGGGGTGGACTCGAACGTGGCAATCCGAAGCGAGGAATCGAGCCGCAACAGGTGACGGCGCAGGGCCAAGGCGCGCCAGGTGATGAAGAGTTTGGCGCGCGGCGAGGAAAGGTCGGCGAGGTGATCGCGTGCGGCCGAAGGGGGGTGACGGTTCCAGGCGCTCTTCAAGTCCCCGAGAAGGCACTGGTGGACGGACCAGGGAACCGGCCGGCGGTTGTCGGGATCGACCAGCGAGAGGTCGATGGATTCGCCGCCCTGGTAGATGTCCGGGACGCCGGGAGAGAGGACCTTGAGCAGGATGGACGCGAGCGATTCGAGCGCGGCGCGCGGGCGTGTGATGGAAGCGATGCGGCGGAGCGATTGGAGGGCGTCAGAGCCGGCGGGAGTGGAGAAGAGCGAATCGATGAAGCAATCGCCGACGGCTTCGTACTGGGTGTCCGGGTCGAGCCAGTTCGTGCGGATCTTGGCTTCACGCGAGGCTTTGAGGAGGTATGCCTTGAGGCGCGCCGCGAGTTCGGGAGGTGGATCGGCGTCGAGCGGCAGGAGCGCGACGAGGGTGTGGAGGATCAGCGAAAGGGCGACCGGTTCCGGGGCGGGGCCCATGCGGGTGAGCGGCTGGATGGCGGCGCAGGCGCGGCGGGCGTCGGCGAGGGCGTCGATCACGAGAGCAGGCGCCCATGAGAGGGCCGCGATCCGCGCCCGGGTGTCCTCGCCGCGCTTGGTGTCGTGCGTGGCGGTGGTGTTGAGTGCCAGGGGCCAGTGGGCGGCGCGATCGGTCAGGAGCGATTGCATCGCTTGGGACGGTTCGCGCAGGACGGGCTCGGAGCCGACGTCATTCAGCGAGGGGAGAGCCGCGTCTTGATAGAGCGCGGTATCCTCTACGCCCTTGGCGGCCATGGGGCCGGTGAACTGCTGGAAGAGAGTGATCGCGGCGAGAGCGGCGGCGCGCGAGTCGCCCTCGGAAAAGGGCGCGTCAAGGTGCAGCAGGTCGCAGAGCGAATCGAGCGTGCGATGGTCACTGTCGGGAAGGGTGCGGCGGGCGAGCCGGGTCGCGAGGTCGAGCCGCTCCGCCTCGGCACCACAGACGCCGCGCTGGTCGATGTAGGTGCGATAAGCGTGCAGGTGGGCGCCGAGGTGCATCAGGCAGCGGCGAATCGACCCGGCGCCGCGCGGGATTCGGGCGGCGCTGAGCGCGGCGGTGAACAAGCGGGTGACGCGGGAGAGTTCCGGGGTAAGGCGCTCGGCGGCGAGGAGTTTGCACGTGACGCGGAGGGATTCAAAGTCGTGCGGCGCGGCCCGGTGCGAGGCCGCATCCCGGCGAAGCGCCGCGAGGCCATCGGGACTCGTCTGAAGCGCGGCGCTGGCGGCGAGGAACTCGTAGCCGGTCGTTCCGTCGATTCCCCAGTCGGCGGGGAGTGACTCGCCGGGCGCAAGGATCTTTTCGACGAGTACCCACGTGTGGCGATGCGGTGCGGCGGCCACGAGTCCCCGGCGGAGCCTGCGGCAATAGGCGCGCGGGTCGGCGAGGCCGTCCACGTGGTCGATCCGGACTCCGTGGATCGCGCCCGCGCGGACGAGTTCGAAGACGCCGGCGTGCAGCTCGTCGAAGACGCGGGGGTCGTCGATTCGCAGGGCAGGGAGGTCGGGAATGTCGAAGAATCGCCGGTAGTTGAGGCGGTCCAGGCCCGTGCGCCAGAACTCGAGGCAATAGTGCTGGTCGGAAAGGACCTTCCAGAGCGCCGGGCCGGTCGCCGGAGCAGGAGCGGCGAGCAGGGCACGGACCGATTCGTCGCGGAGCGGAAAGCGCCGATCGAAGTAGGCGACGTACGGCCTGCCTCCCGCGTCGCGCTCGATCGAGATCTGGTGGCTATCGATCGTCTCTTCAAGCGTGCGAGCCAGAACGGGCAGGATGATCCGAGAATCGGCGGCGTCCCAATCGACGTCGAAGTATCGATCGAAGCGTGAGCCCGGGCCTTCTGCCAGAAGTCCCCACCACCATGGGTTGTCGTGGTGCGCCGCCATGTGGTTCGGGACGATATCAACGAGCAGTTGCAGGTCGGCCTGGCGGGCGGCGTTGGAGAGGTTGTCGAAGGCGGCAGGACCCCCGAACTGCGCGCGGAGGCGGTTCGGATTGGTTTGGTCGTAGCCGTGGGTGCTCCCGGGCACCGCTTCGAAGATGGGCGAGAGATAGATGTGGGAGATGCCCAGGCGAGCAAGGTGCGGAACGACGGCGGCGGCGTCGCCGAAGCCGAAGGCCGGCGTGAGTTGGAGGCGGTACGTGGCGACCGGGCTCGGGTTCACGCGATGACCACTTTGAGGGTTTCGCCAAGGGCGTCGAACGCGCGGACCCACTCGCACGGTTCTTCGTGGCGAGCCTGAGCGGCGACTCGCTGAGCGGCGGCGTAGGGCATGACTCGGTTGATAAACGCCTCCTGAAGCGGCCAGACATCAACCTCGAATGGCAGGGCGGCGGCGATTCTGGCGAGGTCACTCATCCCGGAGAGGTACAGCAGCGAACTGCCGTCGGGGGATTCCTGGGATGCGAGCCGACGCATCGCGTTGCGTGCGGCATGGGAAATGGTGGGCTGGTCGAGTTGAATCCCTTCGCGGCGTGCTTCCTCAACCATTTCAAGGGCGCGCTGCAAGTTGAAAGGAGACTGGTCGAAGAGGCGTCGGATGGTCTGGCTCAGGACGAACGACCCGACGAACTGGATACGGCGCGGGACAGTCAGGTTGAGGGTGCGCAGGAACCGGGCCATGGGGGCGTGCTGCTCGTAGATCGAGAGGTAGGAGGTGTCGATCTGTTGGAGCGTGGGTCCGAGGATCTTGCGCACGACCGCGTGCTGCTCGTCGCGGAAGAGCGAGGCGATGTTGTAGGAGCGATGGCCGAACTCGCGGTCCATGGCGCGCAGCACGGCGGCGAAGTCGGCGGCGTCAAAGGCCTGTTCCGCGGCGCTCGACATCTCGTCGTAGTTCTGTTGCCCGCGGAAGGTACGCACGCCGCAGGAGGTGGTGTGGTCCCCCAGATGCAGCGCGGCGAAACTCAACTGGTGAGATTCGAGCGTCACGCGAGACTGAAAAACGGCGTGACCGACGAGGAGGCGGGTGCGGCCCGCGGTGAAGCGGCGTTCGGTTCCGGGCTGCACATCGAACGCGTAGAGCGCGTTGTGACCGCCGTCGAAGAGACGGTGTAGCGCATAGTGCGCGCCGACCCGGTGCAGGTCGAGCATCGCGGGTCGGACGATCTTCTCGTAGACCGCGCGGGCGTCGGGATAGTCCTTCATCGAGCCCTTGGCGCGGGAGAGCCGCTCGAGAAGTTCCGCCTCGAGTTCGAGCCCAAGAACGCTTCGGGCGAGCTGGGTGACGCGCGCGGCGTACTGGATCACTTGGACGGTCTCGATCCCCGCCACGTCATCGAAGAACCACGCACAACTCGTGTACATCAGCATGGCGTGGCGCTGGAGCTCCATCATGGACAGGGCCGTGGAGCGCTGGTCCGAGGTTGTGGCGTGCGGGGCATGAGCGCCAAGGA
Source organism: Phycisphaerales bacterium (assembly GCA_050246015.1). Classification (GTDB taxonomy): domain Bacteria; phylum Planctomycetota; class Phycisphaerae; order Phycisphaerales; family UBA1924; genus JTS-AC122. The sequence goes on from JBFWWU010000015.1 coordinate 103,123, forward strand.
ACG